>JACRCZ010000057.1 GCA_016218765.1 Deltaproteobacteria bacterium | reverse complement strand
GAGGTCGCGGAAGTCGGGCACGGTGTCGTTGTCGGAGTCGTACGGCTCCGTCTCGCAGTCCAGGTCGCCCGCCTCGGCCGAGTCATCGATCGAGTCGGCGTCGGAGTCGTCGTCCTGGGAGTCGGGGGTGGTGTCGCCGTCCGTGTCCACCGCGCCGGCGCCCTCGTCGACGTTGAGGATGTAGTCGCGGTCGCGGTCGTTGCTGCCGTCGCAGTTGCGCGGGCGGGGCACATCGACCGCGCCGTCCCCGTCGGTCGAGACGTCGGCGTCTCCGCCGTCCCCGACGAGGTTCGGATCCGGATCGGTGCAGCCGATCCACAGCAGGCCGGACGCGATCAACAGGGCAACAAGGGGGCGTACCGTCATGAGGATACCTCCTGGTCGGCGGCAGTATAACGTGCCGGCGGGCAGCGCGCCACCGCTCGAAGCGGACCGCAGGAACCCGGAACTACCTCCCCGCCTCCGCCTCCGCCACCGCGTCGAGCACGTCCCCGGCCTCGTCGGGCGGGGCCACGCCGTGGGGCGGCGGGCCGTTCCAGTCGCGGACGAGCCGGCCGGAGCGGTCGAAGAGCAGGATGCGCGGCAGGCCGCTGAGCGGGTAGTCCGTGCCGTACACGCGGACCGACCCCCCCTCGGCCCGGTCGGGGTCCGTCGACAGGTCGATCTGCGCCAGCACGACGTCGTCCAGCGCCGCGCGGACCCGCGGGTCCGTGAAGACCGTCCGCTCGATCTTCTTGCACACGCTGCACCAGCGCGCCGTGACGTCCAGCATCAGCGGCAGCCGCTCGGCCTTCGCCCGCGCCTCGCTCGCCGCGACGTCCCGGCTCCAGTCCAACGGCTCCGCGTAGGTCAGCGAGGAGAAGACCCCGTACAGCCCCGCGGTGACGGCGAGCACCCCGACCGACTTGCGGATCGTGGCCAGCGCGCCCGCACCCTTGAGCGGCAGGTGCAGTCCCCCGATGGCCGTGCCGGCGGCGACCAGGCCGATCGCGAGCAGGACGAAGGTCCACCCGGAGCGGAACACCTCGCCGATCGCCGGGAACGGCACCGCCAGCAGGTACAGGCCCGTGGCCAGCAGGATGCAGCCCAGGAGCCCGCGCACCGCCGTCATCCACCGCCCCGCCTTGGGCAGCGAGACCGCGAAGGTGCCCAGCACCAGGAACAACACCCCCAGACCCAGCGAGTAGACGAAGAGGAAGCTGAACCCCAGGAACGGCGAGCGCGTGCTGCCGATGTAGGCGAGCATGCCGATCAGGAAGGGACCGGTGCAGGGCGCGGCGATCAGCCCGGCCACCAGCCCCATCAGGAACACGCTCAGCTTGCCGCCGCCGCCGCCGATCGAGGAGAGCTTCGTCTGCCACGACGCCGGCAGCGCGAACTCGTAGAGGTCGAACATCGATAACGCCAGCGCCGCCAGCAGCACGACCAGGCCGATCACCACCCACTGGTTGGCCAGGATCGAGCCGAAGACCATGCCGGTGAGGCCGGCGACGACGCCGAGCGCCGAGTACATGGTCGAGATGCCGAGGACGAAGATCAGCGCGAGGAAGAAGCCGTCGCGACGCCGCTTCACGCTCCGCGCCCCGAAGATCGACACCGTGATGCCGATCGTCGGGTAGACGCACGGCGTCAGGCTGGAGAGGAACCCGTAGCCGAACGCCAGCAGGAACGCCCAGAGGTATCCGCCCTCGGCCAGGGCGCGCGAAAACGAGTCGGAGCCCATCGCCGCCCTATTGCGCCTGTTCCTGCGCCGACCGGATCGCCTCCCACGCCCGGTCCTGCGCCCCCTCGAGCGCCCCCGTCACCTGTTCCTGCACCTCGCGCGCCTTCGCCTTCACGCCCTCCGCCATCGTCCGCGGCGCACCCAGCACGACCGACTCGATCGTGCGCAGCCGCTCCGCGACGTCGTGCGCCCGCATGAACTCCTCGACCGACATCTTCGCCGCCTTCGCGCACTCGGCAATCCGCGCCGCGTCCTCGTACGCCTGCTGCAGGCCCGCCAGCGCCCCCCGATCCGCGCTGGCCGGATCCTGGTCGAAAACGCGACACCGCGCCTCGCCCCCGCCCGACCCCTTCTTGCACCCCGCGGCCGCCAGCGCGAAGCCGACCGCCGCCAACAGCATGGTTGCCTTCCGCATGGCGGGCAGTGTACCACACCGCGCCAGGAGGCGAGCCATGGACTTCCGCTTCACCGAAGAGCACGAGTTCTTCCGCCGGCAGGCAAGGGACGCCGTGGACCGCGTGATCCGCCCGCGCGCGGCGGAGTTGGACGAGCGCGAGGCGTTCCCGCGGGAGCTGTGGAACGAGTTCGCGGCGCTCGGGTACTTCGGCCTGCGCCACCCCGCCGCCCACGGGGGCCAGGAAGCCGACACCGTGACCTCGATGATCTTCTTCGAGGAGCTGGCGCGGGGCTCGTGCGGCTTCTTCATGGCCGCCACCGTGCAGATGCTCATGGGCACCTACTTCCTGGGCCGGTTCGGCACCGAGGAGCTGAAGAAGAAGCTGCTGGCGCCGGCGATCCAGGGCGAGAAGATCGCCGCCATCTGCTTCACCGAAAGCCAGTCCGGGTCGGACCTGGCCGGGACCCGCACCACCGCCGTCCGCGAGGGCGACGAGTGGGTCCTCTCCGGGACGAAGGAGTGGATCACCAACGGCCCCGTCGCCGACTTCGCCACCGTCCTCGCCACGACCGACCCCAAGGCCGGGCTCAAGGGCCTGTCGTTCTTCCTGGTCGAGGCGGACCGCCCCGGCTACCAGCGGGGCCAGGCGATCGGCAAGCTGGGCGCCCGCGCCTCCGCCACCGGGGAGATCGTCCTCGACCACGTCCGCGTCCCCGCCGACCACCTGCTGGGCGAGCCCGGCAAAGGCGTGACCTACGTCGGCGACATCCTCAACCAGGTGCGCGTCATGACCGGCCTCGCCGCCTGCTCCATCGCCGACGAGGCGATGGCGGACGCGCGGGAATACGCGAAACGCCGCGAGGCGTTCGGCAAGCCCATTGCCGAGTACCAGCTCATCCGCGAGAAGTTCGCCCGGTTCTGGATCCAGCGCGAGGCGGCCCGGACGCTCCTCTACCGCGTCGCCTGGATGATCGACGAGAAGCAGGAGTGCGTGCGCGAGGCGATGGGCGCCAAGTGGCTGGCGACCGAGATGTGCCTGGAAGCCGTGGACCAGGCGACGCGGATCTACGCCGGCAACGGCTTCTCCACCGAATACCCCCCGCAACGCTTCTTCCGCGACGCCCGGTTCCTGCTCTCCGGCGGCGGCACCCACGAAGTGCTGCTCGATTTCCTGGGGCGGAGGTATCTGGCGGAGTAGGGCGGGAAGGCGGGGAAGTGCGGGGAGTGCGGAGGGAACGAGCGGGAGGGTTGACGTGAACATCGTGGTGCTGGTGAAGCAGGTGCCGGATCCCGAGGCGCGGGTGACCGTGAAGGAGGGAGGGGGCCCCGACGCCTTGCAGGTCGAGGATCGCTGGGTCACGTCGTACTTCGACGAGATCGCTTTGGAGAAGGCGCTGCTGCTGCGCGGGAGTCTGGGCGGGGCCGTCATCGCCCTCACCGCCGGCGGCGGGAAGGCCGCGGATGCCCTGCGCCGCGCGGTCGCTTTCGGGGCGGATCGGGCGGTGCAAGTCGATGACCCGGCCCTGGGACACACGGATGCCCTCGGCGTGGCCCGCGTCCTCTCGGCCGCGGTCCGACGCCTCGCCCCGGACCTCGTGCTGGCGGGCCGGGCGGCCGGGGACGACGAGGCCGGGTTCGTCGGCGGAGCCGTGGCCGAGCTGCTCGGATGGCCGCACATCGAGGAGGCCGTGGAGCTGGACGTCGCCGAGTGCTGTCCCGGCCTGCGCGCGACCCGGGTCGCGGACGGCGCGAAGGAGATCCTCGACGTCGCGTTGCCGGCCGTCGTCACCGCGCAGAAGGGTCTGGCCGTGCCGCGCGTGCCCCAGGTCACCAACGTCATGAAGGCGATGCGCGCGAAGATCGAGAAGCTCGATCTGGCCGCGCTCGGCCTCGCCCCCGAACGGCTCGCCCCGACCGTCGCCGTCGCCGGCTACCAGGCCCCGCCGGCCCGCCCGCCGGTCAAGATGATCGCCGGAACGGCGCCCGAGGCCGCACGGACGCTCGTGGGGCTGCTGCGGGACGAAGCGAAGGTCCTGGGATAACGACGCGAAGATGGAACGCCGGGCGAGCACGGGACAGGAGCCGGACCGCGGGACCGCCGCGGCGGGTGGAGTGACGACATGAACGGCGAGATCTGGGTCGTCGTGGAGCGGAAGGAGGACGGCGTGCGCCGCGTCTGCCGCGAGGCGCTCGGCCGGGCGGCGGCCCTGGGGGGCGAGGCCGTCGCCGTGGTGCCGGGGGGCGACCCCGACGAGGCGGCCGCGGCGGTCGCGCCGTACGCGAAGCGGGTGCTGGCGGTCGCGCACCCGCTGCTGGACGACGGGGACGCGGAGACGTGGGCCGCGGTGCTGGCCGAGCTGATCGCGGTCCGGCGACCCGCCGCCGTGCTCGGCGGCGCGACGGCGCGGTGCCGGGGCGTCTTCGCGCGCCTGTCGGCCCGCCTGGGCTGCGGCTACGCCGCGGACGTCACCGGACTGGACGTGACGCCCGGCGGAAGGCTGCGGGCGGTGCGCCCCGTCCTGGGCGGGCGGGCCTACGCCACGCTCGAGTTCCGCGGGCCGACGCCCGACCTGGCGACGGTGCGCCCCGGCGCGTTCCCGGCCCCGGCCGCCGGACTCGCGGGCACGGTGGAGCGCGTGACGCCCGCGACCGGCGCCCTCACCGCGCGCGTGCGGTTCGCGGGACGCCTGCCCCTGGAAGCCGGGCCGGTCGATCTCGCCGAGGCGGACGTCATCGTCGCCGGCGGACGAGGACTGCGCGGTCCGGAGGGGTTCCGGCTCGTCGAGGACCTCGCCGCCGCCTTCGGCGCCGCGGTCGGCGCCTCCCGCGCCTGTGTCGATGCGGGCTGGCGGGACCACTCCTGCCAGGTCGGCAAGTCGGGCCGCACCGTCTCGCCCAAGCTTTACGTCGCCCTGGGCATCAGCGGCGCCGTCCATCACCGCATGGGCATGGACTCCGCAAGAACCGTCGTCGCGATCAACAACGACCCCAACGCCCCCTTCTTCAAGCACGCCGACTACGGCATCGCCGGCGACCTGTTCGAGCTCGCCCCGGCGCTCGCCGCCGAGGTACGGAAGGCCAAGGGCGAGTAGATTGCTGGTCGGCGTTGATGGACCCAACGTTGAAATCAACGGTGGGATGGTCGCGTCGGGGCCGAAGCCGGGGCCGGCCGCGCGCCGAATTCGCCGGGAATAGGCCTCGATTCCGCGTCGGTGGACCATCGCAAGGCCCCACTTGCATTGGTTTTTTCTGTCTGGTATAAGCGGCAACCGTAATCGTGAGGGGGGGCGTTCACGTGGGGCGAACGGAGCCGCAGGTCGTGCCAATCCGAAAGTCGGTCGGGAGACGATACGCATCGCTGCTCGTCCTGCTCCTGGCTGCCGGCGCCGTCTGGGCCGGCCTGGCCGTTGCGCAGCCGAGCATTCCACACCCCCTCGAGAACCGCGGCCAGTGCCTCGCCTGCCACCGCTCGGGATCCCACGCGGTTCCCGCGGACCACGAAGGCCGGGGCAACGACACGTGCACGACCTGCCACCGCGCAGGCAGCAGCTCGAGCGGCACGCCGGCCGATAGCGGGTCGGGTGCGGCCAGGGATGCGTCGGCCGCGGACACCCGCGACGCCGGGGTCACGGACGATCGGGGGACATCGGCAACGCCGGACGGCGGGGCTTCCTCCACGGACGCCGGCGCCGGCTCGCCCGATCCCGGCACCACCGCCGCCGATGCCGGCGCCTCCTCGCGGCCCTCCGGCAGTCCGCCCGCGATCCCCCACACCCTCGAAGGCCGCTCGCAGTGCTCGGGGTGCCACGCCTCGGGTCCGCAGGCCTACCCCGCGGATCACGCCGGACGGGGCAACGACACCTGCACCATGTGCCACCGCGCGCCCGCGGCGTCGCCCGCCCCGGACGCCGGCTCGACCTCGCCGGACGCGGGAACGACCGCCGCCGACACCGGCGGCTCGACGCGCCCATCGCGACCGCCGAACATCCCGCACACCCTGGAAGGCCGCTCGCAGTGCTCGGGTTGCCACTCCTCGGGCCCGACGGCCTATCCGGCCGATCACGCGGGGCGGAGCGACTCGACGTGCACGGGTTGCCACCGCGCCTCGGCCGCGTCGGGCGGCGCCGACGCCGGCGCCGCGGCCGCGGACGCGGGCGGCACGACTCGGCCGTCCGGCGGACCGCCCTCGATCCCCCACACCCTGGAGGGCCGCTCGCAGTGTTCGGGATGCCACTCCTCGGGCCCGATGGCCTATCCGGCCGATCACGCGGGGCGGAGCAACTCGACGTGCACGGGTTGCCACCGCGCCTCGGCCGCGTCGGGCGGCGCCGACGCCGGCACCCCGGCCGTGGACGCGGGCGCGGCGCCGCCTTCGGGCGGACCGCCGGCCATCCCGCATACGCTGGAAGGCCGCGCGCAGTGCTCGGGCTGCCACTCGTCGGGTCCGATGGCCTGGCCCGCCGACCATGCGGGGCGGGGCGACTCGACCTGTACCGGATGTCATCGCGCTCCCGCGGCGCCAGCCGCTTCGGACGCCGGCGTCCCGGACGCGGACGCGGGCGAGGCGGCGCCGCCTTCGGGCGGACCGCCGGCCATCCCGCACACGCTGGAAGGCCGCGCGCAGTGCTCCGGCTGCCACTCCTCCGGTCCGCTCGCGTATCCGGCCGATCACGCGGGGCGCGGCGACGACACCTGCACGATGTGCCACTCCGCCGGCGCCGCGGGCGCGGATGCCGGTGCGGCGGCCGACGCGGGTACCGAGCCGGTGGCTTCCGGAGGGCCGCGGCCCGTTCCCCACACGCTGGAAGGCCGCGACCAGTGCCTGGTCTGCCACGGCGAGGGCGGCTTGCGTCCGGTTCCGGGAGATCACGCGGGCCGCACCGACGACATGTGCCTCATGTGCCATCCCGCGCCGGCGGGGGAGGGCGGGGGCCGGCCCCCGGCCGCGGGGACGGGCACCGGCGGCGCGCCGCTTGTGCCGCACAGCCTCCAGGGACGCGACGAGTGCTCGCTCTGCCACGCGGCGGGCGGGGTGCGACCGATGCCCGCCGACCATGCCGGGCGCGCCGACGGCACCTGCCTCGCCTGCCATCAGGCCGGCGGTTCCGCGGAGCCCGGCGCGGCCGCCGGCGTCGGCGACGCCGACTGCCTCGGCTGCCACGCCGGGCGCGGCCTCACGGTGCCCCTGCCCGCCGGCGACACGCTCGCTCTGTACGTGGATACCGAAGCGTACCGCTCCAGCGTCCACGGCCGCGCGGGTGTCGGGTGCGTCGGGTGCCACGAGGGCTACACCGCGGGTCCGCACGGCCGGATCGCGGCGCAGGATCGCCGCGACTACAGCATCCGGAGCTACACCCGCTGCCGCGGCTGCCACGTCCAGCAGTACACCGGCGTCCAGGACTCGATGCACGCCCAGGCGCTCGCCTGGGGCAACCGCAACGCGCCGATCTGCGTCGATTGCCACTCGGCCCACGACGTCAGCTCGCCGCACGAGCCGCGCTCGGCGATTTCCAACACCTGCGCCCGCTGCCACTCCACGATCGTCGCGCAGTACCGCGAGAGCGTCCACGGCGCGGCGCTGCTGGCCGACTCCAACCCCGACGTGCCCACGTGCAGCGACTGCCACGGGGTGCACGGCATCCACGACCCGCGCACGGCCGAGTTCCGGCTCAAGTCGCCCGAGATCTGCGCGCGCTGCCACGCCGACCCGGCGCGCATGGGCAAGTACGGCATCACCGCCGACGTCTACGACACCTACGTCGCGGACTTCCACGGGACGACCGTCGAGCTGTTCGCGCGGCAGTCGCCGGACGCCCCGAGCAACAAGGCCGTGTGCTACGACTGCCACGGCGTCCACGACATCCGCAAGGTCGATGACCCGCAGTCGCACGTCATCAAGGCGAACCTCGTCAAGACCTGCCAGCGCTGCCATCCCGGCGCCGACCCCTCCTTCATCGGCGCGTGGATCGGCCACTACCGGCCCTCGCCGGACCGCAACCCGATCACGTATTACGTCGAGCTGTTCTACCGCATCGCCATCCCCGGCATCCTGGGTTTCATGCTCGTCCTCGTCCTGCTCGACGCCCAGAAGCGCATCCGCCGCCGCCGGGCCGCCAAGGACCACCCGCCCGCCTCGGGCCGCTCGTTCCCGCGCTTCACCGGCCTCGATCGCGTCGAGCACTGGGTCATGGTCGTTTCCTTCACCATGCTCGCCCTGACCGGCCTGCCGCAGAAGTTCGCCGGGCACCCCGTGGCCGAGGGCGCCATCTCGTTCTTCGGCGGGATCGAGATGGTGCGCACGCTGCACCACCTCTTCGCCATCCTCCTGGTCCTGGAGACCGTCTTCCACCTCGTCATGGTCGCCTACAAGGTTTTCGTCCGCCGCGCGCCGCTCACCATGCTGCCCGGCCTCCAGGACGTCCGGGATTTCCGGCAGTGGCTGCGCCACGTCCTCGGCTCCAGCGCGCCGCACCCCTCCTTCGGGCGGTACGGGTTCGAGCAGAAGATCGAGTACTGGGCCTTGCTGTGGGGCACGGTGCTGATGATCGTCACCGGCTTCGTCCTGCTCGTCCCGCTCAAGGCCACCACGTTCCTCCCCGGCGAGATCGTGCCCGCGGCCAAGGCGGCGCACGGCTACGAGGCGATCCTCGCCGTGCTCGCCGTGATGATCTGGCACTTCTACGGTGTCCACGTGGCGCACTGGAACCGGGCGATGGTCTCCGGCGCGCTCACCGAGGAGGAGATGCGCGAGGCGCACGCGGCGGAGCTGCGGCGGCTCGAGGCGGAGGGCCCGCGGCGTCCGCAGGACGACCCCGGGTTCGGCCGGCGCCGAAAGCTCTTCCTGCCCGTCGCCGTCGGCTTCGTCGCGCTGTCGGTCGTCGGCCTCAAGGTGCTGCTCTCCGAGAACACCTCGCTGGCCGGGATTCCGACCGTGCAGCAGACCGCGTTCGCCCCGGCGGCCCCGCCGCCCGCGCTGGATGCGGGCGCGACCGCGGACGCCGACGCGGCGCCCGAAGAGGGCGGCTTCCGGCCGCCACGGCCCGTGCCGCACCCGGTGGAGGGCCGCTCCCCGTGCAGTGCCTGCCACGGCCCGGCCGCGATGAAGCCGATGCCCGCCGATCACGAGGGTCGGGGCGAGGAAGTCTGCACCATGTGCCACCACGCGCCCGATGCGCCCGCGGCGCCGCCCGCCGGGTCGGAGCCCGCCGCGCCGCCGTCCGCCGCGCCTGCCGCGGCCCCATCCGCCGCGACGGAGACGGCCGCGGTGCCGCCCGCGG
>JACRCZ010000056.1 GCA_016218765.1 Deltaproteobacteria bacterium | reverse complement strand
GTGGCCGCTTCGCCGGCGTCCGGCCGCGTCCATCGGTTGCCGGGAGGAGTCGGAACCGTCCGACACGGAGAGTCGAAACATGAGGTTGTTCGTTGGAAGTCTGTCGTTCGACACGCGCGACGAGGATCTGCGCCAGGCGTTCGCGGCGCACGGAACCCCCACTTCGGTCACGATCATCGTCGATCGCGACACCAGCCGCTCCAAGGGCTTCGGCTTCGTGGAGTTCGCGAACACCGAAGAGGGGAAGAAGGCGATCGATGCCCTGAACGGCACGGAGCTGCAGGGCCGCAAGATCACGGTGGCCGAGGCCCGGCCGCGAGAGGACCGCGGCGGCGGCGGCGGACGCGGTGGCAACCGCGATCGCTTCTAGCCACGCACGGCACGTTCCATCGCGGCTCCCTGCCCGGCGGCGTCCGCGGCGCCATGCCGTGCCGGCGCCGGGCCGGGGAGCAGCGGCTGGGGGGGGTGACGGGGGCAAGGCCATGGCGGTGGCGGTGGCGGCCGGGCCGGAGGCGATGCAACCGGTGTTCGTCGTGGGCGACCCGGTCTTCTCGCCGGCGCATGGACTGGGGGAGGTCATCGCCATCGAGCGCCGCGAGGTCGACGGCGGCGGGCAGGACTTCTACTCCATCCTGATCGTGGTGCAGGGGACCGGCATCCGGCTGACGGTGCCGGTGCGCGGCGCGCTCGCGGTCGGGCTGCGCAAGCCGATCGACCGCAAGACCGCCGACGCGCTGCTCGACGTGTTCAAGGAGCCGAACTCCGTCGTCGAGCGCGTCCCGTGGGCCCGCCAGCACCGCCACTACCTGCAGCTCCTGCACTCGGGCTCCGCGGCGGAGGTGGCGCGCGTGATGCGCGACCTGCTCCGGCTGCGGTTGCGCAAGGAGCTGTCGTTCGGCCAGCGCCAACTCCTCGACTCGGCGCGCCGGATGTTGATCAAGGAGGTCGCCCTGGCCTGCGGCGCCACCGAGGCCACGGTCGAGCGCCGTTTCGAGAAGGCCCTGCACGCGGCCGCCGGGCAGCCCGGTCCCTGACGGCCCTGCCGGTAGTCTCCGCAGCGGACGTACTCGTCGAATTCGCGATGAGCGCACCGGCTGGGAAGGCCGCGACCGGCGCGTTGAGCGTCGCGGCGGGGCGTGGTACGAAAACGGACGAGGAGGTGCGTGCGATGCACAGCGTGGCGCCGTGGCTGGTGACGGTCGTGATGCTCGGCTCGGGGTGCCCGTCGACACGGCACCCCGTCGCGCCCGCGCCCGGGGATTCGGATGCCGGCGGCACGACCGGGACAGCAGCCGGCGGCATGCCCGGCCTGCTGGCCGATCCGGGCGATTCCGAGCAGGCCGCGCGCGACCTCCTCGCGGTCGATGCGGATCCGGGCGAAGCGGTGGTGGTGCTGCACTGCGGCTTCGCCGACGGTTGGGCCTCCGCCGTGCCCCTCGACCTGGCCGACGAGATCGGCGACTACCTCGTCCAGGCCGTCGTGGCCCTCGGCAGCTTCCAGGAGGTGGCCACGCAGCTCCCGAACCGCGGCCGTCTGGCCGCGTACGCGGCGCAGGCCTGCGCCCCGGACCTCGTCCTCAAGCTCGCCCCCGGTGCCTGGCAGCTCGTCGTCGGCCGCCGCACCCGCCTCGTCGCGCCCCTGGCCGAGGACGCCGGCTGGATGGACACCGTGGAACTGTCGGCGGGAGACCGCCTGGACTACTACGTCGGAGAGGAAGACGCGACGCTCGACCTGCCCTGCAGGTAGGCGGGAGCTAGCGCGGCGGGCAGACGCACTCGCCGCCGACGGAGCACGTTCCGCCGCAGCTCATGAAGCACAGCAGCGGGTCACAGCCCGACTTGGCCTCGCCACCGCCGTCCTCGCCGCCGCCGCCACCCTCGTCGCTGGAGCTGGAGCCGTCGTCGCGACGACCGTCGTCGCGCACCGCGTCGTCCCGGCCGCCCTCGTCCCGGACCACCGTCTCGTCGGGGCCGGCGTCGTCGGCGACGTCGGGAGGCGGCGCGTCCTCGGTCGTCGTGCCGTCGTCCGGGGTCACCGCGTCCTCGCGCGGGACGTCGGGGGTGATGTCGGCGTCGGCGTCCGCGGGCGGGGAGTCGGTGCAGAAGCAGGCGCTGTCGCGGCACACGCCGCCCAGGTGTCCGGCGCCCATGCACTGCGCGACGCACGTGGCTTCGTCACAGGCCGGGGTCCCGCTGTCGGCGCACGACAGTCCGATCGCGGTCGCGAGCATGACGGCGACGAGGCACCAGAGAACGATGGACGACACCTTGATCTTCATCAACGACCTCCCTGCTCTCGGGGGGAGTATACCGTGCGCCTCGTCACGGTCAAGTGCGAAGCCGCGGGCCCAGGCGATCCGGAGTTCGCGCGAAGGGGGGGAGGTCAGGCTTCGGACGGGGGGACGGGCGGACGGCTGCCCTGAGGGGCGAAGACGGCATCGATCGGGCCCGCGCCCTCGCGCAGCACCTCGATCTGGCCGTTCTCCAGGATCGCCAGCACCGTCGACGGCACGTGCCCGCCGGGGCCGGCGTCCAGCACCAGGTCCAGCCCGGCGAACATGCGGTCGATCTCGGCGGGGTCGGTCTCGATGCGACCCTCCTTGGAGGCGGACGTCGAGATGATCGGCTCGCCGAGCTGCTGCAAGAGCATCCGTGCCGCAGGATGATCGGGCACGCGGATGCCGACCGTGTTGCGCTTGGTCAGGACCAGCCGCGGGACCTCCTTGGTCGCCTCGAGCACGAACGTGTACGGCCCGGGGACCAGACGGCGCATGATGCGGTAGGCCGCGTCGTCGACGCGCGCATACCGCGCGATGTCCGACAGGTCGTAGCAGAGGAAGGAGAACGGCTTCTTCTGCGCCGCACCCTTGATCGCATAGACGCGCTCGATGGCCTTGCGATCCATCAGGTTGCAGCCGATGCCGTAGACGGTGCCCGTCGGGTAGGCGATGACGCCGCCCGCTCGCATGGCTTCGACGGCGCGCGCGATCTTGCGTGGCTCCGGGTGGGCCGGGTTGATCGGTAGCAGCATGATCCGGTCGCTCCTCCGGGATCGGTCCGCAGCCTACTTCTTCGGCTGGCTGGAGGAAGGCTTCTCCTCCTTGTGGATCGGGAAGCGGGGCGTGGTCCCCTTGGCGCGGAGCGCCCGCTTTCGCTTCTTGCCGGACTTGGTCCTCTTGTTGCTGCGGACGCGATAGGTGTGTGCGCTCGGCGAAACCATCGGTTGTTCTCTCCACCGGACCCGCGCGTCTTCCGGCTCGGCCGGGGCGGGCCCGGACAGGGCCCCGAATAATAGGAACCGGCCCCCGGGTGTCAAGTGGAACGACAGCCCGCCCCACGGGCATGCTGCGGATCGTCTCGCGGCCGGCCGGACGGGGACCGCGCCGCGGACCGAGGAGGACCCGTGGAACCCATCATGCGGATCATGTGCGTCGCCGTCGTCGGCGGGGCGCTGGCGGCCTGCGGCCCGCCGCCCGCGACGCCGATCCCCGGGAGCGGGGTCGCGACGGGGGATGCCGGGGCCGCGAACGAAGCCGGGCCGGGCGACGCGTCTTCCGCGGAGGTCGAGGAAGATTTCGCGGCCGACCCCGCGCCGGAGGAACAGGCGCCGTCCCCGGCCGAGGCGGCCTTCCGCCGGGCGCTGGAAGCCCTGCTCTCCGGCTCGGCGCGCGCCGTGCGCGAGCTCGTCCCCGCCGGCGGCCTGCTCGTCCTCGCGTCGAACGTGTGCCGCAAGCCGCTCTACGGCGTGGGAACGTGCCACCAGGAGCGGGTCGAGGCGGAGCGCCGGCGCATCGCCGACGAGGTGCTCGCGCCGTTCCAGGACCTGCTCGCCCGCGCGGCACAGGCCGATCCCGGCTTCCGTGTGGACGCGCTGGCCGCCGAGTGCACCGCAGGGGACGGCGCGCGCTGGACCTGCCGGGCCGAGCTGCCGCTGGGCAACGACGCCTGCCGCGGCGACCGCCGCGCCCCGGTCCGGGCCGTCGTCCTCGACGGCGGCGAGTCGTGGGTCCTGGTCGAGCTGGGCTACGAGGAAGAGATCCTCGTCTGCGAGTAGGAGAGAGTCCGCGCGATCGCCGACCGTCGCGTGGTTGTTGCGCGGCCCGTCGCTTTCGGCCTAGAGTCGCGTCGGACCCGCAGGCGGACGGCCTGGGCAAGGCCGTCGCGGGCGCGGGTCCAGGGTGGGGTCGTGGCGCTCTTCGGACCGGATCCCGAGAAGGTCGAACGCTGGAAACAGGAGGGGAAGGTCTCGAAACTGCGCTCGACGATCGAGGGCGGCGGGCCGTGCGCCGAACAGGCGCAGCAGGCCCTCGTCGACATCATCGCCGACCCGTCGTCGATGCCGCTGGTGACCGAGGACGCGACGCTGGAGGCGTTCCAGACGCTGCTCAACCTGGATCAGCACGCGGCGTCCTGGGCCATGCTGCAGTACGCGCAGACCGCCGGCGCCCACGCGGCGCTCGCCTGCCGCATGATCGACGCCCTCGCCAGTCGGCGCACCGACGCGGCGCTGTTGGCCACCTTGCGCATGGCGGGCAGCGGTCTCTCCGGCGTCGGCGTCCACGCCGTCAAGGCGCTGATCGGGATGGAGCACCCGCGGCTGAACGAGGCGCTCCGCTCCGCGTTCCTGTTGGCGGAGCGCGAGGCGCTGGTGCCGCTGCTCGGCGTGCTCGAGGTGCGTCAGGTGCCCGGCGCGTCGAAGGTGCTGGTGCACCGGTTCCCCAAGCTGCCCGCGGATCTGCGCAAACGGGTCGCGCGCGCGCTCCACCGCCAGGGCATGGGCGCCGCCCATGCCGGCGACGCCGTGCTGCGCACCTACCTCCTGGTCGAGGAGGAACGGTACGCGGAGGCGGCCTCGCAGCTCGAGCTCGCCTGGCAGCCGCTCGCCGAGGCCCTCGGCGCGAGCCCCGAGCCCGGCGATCGCACGATGCGCATCCTGCACGCGCTCGCGCACGTCGACCGGAACCGGCTGTACCACGCCCTGCGCCTGCGGCTGGCCAAGGCCGTGGGGGAGGCCGAAACCCACGCGGACAAGGAGACGATCGCCGCGGCACGGGCCGCCGCCGCGTGGATCCTGCCCGCGCTCGCCGACATCTACGGCCGCACGGGCGACGTGCGCGAGATCTCGATGCAGCTCACCGCCGATCGCTTCCTCGCGGCCCGGTCGCTGCTCGAAGCGATGTAGGGAGGACCATGGAAACGTACCGCATGCTGATCGGGGGCGAGTTCGTCGACGCGGCGTCGGGCCGCACGTTCGACGTGATCGATCCCTGCCGGGTGGAGCCCGTGGCGCGAGTGCCGGCCGCCGGTCGCGAGGACGTCGACCGCGCGGTGGCCGCGGCGCGCAAGGCGTTCGACGAGGGCCCCTGGCCGGGCATGCCCCAGGAGGAGCGCATCCGCCGGCTGCTCGACCTGGCCGACCGGCTCGACGCCAAGCAGACGATGCTCATGGACCTGGAGTGCCGGCAGGCCGGCATCCCGATCCGCAAGACGACCCTCATGGACATCCCCGTCGGGCTGGAGATGTTCCGCGCGATGGTCAAGGCCAGCGCCGTGCCGCGCTACGAGCCGCTGCCCTGGATCGACTTCCCGGCGGTCTCGTGGAACTTCGTGCTGCGCGAGCCGATCGGCGTGTGCGCCGGCATCTGCGCCTGGAACTTCCCCTGGCTGTTCACGATGTGGAAGAGCGCACCCGCGCTGGCCATGGGCAACGTCGTCATCCTCAAGCCGGCGTCGTACTCGCCGCTCACCTGCCTGGAGTTCGCCAAGACCGTCACGGAGGCCGGCTTCCCGCCGGGAGTCGTCAACGTCGTGACCGGCGCCGGGAACCCCGTGGGCACCGCGCTGTGCGAACATCCGCGCGTGGACAAGGTCTCCTTCACCGGCTCGACCGAGGTCGGACGCGAAGTGCAGCAGCTCGCCGCCGGCACCATCAAGCGCGTGACCCTCGAGCTCGGCGGCAAGAGCCCGAACGTCGTCCTGGCCGACGCCGACCTCGACATGGCCGTCGACGGCGCCATCTTCGCGGCCTTCTTCAACGCCGGCCAGGCCTGCGAGGCCGGCACCCGCCTGCTGCTCGACGCCTCGATCCACGACGAGTTCCTCGCTCGCCTGCGCGAGCGCATGAAGCTCGTGCGCGTCGGCGATACGCAGGACTTCGAGACCACGATGGGACCCGTGATCAGCGAGGGGCAGCGGACGAAGGTCGAAGGCTACATCGCCTCGGCGCGCCAGGAAGGCGCGCGGCTGCTGTGCGGCGGCGGCCGGCCGCAGGGCGTTCCGCGCGGCTGGTTCGTCGAGCCCACGGTGTTCTCCGACGTCGGTCCGGCGACGCGCATCTTCCGCGAGGAGATCTTCGGGCCCGTCCTGGCGGTCACGAAGTTCGCGACGGTCGACGAGGCCGTGGCGCTGGCCAACGACACGTCCTACGGGCTCGCCGCCGCCGTCTGGTCGAAGAGCTCGATCGGCGCGATCGATGTCGCCCGCCGCATCCGCGCCGGCACCGTCTGGATCAACGACTACCACCTGATCAACGCCGACGCCCCGTTCGGGGGCTTCAAGCAGTCGGGCCGTGGCCGCGAGCTCTCCCGCTACGGGCTCGAGGAATACACCGAGATCAAGCACGTGCACGTCGATCAGATCGGCCCGGACCGCGATCGCAAGTTCTGGTTCGATTACGTCATGAACAGGGAGTGAGAGCCCCTCCTACTCCCCGGCCGGAGGCTCGCCTTCGTCCGCGTCCTCGTCCGGCGGCACGCCGCCCGACTCGTCCGCGGGGGGAGCGGGGGGCGGCGGGGGCGGCAGCGGAGCCTCCATCACGGCCTTCCAGGACATCATCAGCGTGGGGAAGTCGACGGGGTCGATGAGGCGGACGTCGATGACCGCGCCGGTCGCGTCGCGCACGGGTTCGAGCGACGGGCAGACGAACGCGAAGCGCCCGGGGATCCCGGCCAGCGTCGCGCGTCGCGACGCCTCTTCGCGCCAGCCCTCCGGCGCCGTGGCGCCGTAGGTCTCCACGAGCGCGCGGGCGGCGTCGTAGTCGCCCTGGGTCCGGATGCGCTCGATCGCGCGCAACAGCTCATCGACGACCTCGTGCCAGGCGGCGATGTCGGGAAGGCGCAGGTACGTCTTGCCCCCGCGGCGCTCCACCGCCACCGCCCCGCGCTCGACCGCGTAGCGCACGACCAGGAGGTGCGCGCGCGGTCCGTCCCCGGCCAGGTCGTCCGCGGGCAGGGACCGCAGCAGGAGGAGCGTGCCGCGCACGTAGTCGCGCAACGCGGCCTCTCCGCAGGCGCGGTCGGGCAGGAAGCCCAGCTCGACCAGCCGCGGATCCTCGGCGAAGTGCAGCGCCAGCAGGTCCGCCCGAGCCTCGGCCATCGTCCCGGCGTACTCGGCCAGCGTCACCCCCGTCGTGGCGTCCTCGCCCGCCGCCGCCGGCACGGGAGCGTGTCCGACGACGTCGTGGACCGCCGTCAGCGCCTCCCAGGCCGCCTCGCCGCAGCGCCGCGCCTCGTCCGCCTCCCCGTCGTCCCACGAGAACTCGCGCAGCGCGGGCTCCAGGAAGACGGAGCGCAGCGCGGCATCGACGTTGACGAGCTGCAGGCTCCTGGATCCGGCCGTGCGCCGGACCTCGGCGTCGTTGGGCAGGCTCACCGCGGCGGGCGTGAACAGCGCCGCATCGCCCGTCGCGGTGAGCACCTCGGCCGCGACCGGCACGTCCCGCGGCGCGGGCGAGCCGTCCGGCGGGGGCTCGACCACCGGCCGCGGCAGTGCCGCCGGCCATGGGGCACGCGCCAGGAAGGCGTCGACCTCCGCGGCCAGCGCCCGCAGCCGCTCCGTGCGCGCCTCGTCACGGACCGTCACCAGACCCTCCCAGACGCCCTTTTCCCCCCGGGGGTCCTCGTCCGTCTCCACGAAACCGAGCACCGCGTCCACGGCGGGGTCGCCGGCGACCCACGCGCCTCCCCAGTCCAGCCACTCGGCCGGATCGCCCGTCTCGAAATACGCGATCAGCTCCTCCAGGGTCGCGCGCTGCGCGTCGCCCGCCAGCGGCAGGGCGTCGCGGAGGTGCCCGATCACCCGCCGGAGCTGCGGCGCGTAGAGGCCGGCGGGAATCTCGTTGCGTCCCGCGCGCCACACCCGCTCGACCGGCCGGCCCTCGTCGTCGAGCTGCAGGCTGGAATTGAGCGGGAAGCGCTCGCGGAACCCCTCGAGGTCCGCCAGGGTCAGGCCGTCCCCGTAGAAGTTCGACGCCGACGCCTCCAGCAGGTCCCGCTCCTCCGGCGGGGGCGATGCGACGAGCCGTCCGTCGATCGCCGGGTCGTAGAGCGCGGGACGCAGCCCGTCGATCGCCGCCCGCAGATCGGCTTCGTCCAGGAAGCCGAAACGCTCGCCGGCGGTGAAGGCGTCCAGCGTCGCCATCCACAGCTCGTCGAAGTCGAGCGGCGGCGCCAGCTTCTCGAATGTCGCCGCGTCGTGCACGCCGTGGTGGATCCAGAAGAGCTGCAGCCACTCCTCGAGCCGTGCCCGGACGTCGGGGTCCAGCCGGCCGCCGCGGGCCGCGATGCCCTCCAGCAGCGTCTTGACCTCCAGGTTGCGCACCCAGCGCTGGTCGTAGGCGATCGGGTCGCCCGCGATGGCGGCGAGCGAGAGGCGCCAGGCGAGGATGCGGTCCGCCGCGGCAAGGTCGTCCCATCCGTCCACGTGGAGCTGGAGCAACGCGACGCCCCCGACCTCGCCCAGCAGCACGACGCGCTCGGGCTCCTGGGGCGGAACCGGTACCGGCGGCGGCGGGGGCGGCGGGGCGGGGCAGGCCGAGGCGAGCAGGGCCAGGAGCGGGAACAGGTGCGACAGCGTGGAAGTCATGGGCCGCAGGATAGCAAGACTCCCCGGTTCTTGACGACCCGTCCGGCCGACCGGCGCCTGAAGGCGCCGGCTGCACCACCAAGCCTGCCGCGCAGGCTCCGAGAGGAAGAGGGTCGCTGTTGGCGCTTGGCTCCGGACGCGGCGGGCGGTATCTTCGCCCCGATGGTGCGCCTCCTTTCGTGGTCGTTTGTTGCCTTCGTGGGATGCGGGATGGGCGGGGCGGAGTGGCGCGGCGACGACGCGGCGGTCTCCGTGACGTGGACCATCGCGGGGGAGGCGGCAAGTCCCGCGAGCTGCGCCGCCGCCGGTGCGACGGCGGCGCGGCTCGTCGTGCGCGTGGGTGAAGGCCGGTGGCTCGACCCGGACCTCGTCTGGTCCTGCGCCACCGGCGCCGCCGTCACGGGGCCCATCTTCGCCGTCGCGACGCTCGACCTCACGATCGAGCTGCTCGACCCGCTCGACCGCGTGGCCGCCTTCACGCCGTGGATGCGGCGGACCGTGGCGCCCGGCGACAATGCCCTGGGCAACTTCGATCTGCGTCCCGCGGCAGGAGGGCCGGACGCCTCGCTCGCCGTGCGCTGGACGGTGGGCGGGGCGGCGGCGGACGCCGCGTCCTGCGCGGCGCTGGGCGCGGAGCGCGTGCGGCTGGACTGGCGGCTCGGCCTCCTGGCCGGCGAGCCGTTCTCCTGGCCGTGCGCGGACGGGTCGGGCCGGGTCGAGTCGGGACTGCGCAGCGGCCTGGAGACCGATTTCCGTCTGCGCCTGCTCGACAGGGACGGTTTCGTGCTGGCGTCGGCGCCGCGCGCGTCGTGGTACGTGGCGACCCTCGAGCCCGGGGAGAACGAGCTGGAGCCGTTCGCGCTGGCGGTCGACACGGCGCGCGGGCCGTTGACCGCGCTCCTGTACTGGGGCGACCGCGTGGACGGCGACGCCGTCTTCGTCGGCTGCGAGGCGGCGGGCGTGGCACGTGTGGGCTACGGACTCCAGGACGGGGGCGGTGCCGTCGTGGACGAGCTCCTGCTGGAGTCGGCGCCGCCGGGCTGCACGGACGTCCTCACCTGGCCGGCGCTGCCGCTCGACACGTTCACGCTGGTCGTCGAGGGGGAGGACGACGCCTCCGGCCGGCGGTGGTCGGCGGAGTGCTGGGGGCTGGACGTGACCGATCCCGACGACAACAGCTTCGTCTGCCGCGTGCCGCGGCTGCGGTAGGCGCGGACGGCGTCAGGCCGGCGGCCGCTCGGTCGGGGCGCGCGCGGCGCCGGCCGGCGCCAGCGACGTCTCCAGGCGTGGGCGGAGGAAGTAGAGGTAGACGCCGATGCCGAGCGCCATGCCGGCGACGGTATCGATGAGGTAGTGCTGGCGGGTGAGGACGGTGGCGACGCAGATGCCCAGGGCGACGCCGAAGCCGGGGAGCGCCGCGGAAGGCCGGATCCGGCGCAGGCCGAGCGCGGCGAAGATCGCGACGGCGCAGTGCGAGGACGGGAAGCAGTTCGTCGGCGGGTCGGCTCCGTGGACGAGGGCCAGCGTCCAGTCCCCCATGTGCCGCACGACGAGCGGCGCGCGCGGGTACTCGACGGGGTAGAGGATGAAGCACGCCGCGCAGATCGCCATGATCGTTCCGTAGGCGCGCAGGAGCGGCCAGAACAGCTCGCGGCCGCGGCCGTAGAGCAGCGGGAAGATGAAGAACCAGTAGATGCCGACGTAGACCATGGACAGCTCGGTGCGCATCGGGATGCGCTGGTCCACGGCAAAGTGGAACTGCACCGGCTCGCGGAATCCGGCGAGCTGGTTGGCGACGAAGTAGGCGCCGGGCCACAGACCGAACATCAGGACCGTGGCGATGAGCCAGCGCATCTGCGAGATCTGGCCCAGCCAGCCGGGGCCGGTCACGGCGTCCACCGGCGTGACGCAGAGCTCGCCCCGGCGCCACCGGCGCAGGCGCAGGACGACCGACGTGAGGATCCAGGCGAGCGGGGCGAACAGCGAAGCGGTCAGGGCGTTCATCAGCCGCGAGCCGGGGACGTCGGTGAAGAAATTGATGGCGGTGAAGCTGCACAGGCAGGCGAGGCTGCCGGTGAAGTAGGAGCGCAAGAGCCACCGGCCCCAGTCGTCGATCCACGAGGCGAGCGGGATCGCCCGTGCCGGCCTCTCCCCCTGTCCTCGCTGGGCCACCGCCGCAGCCATCGTCGGGAGGGAGGGTACCAGAAGTCGGCGCCGGCACGGAAATCGATGGAAGGTCGAGGAGGGAAGCGTGCTCCTTTCGCCGGGTGGCGGGGCGCGATAGGATCGGGGGGATGGCGTTGGTGGAGCCCATTGTCGATGCGCTGAACCGGGGTGGCGTCCGGTACGTGATCGTCGGCGGCTTGGCGACCGTTCTGCACGGTTTTCCGCGACTGACGGCGGACATTGACCTTGTCGTGGATCTGCAGCCGGCCGAGGCGCGGCGGGCCATCGAGGCCCTGCTGCGGCTCGGTTTCCGGCCGCGCCCGCCCGTCGACCCGTACGATTTCGCGGAGATCGTGCGCCGGAAGGGGGGAGGACCGTGACGGGCCCGGTGCCGCCGGACTGCGATCATTCCGACGCGAGACTTGCGGATTGGCCGCGCGGCTGGGAGGAGCACAAACGCCGGCAGCTCGCCTCTTTCCTCGCGGCGACGCCGGCCCAGCGGCTCGCTTGGCTCGAGGAGATGATCGAGCTCGCGCACCGTTCCGGCGCGCTGCCGCGGCCGCGGGCGGCGACGGCGTGGGCCGACGGTGAGCCGGAACGCACGGACCGGTAGCCTCCTGCGACGTTTCCGCCGATCCGTCCTCTGCGTCTCCGCGTCTCTGCGCGAAAGTTCCCCCTCCCCAGGTCCATATCCTACGGCCTCGCCGTCACCGTGGGGTCGACCGCGGGAAGGAGCTCCGCGGCGTCGGGAGGCGCGTAGAGCGCCTCGTACACGGCCCAGCTCGAGACGACGCGCATGACGTAGGCGCGCGTCGAGTCGTACGGAATCGCCTCGATGAACTGATCCAGCGGGAGGTCGCCGTGCGCGGCCAGCCAGCGGTCCAGCCGCCCCTCGCCCGCGTTGTACGCCGCGGGCAGGAGCACCATGCGCTCGGGATAACGGTCCGCGAGGAAGCGCAGGAACGCGGCGCCGATCGCCACGTTCACGCTCGGACGGTTCAGCCGCCGCCGCGAGATCGCTCCCGTGACGCCGGCCGGCGGCGCGAAACGCTCCGCCGTGCCCACCAGGAGCTGCATCAGGCCGACCGCGTGGGCCGACGAGTATGCACGCGGCTCGAACCCGCTCTCCTCGTGGATCACCCCGAACAGGAACGCCGCCGGCAGCCGCTGCTCCTCCGCCGCCTTTTCGACCGCGGACTCGTACCCCCGCGGGTAGGCCAGCGCCCAGCGCGGGAGGGAGTCGGCGTCCAGCGCCTCGTGACCCAGGGGCCATTGGGAGACGCCGCCGAGGCGGCGCCCGAGCTTGTAGGCGCCGACGCGCTGGGCCAGCGTGGCCAGCGCCCCGACGGCCTCGCCCGGCACGTCCCCGCCGGCGCGCAGCGCCCCAATCTCGTCGTCGGCCTCGTCGAACAGGCCGAGCCGCAGGAGCGCGATCGCCCGCTTGAACCCGTCGGAGCGCGTGAGCGGCACGTCCGGCACCTCGACGCGCAGCGGGCGCGCCGCGGGCCGCCGCGCCAGCGCCTCGGACAGGCGCAGGCGAGCCGCGGCCTCGTCCTGCAGGCGCAGCCTGCCGTAGGCCAGCAGGCCGTAGTACGTCAGCGGGTCGTGCCCGACCACCTCGCGCCACTCGGCCGACGCCTCGTCCCCCCGCCCCGCCGCGGCGAGTGCCACGCCGTGCCAGTACCGGCTGCGTCCTCCCTGCGCCGGCTCGGCCGGCGCCGTGCCGGCGCGTACCAGGGCCGCGAACTCCCGCTCCGCGTCCGCCGCCCGATCCTCGGCCAGCGCGCGCAGCCCCAGCGTCCACGCCGCCTGCTCGGCCTGCGGCGTGCCCGCGAAGTCCTCGACCAGCGACCGGGCCAGCGCCGTGAAGGACTCGACGTCGTCGCGATCGAGCGCGATCTCCGCGCGAGCCAGGCGCGCATCGGCGGCCAGCGCCTCGCGCGGCACCGCACGCTCGACCGACTCGAACAGCTCCGCCGCGCCGTCCCGGTCGTCGAGGTTGAGGCGGGCCTTGGCCGCCCGGAAGGCGACCGCCGGCCAGTCGTCGGTCCCGCCGCAGGCGTCGAGCGCCTGGCCCAGCTCCTGGGCGGCGCGCGCGTACTCCCGCGCGCGGTACCAGGCGTCGGCCGCGGCCTGGAGCGCGGCGCAGCGCAGCGGGTCGTCGCGACCGACGTCGGTCAGGAGACGCTCGGCCTCCTCCTGCGCGGAGTCGTAGCGGTACGACGCCACGAGCCGGCGGACCCGCTCGATCCGGTCGGCCAGCGTGAGGTCGAGGAACGCGGCGCGCTCCCGCCGGGGCAGCAGCGTCACGAACGCGCGCAACAGCCGGTCCGCCTCCTCCCCCTCGCCCGTCCCCGGTCGCTCGGCCCGGAGCGCCCGCAGCGCCGCCAGCGCCGCGCGACAACGACCGAGCGCCGCCTCGTCAGGCTCCCCCCCCGCGTCGCGGATCTCCTCGAGACGCACGCGAGCATAGAGCAGTCGGGCGCGGGCGCCGCCATCGGCCTGCCGTGCCTCCTCCAGGACCCGTGCCGCCTCCCCGGGCCGGGCCTCCGCCGCCAAAGCCTCGGCGCGGAGGAGCACGGCCTGCTCGGCGTAGGGCGCGGGCCACTCGCCGTCGAGCACCGCCAGGGCCCGGGCCGCCTCGCCCCGCGCCAGCTCGGCCTGCGCCAGCGCGAAGCGCGTGAACGGACGCAGCGGATGGTCCTCGCGCGAGAGCGGGCGCAGCCGCTCGGCCGCCGGCTCGGGCTCCCCGCCGCGCAGCCGCGCCAGCCCGGCCATGAGCGAAGCGTCGTACCAGCCCGGCGCGTCGCGCGGGGTGTCCCGCGCCAGCCGCTCGAAGAACCCCGCGGCGTCCTCGAACTCCCCGGCTGCGAACGCCTCCGCTGCCAGCTCGGCGACCCGTCCCTGCAGCGCCGTCCCCAGCTCGACGGTCAGAGCGGGAATCTGCGTCGCGTCCTCCGGCTCGCCGCCGTCCGGCGCGGAATCCGGCGCGCCGGCGTCGTCGTCGGGAAGGCCGGGACCAACGTGGTCATCGGCGTCCGTTGCAGCGACATCGTCGGTCGAGTCGTGCCCTGACGGGCGCGGCTCCGTTGGGGCAGGCCCGGACGGCGGCGTCTGGTCGCGACGGCGGTCCGGCTCGGGCGACCGGCAAGCGGCCAGCGCGAGGAGGGCGACGACGGCCAGGCGGCGCGCCGGAAGCCGGAACGCTCGCGGCCGTTGCTCGCCGGAAAGCCCGGGCCCGACGACCAGGTCGCCTGGAAGCCGACCAGACATGGCGGCCGTTCTACGACGCGGCACGGAGCGCGGCAAGAAAGGGGCACGGAAGGTCGAGCGGCGCCCCGGGGAGGCGATCGGCGGCCCGCCGAGGGTCCTGCGGCTCAGCGGCGCGGATCCCTGCGGCCGGCGTGCTGGCGGGCGACGGCGACGTCCTCCTGCTCGACCTCGGCGGCCGCCTCATCCAGCCTCCGCAGCTCGACCCCGCCCCGCGCCGCGACCGCCTCCGCCGCGCGCCGTGCGGCAACCGCGGCGCCCAGCGCCCCCAGGAGGCGCTCGACGAGCCGCGCGGCCTCCTCGGCGGCCGCCCGCGCGCGCCGCACGTCGTCGTCCGCGCGCCGGAGGATCTCGCGCGCCGCGCGATCCTCGTCGTCCGCGTGCGCGGCGTGCGCGGCGCGACGCCCGGATGCCTCGCCCAGCCGTCGCGCGCGCCGCTCCTGGCGCTCGAGTCCCAGCCGCGCGCGCCGCTCCTCGCAACGCGCCCGCGCCTCGCCCGCCGCCTCGGCCGCACCGCGGGCACGGGCCAGCGCCGCGGCCAGCCCGTCCTCCTCGGTCCGGCGCAGGGCGGCGAGCTTCGCGGCAGCAGCCATGCGCCGCCGGAGGGTTTCGCGGTCGGCGGCGGAGGTCACGGCGTCGAGGGGTCGACGGTGAAGGGGCCCGGGGGAAGATCCCCGCCCGCCATGCCGCTCCAGCGGGCGGTCGCGTCGCCGTCGCAGCGCCCCGCGTCGACGAGCCCGCCGTCGGGCTCCAGGACGCCGCAGCGGGCGCTGAGCGCCAGCGAGGCGTAGCCCGTCGCGGCCTCGGACAGCACCGCGTCCGCGGACGCGACCAGGGCGTCGTGCCACGCCGCACATGAGCGGACCAGGCAGGCGGTGTCGCAGACCGCCAGGAGGTCGAGCGAGCCGGCGAGTGCGCCGGCGAGGGCCTCGCACGGGACCAGCGCGTCGAGGCGCGCGGCGAGCGTTCCGGTGAAGACGGACGCCGAATCGCCTAGTCGCGCGCCGACGGCCAGCTCGACGATCCGCGCCAGCGAAACCGGCATCTCGTGCTGGCGCAGCTCCAGCGCGGACGAGCTCGGGACGGCGCGGGCCTCCGCTTCCAGCGCCGGCCCGGAAACGCCGGCGAACGGGACGGCCGTCGTGCCGTCGGTCAGGCCGATCCAGCGGTCCACGGACGCGGCGACGCCGGCGGCGTCGACCTCGCCGAGGTCGAGCGAACCCTCGACCCACGCCGCCTCCAGGAACGCGACGGCGCCGTCGCGTGCCTCGCGCAGCACGCCCGCGAACTCGGGCATCGCCGCATCGACCGCGGCATCGAGCCCGTCGAGCGCGCGCCGGGCCGCAAGGACCTCCCGCGCCGGGGCGTTCCCATCGGCGTCGAACGCCGCCAGCATGCCGTCGATGGCCAGGGCGCCGGGAGACGTTGCCCCGTCGAGCGCCGCGGCGACGGGCGAGAAGATCGCCCGCACGACCTCGGCGGCCTGCGGTCCCAGCAGGAGCCGCGTGGTCGTGGGGTGCGTGCCCGGGCGCGGCCAGGGCAGGTCGGCCAGGACCACCGACAGCGATGCGACGCCCGCGGGCGTGACCGCCACGCCGTCCGTGCAGCCCCACGTGAGCGACACGCCGCCGTCCACGCCCACCACCGAGACCGCCAAGGGCAGGTAGAGCAGGGCGAGCGGCAGGTCGAAGGACGGGTCGGAAGCGTTCACCGTCACGGTGACCGTCGTGCCCGGGTCGCCCGGCCCGCGGTACACCGCCGGACACGTCGCCCCGGGAGACAGCTCGACGTCGTACGCGGGGACCCGACGTTCGCCCTCGTAGAGCGGGTCGAGCGTCACGCGGACGGCGGTGGGAGCGCTGGTCTCGAGCTCGAGCAGCGCGGTCTCGCCGGTCGGCAGCGCCGCGCGCAGCTGGGACGTGCCGGTGACGGTCGCGGCGACGAGCGAGCCGTGGGCGGCGCCGTCGGCGCCGGTCAGGAGGACCGTCGCATCCAGCGACGCGTCCTGGCCGTCCTGCAGCGCGACGTCGACGCGGGCTCCCGCGACGGGACCGCCGGCGTCGGTGACGAGAACCGAGTACTCGAACGACTGGCGGTAGACGAGGCGGATCGGCCCGTCCTCGACGAAGCGGATCGAGCGCAGCGCCTCCTCGTCGGACACGTCCCGGCCGCCGTCGGGCCCGTCGTCGGCGGCCCCCGACATGCTGCAATGGAGGGTGAACGCGAGAGGGAGGTAAAGGAACGATGGCGCGAATCTCACGCGGCTCAGTATACGGCCCGCGCGGAATCGCGCAAATTCGGGCGAGGTTGAGTCCTCGCGGCCGGGGAGGTAGCGTGCCGGATGGGGGAGGGGAAGGAAGGGCACGATGGCGTCGAACACGAAATGGGCGGTCGTGGTTTGCGCGGCGATGGCGGCCGGAGGCGCGTGCAAGAAGAAGACGGAGGAAGCGACGGCACCCCCCGCACCCGCGACGGACGCGGCAGCCGCGGCGCCGGCCGAGGCGACGGCGACTGCGGCGGACGCCGGCGCGGCCGGGGAGACGGCCGCCGGCGAGGCGGGCGCCGCGCCGGCCAAGGTCGGCGGCGGCGGGTCCCTCCTCGCAGGCCTGCTCGGCGGCGGTCGAGGCCGACCGGGCGCGACGGCCGCCGCGCCCTCCGCCGCCTCGCCTCCTCCCGCGCTCGAGGCGATGCGCGACACGGGACGCGCGCGGATGGCCGAGTCGGACGCGCCGGCGTTCGACCGCGCGCTCGGCGCGGCGCAGCTCGCGACCGAGCTCAAGGCCATCGGACCGGCCGCTCCCGCCGCGCCGGCGACCGGCCCGGCCGGTCCGGCCGCTCCGCCGCCCCCGGACGATCCCGATCCGTGCGCGACCCTGATCCCCGCGATGATGAACTGCTTCTCGGAGGAGTTCGGCGAGGCGCTCGACGCCGCCGAGGCCACCGAGGCGCTGGAGGAATGCCGCAAGGAGTCCGGCGCCTGGCCGGCCGAACGGCAGGCGGCGCTGCGCTCCTGCAACGCCGTGGCCGATTGCGGCGCGAAGATGGAATGCATCGCCGCGCTGATGACGGAAGACGAGGGTGGGGAGGAGGAAGGCGGGGAAGAGGGGGACGACGACGGACCGGTCGCGCTGCCGGGTGACGCGGACCTGTGCACCAAGATGGTGATCCGATCCGCACAGTGCGTCGACGTCGAGCTTCCCGCGGACGACCTGGGGCCGGCCGTCGAGGAGTGCCGGCGGGGGCTGTCCGAGCTGCCGCCGGGCGCGCAGGAACAGATGGTCGCGTGCCTGGAGCAGGACTGCGACCGGATGTGGGAGTGCATGGGCGAGATGAACCTGGCGGGGACGGACGACGACGAGGGGACCGACGACACCGGGCCGTTCGGCTCGCCGCCCGACCCCGCGCGGGTCGCGACGCTGCCCGCGGAGACCATTGCGCTGTGCGGACAGCTCCCGGCCGCCTTGGACCGCTGCTGGGACACGCTGCTGGGCGAGGCGATGGGCGCCGCCACCGACCCCTCGACGGCGCAGATGATCGCCGGCATGAAGGAGGAGCTCCTGTCCGGCGTGGGCGGCATGTGCCTCGCCGCCGCGCTCGACGATCCCGACACCTTCGGCGAGCTCAACGCGGCCCGGCACTGCCTCGCCCTGCCGTGCGACCAGATGATGGGCTGCCTGGAACAGTCGTCGGGAATGTAGTCGGAGCCGTGACCGCGCTCACGGCGCGGACGGCGGCTGCGGCGCGGGCGGAGGGGGCGGGAGCACGTCGAGCACCGCGCGGCTGTCGCGGCGGAGCCGGGTCTCGACGGCCCGCCGCACGTCCTCGGTCGTGACCGCGTCCCACCGATCCAGCTCGCCCAGGAGCAGCGTCGCGTCGCCGTAGTAGAGCTGGTAGCGCGCGAGCTGGTTGGCCAAGCGGAGGTTGGTGCGGATCCCCTCCAGGAAGCGCTTCTGGCGCAGGTTCTTCGCGCGCCGGAGCCCGTCCTCCGGAATGCCCTCGACCGCCAGGCGGTCCAGCCACTCGTCCACCGCCGCCCGCACCTCGGCCGGCTCGTGCCCCGGCGTGCAGACCGCGAAGACCGAGAACAGGTCGGGCCCGCGCCGCCCGTCCAGGCCGACCGAGAGCTCCGCGACGAGCGCGCGGTCCTTCACCAGGTCGCGGTACAGCGGTGCGGTCTCCCCGTCGGTGAGCCAGGTGGCGAGCAGGTCGAGAGCGTAGGAGTCGGGCGAGCGGAAGGGCGGGACGTTCCACGCGATGTGGAAGGCGGGGAGGGGAGCGAGCGGATCGACCAGCGACTCGACGCGCTCGCCGGCCGCCGGCGCGTAGTCGGGAAACTCGAACGGGGGCGGATCCCCCGCCGGGATCTGCCCGAAGTACGTCTCCACCGCCGCGAACGCCTCGTCCGGCCCGACGTCGCCGGCCACGACGAGCACGGCATTGGCGGGGACGTAGTGGGTCCGGAAAAAGGCCACCGTGTCCTCGAACGGCATCGTCTCCAGGTCGGCGCGGTCGCCGATCACGGAGTGCGAGTAGGCGAAGTAGCCGGGGTAGGCCAGCTCGTTGATGCGCAGGAAGGAGGGGACGTAGGCCTGGTTGTCGTAGTTCTCCTGCCGCTCCTGGATCACCGCGTCGCGCTGGTTCTCGAAGTTGTCGGGGGACAGGTCGAGCGCGGTCATGCGATCGGCTTCCAGCCACAGGGCCAGCTCGAAGGCGTTGCGCGGGACCGACTCCCAGTACTCCGTGTGATCCGGGCCCGTCGAGCCGTTGCAGATCCCGCCCGCCTCGGCGACGATGGCGAAGTGCTCCATCTTGCCGACGCTCGTCGTCCCCTCGAACATCATGTGCTCGAAGAGGTGGGCGAAGCCCGTGCGCCCCGGCTGCTCGATCGCGGAGCCGACGTCGTAGTGCACGGTGACGGCGACCGTGGGGATGAGGTGGTTGGGGGCGACGACGACGCGCAGGCCGTTGTCCAGGGTGCGGGTCGAGACCGGGATGTCCAGCGGCGCGGCGGGCGCGGCGGCCGGCAGGAGCGCGAGGATCAGGGCGGCGGAGGAGAGTCGGGTCACGTGGGGCCTCCTTCCGGTCGAATCCCTACCAGGGCGAATCGGTCGTTGCAACTTGTCCGGCGACCGATCTATAGTCCGCGCGCGCTCGCCGTGGGGCCCATAGCTCAAGCGGTGAGAGCTCCCGGCTCATAACCGGGCGGTTCCTGGTTCAATCCCAGGTGGGCCCACCGGGTTGAAACGGGAGGGGGAGGCGGTCGAGGTCGGGAACGAGGGCCGCGGCCGGGTTGAGAAGAGGGGGACGTGGTGCGGCGGGGCGCGCGGCAGGAGGTTGGCCGGTGCAGAGGGCGATCGAGGACCTGAGCGAACTGCAGAAGATCGACCTGGAAGTTTTCCGAATCGACACGCAGCGTCGAGAGCTGCCCGACAAGCTGGCCGACCTGAAGACCCATCTGGATCGCATCTACGGGATCATCGATCGCGAGCGCAAGCAGCTTGCCGAGGACGACAAGTACCTCGCGGAGCTCCAGCAGGAAGTGCTGCTCCAGAACGAGCTGCTGACCAAGAGCAAGGGCAAGATGGCCCAGGCGCGCAACGAGCGCGAGGTCAACGCGGCGCAGCGCGAGATTGACATGATCAAGGGGGCGATCCAGGTGCGGGAGAAGGAGATCCTCCAGCTCCTGGAAACGGTCGAGACGCTGAAGAAGTCGATCGGCGCCAAGGAGGAGCAGTTCCGCGAGCTGCAGGAAGGCTTCCAGACCCGCGAGGCGGAAACCAAGCGCCAGATCGATCAGCTCGACTCCGAGCGCGAGGCGCACGTGGCGCAGCGCGCCGCGATCGAGAAGCGCGTCCCGCGCGAGACGCTGTCGCTGTACGACCGGATCCGCCGGCGCAAGCCCCAGGCGATGGTCGAGGTGATTGGCGGCAACTGCCAGGGCTGCCACCTCCAGATCCCGCCGCAGATCTACAACGAGGTCCAGCGGGGCGAGCGCGTCCTGCAGTGCCCGAACTGCACCCGCATCATCTACTGGCGCCCCGTCGCGAAGAACCAGCCCGCCGAGAACGACCGCTCGGCCTAGCACCGGGCGACGCCCGGTCCCACACCAGGAGTTGCCATGCCGACTCCCTCCGCCCGCCGCACGACCCTCGCCGTGCTCGCCGGCGCCGCGCTCCTCGGCGCCGCCGCCTTCGGCGCCCTGCGCGTGCGGTTCGACGACGACCCGCTCTCCATGCTCCCCGCGGACGATCCCGAGGTGCGGGAGTTCCGGGCCGCGGCCGGCCCGTTCGGCATGCTCGACACCCTGCTCATCGGCGTCGAGCGCGACGACCTCTTCGCCAAGGACTCGCTCGACCGGCTGCGCAAGTTCGCCCGCGACGCCGCGATGGTCCCCGGCGTGGCCGAGGTCGTCTGCTTCACCGAGGTGCCGCTGATCAAGGCCGGGACGTCGACCACCGAGGTGGCCGATCTCGTGCCGCGACCGATCCCCGAGGACCCCGCTCGGCTCGACGCCGTGCGGCGCGAGGTCCTCGCCAACGGCCTGGTCGTGGGCAACCTGGTCGCCGCGGACGGCTCGGCCGCGCTGATCCCCGTGCGGCTCGACCCGGCCGCGCGCCCGGAGCGCGAGACGGCGCGCGAGGTGGCCGACCTGGCGCAGCGCCTGCTCGAAGGGGGCCGGATCTACGTCGACGGGGCGCCCGGCGCCGCCCTGGCCGTGTCCACGGCGCAGACCAGCGCGGCGCCGCTCCTGGGACTGCTCGTCGCGGCCGTCCTCCTGCTCGTGCCCTTCGTGTCGCCGCAGCGGACCGTCCCGCACGTCCTCGCGCTCGCCGCCGCCGGCGTCTCGGCCGCCGCCGCGCTGTGCCCCGCCGCGGCCCTCGGCCGCCCCCTGGCGTCCTCCGCCCTCGTCGCCCTCGTCGCCGCGGCCGGCTCGACCTTCGCCCTCGCGAGCTTCGTGCTCCGCGCGGACGGCACGGCGGCCGCGCGCGCGCGCGGCGCGGGACCGGTGGCCCAGGGCGTCGCGGCCTGGACCGCCATCGCGGCCCTGGGCGCCCTACTCGCCGGCGCCGCCGACGCCGCGTTCCTGCTCCTGGCCGGCGGCCTGGCGAACCTCGCCCTCGCCGCGCTCGTCCTCCCGGCCCTGGCGGGTGCCTCGCGACCGGCGACCGCCGGCGCGCCGGCCCCCGGCGTGCCACGCGCGCGGCCCGCGCTGGCCCTGGTGCTCACGCTCGCCTGCGCCGCGGCCTACGTCGGCGTCCCGCGCCTGCGCGCGGCCGTGGAGCCGGGCGAGGCGTTCCGGCCGGGCAGCGGGCCGCACGAGGCGGAGCAGTTCCTGCTGCGGCACTTCGACGGCACGGCGACCCTCGTGGCTGCCGTGCACGGCGACATCGCGACGCCCGAGGCGCTGGACGCCTTGCGGGCGCTCGAATCCGCGGCGCTGGCCGAGCCGGCGGTCCTGTCCGTGACGTCGCTCCTGGGGGCAGTGCGCACGCAGGGCAAGGCGTACGGACGGGCGTCGGAGCTGCCGCCGGGCGCCGAAGGCGTGCGCAAGTTCTTCTGGCTGGCCGAGGGACAGCCGGGACTGGGACAGCTCGTGCGGCCCTCGCACGACGCCGCCGCCGTGCTCGTGAAGATCGATCCGCGGGCGACCGTGGCCGACGCGGTGCACGTGCGGGACGTGCTCTCGGGCACCGTTCCCGGAGCGACGCGCTACCGTCTGTTCGCGGACGCGGACGAGCCGACGAGGGCCAGGATGGTCGCCGAGCTGGTCGATCGGCTCGGCTCGCGCCTCGCGCGCCTCGACATCGCCTCGGACCGGCGCACACCCGCGCTCCTGCGCGACCTGCTCGACCGCACGGCGGCGCCGGCCGGTCCCGACGAGGCGGCGCTGCGGTCGCGGATCGGCGAGCACTTCGCCGACGGGACGACCTGGGTGCTGGTCAAGGACCTGGAAACCGAGGAGCCGCTGCCGGTCGGCACGGCCGAGGCCGCGGCGCTGGCCGCGCGGATCGCGGCCGCGGGGAAGGTCGACGAGGATGCCGTCCGCACGGCGCTCGTCGCCGTCTTCCCGCCGGCGGCCGGGGACGACATCGGACTCAAGCGCGAGACGGAGGGGCTCGTGGAAGCCCTCTCGCGCGTCTCGACGGAAGGGGAGAGCCGCACGCGGCTGCCGCCGTTCGTCCAGGCCTGGGCCCTGGCCGAGACCGGCGACCCGGACCGCGCGGAACGGGCGGAGGCCGAGATCCTCGCCGCGTCGTCGGAGCTGCGCGACGGCGGGATCGCCTTGCCCGGCGACGGCGTCCCGCTGGCGGTCCGCGTCGGCGGGATGCCGCTGGCCGCGCCGTCGGTGCGCGCCGCGACGATCCGCGGGCTCACCACCGCCTTTCTCGCCGCCGCCGTGCTGGGACTCGTGCTGTGGGTGCTCCTGTTCCTGGTCGGCGACGGCGGAGAGTCGCGACTCGGTACGGCGGCCTGCGCCACCGGCTGGACGGGGACGATGCGCTGCCTGGGCCGCGCGATCCCCGTCACGATCGTGCCGCTCGTCGCCGCCTCGCTGGCCTTCGGCGGCGCCGGACTGCTGGGCCTCCCGGGGGATCCGGGTCTCCCGGTGACGTTCGCGTCCGCCGTCCTGCTCGCCGGAACGCTCGCCTCCCTCCTGCTGCTGCCCGCCGCCGGGACGACGCACGGCGGCGCGGCGTCGTGGTGGGACGCCCGGCGTACCGCCTGGATCGCCGGCCCCGTGCTGGCCGCGATCGGCTTCGCCCTGACCCTGATCCCCCTGCCCCCCGCACGCACGCTCGGCCTGTGCCTCGCCGCAAGCTGCCTCGCCGCGCTCGGACTGGGTTGGGCGCACGCGGGGAGACGATAGGGGCGTTTTCCCTCAATCGTCGCTCGCCGCGCTTCCAAGTTCGACCGGATCGTCAAGGCGTGATTGTCAATTGTCGACGTCCCGGCCGGCGCGGCGGGCGCGGCGACGGGCCCGGGGACGCGGGGCCGATCGCCGGCGTGCGACGGGTTCCTGGCACGCCCGTTGCTGCGCTCGCGGCCGGCGACCCGCCGGAACTCCCGCCGCAAGCGGGACGGTCCCCGGCAGGAGCGGCGCGCCGCCGGAATGGGAGGAGGCCATGCTGCGCAACGACGTCGTGTACGGAGCCCTCTTTTCCGCTCTCGTGGCGTGCACCATGCCGGCCGACGACGACCCGTCGGCGGCCGCGCTCGGGCTGCGCGACGCGCCGCTGCGCGGGGCGATCTTCACCACGACCTGGGACGGCCGCTACGTCAACCGCAACGTCGACTTCGACTCGCGCTGGGACGTCTACCTGGACGGCGGACCCGGCCCGCTCGCCCCGTCGGGCGCGGCGGCGCTGCCGGAAGGAGACTACTACTTCCAGGTCACCGACCCGGCGGGGAAGGTGCTCCTGTCGTCCGATCCCATCGAGTGCCGCCGGATCCACGTCAACGCGGCCGGCGTGATCGATGTCGCGTACGACGCCGCGTTCTGGGAATGGCGGGGCGACATCTGGTTCCTCCGCTCCTGCGGCCACGCCACCGGCGTGGACCGCGACCACGCGGCGGAAGGCGCCATCACCGTGCAGCTCTTCCCCTACGACCTCACACCCAACCGGGGCGCCGAGTACAAGGTGTGGGTGGCGCCCGCGGCGGGCTTCGCCCCGGAGCCCGAGCCCGGGCCGGAGAGCAAGTCGTCGTCGGGACCGTCGTCCGACGGCGGTCGGGACGGCGGCCGCTACCCCGCCGGCGGGTTCGCCTCCGCGTCGTCCAAGACCGACAACTTCAAGGTCCGCGAGGTGCTGGAGCCCCCGGAGCCCCCCGGCGAGAGTGCGCGCTGACGCGGGACGTCCGGGCCGCAGAAGGCCGACGCGTCGTCCCGAACCGCGGGACCGGCGGTTCAGATCCCGTCGCCGTTCACGTGCAGGCCGCACTCCTTGTGTTCGGGCAGCTCCCACCACCAGCGCCCGGCGCGCGGATGCTCGCCCGGATGCACGGGCCGCGTGCAGGGGGCGCAGCCGACGGAGGGGTAGCCCTGGTCGTGGAGGCGGTTGTACGGCAGGTCGTGGGTGCGGACGTAGCGCCACACGTCGTCGTTGGTCCAGGCGACGAGCGGGTTGACCTTGACGATTCCGCCGTGGGAGCGGTCGAGCTCGACGGCGGACACGTCGGTCCGCGTGACGCTCTGCTCGCGGCGGAGGCCGGTGATCCACGCGGCGCGGCCGGCGAGAGCGCGGGCGAGGGGTCGCACCTTGCGTACCTCGCAGCAGCGATGGCGCGCCGCGAGCGACTCGCGGAAGGAGAAGAACCCGTCGGCGCGCTCGAGGGCTTCCACGTCCGCGGCATCCGGCGCGAACACCTCGATGCCGCAGCTCCACCTGCGCCGCACCTGCTCCGCGACCTCGAAGGTCGCCTCCGGGAGCCTGCCGGTGTCCAACGTGAAGATCCGCGCCGCGGGGAACACGCGGAGGGCGAGGTCGATGACGACCACGTCCTCCGCGCCGAAGCTGGACGAGACCGCCGCCTCGGCGCCGAACCGCTCGAACGTCCAGCGCAGGATGTCCTCGGCCCCGGCGCCTTCCGGCGGGGTTCTCCCGTCTTCGACCAGCCGCTCCGTCGCGGCGACAGCGAGGGATGTCATGTTCACGCCTCCTTGTGCCCCTTTCCGGGGCCGTGACGCCCGGCGCCCCGTCTCGCGGCGCCGCGCGGCGATGTTCAGCATAGCGAACGCGTCCATCATGTCAAGCGAAAATCTGTTATCGTGAACGCACGTCGTCCTGCCGCGCCGCGGACGTTGCGCCACCGCGGGGCGGGTCCTATCGTGCGTTCGCATGAACGAGTCGCGGTTGATGCCGACGAAGATCCCGGTCACCAGCATGCTCGCGTTCCTCGCGGTCCTCGACCTGGTGCTCTCCGTGTGGGCCTGGACGATGCCCGAGCTGTGGTTCCGGGTGTGGCACGGGGCCGGCTACGTGGACCCGCAGGCGCTGCTGCCGCGCTGCGCGGCGAACTGGACGGCGTTCTTCCTCGTGCAGCTCATGGCGCTGCTGCGCTGGCGGCGCGAAGCCTGGTGGCTCGCCGTCGTGGCCGGCGTGCGGCTTTCCGACGTCTTCACCGACACGACCTGCTCGCTGCTGGCCGGCGACGTCACGCTCGCAGCACGCGTGCTGTTCCCGCTCACCGGCGCCGGTAACCTGGTCTTCGCCCTGCTCCTCCTCCGCGCGGACCTCGCGATCCGCTCGCCGGCGGTGGCCGTGCGCGAATCCCCGCCGGAATCCCGCCTCCCGGGCGGATCGCGGTGAGCGGCTATCGCCGCACCCGCGCCGGTTGGCCCTCCGAGCAGAGCACGATCGAGTACGCCGTGTCGGTGTGGTACTCGAACCTCCGCCCCGCAGCTTCCAGGTCGATCCGGTAGCCGGGCGTGGTCGCCGGCCGGACTCGGGCTTCCGGATCGGGGCAGTCCAGGCCCGCGTCCGGCCAGTCGACCGCCTGGACCGACAGCACGCGAATCTCGCCCGGGTGCGCCACCATCCGCCGCGCCTGCAGGTTCTGCCGCGCGCGGTCGACCAGCGGCGCCGCGCCGGCAGGCACGGGCGGCTCGGACGGGGCCGTCGCGGTCGTCGCCACGACCTTCGACGCGCCCGCCGCGGCCACCCGCGGCGTCACGCTCCCCGCGTTCGGATTGGAGGCAACACAGGCCAGCACCAGCGTCCCGGCGACAAGGGCGATCAGGTGTCGTCCGTTCATGGCCAAACCCCTTTCCTGCTGTCCACGCTCCCCGTCGGGGTCGGCCCGGCAAGGCGGCGCGGCGGGATCCCGTCCGGAGGCACGCCCCGGCAGTTCCCTTCCACGGCGACGAATCCGATCAGGCGGCCCACCGGTTGGTCGGCGCCCATGCTCGCACACTAAGGCTCGGAAACGGGTCCGCAACACGTCCAGCCGATTGACGGCGGGGTTTCTCCGGGACGATGCTCCCCGGCGATGCGCAGCCCGGACCCGCACGACCCGGCCGACCTTCGCGAGGCGAAGCGGGCGCTCCGGCGACGGGTGATCCGTGCCCGCGACGCCGTCGACGCCGCGTCGCGGGATGCCTGGTCCGAGGCCATCGCGAGCCGGCTCATGGCCCGGCCCGAGCTGCAGCGTGCGCGCACCGTGCACCTGTTCGCGGGCTTCGGCTCCGAGGTGGACACGCTGCGCATCGTGCGGAGGCTCCTGGAGACGGGCCGGCGGCCAGTGCTGCCCGTGGTGCTTCGCGAGACGTGGACGATGGAGCACGCGGTCGTCTCGGCCCTCGACGACCTCGCGCCGGGGTTCAAGGGCATCCTGGAGCCCGCGGTCTCCTGCCCGCGCGTCGGGCCCGGCGAGATCGACCTGGTGATCGTGCCCGGCGTCGCCTTCGATCGAACCGGCCGGCGGCTGGGCTACGGCGGCGGTTTCTACGACCGTTTCCTCGCCGCGTGTCCTGCGCCGCGTATCGCCTTGGCCTTCGCGCTGCAGGTCGTCGAGGAGGTGCCCTGCGACGATTGCGACTTGCCGGTCGATCGGGTGATTACCGAGGAGGAGGAGATCCCGGGCGCGGCCGGGCGGGCTACAGGTCGAGCTTGACGGCCCAGCGGTTCAGCGTGCCGACGTCCCGCGCCGCGGAGTCGACGACCTTGAGCGTCCACTCGCCGGCGGCGGGGCGGCCGGCGAAGGCGGCGAGCGGGAAGCTCCGGACGATGTTGTCGTCCGAGTCGCCCGTGTTGTCCCACAGCACGGCCTCGACGCCGTCGTGGACCACGGTCACGCGCAGGTCGCCGATCCACGTGTGCACCAGGTCGATGTCCACCGTCACGGCGGCGGGGGTGAGCGCGTCGGGCACGACGATGGTGGACGTGATGCCGGCCGGAGCGTCGTCGGGGATCGCGGCCGGCGTCGCGTTCTCGTAGGTGCGCGTGTCGCCGGTCGGGGGCGGCGGCTCGGTCGTGCAGAGCGAGCCGTCGGGGGAGAAGCAGTTGTCGCGGACGCCGCTGGCGCCGAAGGTGGAGTCGCCGACGTTGCGGCGGACGACGGTCAGCAGATCCTTCCACGAGGCCTTGTAGCCGTTCTCCAGGGCCCAGACGACCTTGGCCAGGAACGGGGCGGCGTACGCGTTCGCGTCGGCCGAAACCTCGACCACGCTGGACATGATGTCGACGTTCTCCCAGCCGCCCTTGCCGGCCAGGATCGGGCGGACGTAGTACTCGTAGCCCAGGCAGCCGCCGTAGAGGTAGATCTGGTAGAACCCGGGGTAGGTCGGGCGCGACCAGAAGTCGCTGGCGCCCAGCATGCTGTGGCCGTCGTAGGCCACGATCTCGTGCTCGGAGAGCGCCTTCTGGAAGTTGGAGAAGTGGGCCATGTCGCCCAGGCCGGAGAACTCGTACGGCGAGTAGAGGTCGGCCACGACGTCGATGCCGGCGACGCGCTTGATGAAGCGGCGCCCGACGGCGGGGCGGGGGGAGACCTCGGCGTAGCCGCCCGAGGTCAGGTTGCGGATCATGCGGTTCATGTTGCGCACGCCCGGGTCGTTGTCGGTGAGGTCGTCGTCGATCGAGCCGAAGAGCACGACGAAGGTGATCTGGCCGTCGGCGACGAGGCGGTCGTACTCGGGGTAGGTCGTGCGGCTGGCGTCGAACATCCGCGAGACCGTGACGCGCAGGTCCTGCTTCGCGATGTCGCAGCCGCTGCGGTCCGGGTCCCAGAGGTACCAGTAGATCGAGGAGGAGAGTCCCATGTGGTCGTCGGGCTCGGCGCAGCGGTCGCCCGCGTCGGTCATGACGTCGTAGGGCTTGAGCGGGACCTTGGCCGTGAAGGCGGAGCCCACGGCGACGCCGCGCGAGGCGGAGTGCAGGAGGACGGCGTTGACGCCGCGGATCCGGAAGTGGCGCATCCCGGCCGTCCCCCGCTCGCGCGCCGCCGCGGCCGTCAGCCACGTCCCGTCGACCTGCCACTCGACCCGGCGGTCGGACGTCGCGTCCTCGGCCAGGCTCTCCACGTAGAACTCGCCGCGCTTGCGCAGGTACGTCACCGCGAACTGCCCGACCTCGGCCGGCGCGTCCCAGATCCGCCAGCTCGACGCCTCGACGTCGCCCTCCAGGTCGACCTCGACCTCGATGCCGTCCGGGTTGACGTACCCCGTGTCCTCCTTGCCGTCGTTGCTCATGTCCTGGAGGAACGGGTTGTCCTCGTCCCCCGCGTCGCCGGCCGCGATGCAGCCGGACCCGGCGGCGAACAGGACCAGCGACCCCAACAGCATGCCTCGCGAGTTCTTCATCGTGTTCCTCCTGCGGCTCCCCGATCCGCGCGCGCGTGCGGTGCATGCTCCGTGCCGTGCGGAACGGCCCTTCGTTCCCGGGAATTACCACGTTTTCGGCCGGTCGGTCGGCCGGAAATGGGGAGTCAGCACCCCGGTCGTGGGGTGTTCAGACGCCAGGCGTCTCATCGTCCTCGTCGTCGGCCGGCGGTCTGGGTCCGGGCCGAAAACCGAGAACCAAGAACCGCGAACCAAGTACTTGACGCGCCGCGTCCCCCTCGTACACTCCCGTGGGGTCGGAGAGGGAGGATCGCGATGATCAAGCAACTGGCGTGCCTAGGCTTGGCGATGCTGCCGCTGGCGGCGTGTGGCGACGACGGCGGTGCGGTGTGCGAGCCCGCGGCGTGCACGTCGCAGTGCCTCGGTACCGGATACCTCGGCGGCGCGTGCGTGGGCGGGTCCTGCCAGTGCTCCGGGCACCCCGGAGCCGACGCGGACGCGGACGCCGACGTGCCGCGCGACGACGGCGGCGGAGCGGAGGACGCTGCCGCGGAGGAGGGCGGCGGATGGGGCAGCCGCTGCGAGGAGACGGGCGAGTACTCCTACATCTGGATCGCGGACACCGGCGAGGGCAAGCTCTCCAAGCTGTGCACGCTGGACGGCGTGGAGGTCGGGCGGTACTGGACCAGCCCGCAGACGACGGGCGGCGACCCCTCGCGCACCTCGGTCAACCTCCACGGCGACATGGTCGTGACCAACCGCGAGGTTTCCGGTGGACCGTCCTCGGTGACCAAGTTCGCCGGCCTCCTGGAGGACTGCATCGACCGCAACGGCGACGGCACGATCCAGACCTCGACCGGACCGACCGACGTCAAGCCCTGGGGCGAGGACGAGTGCATGCTCTGGAATTCGCCCCTCTCCGGGGGCAGCGCGATCGGCGCGCGGGCGACGGCGTGGGACGGTACGGAGAACGCGGAGACGGGCGAGGGCGGCTTCGTCTGGATCGGTGCGCTGACCAGCAACCAGGTGTTCAAGCTCGACGGCGACGACGGCGCGATCCTCGAGCAGACGCGCGTGACGAACTCGCCGTACGGCGGTGTCATTGACGGTCGCGGGAACTTCTGGGTCGTCGGCGCGATGTGCACGATCGGCATGTGCCAGCTTGCGCGGGTGAACACGTCGGCGCTCGACACGAGCTACGTCACGGTGCCCTGCGGCTACGGCATCACCGCCGATGCCCAGGGACGCATCTGGACGTCGGGCCGGACGTTGACGGGGAGCTGCGTCAACCGGCATGACCCGGCGACGGCCACGAACACCACCTACACGGCACCGGGCATGACGAACTTCTTCCGCGGCCTCGCGGTGGACGGCCTGGGGTCCGTCTGGGTCGCCAACACGGGCGGGAACGTGCTCCAGATCAGCGAGGACACGGTGGAGCTGGTGCACGACGTGCCGGGCGTGGGCAGCTCGGTGGTCGGGGTGGCGATCGACTTCCAGCACAACGTCTGGGCCGTGGCGGAGGAAAGCAGCCACGCGGCGAAGATCAACCCGACGACCTACGAGGTCGAGACCTTCTCGGTCGGCAGCCGGCCCTACACCTACTCCGACATGACCGGGTTCCAGCTCCGCACGGTCATCCTGCTGTAGCCCGTCCCGTCCCCGCCCCCTACGCACCCGGCCCGACTTGTACTATGTTCTCCGGCGTTGCGCGGCCGCCCTCGACGGATGGAGAGGGAGCGGGAGGCCCGCGCGGGAGGACGACGATGGGATTCCCCGAAACCAGGATGCGGCGGCTGCGCTCGACCCCGTCCTTGCGCCGCATGCTCGCGGCGCCCGCGGTGCCCCCGGCCCGGCTCATCTACCCGGTCTTCCTGATCGACGGCGCGAAACGGCGCGAGCCGATCGCCAGCCTCGCCGGACAGGCCCGGGTGAGCATCGACATGCTGGAGCAGGAGCTGCTTCCGGCCGCGGAAGCCGGCGTGGGCGGCGTCCTGTTCTTCGGCGTTCCCGAGGACAAGGACCCGGGCGGCACGGGCGCCTGCCGCGACGACGGCCTCGTCCAGCAGGCCCTCCGCGTCACCGCCAAGGCGTACCCGGACCTGGTGCGCTTCACCGACGTCTGCCTCTGCGAATACACCGACCACGGGCACTGCGGGATCCTCAAGGGCCGCGAGCTGGACAACGACCTCTCCATCGAGGCCCTCGGCCGCATGGCCGTCTCCCACGCCGGCGCCGGCGCCCACGTCGTCGCGCCGTCCGCGATGATGGACGGCCAGGTGCGCGCCATCCGCGGGGCGCTCGACGCCGCGGAATTCAAGAACACCCTGATCCTCAGCTACTCCACGAAGTTCGCCTCGGCCCTCTACGGACCCTTCCGCGAGGCCGCCAACTCCGCGCCCGCCTTCGGCGACCGCCGCGGCTACCAGGCGCCGTACGACGACGTGAACCAGGCGCTCCGCGAGTCGCTCCTCGACGAGGAAGAGGGCGCGGACATGCTCATGGTCAAACCCGCCATGTTCTACCTCGACATTATCCAGCGCCTGCGCGAGCGGACCCTGCTGCCGATCGCCGCGTACCACGTGAGCGGCGAGTACGCGATGCTCCACGCCGCCGCCGAGAAGGGCTACGGCGATCTTTCCGGCCTGATCCGCGAGGCGGCTGTGGCCCTGCGCCGCGCCGGCGCCGATTTCATCCTCGCCTACTGGGCGCCGGAGTGGCGCAAGCACCTGGGGTAGCGGTGAGAAACGAGTCGTGAGTCATCAGTCGTGAGTCGTGAGTCCCCTTCCCATCGCACGGGGCGGCTGATCGCCGCGCTGCAGGAGGCGCAGCGCGCGGGGGGTTACCTGTCGCGCGAGGCGATGCTGCGCATCGCGCAGGAGTCGGGCGTTGAGGCCGCGCGAGTGTGGGGCGTCGCGACCTTCTTCGACCAGTTCCGCTTCCACCCGCCGGGACGCCACGCCGTCCGCGTCTGCTGCGGCACCGCCTGCCATCTCAAGGGCTCGGAGATCCTCCTCGACGAGTGGCGCCGCCGCCTGGGCATCGATTCGGGACAGACGACCACGGATCGCGAGTTCTCCCTCGACCGCGTCGCCTGCGTCGGCTGCTGCACCCTCGCCCCCGTCGTCCTCGACGGACAGGCGATCCACGCCAAGGCCGACCCCACCACCGTCCAGGGGATCATCCTCAAGGCGGAGTTGGAAGCGAAGGACGGCCGGGGACCGACGACGGGGCTCGGAGCCGGTCCGACCGCACCCGCGACGGTCGACCGCCCTTCGACAGGCTCAGGGCGAAGCCGACCGTCGACCGCCGTCCGGGGCGGGCCCGCCCCCGACCACCAGCCACCAGCGACCCTTCGACCAGCTCAGGGCGGCGCCAGCCACGAGCCAGTGCCCGCGACCGGTCCCCTCTCCTACCTCGCCGCCCTCCGCGCCCGCGCCGACGCCGCGTGGGGCGCCCTCTGGGACGGGACCACGCCGACCGTCTGGGTCGGAACGGCGACCTGCGGCAAGGCCGCCGGTGCCGACAAGGTCCTTGAGGCCTTCCGCCGCGTCGCCGGCTCGTCCGTGCCCGCACTCACGACTCACGACTCACGACTCACGACTCCCCCCCCGACTCCCCCTTGGCACGTGCTCGAGGTCGGGTGCCTGGGCCACTGCTACGCGGAGCCGCTGGCGATCGTGCGGCATCCGGCGTGGCCGCCGCTGGTCTTCGGGCACCTGAGTGCGGCGTCGGCGGAGTCGATCGCGACGCGACTTCTCGCGGGGGAGGAGCCGCCGTTCGAGCTGGTGCTGGGAGCGCTGGAGCCGAACGAGCTGCTGCCGGTGATGGACGACCTGCCGCGCTACGCGGGCGAACGGCGCTGGCTGCTCCGGCGCGCGGGACGCATCGTGCCCGCCGACGTGGAGCAGTACGTGCGGCACGACGGCTACGCGGGCCTGGCCAAAGCCCTGACCGTGCCGCCCGACGACGTGATCGCCGAGGTGCGGCGCGCCGGTTTGCGCGGACTGGGCGGCGGCGGGTTCGGCGCGGCGCGGAAGTGGGAGGAGTGCCGCAAGGCGCCGGGGGACGAGCGGTACGTGATCGCGAACGGTGACGAAGGGGATCCCGGCGCGTTCATGGATCGCACGCTCATGGAAAGCGACCCGCACGCGATCCTCGAAGGCATGGCGATCGTCGGGCACGCGGTCGGCGCGCGCCGCGGCTACGTCTATGTCCGCGCCGAGTATCCGCTGGCCGTGCGGACGATGACCGAGGCGGTCCGGAACGCGAGGGCGGCGGGCGTCCTGGGCGACGGGATGATGGGCACGGCGATTCCCTTCGACGTGGAGATCTGCCAGGGGGCGGGCGCGTTCGTCTGCGGGGAGTCGAGCGCGCTCATGGCCTCGCTCGAGGGCCGGCGCGGCTACCCCCGCGTCCGGCCGCCGCATTCGACCGAGCAGGGGCTGTGGAGCCGCCCGACCGTGCTGAACAACGTCAAGACGCTGGCGGCGACCGCGAGGATCCTCGAGCGCGGAGCCGGGGAGTTCGCGGCCGTCGGCACCGCGCGAAGCAAGGGAACCGCCGTGTTCGCGCTCGCCGGGAAGATCGTCAACCCCGGCCTGATCGAGGTGCCGATGGGGACGACGCTGCGCCGCGTCGTCCACGAGCTGGGGGGCGGGGTGCCGGGGGGGAAGGCGCTGCGCGCGGTGCAGATCGGCGGGCCCTCCGGCGGCTGCCTGCCGGCCTCCGCGCTGGACACGCCCGTCGATTTCGACTCCCTCGCCGGCGCCGGCGCGATGATGGGCTCGGGCGGACTCGTCGTCCTCGACGAGGACGACTGCCTGGTCGAGTCCGCGCGCTACTTCATGGAGTTCGCCCGCGGCGAGTCGTGCGGCAAGTGCACCTTCTGCCGCGAAGGGACGCACCGGCTGCTCGAGCTGCTGACGCGCATCACCTGCGGCGCCGGGATCCCCGGCGACCTGCGCGAGCTGGAGGACCTGGCCAAGTCCGTGGCCGAAGGCTCGGCCTGCAACCTGGGGAAGACCGCGCCGCGACCCGTGCTGACGACGCTGCGGCACTTCCGCGAGGAGTACGAGGAGCACATCCTGGAAAAGCGGTGCCGGGCCAAGGTCTGCCGGCCGCTCATCAGCTACCGCATCGACCTCACGAAGTGCGCCCGCGGGTGCGACGCCTGCGTCGGGAGCTGCCCGACCGAGGCGATCACCACCGATCCCAGGACGCGCAAGAAGGTCATCGACCCGGCCCTGTGCGTGAAGTGCCGCTCGTGCGCCCGCGTCTGTCCGGCCGAGTACGACGCCGTCGTCATCTCCTCCCCGGCCGAGCCCGGCACCCCGCCGGAACGGAGCTGCTCCTGATGGCGCGCGTGACGATCCGCATCGATGGCCGCGAGGTGCCCGCCGACACCGGGCAGCCGCTGCTGTGGGCGGCGCTGGACGCCGGGATCCACATCCCCAACCTCTGCGCCATCCGCGACGAGTTCCCGGACGGCAACTGCCGGCTGTGCTTCGTGGCGCTCGAGGGTCGGGCGGAGCCGGTCCTGAGCTGTGCGGTGCGACCGAAGGACGGGATGGTCGTGCGGGTGGCGACGCCCGAGCTGGCCGCGCTGCGGCGCACGGGCTTCGAGCTGATCCTCGGGGCGCACGCGCCGACGTGCCACGGTTGCGCGGCGCTCAAGACGTGCGAGCTGATCCGGATCGCGAAGCGCGAGAAGTGGCCGCTGCGGTCGAAGCGCTTCCCGCTGCGGCCGATCGCGACGCCGGCGGACGAGCGCCACTCCGCGATCCGCCTGGAGCCGGACAAGTGCGTGTGGTGCAAGCGGTGCATCGTGGAGTGCCGCCGCGTGCGCCCGGACGACCCGCTGCTCGAGTTCGCGCATCGCGGCCCGCGCGCGGTGCTGTCCACGTTCCAGGGCGACCCGCTGCCCGGGAACTGCGCCGGCTGCATGCGCTGCGTCGACGTCTGTCCGACGGCGGGGTTGAACCGCAAGTCGTAGCCGGGTAGACCGGCGGCGAGGAGGAGGGGTTCTTGTTCAACGGGTCGTGCTTCTCATGGCGCCCAGGCGTCCCGGCCGCGCTGCTGCTCCTGGCGCTCGCCTCCGGCTGCTCCCGCAAGTCCTCGTCCGGCGGCGCAGCCGCGTCCGGCGCCGCGCAGGTCGTCGCCTGGTCCGACGGGCAGATCGCGGAGGTCGGCGAATCCGAGCCGTTCACGGGACGGCTCGAGCTGTTCACGCGGCTGGCCGACGTCGTGTACGAGGGGGTCCCGGGCCACGTGGAGAAGGGGTTCCCGGTGCTGCGGGACGACCAGCGCGAGGCGCTGATGTTCACGCCTCCCTTGCGGCTCCGGTTCCGCAGCGTGCCGCTGCCGCCCGGGGCGCGGCTCACGTTCGGCTACGGCATCACGATCCGGACCAAGGGCGAGGCGGCGCCGATCGAGTTCCGCGTCGAGATCGACCGCGGCGCCGGCCTGGAACGCCTGTTCGCCGCGACCGTGGACGCGCGGGATCCGGGGACGAACGAGTGGGCGGAGGCGGACGTGGCGCTGCCGGAACCCGCGCAGCCCGGCGCGCGCTGCGACCTCGTCCTGTCGGCCGGCGGCGGGCGCGAAGGGCTGATCGCGGACTGGTCGTGGCCCGCGATCGTCTCCGAACACCGGGAGCCGCCCGGGGACCGCACGACGGTCGCCGCCGAGACGTCGCGGCAGGACCTGCTCGAGCTGTTCCCGCAGGCGTCGCGCCTGGCGAACGGGCAGGGCAACGCGCCGCACGAGATCAAGGTCGGGCTCGTGGCCGAGATGGCCCTCCGCCCGGCGGTCGTCGTGCCCCAGGGCTCGTCGCTGCGCTACCGCCTCGAGGCGGGTCCGGCCGATGCCCTGCGCTTCCGCTTCCACGTGCTGCCGCATTGGCCGGCGGACGGCGCGGGACGGGCCGGCACGGTCGGGTTCACCGTGCGCACCCGGGTCGCCGGCGGCGCGGGCGAGGAGACCTGGACGACGGCGGGGGCCCGGGCGCTGGCCATCGAGCCCGGGGCGGTGGGACCGTGGCCGCGCGAGACCTCCGGCATGCTGCCGCTCGGCCTCGCCGCCGCGGGACCGATCGAGCTGGAGCTGGTTTCCGCCAGCGACCTGCCGCCGGAGTGGGCCACGCCGGGATTCACGCAGCTCGAGGTCGTGACGCGGAAACCGGTGCCGCGGCGCGCGCGGGGCGACGGCGGGCGCAACGTCGTCGTGCTGCTCGCGGATTCCCTGCGCGCCGACCACGTGGGGTTGTACGGGTACGGACGCGACACCACTCCGCATCTCGACGCCGCCGCGGCCCGGCGGGGCCTGATCTTCGACCAGGCGTCGGCCGCCGCGTCCTGGACCCTCCCCTCGGTGGCCTCGCTGTTCACCGGCGTCTACCCCGTGCGCCATCGCGTGATCCATCCCGAACGCTCGCTGTTGCCGGCGAGCTGGCAGACTTGGGCCGATCGACTGCGGGCGGCCGGCTACAGCACGGCCGGATTCACCTCCAATCCGCTGCTCGGCCGGGACCACGGATTCATCGACGGCTTCGAGGACCACGGCGAGGCGCTGTTCGCCAACGCAGGCCGGGTGATGGACCAGGCCGCCGACTGGATCGTGCGGCACCGCGAGGAACGCTTCTTCGTCTACGCCCACTTCATGGAGCCGCACGCGCCGTACGTCGCGCCGGAGCCCTTCTACGACATCTTCGACCCCGCCTATACGGGCTCCGTCGACCACGACACCTGGAGCATCTTCGGCAACCCCGCCGTACGCCCCATGGTGCTGGCCATCGCCGGCGGCTTCCCCGTCGACGTGCGCGGCGACCTGGGCGAGATGTCGGTGCGCGAAGGCGAGCGCATCGCCGTCGGGCCGCCGCTGCTGCGGCGGCTCGAGAGCCTGTACGACGGCGAGGTGCGCTACTTCGACGAGCAGCTCGGCAGGCTGCTCGAGCTGCTCGCGGCGCAGGGACTCGACCGCGAGACGATCGTCGTCGTCCTCGCCGACCACGGCGAGGAGTTCGGCGAGCACGGCCACTACGGGCACTCGTTCGATCTCTACGACACGCTGCTGCGCGTGCCCCTGGTCGTCCTGGATCCCGACGCGACCGGACCGCGACACGTCGCCGCCCAGGTCTCCCTGGTCGACGTGCTGCCGATGCTCCTCGAGCGCCTCGGCCTGCCGCTTCCCGAGGGCCTGGACGGGATGACGCTGGCGCAGGCGGAGGCGGCCGGACCCCAGCGCGTGGTCTACGGGCAGACCTCGCACTACGTGCAGGCCGACCCGGGGAGGAACGCGGATCGCACGGAAGCCGTGTGCGCCCGCAACGCGGCGCGCAAGCTGATCCACGTGCCGCGCGACGACGCGTGGGAGGCGTACCTGCTCTCCTCGGATCCGGCGGAACGCTCCGCCGTCGCCGCCGAGGACCCGTTGTTCGTCGAATGGCGGGCGAAGCTGGTCGAGGTCGCGGCGCCGCTGTGGTCGCTGGCCCACCGCGCCCCGCGGCCGCCCGCACGGCGCGAGGAAGCGATCCTGCGGGCCCTGGGCTACATCGAATAGCGCACGGGCGCGGTCAGGCCTCGCGCGGAAACCCGAGGAACGCCACGGCGGCGAGGAGGTAGGCGCCGACGGCAATGGCGAAGACGGTGGTGAAGCCGAAGAGCACGGCGAGCGGCATCGAGAGGACCGTGCCGAGCACCGACGCGAAGCCGTTGACGCCGTACGCCCACGGCGCCAGCGGCCCGCCCCCTTCGCCCAGCCGCCGCAGGCCCGTGGGGAAGAACACGCCCATCGCCGTGCCCAGCGGCGCGACGATCACCACGACCGCGGCCATGCGCAACGCGAACGGCCAGGCCAGGAGCGCGTCGAACAGCGGGGTCAGCACCAGCACGTAGGCGCCGCCGACCACCCCGATCACCGCGGCCGCCAGACCGACGATCGCCCGCGGCGACAGCCGCACGCGCGACGACAGCCAGCTCCCCAGCGCGCTCGACAGCAGCAGCGAGGCCAGCACGATCGACACCGAATACGCCGGATGCTCGACGATCAAGACCGATTTCTGCAGCAACCCGACCTCGAGCAGCATGAAACAGACGCCGATGAGGAAGAAATAGGCCAGCGCCGGCAGCGCACCCCGCGACCGCAGCCGGCGCGCGCGGAACGCCAGCAGCGGGACCACGATGAGCACCACCGCGACGGCGACCAGGATGCCCATGAAGCGCATGTACGCCCCGACCTGCGCCCCGGCGGCGGGGTTCACCGGCCCGCCCGTGAAGTAGTTGACGAGGTCGACCGCGAAGTAGAACGGGCGGTCGTCCGTGGGCACGACGCGCAACCCCGGATCCTGGCGGTCCCGGATCGCCCCGAAGAGACGGTTCATCTCCGGCTCGTTGCCCGGCCGGTCCGGCGCGTAGAGCCGGACCAGCGGATCGCCGAACCGCAGCCCGTAGATGTCGTACGGCGGGAACGCGATGCCCTCGTTGGACGAGGCGCTGCGCATCACGATGCGATCGATCGCGTCCAGCTCGCCCGGTGCGAACGGCACCTTCTTCACCAGGCTGAGCTTCATCCGCGCCTGGCTCAGGACGACGACGCACAGGTCCGGCCGCGCCACGCCCAGGTGGCGCAGCGCCGTCGTCGCGATCGCGCCCAGCCGGTACGGCTCCGCCCCGAACCGGACGATCGCCAGCATCCCGTCCGGCCGGAGCAGCCGCAGGTAGTCCTCGAACGCCTCCACCGTGTAGAGGTACGACTCCGCCATCACGAACGAACCCGACGACTGCACCGTCAGGGTGTCGGTCCCCGACATCTGCATCACGTCGAAACGACGGCTCGTCGCCCGGGCATAGCTCCGGCCGTCCTGCACCAGGATCTGCACGTTCGGTTTGTTGTAGGCGTCGCCGACGAACTTCGAGAACGGTCCCCGCACCGCCTCGGCCGCCGAGCGGTTGATCTCCACGCCGACCACGCTGCGCGCGCCGTGCTGCAGCGCGGACTGGATGTCCGGACCGCCGCCCAGCCCGATCACCAGCGTGTCCGCCCCCGGTCGAAGCTGGTGCGCCACGCCGTACACCGTGTCGTCGAACAGCTTCATCCGCGCCGCGTGCCCCGCCCCCAGCCCCACCAGCACCGACGACGCGCCCCCGTCCTGCGTGTAGCCCTTGAACGGGAGCGGGTCCGGCGTCCAGATGCTCTGCCCGCGCCAAGACGTGATGTCGATCTTCCCGATCGGATCCCACGCCTCCCACTCCCGGATCGGCTCCCCGCCCCCGTGCTCGCGGTAGATCTCCGCCGTCCGCACCAGCCCGTCCTTCGCGTCCGGCTGGAACGGGAGCAGCGACGGCCCCCCAAGCGCGGCCAGCGCCAGCAGCACCCCGGCGCCCAGCACCCCCCACCGCAAGGCCCGCCGGGAAGACTCCACGAACAGCCCCGCGCTCGCCGCGCCCACCGCCAGCAGCAGCAGGACCAGCCGCTCGGCCCCCAGCGGCCGCAACAGGAAATTCACGGCGAAGCAGCCTGCGGCGCTGCCCACCAGGTTGAACGCGTAGAGCCGCCCGACCGCTTCGCTGCGACGGCTCAGGATCGAGCCGACCACGAACCCGCCGCAGGCGTAGGGCAGGGTGGCGAGGACGACGACCGCGATCGTCGCGAACGTGAAGGTGCTCGCCAGGCTCGACTCGAAGTGCATGAGGTGCGAGGTGCGCGCGAACAGCACGTTGGCCGCCAGGCCCGTGAGGCCGAATCCGACGCAGCCGGCCGCCAGGACGTACCCCAACGGCGCCCGGCGCAGCCGCGCCGACAGGCTGAGCACGGCCCCGGCGATGCCGAAGCCGAGCATCGTGATGGCGATGACGGACCAGACGAAGGCCGGGTTGACCGAGTACGCGAAGACCCGGATCTGCACCACCTCGTAGGCCAGCAGCACCAGGCTGAACAGGGCGATGCCCAGACCCAGGGACAGGTCGGAAACCCCCGCGGCGCGTCCCACGTCCGGCGCCGGCGGCTCGGCCGGCGGCGCGGATGCTCCCGTTTCCCCGGATTCGCTCACGGCCGCGCACACTAGCACAGGTGGCGCGAACCTTGACAACCCACCACCGGGCAGGGACGATGCCGCCCGATGCTCGGCGGCGGAACGGCGATCCGGCGACACGGGACGCGCGGCAGATGAGCGGCGAGGCGGCGGCCGGGCCGGGGTCGTCCGGCACGCGGGACCAGGCGCCGCAGGACGCGCGCCCGGCCCCCCTGCGTCGCGCCGCGCCCCTGCTCGGCCTCCTCGCCGTCGTCGCCGCACACGTCGGCCTGGCGCTGTACTTCGACCCGCCCGCCGTGATCCTCTCGACCCGCCCGCTGCCGGGATTCGACTGGGAGACGCACTACGGACAGGTGCACGCGGCGGCGGAAGCCTACGGGCAGTCCGGCCGCACCTGGGCCTACAACCCGCAGCAGCTCGCCGGACAGATCTCCGGCGTCATCTTCGATGCCGACAACAAGGCCTGGGAGGCCTGGACGATCGGCCTGGAGTCGCTCGGCGTCCCGCGGCCGATTGCGTTCAACCTCTTCCTCTGGCTCGCCGCGTTCCTCGTGCCGCTCGTGTTCTACGCCTCCGCGCGCCTCTTCGACGTCCGCCCCTGGACCGCCGTCGCCGCTGCCGCGCTCGGCTCCGCGTGCTGGTTCTTCGACGCGCTCGCCCACTGGTGCGCCTGGGTCGGGATGATCTGCTGGGGCTTCGCCGCCTACCTGTGGCTGCTGCCGCTGGCGGCCTTCTGGCGCTGGCGCGCGACCCGCGATCCCTGGTGGCTCCTGGCCGTCCTGGCGCTGCTCTCCCTGCTGCTCAACCTGCACCCCTACTCCTTCTTCCTCCTCGCCCCGCCGATGGCCGTCCTCTACCTGCGCGACGTCCGGACGCTCGGCTGGCGCGAACACCTCGGCGTCGCGGCCGTCGCGGTCGGCGCGGTGGTGGCCAACCTGTGGTGGCTGCGGCCGACGCTGCGCTTCTGGAGCTACATCCTCGACTCGGGCTTCTACCTCGACGCCACCGTGGACTACGTGCTCACCGACTGGCTCGGGCTGCTCAACGAGCCGTCCGTCTCGGGCGTGGTCGCGGTGCGGTCGGGCTTCCGCTTCCTGGCGCTCGGCGGCGCGGCCCTCGGCCTCTGGTGGTGGCGGCGCGAGCGCGACCGGCGCTTCGCCCCGTTCGCGGCGGCGCTGGGCGTCCTGCTCTTCGTCAGCTACTTCGGCGGCTACCTCGGCTTCCTGCGGCAGGTGCAGCCGTACCGTTTCATCCTGCCGGCGATGTACCTGGCCGTGATCCCGGCCGCGGTGTTCCTGGAGCGGGGCATCGGCGCCCTGCGCGCGGCGCGACCGCCGGCGGCGGCCTGGGGGCTGGTGGGACTGCTGCTCTTCGTGACCGTGCCGCGGCTCGCGCGCGACGTCCTGTACTTCGTGCCCGAGCTCCTGCCGCAGCAGACCCGCCCCCTGCCGGCGCCGCCGCCCGACGTCAACGGCGGCATCTACTTCGGCACCATCCGCTGGCCCGCCCCGTTCGACTTCCGCCACCGGCCGGGCACGGCCGAGGATCTGCCCGCGATGGCGGCCTTCGTCGATGCGCACGACGACGGGTCCGGCCGCTGGCTGGTCGAGTGGTGGATGCTGGGCGAGCACCTGGCGTGGGCCACGAAGGCGCAGGTCATCGGCGGGTTCAAGGAGATCAACCTCGCCCACAGCGACGCCAACCTCTTCCGCCGGTTTCCCGGGACCGAGATGCCCGGGCCCGAGCAGCTCCGGCAGTACCTGCAGCAGTACGCCGTGAAGTGGGTCGTGATCTCCAACCCCATCCCCGCGCTGGAAAGCCGGACCGACCTCCTGCGGCTGGAGAACGTCGTCTTCCGCCACCGCATCTACCGCGTGCGCGAGCCGTCACGACTCCTCGTCGGCGACGGGCCGGGCGAGGTGCGGGCCGGGCTCAACCGCATCGCCGTCCGCGGCTCGCCCGGCGGCAGCCTCGTCCTGCGCTACCACTGGCTGGAGACCCTGCGCTGCCGCCCCGGCTGCCGCCTCCGTCGCGTCCCGGTACCCAACGACCGCGTCGGCTTCATCGGCGTCGAGGATGCGCCGCACGACTTCGAGATCTTCAACGCCTACTGACCCCCCTCAGCGCACCTCTCCGCGCCCTCAGCGTCTCAGCGGTGAATCCGGTCTCCGCGCCCTCCGCCGAAGGCGCCCTGAGCTCGCCGAAGGGCCCTCCTCTCCGCGTCCTCCCCTACGGCCGCCACTCCAGGATGGCGCCGTGTCCGCCGGCGGTGAGGAGGCCGCGGGCGGGGTCGTGGACGACGGCGCGGAAGATGTCGCTGGCGAACGTGCGGCCGACGCCGGTGGTGGCCAGCGCCGTCCAGACGTAGCCGTCGAAGTGCCACGTCGCCGCCCCGGAGACCGCGTAGGCGTCCGTCGCGGAGACGGCGACGACGTCGAGCATCGGCTCCGGGAACCACTCCTCGTCCTCCGCCCAGCGCGCCCCGTCCCAGCGCAGCACCGCGCCCGTCCCCGCGCCGCTCGTCCCCGGCTGCTCGCCCACGACGATGACGGCGTTCGCCGCCGCCGGGGCGACCGCGAGCAGGTTCGCGCGCGAGTTCGTGGTGTGGCCGGTCCAGGCGATGCCGTCCCAGTGCACGACGGCGCCGTCGTCCCCGACGGCCCAGATGTCGTCCGGCCGTAGCCCGCGGACGTCGTGGAGATCGCGGTCGGTGGACGACTCCAGCGCCGTCCACGCGGCGCCGTCCCAGCGCAGGAGCGTCCCGTCCTGGCCGGCCGCGTAGATCAGCGCGGGGTCGAGGCCCCAGATCGCCTCGAGGTCGCGCGTCGTCCCCGAGTCGACCCGCGTCCAGGCGACGCCGTCGAAGCGGTGGATCGCCCCGGTCCAGCCGACGACCCAGGCGTCGTCCGGCCCGGCCGCCCACGCGTCGCGAATCTGGCCGCGGATCGACCACAGGTCGGCGCGCCAGCCGGCGTCCGAGCCCCAGACCACGGAGGTCCACAGGTTCGACGTCGTGTCCTCGTGGCGCCCGACCGCCAGCATCCCTCCGCCGGGAACGGTGACGATGGCCTCCAGGTCGTCGTTCGGCCCGTGCTCCATCGCGAGCCATCCGCCGCCCTGGTAGCGCTGGACCGTGCCGAACTCGCCCACGGCCCACACGTCCCGCGCGCCGGTGCCGCCCAGACCGCGCAGGCCCGACGTGCCGGCCGCCGTCGGCATCGGCAGCCACGCCGCGCCGCCCCAGTGCAGCATCGTGCCGCGCGACCCCGCGGCATAGACGTCGCTCGCACCCGTCCCCCACACGTCCCACAGGTCCTCCTCGGACGCCAGACCCACGCGACGCCACGCCGCACCGTCGAAACGCAGGACCCACCCGTCCCGACCGACCGCGTAGACGTTGGAGCCGCTCGAGCCCCACACCCCCTCCAGCCAGCCCTCGTCGGTGTACGGCTGCTGCGCCGTCCACGACGAGCCGTCCCAGCGGCAGAGCACGCGGTGCCCGCCGACGGCGAAGACGTCGTCCGCGGACGCGCCCCACACCCCGAACAGGTCCTCCGCCGTGCCCGCCGTCCCGCCGAACCAGTCGGAGCCGTTCCACCGCAGGACCGTCCCCTGGTCGCCGACCGCCACGGCCTCCGTCCCCGTCGCGTCCACCCACACCGCGTGGAGGTTGACCGCGACGGGAGCCGTGTCGCGCGTCCACGCGCCACCCTCGAAACGCAGCGTCGTGCCGTGCAGCCCGACCGCGAACAGCGGCGGCCCGCCGGCGGGACCGGCGATGCCGCGCAGATCCTCGATCGTCGGCGATAGCTGGGCCGTCCAGGCGCTCCCGTCCCACCGCGCAATCGCCCCGCCCGCGCCGACCGCCCAGGCCGTCCCGTCCGGAAGCGGCCAGACCGCGCTCAGCGTGTTCCAGCTCGGCAGCGGGTTCCGCCACAACCAGCGGCCCCCGCACTCCGGAACCTCGTCCGTCTGCCCGTCGCAGTCGTCGTCGATGTCGTTGCACGTCTCCGACGGCTTCCGGCACACCTCCGCACTCGACACGCGGCAGTCCGCCGTGCAGCGCTGCCAGCCCGCCGTCCCGCACGACGTCACGCACGCCACCGCGCTCCCCGCACAGCACTCGTAGGCGTCGTCGCAGTGGCCGTCCCCGTCGTCGTCACGGCCGTTGCACACCTCCTGCGGCGGCTGGCCCTCGTCCGGTGTCGTGTGGGTCGCACTTCCATCGCAGGACGCGGCCAGCGCCCAGGACAGCGCCGCAACGGTTCTCCATCGCTTCATGGATCGGGCCACCTCCCGGAGGCCAAGCCCCCGAACGCATAGTGCAGCACATCGGGCGGGGACCGGCAAGGAGGACGAGGGGGGAGTTGGTCGATCGGGGCGAGTGGGGAGGTTGGTTGTCTGGGACGAGTGGGGGGGCCCGAGGTGTGGGGCGGAAGCGGCGGCACGAGGAAGCGTGGCGGCCCGGGTTTCGTGATACCTTCCGGAAGAGCGGGGGGGGAGGAGGCGGATCGAGGTGGGCGCGTGTTGCGAGGGGCGGGCCGGGGGGATCGGACGGGCGGAGAGCGAGTGCGGGGATCGCTGCGAGATGCACGTGTGGCTCGGCTGCGCGACGATCGAGCGTTGCGAGTTCCGGGTCCGGGGGTGCACGAACACCCTCGCCGCCGCGGCCGCCGCGGCCGCGTTCGCGCAGGGCCGCGCCCCGGGGGACGTGCTGGCGCTGCACGCGCCCGAGCTGCTCCCGCGCATCGGCGAGCTGCCACCCGGAACGGAACATGTGGCCGACCTGGCCGTGCGGGCGCTGCACGAGGCGGTGCTGGACGCGTTCCGCAACCGCCGCGAGCCGTGGCGGGCCGCGTACCGCGACGACCCGCCGGAATCGTCGTCGGGCAGGACGTAGCGGCGGGGCGCAGCGCCCGGCTTGACTTGGGAGTGCGTCCCGCGGACCATCGAGCTGCTCGCCGGGAGGTCGAAGGTGCCGGAGCCGGAGACCGCAGGACAGGGAAAGGCAGGCTCGTGCCCGGGCGGCGCGCCGTTCGGCGCGTGGGTCCTCCTGCGCCGGCTCGGGTCGGGGGGGATGTCCGAGGTGTTCCTGGCGCGGCCCGCGGATCCGGCGCGCGCGGCGGAGCGGGTGGCGGTCAAACGGCTGCTCCCGGAGCTGGCCCAGATCCCGGACTTCATCGAGCTGTTCCGGCGCGAAACCCGGATCGCCTCGCGCCTGGCGCATCCCAACGTCGTGCGCCTCCGCGACTCGGGAGTGGTCGATGGCCGCTGCTACATCGCCACCGAGTACGTCGCGGGCCTGGACTGCTGGAAGGTGACGCGGCGGCTCTCCCGGCAGGGCCGGAAGCTGGGCCTCGGCCCGGTCGTGCGCGTCGTGACCGAAATGCTCGCCGGACTCGAGCACATCCACAATCTCCGGGACGATGCCGGGGGCATACTGGGGATCGTCCACCGCGACATCTCGCCGTCGAACATCCTGATCTCGCGCGAAGGCGAGGTGAAGCTTGGCGACTTCGGCCTGGCCCTGCTGCCGAGCGAAGAGGCCGAGACGCGCCGGCGGCGGCGGCTGCGCGGCAAGATCCGGTTCCTCTCGCCGGAGCAGATCGCCGGGGCGCCGCTCGACGCGCGCTCCGACCTGTTCGCCGTCGGCGTGCTGATGGCCGAGCTGCTCCTGGGCCGTTCGCCCTTACAGGGCGACACCGACCTCGCCGTGCTGTCCAGCATCCGCGACGTGCGCCTGCACCTGACCGACGATTTCGAGAAACACGTGCCGGCGAAGCTGCGCCGCATCCTGCTGCGCAGCCTGGCGCGCGAGCCCTCGGAACGCCCGCCCGACGCCGGCGCGATGCGCCAGGAGCTCCTCGACTTCTCCTACCGTACCGGCCTGCATGTCGGGCCCCGGGAGCTGGCCGAGACGGTCGAGGCCCTGCTGCGGCCCGGGGACGTCGGCGACGCCGAGGTGCTGCGCTACACGCTGACGCCGTCCGAGGACCAGCCGGTCGGCCCTCGCGAACCCGCCGTCTCCGAATCGACCCGCTCCGTCCCGACCCTGCAATACCGCATCCGCAAGCGCGACGGACGCGAGTTCGGTCCGATGCCGTACGCCCGCGCCGTGGACGGCGTGCTCACGGCCGAGTTCACCGCCATGGACCAGGCCGCGATCAACGACGGCAGCTTCCTCCCGCTCACCGCCGTGCCGGGCCTGCGCCAGCACCTGCCGCTCCTCGGCCAGACCACCGTCAGCGTCGTGCTCCCGCTGCAGCCCGATCGCAAGGGCCGCGTCGAGGAGGACACCGTGGCCGCCGTGTTCCTGACCCTCGCCGCCGACCGCGAGACGGGCATGCTCGCCTTCGAGGAGCAGCGGCTGCGCAAGGAAGTCTACCTGGTCGAAGGCCACCCGCTGTACGTCTCCTCGAACGTCCGCAGCGAGCAGCTCGGCGACTTCCTGCTGTCCACCGGCGCCATCCGCCCGACGGAGCTGGAAATGGCGCTCGCGGTCGCCCCGCGCTACGGCGGCAAGCTCGCCGACGCCCTGGTCGCGATCGAGGTGCTCGACCCCGTCACCCTGTTCGAGCTCTTCTGCGCCCACCTGCGACAGCGACTGCTCGACCTCTACCTCTGGACGGCCGGCGAGTGGACCTTCTATCGCGGCGTCCCGTGCGATCAGGAGCTGTGCCTCGCGCCCGCCGCGGAAGATCTGCTGCGCCAGGGGATCGCCCATACGCTGGCAGAGGGCGAAGAGGAGGAGTGGTGGTCCACCACCGCCCCGCTCGACGTCTTTCCCGCACCGCGGCCCCGTCCGCCGCGGGACTGGTGGACGCTGCGGGACGCGGAAGCGGCCATCGCCGACACGGTCGACGGCGGCATGAGCGGCGTGGAGGCCCTGGCCCGCGTCCAGGGCCGGCTGCCGGACGCCGACCGGAAGACGCTCCTCCGCGCCTTCCACTTCTGCCTCACCGCCGGGCTGATCGCCACCGCCTGGGGGTGAGACCGGCCAGACCATCCCCCTCTCTCCAGCCGGCCTCCCCACCTCTCCCTGTCCGGGCCGGATAGGCCTGACCTACCGCCGGCAGCCGCGGATTCGAAGCTCAGGCGTCGCCGAACGGGTTGGCCAGCGGACGGGGGACGTCCGCGGAACGCGAGGAGCCGGCGTCGGCGGGTCGCGGCCCGCCGCCGTCGCCGGTCGGCGAAACGGCATCCCGCCGCTCCATGTCGACGACCACCTCGAGATCCCCGCCGACGCGGATTGTCCGCACCCACGTCCTCCAGCCCGGCGCCTCGACCCGCAGGCGGCGCGGCGAGTCCGCGATCGGCGCGGCGAAGACCGCCTCCACCGGCACGTCATCCAGCGTCACCACGGCGCCGCGGGGGAGGCGGAGCAGGCGGACCGTGGCCGCATCGCCGCCGGCGGCCTCGGGCAGGACCGGCGGCGCGACGGCGGCGTCCGGGCCGGCCTCCTTGGCCGAGGCGATCGCCGGCCCCGCTTCGGCCGCGTCGGCCGGCGATCCGGCCCCTGCGTACGGCGTCGCGACGGCGCCCGCGTCACCGGCCGCGACCGCACCCGCGGCCGGACCGCCCGGCGCACCCGCCTCGACGGCCGCGCCGGCCGGCCGGGCTCCCGACTCCGCGGACGGGGAAGGCCGGCGGAAGACGAACACGAAGAGGACCGCGACGACCGCCGCGGCCGCGACGGCCCCGCCGAGAACGAACAGCCACAGGCGGGTCGGAAGCACGACCACCGTCTGGACCTTGGGCAGCGCGACCGCCTCGGCCGTCTGCTGCGACGGCGGACGGCGGGTCGGGGGTACGGCCCGCACCGGGGGTTCGGCGGACACCGCCTCGGCCAGCTCCACCTCGTACCCCGCCGGCGCGGGAATCGTTGCACGCTCGTCGCCCGACTCCTCGCGCGTGTCCGGCGGCACCGGGGCGCCAGCCGGCACGTGCGCGGGCACCCCGAGGCCCGTCGCGGTGCGCAGCGCGTCCGCGAAAGCCGCCGCGGAAGGATAGCGGTCGTCGCGACGCCGCGCCGTGGCACGCAGGATCACCGCCTCGAGCGATTCGGGGAGCGACGGCTCGAGCGCCCGGACGCTGGGAAACGGCTCCTCGAGCATCCGCTGGATGATGCCCTGCACCGACGTGCCTGTGTAGGGCAGCTCGCCCGTCAGCATCTCGAACAGCATGACCCCGACCGCGTACACGTCCGTGCGGTGGTCGATATCCTGCTCCCCGCGCGCCTGCTCCGGCGAGATGTAGTACGGCGTGCCGACGATCGTCCCCTCGGCCGTCTTGCGCAGCGCCGCCGGCCCCTCCCGCTCCAGGCGCGCGACGCCGAAATCGATGATCTTGGCCCGCTCCCGGCCCTGGGCGTCGGCCCACAGCAGGACGTTCTCCGGCTTGAGGTCGCGGTGGACGACGCCGGCGCGGTGGGCCGCGTCGAGCGCGTCGAGGATCTGGACCGCCACCCCCGCCGCCCGCGCCGGCTCGAACTGGCGCTCGCGCTCGAGCGCCACCGCCAGGTCGTCGCCCTGCAGCAGCTCCATGACGATGTACAGCTCGCCCGTGTCGAGCTGGTCGACATCGAAGACCTGGATGATGCCGGGGTGCCGCACCGCGCTCGCGGCGCGCCCTTCGGTGAGGAAACGGCGCGTCACCGCGGGCAGGCGGGTGAACTCCCGGCGCAGGACCTTGATCGCCACACGCTGGTTGAGCCGGTTGTGGACCGCTTCGTAGACGTCGGCCACCGCTCCGCCCCCGATCCGCTGGGTCACGTCGTACTTCCCGGCGATTCGCTGGCCGACCAGGTCCTTCATTCGCGCGCGCCGCCTTCCGCGCCGGCTTCCCGCGGCAGGATACCGCCGTCGCGGCGGCTCGGCAACGAAAGTGCAGGAAGTGCGGGAAGTGCGGGAAGTGCGGGAGGTGCGGGGAGTGCGGGACGCGCGGGCGTCATCGGGCGAAGAGGGTGTCGCGTTGGGCGACGATCTCCGCGCAGTCGAGGTCGCCGTCGATCCGCGTGGTGCGGAACGTGCTGGCCTCCGGGTCGGGGTCCGGGGTGCTCGGCGGCAGGCTCGACAACAACGAGCTGGTCGACCCGAGCACCGCGTGGTCCTCGCTCCACTGGATGCGCCCGTCGATCCGGTCCGTCCCGGCCACCGTGCCTCGCAGCGAAGTCCAGCTCCGCTGGACGAGGTAGAGGTCGGCGTCGAGGAGCCCGCGGACCTCGACGGTCACCCCGGGATGCCCGTCCTCGTCCTGGTCCCAGACGCGCTCGTCCGCACCGTCCGTCGGCAAGGCGTCGGCATCCTCGTCCTCCAGGTGCGCGCCGAACACCAGCCACCGGCGCGGCTGGAAGAACTGCACCCCGTCCCCCTCGCGCCGCAGCGATGCCGACGTCTCGAAACGCCCCGCGCGCCGGACCAGGTCCTCCGGGAAGCGCACCTTGAGCAGCGGGATCCCCGCGTCCTGCTCCATGCTGCAAGCCTCGACCGCCACCGACAGGTTGTGCCCCGACGGGTACATGCGCAGGCGGAGAATCGTCGTGGTCTTGACCCGCAGGTGGCCCAGGACGGGCACGTCCGCGACGGCGGTCTGCACCCGGAGCTGCGCCCACGTCCCCGCGTACGGCTCGGCCGAAACCTCCGTCTCGCCGTCCTCCGCGCCGTTCCAGGCCAGACCCACGGCGGCGAGTGCGACAAGGCCGAGCAATGGTGTCCACGTTCTCATCCGGATCCGTTTCTACTCCCCCCGTCACCGCCGATCCAGCCGCAAGCGCGGCGCCGGCGAACAGGGGCTTCGACGCCGGCGGGGCCGCCCGCGTTCAATTGACTTCGCGCCCCGCTCCCGCCACCCTGCGGGTGACTGTCGAGGAACGATGAGCTGGGATCCGGTTTCGCTCGCCATCGCCTTCCTGCTGGGACTCGCCGTTGGCGTTGTGCCCTGGCTCGTCCTTCGCCCCCGCGCTCGCGCCGGCGATCTCGGGGCCGAGGGCGAGCGGACCCGGATGCGACGGCACGGGCTGCGGGTCGCCGCAGTGTCGGTGGGCCTCACGCTCGCCGTCGTCGTCGCCGGCACCTACGCGGTCCTGCGTGTCGTGCTGCAGTCCGGGACCCTGGCGCCCGCCGGGGTCGAGCGGGTCTTGACGGGGCTCCGGGCGGAGGGCGTCGCGGGGAGCGTGGTCCGCACGTCGGGCGCGCCGGATCGTCTCGGTCCGCCGCCCGCTGGGGTCTACACGTTCGCGGCGTCGGGCTTCTACGAGACGATCGCGCCGGTGTTCGGCTCGGAGCGGCGCGAGCTGCCGGCGACGGTCCCCGCGGCGCTGCGGAACGAAGCGGACGGCTGGACGCTCACGGTCCACTACTTCGACCGGCACCGCACCGCCTTCCGCTGGGTCGCCGCGCCCGGGAGGGTCCTCGAGGAGAAGGAGGTCGTCACCGACAACGTGCGCTTCGGGATGGAGATCCGCACGACCCTGGCCTGCCGGCAGCCGGAGGTGGTCCGTGCCGGGCTGGCGCCGGGGGCGACGTGGTCCCGGGACTGCGGCGCGGTGAGCACCGGTCTCGTCGGGGCCTCGCAGGACCTCGCGTCAACGGACACGTTCGTGGGAGTGGAGCGGCTGACCATCGGGGGCGTGGCCGTCGATGCCTGGCACGTGCGACGGGATTCCGTCGTCTCCGGCGGCCAGAGCGGCGCCCAGCACCGCGACGCCTGGTACGCCGCCGACACCGGCATGCTGCTCCGGCTCGACTTCGAGAGCCGGACCTCGGGGCTCGCGGACCACGTCGAGTCGACCCGCCTGGAGTTGACGTCGCTCGCGCCGCAGACGTAGCTACAGGCGGCCGAGCGCGATCGCGGCGAGATACGGGCGCTCGGTCATCAGCATGTCCGCGCCGTCGTCGTACCACGCGGCGTAGGCGGCGAGGTCGCCCAGGAAGACGGCGCGGAGGTCGGCGCTGAGGAAGACGTCGATCGTGACGCGCGAGGGCAGGGCGTGCACGATGGGCGCACCCTCCTCCAGGATGTTCGCCTCCAGCTCCACGATCGTCGGGATGAGCGGCGCGTAATGCTCGACCTGCGGCGCGATGTCCGCCGCCGTGTCCGGGCGGATCTGGATCGCCAGGCCGGGCTCGAGCGTCAGCGCGCGATCGATCTTGTCCAGGCTCGAGGTGTCGAAGATCACCTGGTCGACCGCGTCCTCCTCCTGGATGACGGCGACGACCGCCTCCACGTCGTCCGTCTTGTTCATGTCCAGCATCAGGATCGCCCGGTCGCGGCACAGCGCGATCGCCTCGCGCAGCGTCGGAATGCGCTCGCACGAGAAGTCCCCCTCGTACTTGTCCGTCTGGAACGACAACGCGCGCACCTGCGCGAACGTCATCGCCTCGATCGTGCCCGTGCCCTCCATCACCCGGTCGACCTCGGGATCATGGAACAGGATCACCTCGCCGTCCGTCGTCACGCGCGGATCCGTCTCCAGGTAGTCGGTGGCCATCAGGATGGCGGCGCGGAAGGCGGCCAGCGAGTTCTCGGGCGCAACCACGCCGAAATCACCGCCGGCGCCCCGGTGGCCGATGATGAAACGCTCGCGGCATGTGTGGTCGAGGAGGCAGCTCCAGGCGATGGGACTCGTGCGCTCGGGCGGCGGGTCGTCGTGCGCGCCGCAATCGTAGCGCTCCGGCGCGATCGGGTTGGGAGGCACCGTGATCTCCTCCTCCGCCGGCCGCTCCCGCCCGTCGGAGACGTGCTCCGCATCGATGGCGTCCCCCGTCTCGCTCCCCGCTTCGTCGTCGTCCGCCGCGTTCGGGGTGCAGGCGGGGGAAAGGGGCACGAGGACGGAGAACAGAAGGAAGCAACCACCGATGGACACCGATGGACACCGATGGGGAAGCGTCTGGAGCCGTGGCATCGTCGTCCTCCCTGCGTCCCGCGCGGGCCGCGGGCGCCGGACGACAGACTGACGCGAGCGAGCCCGGGGGTCAAATGGGCGGAACGGGCGGAACGGGTCCGTGGCGGCCTGGGTCGAGTGGGCGGGAGGGGTGGTTCCGGTCCGCTCGTGCTCTCGGCTCGCGCTCTCGCTCTTGACCGTCTGGCGGGTCGTCGTTACGGTGCCGGCGTTGTCTGGCGCGCGTGCGCGCCGGCCGAAGGGGGCGTGATGGCGGAGGAACCGATCGCATCCGACCTGACCCTGGACTGCCGGAAGATGCTCTGTCCGATGCCCGTGTACAAGGCGTCGCAGGCGTTGGCCCGGATGACCTCGGGCCAGGTGCTGCGATTGCTCTGCACCGACCCGGGCTCGCTGCGCGACTTCCCTGCCTTCGCCCGCCAGACCGGGCACGAGCTGCTCGACACGCGCCTGGAGGATGGCGTGCACGTCTTCTACGTGCGCAAGAGCGGCACCCGATGACCGCTCCCTCCCGTCCGCGACGTATCGCCATCGTCGCCTCCCGCGGGACCCTGGACTACGCCTATCCGCCGCTGATCCTGGCTACGACCGCGACGAGCATGGGTTGGGAGGCCGGCATCTTCTTCACCTTCTACGGCCTGGACGTGCTGCACAAGAAGAAGCACAAGAAGCTCAAGGTGCCGCCTCTGGCGAACCCCGCCATGCCCGTCCCCATGCCCAATGTGCTCGGCGTGCTGCCCGGCATGACCGCCGCGGCGACGGCGATGATGAAGGGCTGGATGCGCAAGGCCAACCTGCCGACCCTGCCCGAGTTCCTGACCATGGCGCGCGAGTCCGGCGTCAAGCTGTTCGCCTGCTCGACGACGATGGGCGTGATGGGCGTCGCCGCCGAGGATCTGATCGAGGGTGCCGACGTCGCCGGCGCCGCCGCGTTCCTCGACTTCGCCGCGGACGCCGACGTCCAGCTCTTCGTGTAGGGCGACCGGCCGGCCCGATCGCGGGACCCTCCGGCGGCGACGCGTTCGGCGAGCCGATCCCGACGGCGGCGCGCCTCAGCCACTTGACGCGGCACGGCGCACGGGTAGTCTCGCGCGGATGCCGACGACGCCGACGCGCGAGCGGGCCCTGGAATTGGTGGACGCGTCCCCGGCGTGCGTCGCGCGGCACGACAAGGACGCCTGGCTCGCGCTGTTCACCGAAGGCGCGGTGGTCGAGGATCCGGTGGGCAGCGCGCCGCACCGCAAGGGTGCCGGCAGGCGCGGACATCCGCCGGACGACGAGCTGGGGCGCTTCTGGGACACGTTCATCGCGCCGAACGACATCCGCTTCGAGGTGCGCGAGGACATCGTCGCGGGCCGCGAGGTCGCGCGCGACGTGCTCATCCACACGCGCCTGTCGACCGGCCTGGAGCTGACCGTCCCGTCGCACCTGCTCTACCAGCTGGCAGGGGAGGCGGGCGCCCTGCGGATCGGGCGATTGGCGGCGCACTGGGAGCTGCCGCGCATGTCGCTGCAGGCGCTGCGCGGCGGAGGGCGAGGACTGGCGACGATGGCCCGGCTGTCGCTCCGGATGCTGCGCATCCAGGGCCTGGCCGGAACGCTCGGATACTCGCGCGGAATGGTGGACGGCGTCGGCCGGCGGGGCCGGGACGTCGTCGAGTCGGTGGCGTCGGCCGTGGCGGCGCGCGACGAAGGGGCTCTCGCGGCGCTCTTCTCGGGGCCGGGGGCAGAGGTCGAGCATCCCGTGGACCGATCCCCGGATGCTCCGGGCGAGGACGGCGCGACCGCCGCGCCGGGTCGGGTGTCCCCGGCCCGTTGGCTGGCGTCCCTGCCCGCGGGCGCGCGCCTCTCCGCGGCCGACGTGACGCCGGCAGGGTGGAGCGTGTCGTTCCGTTTCGAGCTGGCGGCGCGGGGGCGGCGCGAGCGCGGGCTCGCGTTCCTGCGCCTCGACCGCACGTCGGGGCGCGTCGCGTCCGCCCGTTTCTTCGTCTCCGAGGAACCCGGGGCCGATTCGCGTGTCGACCCCGGCCGCGCCCCGCGGTGACCGCGGGACCGCGAACGATGTAGGATGCGACCCGTGGCGAGCAAGTGTCATGTCTGCGGGAAACTCACGCGCCAGCCGATCCAGGTGCCCGTGTGCGGCGACCCGGGAACCAAGATCCCCGTCTGTTCCAAACGCTGCCGGGACGAGTACCTCGCGGGGTACGTGGAGACCCACAAGGGCAAGAGCCTCCGCATGCTGCAGCGACCGCACGGTCCGGGCGTCGTCCTGGCAATCCTCTGGGCCGGCTATGCCCTGGTCCACCTCGTGGGTCCGGTCCTGGTGCGGGCCGTGCCGGTGCCCCTCCTGCCGGCGCGGATGGGGCCCGAGTTCTACACGGGGGGAATCGCGGCGCTGATCGTGGCGTTCGCCGTGCTGCGCGAGGCGAAGCAGGCGCGGCTGTTCTCCACGGGGCTGGCCGCCGTGGGCATCCTGTTCGCCGTGCTCTCGTACGCCAAGACGCGGCACCCGTCCTACGTGCTGGAGGCCGCGACCGTGTTCCCGGCCGCGCTCCTGCTGGCGGTCGGCGAGCCCGGCCCCAAGCGGGCACTCGGAGCGCTCGGCCTCTTCGCCCTCTACCCCGTCGCGCTCGTCGTGACCACCGCCACCGGGATGTTCACCACGTCCCGCGCCGTGGAGCAGGTCGCGGCGGAGTCGTACGACGGACCTGTCCGCGTGGACCCCCGCGCCGGACTGCGCCTCTCCGTGCCCGACGGCTGGTACATCCTCCGCGAGGAAAGCACCCTCCTGCCGCACGACGGCGCGCTCTTCCGCGCCCTCCGCCCGGAGGGCCGGCTCTCCGTCCACGTCTACGACCGGCCGGACTGCCGCCCCGCCGACCCGGAACGCATGGTCCGCGTCCTCGACGCCTTCACCGCCGCGGGCGCGCGACCCGAGCTCGACGAGGGCCTGGCGATGCTCCCGGTGTCGTCCCCTCTCGGCGAGGGCCGCAGCTTCTTCGTGCGCATGGACGAGCCGCGGCCGCAGCTCTGGTACGTCGTCTTCCTTCCCTGGACCCAGGGCCGGTGCCTCGAGCTGCGCTGCGGCGGAGCCGCCGGCGAGGAACCCGCCATCCGCCGCGATTGCATCCCCCTGGGCGCCCGCGCGCTGGCTCCCGCGGCCCCCGGCCCCTGACCCTCGTCGCTCGTCGGCGTTTGCCCGACGCTGCGGATGTGGTACACCTCCGCCCGAAAGGAGCGGGCTCATGAAGACCATTCTTCCCGCGGTCGTCATCGTGTGGGTCGCCGTCTCGTGCGGCGGTCGTTCCGACTTCGACGAGCCGCGATGCGGCGCGGGCTGGTGCTTCGACGTGCCCGGCGCGGGGGGATGCGTTCCGGACGAGTGCCGCGACGCGTGCCGGGTGGTCGGCTTCGACGACGGCTACTGCGCGGAGGATGCGTGCCGCTGCGTGAGCGACGCCGCGGACGCCGACGCCGACACGCCCGCCCCGGACGGCTCGGCCGCGGACGCGGACGCGGACGCCGACGCCCCGCCGCCCGACGGCGTCGCGGACGCGATTCCCGACGCCCCGCCCGACGGCATGGGCGACGGGATGCGCGACGGGATGCGCGACGGGATGCGCGACGGGATGCGCGACGGGATGCGCGACGGCATGGGCGACGGCGGGGGCCCCGACGGCGGCCCGGACGGCGGCTCCGACGGCGGCGGCTGCGACGACACGAGCTGCAACATCGAATGCCTGATCGGCGGAGCCTCGGGCGGACGGTGCATCCGCGACCGCTGCGTCTGCGACGGCGGCGGCTCGGACGGCGGCACCGACGGCGATCCCCCGCCCACCGACGGCGGCCCGCCGCCGCGCGACGGCCGCGAGGGCTGGGAGGGCCGTGACGGCTGGGAAGGCCGCGACTCCGGCGGCGACCTGCCGCCGCCGGGCGACGGCGGCGCCGAGGGCCTCAAGTCCGATCCCGGCGCCTGCGATCCCGGCCTCTGCTCCGACACCTGCCGCGATTCGGGCTTCACCTTCGGCATCTGCTCCTCCCCCACCGACTGCGCGTGCTACTGAGCATTCCTCCCGCACCTTGCCGGTGCGCGAGAGATCGTCCACACTGACGGTGCCTCGGAGGTGCGCCATGCGGCGATGGACGTGGGTCGTGGGTTGCCTGGTGCTGGCCGGCGGGCCGGGATGCTCGGATCCGGACGAGACGGTCCACGGCGACGTGGGGCGCACGGACGAGGGTGGCGCCGGGGACGAAGGCGGGGGAGGGGACGCCGAGGCCGACGCGTACGTCCCCCCCGGGGCGCGCCTGCACGGTACCGTGTGGGGGCCGGCGCCGCCCGACGCGCCGTCGCTCTTCCCGGTCTCCGGGGCGCTCGTCGCCGCCTACCTCGCGCCGCCTCCCGAAATCCCCGACGAGGTGTACTGCGAGGAGTGCGTGACGCTCGACCCGTCCGTGCCGCACACGATGTCCGCCGCCGACGGCTCGTTCCTGCTCGCCCTTCCTCCGGGCGGGCACTACTGGCTGGCGGTGCAGAAAGGCCAGTTCCGGCGCGTGGCCGAGTACGACGTCCCGGCGACGGAAGGCGACTACGACCTGGACGTGTGGCGCACGACGCTGCCCAGTCGGACCGATCGCGCGATCGGCGACACCATCCCGAACATCGCCGTACTCTACGGGGACTACGACCACATCGAGGACATCCTGGCCAAGGTCGGCATCGGCGCGGACGATTCCGCGTACGGCTACGACTACGACCAGACCGACGCCCCGTTCGACCTCTACGACAACGGCGACACGGAACACCACGGCGCCAACAAGTGGGACCTGCTCGGCGCCATCGAGACCATGCGCCCGTACCACATCATCTTCTTCAACTGCTCCTACAACGCCATCTTCCGCTTCATGGGCAACGTCGAGGTCCAGGACCGCGTGCGGCAGTACGTGGCCGAGGGCGGCAAGCTGTACGTCTCGGACTACGCCATGCCCGTCGTGGAGCAGCCCTGGCCCGACTTCATCTGGTTCAACAGCCCGCTCTACGGCGGGTGCAGCGAGGCGGACACGAATCCCCCGACCTGCAACCACGGTCCGCCCTTCGACGCGCCGTCCACGGCCGTCGATACCGGGCTCCACGACTGGCTCGATGCCCAGGACCTGCTCGACGACGGCTTCGACACCCTCGAGAATTGGGACACGATCGGCGGGTTGTTCGAAGGCGAGATGGGAACCGATCCGGACACGGGCGCCGTCGTGCGCGGCATGCCGATCACCTGGGTCGAAGGACCGTGGAACTACACCGCCGACGATCTCGACGGCACCAGCCACACCGTCGACACCTGGGACTACGACACCCCGCACCCCTTCACCGTGTCGTTCCAGTACGGCTGCGGGCGCGTGCTGTTCACGACCTATCACACCGTGGGCAGCACCAGCGGCGGGAGGCATCCGGGGCTGTACGAGCAGGAGCTGACGCTCTTCTACATGATCATGGAGATTGGCGTGTGCCAGGACGAGATCCTCCTGTGAGGCGCGCGTTCCTCCTCTTGCTCGCTCTCGCCGCCGGGTGCGGGCTGAGCACCGGGGGTCTGGCCGGCGGCGACGGCGGCGACGGCGGCGAGGCCGACGGCGGCCCGCAGATCTGCGGCGACGGCGTCCTCCAGGGCGCCGAGGAGTGCGACGACCGGAACGCGACGCCCGGCGACGGCTGCGAGTCCGACTGCACCTGGTCCTGCCATGCCGCCGTCGAGTGCGGCGACGGCGACCCGTGCACGCTCGATACCTGCCAGAGCGTCGTCAGCGGCCGCTCCTGCTTCCACCTGTCCAACGCGGGCGGCGCCTGCGACGACGGCAACCCGTGCACCGACGGCGACACCTGCAACGCCGACCTGGAGTGCGTTCCGGGCCCCAACGACTGCCAGTGCGACGCGACCCCGGAATGCGCCGCGCACGAGGACGGCGACCCGTGCAACGGAACGCTCGTCTGCCGCGATCGACTGTGCGTCGTCGACGAGACCACGGTCGTCGTGTGCGATCCGTCCGGCGACACCGATTGCCGCACGAACGTCTGCGACCCCGCGACCGGCGCCTGCGGCCCGGTCGACGAGCCCGACGACACCCCCTGCGACGACCTCGACTGGTGCACCGTCGCCGACGCCTGCGCGTCCGGCGACTGCGCCGGGAGCGGCGCGCGCTGCACGCTCTCCTGCGAGGCCTGTGTCGGGGCCGAGGCGCGCTGCGACGCCGCGCCGGGCTGGTGCATCATCGCGGGCGAGTGCATCCCGGCGGACACCGTCGACCCCGCCAACGCCTGCCTGGCCTGCCGGCCCGGCGTCGATCCCTGGAGCTGGAGCCCCGTGCCGGCGGGCGCGTCGTGCGAGGACGGCTCGTTCTGCAACGGCGGCGAGACGTGCGACGGCGCCGGCGGCTGCGAGGCGGGAACTCCCCCCTGCCCGATCGGCGGCTGTGTCGGCGGCTGCGACGACGGCACCGACGCCTGCGTCCCGGCGACGTCGTCCGTCGAGTGCCGGGCATCGGCCGGGGCCTGCGATCCCGCCGAGAGCTGCGACGGCTCCTCGCTGCTCTGCCCGTCCGACTTGCGTTCCGGCCCGACCGTCGCCTGTCGTCCGGCTGCCGGCGCCTGCGATGCCGAAGAGCGGTGCGACGGGACTTCGGCCGCCTGTCCGCCCGACGCGAAGCTCGATGCCACCGCAGTATGTCGCGCCGCCGCGGGGACCTGCGACGTCGAGGAACGGTGCTCCGGCTCGTCGGACGCGTGCCCCGCCGACCTGGTGGCGCTCGCAACCGTCGTCTGTCGTCCCGCGGCGTTCGGCGGCTGCGATGTCGCGGAGAACTGCACGGGGACCTCGGCCCCGTGCCCGGCCGACGTCTTCCGCCCGGCGGCGACGGAGTGCCGTCCCGCGGCGCCCGGCGGCTGCGACGCGGCCGAGAGCTGCACGGGGACGTCGGCGGCCTGTCCGCCCAACGCCTACCTCCCGGCGACGACGGTCTGCAGGCCGCCCTCCGGAGGCTGCGACATCCCCGACAACTGCACCGGCTCGGCCTCGGCTTGCCCGGCCGACGTGCGCCAGCCGGACGGGACGACGTGCGCGGTGGGCGGCACCGGCGTCTGCTGCGGCGGCGCCTGCCGCAACCCCGGCAACTGCTGCGCCGACTCCGACTGCCTGGGCGACCCCACCGGCAGCGCCTGCTCGTCCTACGCCTGCATCTGCCCGGTGGACGGCGTCTCCTGCGTGGCCCCCGCGTCGTGTTGCACGAGCGGCGGGCACACGGGCGAGTGCCGCGGGAGCTGCTGAACCGCCCCGGCCGCCCCCGCGCCGGTCACTCGGCTTCGCGACAGGTCACGCGCCAGGAGCCGTCGATCTTCTTCAGCCGCAGCGTCGCCGTCCGGACCATGCCGCTCGCGCTCAGCTCGCCGACGCGGATGTCGACGTTGGTTCCGAGCACCTCCACGGAGCCGGCCGGGTCGGCGGCGTAGACCGACCCCGAGATGCGGGCCTCGACCTTGGCGGTCGCCTCGTCGGATGCCAGCAGGGTCGTCTCGACGCTGCCGACGGCCATGCGGGCGCCGAGCAGGATCACGGCCTCGACCCGGCCGACGCCCGCGTCGAGGCAGCGCGGATCGACCAGCTCGCGCGCCTGCCGCAGATCCCCACCCGCCGCCCCGAGCAGGATGTAGCGGCGCACGACGTCCTCGGGGCCTGCCGCGGGCGCCTCCGCGCCGCCTTCCGCGCCGGGCACCGGGCTCGCGGTCGCCGCGTCCTCCGCCGTCGCCGCGCCGTCCCCGGCCGCCGTCGCCGCGCCGTCCCCGGCCGCCGTCGCCGCCGTGACCGCGGTCTCGTGGCTCCCGTCCGCGCCCGTCGGGCGACTCCTGCAGCCGGGTAGTCCGGTCAGGACAAGGAGGAAACCACCGATGAACACCGATGGACACCGATGGGGAAGGGTAGCGGTTCGCTCCATGGTCGCGCCGTTCCTTGCGCCCGCGGGCGCCGCGGTTCTCGACCGGCAGCCTGACGCCGCTGGAACGTAAGGTCAACCCGCGCTAGGGTCGCGCGCGCCGCGGGGCCATCCGCCCGCGAGCGGAGCAATCGTGGACCTCTCCCTGTGGGCGATCGTCGCGCTGTGCGGATTGGTATTCCTGGCGGGGTTCGTCGATTCGATCGCCGGCGGGGGCGGGCTGATCAGCGTGCCCGCGTACCTCGCGCTCGGCCTGCCGCCCCACGCTGCCCTGGCGACCAACAAGTTCTCGTCCGTGCTGGGCACCCTCACCGCGACGTGGCGCTACTGGCGCGCGCGCAGGATCCACGTGCGCACCGCGCTCGTCGCCGCCGCCGGCGCGCTCGTTGGCTCGGCGGCCGGGGCCCGCGCCGTGCTGCTCGTCCCGCCGGCCACGGTACACACCGTCGTGCTCGTTCTGGTCCCGGGGGCGCTCGTCGTGCTCCTGTTCCAGGATCGGCTGCTCCGCCGTGCGCCGCTCGCAGCCGGCGGCGAGGCCGGGCGGCCGCTGCTCAGGGCGGCGGTGCTCGGCCTGCTCGTCGGCGCGTGGGACGGCTTCTTCGGTCCCGGGACGGGGACGTTCCTGGCCATCGGGTTCCATCTGGCGCTGCGCTTCGACTTGCTCACGGCGTCCGGCAACGCACGGCTCGTGAACCTGGCCAGCAACGCCGGCGCCGTCGTCGTCTTCCTCGCCGGCGGGCGGGTGGTCTTCCCGCTGGCGCTCTACGCCGCGGCCGCGGGCATCGCCGGCAATCAGCTCGGGTCGATGGTCGCGTTGCGCCGGGGCGAACGCGTCATCCGCCCGTTCCTCGTCGTCGTCCTCGTGCTGCTCCTGGCCGAGGTGGTGCGCCGGCGTCTGGCGTAGCCGTTGGCGTGGCAATCGCGGTCGCACCCCTCGCCATGCGTGGGCGGGCGGCACGCCGGCCCTGAGCCTGTCGAAGGGCGGCTGGCGTAACGGGTGCGAACGCCGCTTCGCGGCGTGCGAAGCGGCGGATGCCTTCCCGGTGCCTTGGCGGGTGCGTAGCGCGCTGCGCACCTCGGCCGCCCGCCCTTCGAAGCTCGTGATTCCGTCGCGGTCGGGCCGGTGGCGGCGGTGTCCGGTCCCGGCCCCGTGTGGCACCGTTCTCGCTTGGTCGCGGCGCGACGGCTCGTCCCGCGGGCCGTCCGGCCGGCCGTTTCCGGCTTGCCGCAACGGAGAAGTCGTCGGGGGTGTGAAGTGGCAGGGGAAAAGCTCGACGTCGCCATCGTCGGCGTCGGCGCGCGAACGCCGATCGGACTCGACGCCGGCGAGTTCTGGGAGGGCGTGCTGGCGCGTCGCGACGGCGTGCGCGAGGTGCCGCCCGAGCGCTGGGACTCGGCGCTGTACTGGTCGCCCGATCCCGCGGCGCCCGATCGGACCTACAGCCGCATTGGCGGGTTCCTGACCGGCTTCGCCTTCGACCGCAAGCGCTTCCGCCTTCCGCCCGCCGTCGTCGATTCCATGGACGACGCGCAGCGGGTCGCCCTGGCGAGCGTCGAGGACGCGCTGCGCGACGCGGGAGACGCGCTCGATCGCGAACGCTGCGGCGTCATCCTCGGCAATGCCCTGGGCGGCGACCGCCGCGAGAAGACCGCCGCGCGCGTCCTCTTCCCGGAGTTCGCCCGGGCGCTCGTCGCCGCGGACGGCTGGAGCGACCTGCCGGCCGAGCTGCGCGATCGCCTGCTGCGCTCGGTGGAAGCGAACTACAAGCGACCGCTGCCGGTGCTGACCGAGGACACGATGCCGGGCGAGCTGTCCAACGTGATCGCGGGCCGCGTCGCCAATGTCCTCGACCTCGGCGGCTCGAACTACACCGTCGACGCCGCCTGCGCCAGCTCGCTGGCCGCGCTGGCGTCCGCCGGCCGCGCCCTGCGCGCGGGCGAATGCGACGTCGTCGTCAGCGGCGGCGTCGATACCGGCATGAGCGCCGCCACCTACGTCAAGTTCTGCAAGATCGGCGCGCTCTCCCCCGACGGCTCCCGCCCGTTCGACGCCGGAGCCACCGGCTTCGTCATGGGCGAGGGCTGTGCGGTGTTCGTGCTCAAGAGGCTCGAGGACGCCGAGCGGGCGGGCGACCGCATCTACGCCGTGGTCCGCGCGGTCGGCGGGTCCAGCGACGGGCGCGGCAAGGGCATCACCGCGCCGAACCCCCAGGGCCAGCTCCGCGCCGTGCGCCGCGCGTACGCCGCGGCCGGCGTGAACCCCGCGACGGTCGACCTCATCGAAGCGCACGGCACCTCGACCCGTGTCGGCGACGCCGCCGAGGCGACCGTCCTGCACCAGGTGTGGGGCGACGGGCGCAAGTCGCGCCCCGTGGCCCTGGGCTCCGTCAAGTCGCAGATCGGGCATCTCAAGGCGGCTGCGGGAGCGGTCGGCCTGCTGAAGGCCACCCTCGCGCTCCACCACCGCGTGCTCCCGCCCACCATGCACTTCGCCAGCCACAACCCCGCTTGCGGGATCGAAGGGTCGTCGTTCCGGATCCAGACCGAGGCCGAGCCGTGGAGCGAGCCGCCGGCGGGCGAGCCGAGGCGCGCCGGTGTCTCCGCGTTCGGATTCGGCGGAACCAACTTCCATGTCGTGCTCGAGGAATGGCGGCCGCAATCGGCCGGCAAGAGCCGCGTGACGGTGCCCGAACAGTCCGCCGGGGGGCCCGGCGGGACGGTGGTCGTTGCAGAGGCGCAGCCGGCGAAGCCGGTCGCGCCGGTCGGGGAGGCGGAAATGGTGGATCGTGCCCAGGTGGAAAAGGCGCTGGTCGACGTGCTCTGCGCGAAGACCGGATACGACGCGGCCGAGATCGAGCTGGACTTCGAGCTGGAAGCGGACCTCGGCGTCGACACCGTCAAGCAGGCGGAGATCCTTGCCTCCGTGCGCGAGCGCTACGGCCTGCCGCGGGACGAGAAGTTCCGCCTCGCCGACTACCCGCGCCTCCGCGACCTCGCCGACTACGTCGTCCGGCGCATCGAAACCGTGGGCGGAACCGCGACGGCGCACGAGTCGACCGGTAGGGGCGCCACGCAGCCGGCGGCGCCCTCGGCGCCGACGGCGAGTGCGCCCGCGACGCCGGCCCCTCCTCCGGTGTCCCCGACCCCGACCACGCCGGTGGAATTGACCGGTAGGGGCGCCACGCAGCCCGCGACGCCCGTGGCGGCACCGGCGAGCGCGCCTGCGGCGCCCACGCCCGGCCACCACCCGGACGACGTGGCCAAGGCGCTGATCGACGTGCTGTGCGCGAAGACCGGGTACGACGCGGCGGAGATCGAGCTGGACTTCGAGCTGGAAGCGGACCTCGGCGTCGATACGGTGAAGCAGGCCGAGATCCTCGCCTCCGTGCGCGAGCGCTACGGGCTGCCGCGGGACGAGAAGTTCCGCCTGGCCGACTACCCGCGCCTCCGCGACCTCGCCGACTACGTCATGAAACGCATCGAGACCGTGGGCGCGGCGACGTCGGCGGCGGCCCCGACCCTCCGCGAACCGAACCGCACCCTGCTCGGCGGCACAGTCGCCGAGTCCCTTCGGGGCCAGGGTGCGGCTTCCGCCGACGTTCAGCCGCGGGCTGAAGCCCGCGGTTCGGATACGGGGGACCCGACGGCGCCGTCGGCGACGGCGGCGAGTGCGGCCGCGGTCGTTCCGGCGGCGCCCCCCACGCCCGAGCTCGACGGCGAGGTCGTCACGCTGGGCGGAGTCGACGAGCAGTCGCTGGCGTATGCCTTGCGGTCGCTGGCCGCCGAGTGCGATGCGGGCGGCGAGCTCCGCCGCCTCGCGGCTTCACGGCGCGCCGGACAGGAAATGCCGTGGCGCGCGGCGCTCGCCGCGACCTCGATCGGCGAGCTGGCGGGCCAGGCCCGCCTGGCCATGGACGCGCTCCTCGGCGGCAAGGGCCGCACCACCCTCGCCACGAAGGGAGTCTTCCTGCGCGGGCCGCAGCAGCCGCGGCCCGAGGGAAAGACCGCGTGGCTCTTCCCCGGCCAGGGCTCGCAGTGGGTCGGGATGTGCGAAAAACTGGCGCGCCGGCATCCGGTCGTGGCGGAGACGCTGCGCGAGGCCGACGCCGTGATGGAGCCGATCCTTGGCCGGCCGCTGACGAGCTTCATCTTCGGTGCGGGTTTCGGCGAGGCCGGCGGCGATGCGGAAGCGGCGCTGCGCATGACCACCATCACGCAGCCCGCCATGGTCGCCTGCGACGTCGCCATCGCCCGGCTGCTCGGCGAGCACGGATTGCGGCCGGACGTGGTGGCCGGACATTCGCTGGGCGAGTATGCCGCGTGCGTCGTCGGCGGCGTGCTGCGCGTCGACGAGGCGCTGCGCATCGTCGCGGCGCGCGGCCGCGAGATGGCCGCCGCGACGCCGGCCGGCGGCGACCCGGGCTGGATGGCCGCCGTCGCCGCGCCGCTCGGCGTCGTCGAGGACGTCCTGCGGCAGGTCGAGGGCTACGTCCTCCCCGCGAACAAGAACTCGCCCTCCCAGACCATCATCGCCGGCGCCACCGACGCCGTGCGCAAGGCGATGGCGCTGTTCGACGCCCGCGGTGTGCCGTGCACGCGCCTGCCGGTCTCCCACGCCTTCCATTCCGCCGTCGTCGCATCCGCCTCCGTCCCGCTGCGCCAGGTGCTCGACGCGGCCGACGTGCACGCGCCGGCCATCCCCGTCTACTCCAACGTCAACGCCGAGCCGTACCCGGACTCCCCGGACGGCATCCGAACGCTGCTCGCGCGCCAGGTCGCCTCGCCGGTCGAGTTCATCGGCATCGTCGAGCGCATGGCGGCGTCCGGCGTCGCGGTCTTCGTCGAGTGCGGCCCGAAGAAGGCCCTCAGCGGCTTCGTCGGCGAGATCCTCGCCGGACGCTGCGTGACGGCCTGCACGACCAACCTCCCCAAGCGCGGCGAGATCCGCTCGCTGCTCGAGGGCCTGGCGACCCTCTGGGCCGACGGCGTCCCCGTCGACCTCGACGCCCGCTCCCCGGGCTTGGACCTGCGCCTGGGTGCCTCGGCTCAGCCGCGGGCTGAAGCCCGCGGTTCGGATGCGGGGTCCGGCCCGGAACCGAAAACCGAAAACCGAAAACCGACGACTCCCTCCCGCCCCCCTTCCGTCCCACCGCCCCCCGTCGTCGTCGAGCGCCCCTCCCGCACTCCCGTCGTGGTGAGCGGCCTCGCGCTCGGCCTGCCCGGCGTCGACGACCCGTTCGACCCCGCCCACTTCGATCGCCTGCTGCGCGGCGAGACCCTGTTCGACTCGGTCCCGGAAGGGCTGCGCCAGGAGATGGTGCGCAAGAACGTCGTCCGCGTCGTCAAGGCCGCCGACGGCGAGCCCACGATGACGGCGGTGAAGAGCACGGACGACGTGATCCGGCTCGCCGCGCGTGGCCACGACGTGCGGCTGGTCGAGGACTACGGCGCCTCGGAAGAGCTGGACGGCACCCTGGACGCCACCTCGCGCCTCGCGCTGGCGGCGACGGTCGAGGCGCTGCGCGAGGCCGGGCTGCCGCTGGTCGAGACGAAGCGGCCGACGCGCAACGGCGGGTTCGTCGGCGCCGGCTGGCGCCTGCCCGAGGCGGTCGGCCGCGAGACCGGAGTGATCTTCGCCTCGGCCTTCCCGGGCTACGACCGCTTCGCCTCCGAGATCGCCTCCCGCAACAACGGCGGCGCGTCCAAGTCGTTCTCGCGGACGTTCCTGCTCGAGGTGCTCGCCCTGGGGCACGCCCAGGTGGCCGCGTTCACCGGCGCCACCGGCCCCAACCTCCAGGTCAATGCCGCGTGCGCGTCGACGTCGCTCGCGCTGGCGACCGCCGAGGACTGGATCCGCTCGGGCCGCTGCCGCCGGGTGATCGTCGTCGGCGCCGACGACGTGACGAGCGACGCGCTGCTGCCGTGGATTGGCACCGGGTTCCTGGCCACCGGCGCCGCGGCGACGGACGAGCGCGCCGAGGACGCGGCGCTGCCGTTCGACCGGCGGCGCCACGGCATGCTGCTCGGCATGGGCGCCGTCGCGCTCATCGTCGAGACCGCCGAGGCGTGCGCCGAGCGCGGCGTGATGCCGCTCGCGGAAGTCCTGGCGACCCGGTGCGCCAACAGCGGCGGCCATGCCCTGCGGCTGGACAGCGGCCACGTGGCCGAGGTGGTCGAGGCGCTCGTCGCGGACGCGGAGCGCCTCCACGGCCTCGCCCGCGCCGACCTGGCGCCGCGCTGCCTGTTCATGTCCCACGAGACCTACACCCCGGCCCGCGGCGGCAGCGCCTCGGCCGAAATCGCCGCCCTGCGCCGCGCCTTCGGGGAAAACGCCCGGCACGTCCTGGTCACCAACACCAAGGGCTACACCGGCCACCCGATGGGCGCCGGCCTGGAAGACGCCGTCGCGCTCACCGCGCTCGTGCGCGGCGAGGCGCCGCCGATCCCCAACCTGCGCGAGCCCGATCCCGAGCTGGGGGACCTCAACCTCTCGCGCGGCGGACCCCACGAGTGCGAGTACGCCTTGCGCCTGGCCGCCGGCTTCGGCTCGCAGATCGCCTGCGCGCTCTACCGCCGCGTGGCGGAGCGTCTCGACGGGCGGATCGACGCCACGAAGCACGCCGATTGGCTCCGTGCGGTGACCGGCTACGCGCGGCCGGAGACCCGGGTCGTGCGCCACACCCTGCGCGCGGTCGACGCGACGCCGAAGGCCGAGCGGCCCGCCGCCCGCGTGCGGCCGAGCATCCCGCCGGCGCCGGAAGGCGAGCGCCTCGACCCGACGAGCATCGACTTCGGCGACCTCGGCGGAGGCCGCTTCCGCGTCTGGGGTGTCGCCAACGAGGGACTTCCGCCTTCCGCGGAGGCCGCGTCCGTCGCGGGTCGTGCGCTGGTCGTGGCGAGCGACGGCGGCCCGCGGGCCCGTGAGCTCGAATCCGAGCTGCGGCGCCGGGGCGTGCGGGTGCTGCCGCTGCGTTACGCGGAGCCGGCGGGCGACGGCGCCGATCTCGAGGCCGACCTCGAGTCGGCGCTCGGCTTCTGCTTCGCCGTCGGCCGCCCGCTCGGCATCGTCAACCTGCTGGGCATCACCGACGCGTGCGGTGACGACGCGGCGCAAGTCCACGGCCGCGTGCGGTTCCTCTTCCACCTGGCGCGGACCTTCGAGCGGCAGGCCGGGACGCCCGTGGCCGACTCGTTCCTGATCACCTTGACCCGCAACGGCGGCTCGTGCGGCATCGGCACCGCTCCGGCCGGCTCGACGCTGGGCGCCGCGCTCACCGGCGCCACCAAGGCCGTGGCGCGCGAGTGGGCGCAGGCGGTCGTGAAGGCTGTCGACGTGTCGCCGCTGAACGGCGCCGCGGATGTCGTCGGGGCGATTCTGGCCGAGGCCGCGACGGCGGACGGCATGGTCGAGGTCGGGGTAGCGGGCGGCAGGCGCTCGCCGGCGCTGGCGCGCGAGGTCCCGTCGGCCGGCTCGCCCGACCTCGGTCCCGAATCGGTCGTCGTGCTCACCGGCGGCGCCGGCGGCATCACCGCGGCGATCGGCGCGGAGCTGGCGCGGCGGCACCGCTGCCGCCTGGCGGTGCTCGACATCGTGGCGCGGCCGCCCGAAGGCGCCGAGAACCTGGATCTGGAGGCCGAGCGGGCCGCGATCCGGCAGCGCCTGACGGCGATGGGCGAGCGCGTGACGCCGGCGCGCGTCGACGCCGAGTTGGTCCCGCTGCGCCGGGCGAAGGGCGCCGCGACCGCGCTGACCGCCTACCGCGCGGCGGGATCCGAGGTCCACTACGAGTCGTGCGATCTCTCGGATCGCGACGCGGTGGCGCGGGCGCTCGACGGCGTGCGGAAGCGCTTCGGCCGCATCGGCGGCGTCGTCCACGGCGCCGGGGTCGAGGAGAGCCGGCCCCTGGCCTCGAAGACCGCGGCCGGCTTCGACCGCGTCTTTCGCGGCAAGGCGCTGGGCGCCCTGCACCTGTGGGCCCTGGTGCGCGACGACCGCCCCGCGTTCTTCACGGTCTTCGGCTCGGTCGCCGGGCGCTTCGGCAACGAAGGCCAGATCGACTACTCCGCGGCCAACGAGACCGTCGCGCGCCTGGCGTGGGAGATCACCTCGAACGACCCGGCGACGCGCGCGCTGGCCATCGATTGGACCGGCTGGGACGGCATCGGCATGGCCGTCGCGGGCGGCATGCGCACCATCCTCGTCGAGCGCGGCGTCGACCTCCTGCCGCCGGAGATCGGCGTGCCCCTCGCCGCTGACCTCATCGACCGCGGCGCCATCGGCGAGGTCGTCGTCTGCGGGAAGCTCGGCGCGCTCGCGAAACCCCGTATCGCCGGCGAGGCGGCGAGCGTCGCGGCTGCGCCCGCGGTCATGGTTCCTTCGCTTCCGGCCCCGAAGTCGTTCGACGGTTCTGCCGCCGAACTCCGCGAAGGCGGCATCGGACTCGCGGCCCCCGTCGATGAGGCCGAGGTTTCGCTGGTCCTCGATCCCGAACGGCAGTCCTTCCTCTTCGATCACGTGATCGAGGGCATCCCGGTCCTCCCGGGCGTCGTCGGGCTGGAGTTGATGACCCAGGCCGCTCGCCGCGTTCTTGGCGCGGGCAACGTGGCGATCGAGGACGTGTCCTTCGAGCGCCCCGTTCGCGCCCATCCGGGGCGGCCGGTGACGGTCGTCGCGCGGGCGAAGCGCGGAGCGGACGGCGTGGAGTGCGTGCTCGAGTCGCGCTCGACCGCGGCGACGGGACGACCCCTGGAGGCGGTGCACTTCCGGGCGAAGGCCGCGGCGATGTCCGACGGGGGAAGGGATTTCGCGCAAAGTGCGCCAAGAACGCAAAGGAGCGCCAAGGGGGACCCGACGCTGGGGCCGCTGGGCCAACTGCGGCTGCTGGAAGCGCGCGGGCCCGAAGCGCCGGAGATCTACCGGCACTTCTTCCACGGTCCGAGCTTCCGGGTGCTGACAGCGGCGACGGGCGTGGGTCCGGAGGGGCTCGTCGCGCGGGCGGTGATTCCGCCGTCGGCGGCCGATGCGACGTTCGGGGACCTCTGCGGGCCGCGCCTGCGCGAGATCGGGTTGCAGGCCGCCGGGCTCTGGACGATGTGCCGTCACGGCGTGAATGCGTTGCCGCACGGGATCGGCCGCGCGGAACGTCTCGACACGCCGGCGCCCGGCCGGGAGATCGTGGTCCGCGTGCGGGCCAAGGAAGGAACGACCGCCGCCGGAACCGGCGCGCGCGTGCACGTCTTCGACGTCGAGCTGCTCGGGGAGGACGGCGCGGTGTTCGAGCGGCTGCGCGACGTGGCGTTGATCGAGACCGGTCCGTTGGCCGGGGCGCGGCCGGCGACGGCGTCGTTCCTCGATTCGCCCGAGAGCGTCGACGTGCGGTTGGACGTGCTGGCGGCGAGTGCGGACGTGGTGGCCGCGGCGGTGCTGGGGCCGGCCGAGGCGACGTTGTTCCGGCAGATCGGGTCGCGCAAGCGCCGCGTCGACTGGCTGGGCGGGCGAGTCGCCGCCAAGCGTCTGGTGTCGGCGTTCCTGCTGGAAACGGAGGGCGCGGCGATCCGGGACAAGGACATCGGCGTGGCGGCGGATCCCCGCGGCGCGCCGGTGGTGCGCGTTGCGGGTCGCACGGACCTGGAGCACCTCTTGCCGCTCCTGGCCATCTCGCACGGGGCGGGGAGGGCGATCGCGGTGCTGGCGCCGCGGAATTCCGGCACCCGCGTGGGAGTCGACGTCGAGCGTGTGGAGCCGCGGGACGAGGCGTTCGTGCGTCACGTGTTGACGGACGACGAGGCGCGGTTGGCCGGCGCGGTCGGGCTCAACGGCGACGGCGCGACCGTGTTGTGGACGCTGAAGGAGGCGGTCACGAAGGCCCTGGGGGTTGGCATGGCCGTCGACCCGCGCGACGTGCGTGTGGTCGGGATGCACGAAGGCGAGGCGACGGTCGAGCTGGTCGGCGAGGCCGAGGCCCACCGCGCCAGCATCGGCGGCCGCACCCTCACCGCCCGCTACGTCCTCGACGACTCCGTCGCGACCGCATGGGCGATGATGGAAGTGGATCCCTCCTCCGCCGCGCCCGCCTCCGTCCCTTCGGTGCCATTGCCCTTCGGTTTGGCTAGGCGGGGGTATCTGGGCTAGCGGGGACCGGAACCGTCGGGGGAAGGGCACCTACTCGCGCGGCGTGAAGCGCCCCCCGTCCCGGAAATGGACGGTCGTGCTTCCCGTGACGGTGGAGCCGCCCCAGACGACCATCTCCGTGCCCGTCCAGATCGCCGTGTGTCCGCGACGGGCGGCCGGCGCTCCGAACATCGTGATCGGCGTCCACGTGTCGGTCGCGGGGTCGTACGCGGCGCCGTCACCCAGGGCCGGATCGCCGTTGGCGAGCTGTCCGCCCCAGACGATCATCCGAGTGCCGGTCCACACGGCCGAATAATGGTGCCGGGCGCTCGGCGCTCCGATGGGGGAGATGGCCCGCCACGTATCTGCCGCCGGATCGTACGCGCCGCCGTCGCCCAGGCTGCCCGACGGCGCGGAGCCCACGGCATCGCTGGTCGCGCCGCCCCAGACGAGCAACTCGCTCCCCGTCCACACCGCCGTGGCGGCCCCCCGCGCGGCGGGCGCGCCGGTCGTGGACATCGCCCGCCACGCGCCGGTCGCCGGATCGAACCGATCGCCCGTGGCGCTGGGGGTCCCCGTCGTCTGCCGCCAACCGCCCCAGACCAGCATCGTCGTCCCCGTCCAGACCGCAACGGCCGACCAGCGGGGGCTGCTCCAGCTCATCGGCGGAAGTACCTCCCAGTTGTCGGTCGCGGGGTCGTAGCGCACGCCGTCGTCGCGCACCGCCGTCGGCCAGGAAACCAGCCCGCCCCAGACGAGCATCTCGGTGCCGGTCCAGACGGAAGTCGGATCGGAGCGTTCGATGGTGCCGGAGTCGATGATCGCCCAGGTGTTGCCGGTCGGGTCGTACAGGCCGCCGCCGTCGGCAGCGAGGCCCAGACCGCCGCTGCGCGTACCGCCCCAGACGATCATCCCGGTTCCGGTCCACTCCTGGACATGTCGGTAGCGCGCGTCCATCGCCCCGGGCGCCGCCGCCATCGTCGTCCACGTGCCGTCCGCCGGCCGGTAGCGCCCGCCGTCGCGCAGCGCGCTCCCCGACGTCCCGCCCCAGACGATCATCTCGGTCCCCGTCCAGCTCGCGCGGTGGTGGCGTCGCGCCGTCGGCGCGCCGGCGTCGGTCACCGGCTGCCAGCTCGCGACGCAGTCCGAGGCGACGCACGATTCCCCCTCGGAGCAGCCCGTGCCGCAGCCGCCGCAGTGCGATTCGTCGTCCGCCAGTGCGGTCTCGCAGCCGTCGACGAAGTCGGCGTTGCAGTGGCCCCACCCGGGCTCGCAGGACAGGCCGCATCCCGACGGGAGGCAAAGCGCGGCGCCGTGCGGACCTGGCGAGCAGGTCCGGTCGCAGGTCAGACAGTGGGCCGGGTCGAGCGCACCGACGCAGGCCCCGGCGCAACAGATCGAGTCGGTCCCGCAGGAGGTGTCGTCCGGTTGCGCGAAGTTCCCGCACCGGGCGTCCGCGTCGCAACGGTCGAGCGTACAGGGGTCGCCATCGTCGCAGTCGGAGTCGACCGCGCACTCGTGCCCGCCGTCGACGTCGTCCCCGCCGTCGTCGTCGCCGTCAAACTCCGTCCCCCACTCGTCGCCGTCGGGCGCCCCATCGTCGGTCGGTGCCGCGTCGTCGTCGTCCGCATCCGCATCCCCGTCCGCTTCGGGCTCATCCGGGACGAGGTCTTCGGCATCGCCGGGAACGGACTCGGTTCCCGTGTCGCCCGCGGCGGACCAGTCGTGTCCGCATCCCCAGGCGACGAAGGCCGCGAACGACAACAAGCGCATGCCTGGACGCTAGCACATCGAACGCCCGCGTGCAGCGCCGGCGGCGACGAAGCAGCCGCGGGCCCGAGGCCCGCGGTTCGGTCAGGGGGCGCGCGGCGGCCGGCGTTGACCTCGCACCGCCGGTGGTCCTACGGTTCCCTCGTCGGGTTGGGGAGGCGGAGCGTGCGCGGACGCTGGACGACTTGGGTTGCGGTGCTCGGGGCGACGGCCCCGCTCCTCGCGGCCTGTCCCGCGGGTCATGGCGCCGTTCCGGTTGACCCGGTTCCACCGGGTCGGGACGTTTCGCTCGCCGTGTCCGGACCCGATCCGCACGCCCTCTACGACGGGTTCAGCGCCGAACACCCGCGCCGGGCGGTGCTCGGCCGTGCGGGCGAGTGGAAGCCGTCCTTCGACGAACCGTGGCGCGAACCGTCGGGCGACGCCTCGCCGGCGCCTCCGCTCGAGATGCTCGTGGCCGAGGAGCGGTCCGAGGCCGTGCGTGTCGTCGTCGAGGGCGCAGGCATGCGCGTCGCGCTGTGGGTCCGCCCCGACGACCTCGCGGCCGTGCCGACCGAGCGGGTCGTGCTCTGCCCCGCCCCGGACGAGCCGATCGCGGGCGACGGTCCAGGCGTCCAGCTCGTTCCGGGCGGTCCGGGCGTCGCCGTCGAACGCAAGGACGGCTGGGTGCTGTTCGACGTGGACACGCCGGCCGTGCGGGCCCACGGATGGGTGATCGAGACGCGCGTCGGTCGCGTCTACGAACGGCACGATTTCAACGTGGCGTTCGAGGTCGCGGACTTGGAGACGGCGCCGGAAACGACCGTTCACGACCGCCCGGACGGGGCGGTGCTGGCCGTGCTGCGGCCCGAGGGAAACGCGCACGTGCGGGTCAAGAGCCTCGGGGCGGAAGAGGACGGCTGGCGCGAGGTGCTGTATCCCTCTCCCACTCTGCTCGTGCGCGGGTGGGTGCGCGCCGATCGTTTGGCCGTCGCCGACTCTGCGCCGCCCGCGTCAGCGGAGCCCTCGACGGCGGGCGACGACGCGCAGGAGTCCGAGCGGGTCTCCCTCCGCGCCGGGACCGAGCTGCGAACAGGACCGGACGGCGACGTCGTCGCATTCTGCTTCGCCGACGTGCGGCTCGACCGCATCGAAGACGGTCCCCCACCCGGCCTGTGGGTGCTCCTGCCGACTCCATGGGGCGACGTGACGGGGTGGGCAGAGCGGTAGAGCGGTGGAGCGGTGGAGCGGTGGAGCGGTGGAGCGGTCGTGGGTAGCCCCACCCCCTTGTGCTCTCAGCGTTCCTCTCAGCGCCCTCAGCGTCTCAGCGGTAAGCCGGATCTCCGCGCCCTCCCTCCCCCCCGCGTCCTCCCTCCCCCCCTTCTCCGCGCCCTCCCGATCCGCTAGGCTCGCCCTGCCGGCCAGGAGGGGCGACGGGATGTCGGACTTCCACGGATTCGTGCGCGGGCTCGGGTCGATCGAGGTGATCTGCGGCAGCATGTTCAGCGGGAAGAGCGAGGAGCTGATCCGCCGCGTGCGCCGCGCGCAGATCGCCCGCCAGCGCGTGCAGGTCTTCAAGCCGCAGCTCGACGACCGCTACCGCCGCGACCAGATCGTCAGCCACAGCGACATGAGCGTCCCGGCGGAGATGGTCGCCAAGGCGGAGGAGATCCTGGCCCACGTCGCGGATCGCACCGAGGTCGTGGCGATCGACGAGATCCAGTTCTTCGGGCGCGACGTGGCGGACGTCTGCGAAAAACTCGCCAACCTCGGCAAGCGCGTGATCGTCGCCGGCCTCGACCAGGACTACCTCGGCCGCCCTTTCGAGCCCGTGCCGCAGCTCCTGGCCGTCGCGGAGTACGTCACCAAGACCCTCGCCGTCTGCGCGCGCTGCGGCGCCCCGGCCAACCGCTCGCAGCGGCTCATCGCCTCCGACGAGCGCATCGTCGTCGGGGCGGAGGGGAAGTACGAGGCGCGTTGCCGCCGCTGCTTCGAGCCCGACGCCCCCCGCCAGATCGCCATGCCCCTCGACGAGACGGACGCCTTCTCGTCCACGCGGTAGGAACCGACAACCCAATTTCCTTGCCTTGCGGCCCGATGTAGGCAACCTTCGGCCCCGGATGCATCCGCTGCTCGACCAGGCCGCGGGGGAACGTCGCCTGATGCTGGCCAACGAGGCAATTGCGCGCGGCGCGATCGAGGCCGGCGTGGCCGTCGTCGCGTCGTATCCCGGCACGCCCTCGACGGAAGTCTCCGAGACGCTCGCCCGGACGGCGGCCGAGCGGGGACACCACTTCGAGTACTCGACCAACGAGAAGGTCGCCATCGAGGTGGCCGCGGGCGCGGCCTGGGGCGGACGACGCGCGTTGTCGGCGATGAAGCAGGTCGGGCTCAACGTCGCGGCGGACCCGTTCCTGACGCTGGGTGCGGTCGGCGTGATCGGGGGCTTCGTCCTGGTCGTGGCCGACGACCCCGCCCAGCACTCCAGCCAGACGGAGCAGGACACGAGGCACTACGGCCGCCTGGCCGACGTGCCGGTGCTCGAGCCGGCCTCGCCCGAGGACGCGCGGCGCATGGCGCGCGCGGCCTTCGACATCTCGGAGGAGGTCGGGCTGCCCGTGATCCTGCGCATCACGACGCGGCTGGCCCACATGCGCGGCGCGGTGACGCTGGGCGACATCCTGCCCATCCGTCCGCCGCCCGCCGCCATCGTCCGGGACCCGCGCCGCTTCGTGAACATGCCCGCCAACGCGCCGGCCAATCGCCGGCGGCACTTCGAGGCGATGGCGCGGGCGGCCCGCATCTCGGAAAGTTCACCCTTCAATGTCGCCGCCGGCGAAGGCACCGTCGGCATCGTCGCCTCGGGCATCGCCCACGCCTACGCGCTCGACGCGCTGTCCGCGCTCGGCGTCGCCGAGCAGGTCGCCGTCCTGCGCCTGGGGATGACCTGGCCCGTGCCGGAGAAGATGCTCGGCCGGTTCCTGCGCTGGAAGCGGCGGATCCTCGTGGCCGAGGAGCTGGAGCCGTTCCTGGAACACGAGGTCGAGCTGGCGGCGTTCCGCGCGCGGCGCCGGCCCCAGGTGCTGGGCAAGCGTTCGGGCCACCTGCCGCGCACGGGAGAGTTCAACGCGGCGCTGATGACCGGCGCCGTGGCCGCCCTGACGGGCGCGGCGTGGACGCCTCCTCCCCCTCCCGCACGCCCTGCCCTCGCCGTCCCCCCCCGGCCGCCCGTGCTCTGCGCGGGCTGCGTGCACCGCGCCGCGTTCTACGCCGCCAAGGTGGCGACCGGCGACCGCGCGATCTTCGAGAACGACATCGGGTGCTACACCCTCGGCTACGGCCCGCCCTTCCACCAGGCCGACCACCTCATCTGCATGGGCGGCGCGATCAACCTGGCCTCCTCGCTCTCGCGCCAGACCGACCAGCCGGTCTTCGCCTACATCGGCGACTCGACGTTCTTCCACTCCGGCATCACCGGCCTGCTCAACGCCGTCCACGGCGGGTACCGCCAGGTCGTCGTCATCCTCGACAACCTCACCACGGCCATGACCGGCCACCAGCCGCATCCGGGCACCGCCCAGCGCGCCGGCCGCGCCTTCCGCCACGCGAAGATCGAGGACCTCGTCCGCGCCTGCGGCGTCACCCACCTCGAGATCCTCGACCCGCTCGACACCGCCGGCGCCGTGCAGGGCCTCCGCCGCGCCATCGCGCACGACGGCGTCGCGGTCGTCCTGTTCCGCGCCCCGTGCCGGCTGCACCCCGAGCCGCCGGCGGGGACCGTGGCGAAGGCGCCGTTCGAGGTCGCGGCCGGCGACTGCTGCACCTGCGGCACCACCGCGGATCGAAGCCCCTGTTCCGTGCCGCTCGACGCCGCCACGAAGGTGTTCCGCTCCGCCCGCCGCCTGGAGCTGTTCGGATCCTCGGCGGCGCGCACTCGTCCCGCCGTGCCCCCCACGCCGCCCTGCACCGCGGCGTGCCCCGCGGGAATCTGCGCCATGGGCTACGTCACCCACGTCGCGGCCGGCCGGCCGCGCGCCGCGCTGGAGCTGATTCGCGAGCGCGTCGCCTTCCCGGGGACGCTCGGGCACGTCTGCCACCACCCCTGCGAGACCGCCTGTGTGCGCGCGAAGCTCGACGACCCTCTGGCCATCCTCGCGCTCAAGCGTCATGCCGCCGCGAGCGACGATCCGCCGGAGAAGCACTACCTCCTGGCCCGCGCGGCCGCCGTGTCGCCGACGGGCAAGCGTGTCGCCGTCGTGGGCGCCGGTCCCGCGGGGCTGCAAGCCGCGTACGAGCTGCGGCTCCGGGGCCACGACGTGACGGTGTTCGACCGGGCGCGCGAGCCGGGCGGATTGATGGCCTCGGCCATCCCCGCGCACCGCCTGCCGCGCGAGGTGCTGCGCCGCGAGATCGACGTCATCCGGCGGATGGGCGTCACGCTGCGGATGGGCGCTGAGCTCGGCCGGGACGTCGACGCGCAGGCACTGCTCGCCGGCCCCGAGCGCTTCGACGCGCTGTTCCTGGCGACGGGCGCCGGACGCACGCGGCGGCTCGCCGTGCCGGGCGAGGCAGGGGAGGGCGTCGTCGATTCGCTCGACCTGCTCGCGGCGGCGGCGGACGCCTCGCCGCTCCCCGGAGGCGCGACGTGGGACCCGCGGCGCCTGCCCGGCGCGCGGGTCGTCGTCGTCGGCGGCGGGAACGCCGCGATCGATGCCGCCCGCACCGCGCGGCGCCAAGGGGCCGGCTCCGTCGTCGTGGCCTACCGGCGCACCGCGGCCGAGATGTCCGCCGAACCCGGGGAACGCGAGGCCGCCGAACGCGAGGGCGTGCGGTTCGAGCTCCTGGCGGGACCGGTCGAGGTGCTCCGGCGGGACGACCGGGTCGCGGGGTTGCGGTGCGCACGCATGCGGTTGGTCGAGCCGGACGGCTCGGGACGCGCGCGCCCGGTGCCCGTCCCCGGCGAGGAATTCGAGCTGGATGCGGACCTCGTCGTGGTCGCCGTCGGACAGGAAGGCCATCCGGGACCGGCGGAAGCGCTGGGACTTGCGGTCGACCCGGCGGGTCGCATCGAGGTCGACGCGACGACCCTGGCGACGAAGCGCGCCGGCGTCTTCGCCGGTGGCGACGCCGTGAGCGGGCCGTGGACGGTGGTCGACGCCATCGCGGCCGGCAAGCGTGCCGCCTGGGGCATCGATGTGTTTCTCCGCGGCGCCGCCGCCGCGCCGCTCGACTTGCCGGCCGTGCGGACCGACGATTCGTGGCAGGTGCCCGAGCCGGGGCGGGTCGTCCGTGAGCGGCGGTTGTGGGAGGGAGACGCTCAGGACCATGCGCAGGCGGAGGCGGCGCGCTGCCTGGCGTGCGGGATGTGCGGGCACTGCCTGGCGTGCGTGGAGACGCTCGCCTGCCCGGCGATCGTGGTGCGCGAGGGCAAGGCGGCGATCGATGCGACGTCGTGCAACGGCTGCAGCGTCTGCGCCCAGATGTGCCCGAACGGAGCGATCGCCCCGGGCCCGTGGGGGAGTGGGGCATGACGGGGACGGCGCAGCCGCTGCGGTTCGTGTTCTGCGGCGTCGGCGGCCAGGGCTCGCTGTTCGCCTCGCTGCTGCTCGGCGACGCGGCGATGGCAGCCGGCCTGGATGTCGTCCTCAGCGAGATCCACGGGATGAGCCAGCGCGGAGGATCGGTGGTCTCGACCGTGGTCGTCGGACCCGCGCACGGGCCGCAGGTCGGCGACGGCGAGGCCGATGTGCTCGTGGCGTTCGAGCCCCTGGAGGCCCTGCGGGCCTTCCGCTACTGCTCGCCCCGGACGACGGCCATCGTCGCCGTCGGGCCGTGGGTGCCGCCGAGCGTCGCGTTCGGCGCCGCGAAGTATCCGCCCGTGGTCGACATCCTCGGCGAGCTGCGGCGGACCTGCGTGCGGGTCGTGGACGTGGACTCCGTCGGCATTGCCGAAGCGTGCGGGTCGCGGCAGGGACAGAACGTCGTCGTCCTTGGCGCCCTGGCGGCATCCGGCGTCCTGCCGTTCGACGACCGGCACTTCCTCTCCGCGTTCCGCCTGCGCCTGCCCGCGTCGGCGCAGGAATCCGTTGTGCGCGCCTTCGAGGCCGGCAAGGCCGGGCGCGCGTGCCCGGCGACGACGCCGTGAGCGGAACCTACGATCCGGCCTGGAAGACGCAGTAGGACGGCAGTCCGGCGGGAAGCCCCGCCGCGTACGGCGAGTCGATCGTGCCCAGCGGGTGGTCGGCGAAGAAGCGGACGATCTGGTCTGCGCCGAAACCCGCGACGGGCGCGGCGTGGCCGCCGCCGTGATCGCAGACCAGGACGTCGTGCCCGAACCCGTTCAGCCAGTCGGCGTCGCTCTGCGCCATCTGGTCGAAGTGCAGCACCTGCACCGCCATGTTGTAGCTGTCCTCGACGCCACCGTGCAGGAAGACCTGGACGTAGTCGTTGGCGGTCTCGTACGCCGGCCAGCGGACGAGCGAGGCCAGCATGCCGGTGAGATTGGCGGGGTTCGAGCCGTAGCCGCCGGAGTAGGTGAGGACCGAGGCGAGCCGTTCGCCGCGGACCGTGCCCAGCGCATCGACGACGAAGCCGCCCATGGAGAACCCGACGGCGTGGACGTGGTTCTCGTCGACGCCCCACCGGGATTCCAGGCACGCGAGGATCTCGTCGAACATTCGCGCCTCGACGTTGTCCGCGGCCACGGTCGCGACGTTCCAATCGATGGACATCAGCCCCGCGATCGTCGCGTCGTTGTCCTCGGGCGTCACCAGGATGAACGGCATGACGGCGTTGTCGACATCGCCGCGGAGCAGGCCGCGCATGTTGGCCGCCGTGTCCCCCAGGCCGTGGAAGTTGAAGACCACCGGCCACGGCCCGCCCGTCTCGGCATCCGCCGGCAGGTCGAGGAAGAACGTGCGCGCCGTCCCATCGACCAGGAACCCCGTGTTCTCGCCCTCGAGAACCGCGTCGCAGCCCGGCGCGGGTGCGTCCGCCTCGGTCGTCGCGTCCGCGTCGGCCTCCGGCTCCGCGTCGGCCTCCGGTGCGACGTCCGCCTCGGGCTCGCCGTCGGCCGCCGCTTCCGCGTCCGTCTCCGCCAGCACATCGACCGTCGAATCGGCGTCCCCGGCGGCGGCGTCGTCCCCGCAACCGGCGGGTCCGGTGGCCAGGACGGTGGCCAGGACGAGCTGCAGTGCGCTTCGCATCGTGCACTCCCTTCGCTGCGCCCCCGAGAAGACCGACATCCCTGCGGCTAGAGTCCCGACACGCTGAGGCAGTAGTTCCGGGCCCCGGCGAGGCCGAACGGTTCGTCGACGACGAAGAACCACAGACCCGCGGTGGCTGCGCTGGTGGTGAAGGTGACCTGCGACATCTGTCCGCCCGACGGGCAGGTTCCGTAGTCGTCGTTGCAGGCGACGTCGGCAGCGTTGCACGCGCCCCACCGGGCCATCAGCACCGTGTTGAAATCGGTCGTCGTCGAGCAGGTGTCGGCGACGACGGTCCGATTGGGACAGATGCCCGCGTAGTGGACGCGATCGTTGCCGCTCGAGGCCCGGCAGGACGGCGTCTGCTCGGCACCCGCGCCGAGGAGCTGGTTGCACGCGCCCCAGGTCCCGGCCACGCCGCTGCCGCCCGGAACGATCGGCGTGACGCTCTCGGGGCAGGTCGAGGCCATGTAGCGGAGGTTGAAGGGTCCGCCGACTCCGCTGGCGAAGCCGTCGACGGCGAGGTAGTAGGTGCCGGCGCCCAGCTCGAGGGTGAGCTGCGAGCGGCGATCCGTCAGGGTGCAGGCGTCGTCGTTGCAGCCCGTGCCGATGGAGCCCATCGTGGCGCAGGTCAGTCCCCCGTAGATTTGCAGCACGCTGTCCCAGGTGTTGCCGTCCACCGTATCGAAGTAGACGACGGTGTTCGCCGCGGTGAGCGTGAACGTGTACCAGACGTCCGGCCCGCCGTCGGCGGCGACGCAGTCGGGCCGCCGCTCGTCGCCGGCCGTCGAGGTATCGCCCGCGATGGAGAACGGACTGGAGCTCAGCGTGAGGGAGCGGGCGGCCGTGCACAGGTCGTTGGACGGTGGCGCGGAGACGGTGACGTTGAGCTGGTAGCTGCCCGCGTCGACGAGGGTCGGGCTGTCCACGATCAGCCAGTATGTCCCGGGATCCAGGACGCCGGAAAGGCGTGCCAACCCGCTGCCGCCGCCGTCGTTGTCGCAGGCGACGTGGTTCGCCCCGGGGCAGGTTCCGGCCGTCCGCAGGAACAACATCGTGTCGAAGTTGCTGCCCGTCGTCGTGATGTCGAAGTGCCGGCGCGCCGGGACCGTGAGGACGTAGACCACGTCCGGACCGGCGGCGGTGACGCTCGAGCTTCCGGACGTGCACGTGTAGTCGAAGTTGGGCCGCGCCGTGCAGACGGAGCCGGAATAGGTGGCCGCTCCCACCGCACTCGAGATGGAGAGCGTCGTGGGACAGTCGTCGCCCGTCGGAGGCGGACCGAGAGTGCACGCGCTCAGCACGCAGCCGGCCCCGCAGGTCTGCGTCCCCGGGCAGGAGCCGAGGTAGCAGGTGCGGGTCTCGCCGAGGAAGCATTCGAACCCGTCGTCGGTGAATCCGTTGCAGTCGTCGTCCGCGCCGTTGCACGCCTCGCCGGGCGGGTTGCAGTAACCCCAGTTGCAGCCCGGATCGCACATCCGCCAGCCGGCCGTTCCGCACGAGGTGGTGCAGGTGCCGTTCGTCCCGAGGCAGCAGGCGAACCCCTCGTCGCAGCCCCCGACGCAGTTGTCGTCGACGCCGTTGCAGGATTCGGGCGGCGCCTGGCACGACCCCCAGCTGCAGCTCGCGCTGCATAGCTGCGTGCCGTACGTACCGCAGGACAGCAGGCAGGACTGCATCGAGCCCGGGGCGCAGGTGAAACCCTCGTCCGTCACGCCGTTGCAGTCGTCGTCCGTCCCGTTGCAGGTCTCGGGCGGCGGGTTGCAGGCGCCCGGACCGGGGATGCCGCACACGGCGGTGCACAGGCCGCTGCCCGTGGTGCCGCACGTCGTCGTGCACGAGACCGTCGTCCCCGGCGTGCACACACTCGTCTCGTCGGTGGCGCCGTCGCAGTCGTCATCAACGCCGTTGCACAGTTCGTCGGGCGGCGTGCAGGTCGCCCCCCAGGTGCAGCTCGAGGAACAGGTGCGGCTGCCCGTGGAGCCGCAGGTCGTCGAGCAGCTCCCGGTGGTGCCCCGGGGACAGGCGAAGCCGTCGTCCGTCGCGCCGTCGCAATCGTCGTCCGCGCCGTTGCACGTCTCGGCGGGGGGGGTGCAGGTCGGGCCCGTCGGGGCGCGGCAAGCCGAGGTGCAGGGTCCGGTCCCCGAGGTGCCGCAGGTCGTGGTGCACGGGACCGTGGCCCCCGGCACGCAGTCGAACCCCTCGTCCGTCGTCCCGTCGCAGTCGTCGTCGACGCGGTTGCACGCCTCGGCGGGCGGCGTGCAGGACGACGCGGCCGGCACGGCGCACGCGCTGGTGCACGTTCCGCTGCCCGTCGTGCCGCAGGTCGTGGAACAGGAGACCGCGGCGCCGCGGGCGCAGGCGAAGCCGTCGTCCGCCGTGCCGTCGCAGTCGTCGTCGTTGCCGTTGCAGGTCTCGGTCGGCGGCGCGCAGGTCGCGGACCACGAACAGGCGGTGCAGCGCTGCGTGCCGGTGGTGCCGCACAACGTGCCGCAATCGCGCGGCGCGTCGCCGTCGCAGGTCTCGTGGCCCGTCCAGATGAACCCGTCGCCGCAGGAGGCGCTGCGGCAGGTCTCCAGGCAATCGTCGGTGTTGTCCCGGTTGCCGTCGTCGCAGTCCTCCCCCGTCTGGACGGTGGAGTCGCCGCACGTCTCGAGCGCGCAGCCCGGGCTGCATCCGTCTCCGCCCGTCGTATTGCCGTCGTCGCAGCTCTCCCCGGAGTCCCGCACCGAGTCGCCGCAGTGCGCGGCGACGCAGTCGGTGCGGCAGGCGTCCGCGACCGTGTCGCTGTTGGACCCCCCGTCGTCGCACTCCTCGTGCCCCGCCCAGACGAACGCGTCGCCGCACGCGGCGTTCTGGCAGTTGGTGGGGCAGTCGTCGGTGTCGTCGGGATTGCCGTCGTCGCACTCCTCGCTGCTCTGCACGACGCCGTCGCCGCAGTCCTCCGGGACGCACAACTCGCTGCAGCCGTCGCCGGAGACGTCGTTGCCGTCGTCGCAGAACTCGTGTTCGGCCCACACGAAGCCGTCGCCGCACCGCGCCGGCTGGCAGCTCGTCGGGCAGTCGTCCGTGTCGACGACGTTCCCGTCGTCGCACAGCTCCGGCACCTGGATCGTCCCGTCCCCGCAGTCCGAAAGCGACGTGCACTCGCTCGGCTCGCCCACGCACGACCACCCCGGCTCGATGGCGCAACCGCCGTCGCACCCGTCGCCGCCGTCGGTGTTGCCGTCGTCGCACTCCTCCAGGCCCTGGATCACGCCGTTGCCGCACGCCACCAGCGGCTCGCACGTGCTCGGCTGCCCGCGGCACGTCCAGCCGTCTTCGACCGCGCAATCGGCGGAGCACCCGTCGCCGGCGTCGTTGTCGCCGTCGTCGCACTCCTCCATGCTCTCGATGTCGCCGTTGCCGCAGCGCTCCCCCTCGAGCACGCAATCGGCCGAGCAGCCGTCGCCGTCGTCGGTGTTCCCGTCGTCGCACTGCTCGGGGGCCTCGACGTCGCCGTTGCCGCACACCGCCGCTCCGGTGTCGCCGTCGCCCAGGCCGTCGCCGTCGCCCTCGCGCCCGTCGTCCGCGCCGTCGCCGGTACCGTCGGCGTCCCCCGCGTCCGCGTCCGCGTCCCCCTCGGTGGGCGGATCGCTGAACAGCGCCAGGCTGCATCCCGAGGCGCCGAGCCACAACAACATCGCGAACTTCGGCCACTGCTTTGCGACGTCCATTCGGTCCCTCCTCCGCGGGCGCCAAACTAGCATGCAAGCGGCGATTCGTCCAAGCGACGACGGGCCGTGCGATTCCGGGCGGGATCGGCCCGGCCCCGGTGGCGCGTCCGCCGGCCGTCGCGTATCCTGTCGTGCGTCGGCCGGAATCCGGTCCGGTCCATCATCGTCGAGTCGGGAGGGAGAAATGACGAATTACACGGCAGGGAACGGTCTCGACCGCCGGTCGCGGCTCGCCGCGGCCATCGCTCTCGCGCTGGCCGCCGGATGCGGCAGCGCCGGCTCGGGGAGCGACGACGACGTCGATGCGGATGACGACGCCATCGATTCCGCCGGGGAGGTCGAGGAAGGCGACGGCGGCGACGAGGTCGACAGCCGCGAGGACGGCGACGGGCGCGACGGCGACGGCGGCGAGGTCCCCGTGACCTGCGGCGACGGGATCCGCGATCCCGACGAGGACTGCGACGACGGGAACCGCGTGCCCGGCGACGGCTGCGAGAACGACTGTACCTGGTCGTGCACCTCCGACGGGGACTGCGACGACGGAGCCGCCTGCAGCGGCACGGAGACGTGCGCCGACCACGCGTGCGTCGCCGGCACGCCGCTGCCCGACGGCGACCCGTGCACCACGGCCGGCGGCGAGCCGGGCGCGTGCCGCGACGGCACCTGCACCTCTGCCGCGTGCGGCAACGGCGTCGTCGACACGGGCGAGGACTGCGACGACGGGAACACCGCCGCGGGCGACGGGTGCGAGCCGGACTGCTCCTGGACCTGCGCCGCCGACCCGGACTGCGACGACGGCAACCCCTGCACCGGCGCGGAAGCCTGCACGGACCACGTCTGCGTCGCCGGCACGCCGCCGCCCGACGGCGACCCGTGCACCACCGGCACCGGCGCGCCCGGCGCCTGCCGCGGGGGCCTGTGCGCCGACGCCGCCTGCGGCAACGCGCTGGTCGACCCCGGCGAGGCGTGCGACGACGGCAACGCCGACAACACCGACGCCTGCCTCAGCGACTGCACCGCGGCCGCCTGCGGCGACGGCTTCGTCCGCACCGGCCTCGAGGACTGCGACACCGACGTGCCGCGTGCCTGCGCCACGACCTGCTCCTCCACCGGAAGCGAAGCGTGCACCGCCTGCGCCTGGGAAGGACTCTGCACGCCGCCCGGCGAGGTGTGCAATGCGGCCGACGACGACTGCGACGCCGCCACCGACAACGGCTTCGACTGCGCCCAGGGCGCGACGCTCTCCTGCACCACGACCTGCGGCTCCACCGGCAGCAACGTCTGCACCGCCGCCTGCGCCGTCCCCGCGACCTGCGCGCCGCCGGTCGAGGCGTGCAACGCCGCGGACGACGACTGCGACACGCTGCCCGACAACGGCTTCGCCTGCGTCCGCGGCTCCGCAGGGACCTGCACCACCTCGTGCGGCTCCACCGGCTCGCAGTTCTGCGACACCACCTGCTCCTGGGGCCTCTGCGCGCCGCCGATCGAGGCGTGCAACGGCACCGACGACGACTGCGATACCGCGCCCGACGACGGCTTCACCTGCGCACGCGGCACCAGCCGCTCCTGCACCACGAGCTGCGCCACGACCGGCACCGAGACCTGCGACACCACGTGCTCCTGGGGCGCCTGCGCGCCGCCCGTCGAGACGTGCAACGGCGCGGACGACGACTGCGACACGACCGTCGACAACGGCTTCGCCTGCCTCGCCGGAACCACCCGCTCCTGCACCACGAGCTGCGGCTCGACCGGCACCCAGTCCTGCGACGCGACCTGCAACTGGGGCGCGTGCCTCGCCCCGGTCGAGACGTGCAACGGGGCCGACGACGATTGCGACGGCGCGACCGACGAGGGCAACCCGGGCGGCGGCGTCTCCTGCGGACCCGCGCTCGGCGGCTGCGTCGCCGTCACGGCCTGCGTCGGCGGTGCCGTCGTCTGCCGCGGCACGTTCGTCTCCCCCGCCGGCCTGCCGACCAACCCCGGGACCCAGGCCGCACCGCTCGACACCGTCGCCGCCGCCCAGGCCAACGCCGCGGCGATCGGCGGCGGCGCCGACGTCTGCCTCTGCGACCCACCCGCGGCCGGCTCCACCACCTACAACGAGAACGTCACCATGGCCGAAGGCACCAGCGTCCTCGGCGGCTACCGCTGCGACAACTGGGCCCGCAACATCGCGACGTACGTCACGCGCATCCAGGACCAGGATGCGGACGGCCTCAGCTTCCCGCCGGGCATCTCCGCCGTCACCGCCCTCGACGGCGTCACCGTCGACGGGCTGGACGTCGCCGCGGGCGGCTCGACGGCCGTCACCGTCACCGACTCCTCCCCGTCGCTCACCGACGTGACCGTCACCGGCGGCACCGCGGCCGACGCCGTCGGCCTGCGCGTGACCGAGACGTCCGGCGGCACCGCGGCGCCCGCGATCCTGCGCGGAACCTACACCGCCACCGCGCTGGCCGGCGGCACCGCGACGGCCGTGCGGCTCGAGGCCTCCGCGCCGCAGATCACCAACGCCACCATCGGCGCGGGCGGCGCCGGCGGACTCGCCGCGGCGGCGACGTCGTACGGCATCCGCTGCATCGATTGCGCCGGGACGACGATGTCCGGCGGCAGCGTCGCCGGCGGCTCGGCGACCACGCGGGCCATCGGCCTCTACGGCACCGGGGACATGACCGGCGTGACCTTCACCACCACGAGCTTCAACGGCGGCTCGACGACCGCCGCCGGGTCGAGCAGCAGCGGCGTGTTCCTCGAGAGCTGCACCGGCTCGCCCGCCTTCGTCACCGCCAACACGTTCGGCGGCTTCTCCATGGGCGGCATCTTCGGGACGCGGACGGCGTTCGAGGCCGAGGGCGCGGCGTGCAGCCCGCGGATCGAGGGCGGCATGCACATCGGCTGCGAAGTGGGCGACACGTGCATCGGCGTGGCCTGCCGCACCAGCTCCCCCTGCGCCATCCTCAACGCCACGATCCGAGGCAGCGGCGGACCCGGGAACCGCGACTACGGCGTGCGCTGCCTCACCGGCGGCTGCGCCAGCCTCACCGGCAGCGACGTCCGCGCCGGCACGCTCTCCGGCACGGGGACCGAGGGGATCGGCCTGGAGCTCGACGGCTCGTCGCCCCCGGTCGACGACAACCGCATCGTGGGGCCGAACAACGGCTCGAACACGATGCCCGCGGGCCGGTACCACGCCGTGTACCTGCGGGCGACCCGCGCGGTGCTGACCAACAACGTCGTCGAGGCGGGGTCGCTGGCCCAGGCCGTGGAGGCCGTCCGCTACGACCTGACGTCCGTGGGCCCGGCGCTGATCGAGCCCACGATCCACAGCAACACCATCGACTACACCGCGTGCACCGGGTGCGGCGCCCGCACGGGTCTCGCCGTCGCCGCCGGACCCGGCATGATGACGTCGCCGTCCGGCATCGTGCGCAACAACGTCATCCGTCACACCGCCGCGGGCGGCATCACGATGCCGGTGCGCGAGCTCGACGTGATGGCGGACCTGCGCGTCTTCGAGAACAACGACCTCTACGACCCGACCGCGGGCGGCGTGTACGTCGACGAGGGCGTCACGACCCTCAACATCGCCCAGGTCAACACGACGATCGGCACCGGCAATATCGACACGAGCTGCCAGCTCAACGCCACCTGGCACATGCCGGCGACCTCCCCCTGCCGCAACGGCGGCACGGCGACCGGCGCGCCCGATCACGACTTCGACGCCAACCGCCGGCCGCAGGAATCGGCCTACGACATCGGCGCCGACGAGTACGTGCCGTAGGACCGCGCGCGGAGCCTCAGCCGAGCCCGACGTCGAGCGACATCATGATCGCGAAGCCGAACATCCCGCCCAGCGTGGCGAAGTCCGTGTACCCGTTGCGCTGCGACTCCGGGATCAGCTCCTCGATGCAGACGAAGATCATCGCGCCGGCCGCGAAGGCCAGCGCGTAGGGCAGGATCGCGCTCATCGAGAGGACGGCTGCGGCGCCGAGCACCCCGGCGATAGGCTCGACGAACCCGGAAGCCTGGCCGAGGAAGAATGCCTTGCCGCGGCTGTAGCCTTCGCGGCGCAGCGGCATCGCCACCGCGAGTCCCTCGGGGAAGTTCTGCAGGCCGATGCCGAGCGCGAGCGCCAGGGCGCCGCCGATGGTCGCGCCGTTGTCGCCGTGGGCCGCGGCACCGAAGCCCACGCCCACCGCCAGCCCCTCGGGGATGTTGTGCAGGGTGATCGCCGTCACGAGCAGCGTGCTGCGCTGCCACGACGTCTTCGGACCCTCGGCCTTCTCCTGCGGCTCGCCCGGGTGCAGGTGCGGCAGGATCTTGTCGATGCCGTACAGGAACGCGCCGCCCGCGAGGAACCCGAGCGTCGCCGGTTTCCAGTCGCCGTCCGACATCTCGATCGCGGGCGCCAGCAGCGACCAGTAGCTCGCCGCGATCATGACCCCGGCCGCCATGCCCAGCAGCCCGTCCATCACGCCCTGGTGGAACCGCTTCGTGAACAGGACCGGCACCGCTCCCAGCGCCGTCACGCCCCACGTGAAAAGCGTGGCGAGCAGCGCCTGGGTCACCGGGTGGAACTGGCCGATCCATGTCTCCATCGGGTCCGCATCTCCTGTCCGGAACGCCGTTCGGGTCCGGAAGATGGTGCCGCCCCGCCCCGATGTCAATTGCCGGTCCGCCGCTCCGCCCGCGCACGGCTGGCCCCGGCCTTGGCGGCGGACCCCCGGCTCTGGTACCTTCGGCGGCGATGGACGACCCACGGGACGAGGCGGACGTCGAGGCGGACACCGAGCCGCCGCGGTCGGTGCTGGCCGAGGGGCTGACCTTCGCCGCGCAGGCGCAGTACCGGCTGGAGCGGCTGCTGGGCGCCGGCGGCATGGGCGAGGTGTGGAAGGCGGTGCGGACCAGTGCCGGCGGGCACCGCCAGCCCGTGGCGCTCAAGTTCGTCACCTACACCGGACCGCAGGCCGAGCAGCAGCTCGCGCGGGAGGCGCTGTACGTCTCCGAGCTGCGGCACGACAACATCGTCGGTTTCGTCGACTCCGGCGTCGCGGGCGGGATGTTCTTCATCGCGATGGAGTACGTCCACGGCGTCGACCTCGACGGCCTGCTCGCCCTGCACGGCATGGACTCCGCCCGCGTCGCGCGCGGCGAGGGCCGCGACCGCGTGCCGTGCTCCATCGCGGGCTTCGTCCTGTTCATGGTCTGTCGGGCCCTGCACCACGCGCACACCCGGATGTTCGAGAGCGGCGAGGTGGGACTCATCCACCGCGACATCTCGCCCGGCAACGTCCTGATCGAGGAGGAGAGCGGGTTCGTCAAGCTCGGCGACTTCGGCGTCGCCTCGGCCGCCGGCGGCGAGACGGACGAGCACGGCGGCGGCTTCGTGGGGAAGATCCCGTACGTCGCGCCCGAGGTGCTCCGCGGCGCGCGCGCCGACGTCAGCTCCGACGTCTACTCGCTGGGCCTGGTCGCCTACGAGCTGATGACCGGGTTCAACCCCAACCGCGCGCTGGTCCCGTCCGCCCATCCCATGGCCCAGCTCTCCTACGTGCTGCTGTCGCTCGAACGGCCGATCGTCCCCCCGCAGCTCGTCATCGAGGGCGCGAACGAGGAGCTGGGCCGGATCGTGCTGCGCATGCTGGAGCCCGATCCCGCTCGCCGCTACCGTTCGGTCGATGAGCTGCTGGGCGCCCTGCGCGTCTGCCTCTACGCCCGCGGCATCGGTCCGACCACGGACGGTTTTCGCGACTACCTGCGCCTGCAGCGCGATCCGCGGCTGGACCTGGACGAGATCGTGCGCAACGAGCTGGTCTTCCTCTGCGACCGCCCCGGCGCCGAGCCGCGCGTCCACCGTCCCTGGCGCCTCACCGCCCGGGCCCGCGCCCGCGTCGCCGCCGGCGACAACCCCGCGCGCGAAGCGTAGCGGGGCCTCGCCCAGGTCCCTTTCCCTTTGCGCCCTTTGCGGTCCTCGCCGAAGGCGCCCTGAGCCCGTCGAAGGGTGGCGTCCTTTGCGCGAAATCCGGCCCGCTTCCTTGAACGCCCCGTTGCGCGCGTGCTAGGGTCCGCCGGTCCCGCCCGGCGGGACACGGAAGAACGATGGCCAACGACGCCTACAAAGCCACCCTGTGCCTGCCGCAGACCGACTTCCCGATGAAGGCGGACCTGCCCCGGCGCGAACCGCGGATGCTCGCGTTCTGGGAGGAGAAACGCGTCTATCCGCGCCTCCTGGAGCAGACCCGCGGACGCCCCGTCTACTGCCACCACGACGGGCCGCCCTACGCCAACGGGCACATCCACTACGGCACCATCCTCAACAAGGTGCTCAAGGACATCGTCGTCAAGCACCACGCCATGGCCGGCTTCTTCACCAAGTACCGGCCCGGCTGGGACTGCCACGGACTGCCCATCGAGCTGGCCGTGGAACGCGACAGCGGCAAGCGCTCCAAGGATCGCGACCCGCTCGAGGTCCGCCGCGACTGCCGCGCCTTCGCCGAGAAGTTCATCGACATCCAGCGCGGCGAGTTCCGGCGCCTGGGCGGCTTCGGGCTGTGGGACGAACCGTACCTGACGATGAAGCCGCGCTACGAAGCCGCGATCGTCCGCGGCGTCGCCGCGTTCGCCGATCGCGGCGCGATCTACCGCGGGCGCCGGCCCGTCTACTGGTGCGCCTCCTGCCGCACCGCGCTGGCCGAGGCCGAGGTGGAGTACAAGGACAAGGCGTCACCCTCGATCTACGTCAACTTCGCCTGCCTCGAGCCCGAGGCGTTCCTGGCGCGCGCGGGGCTCGCTCCCGACGGCAGCCCCACGAACGTCATGATCTGGACCACGACCCCGTGGACCCTCCCCGCCAACCTCGGCATCGCCCTGCACCCCGACTTCGATTACCGCTTCTTCCGGCTGCGCGGCGAGCGCGTGCTGCTGGCCGAGCTGCTGGCGGGCGCGGTGGCCGAGGCGCTGGGTGCGGAGCTGCGACCCGAGGGCGACCGCGTCCCGGGAAAGACGTTCGAAGCACTGGCCTGCCGCCACCCGTTCCTCGACCGCAGGAGCGCGATGGTCCTGGCCGAGTACGTGACGCTCGACGCCGGCACCGGCTGCGTGCACACCGCCCCCGGGCACGGGGCCGAGGACTTCGTCACGGGGCAGAAGTACGGCCTGGACGCCTACGCGCCGGTCGACGCCGACGGCCGGTTCACCCCGGACGTCGAGCGCTGGGCGGGACTGTCGGTGTGGAAGGCGAACGAGCCGATCGTCGCGCTGCTCGCCGAGACCGGGCGGCTGGCGAACAAGCCGGGCGAGCGGTTCACCCACAGCTACCCGCACTGCTGGCGCTGCAAGGAGCCGATCGTCTTCCGCGCCACCCCGCAGTGGTTCATCGCCATGGACCCGAGCGGCATCCGGGCCACGGCACTGGAGCAGATCGGCAAGGTGGCCTGGATCCCCCCGTGGGGCGAGAACCGCATCCGCGGCATGATCGAGAGCCGCCCCGACTGGTGCATCTCGCGCCAGCGCGTCTGGGGCGTGCCCACGTGCTTCTTCCACTGCGCCGATTGCGGCGAGCCGTTCGTCGACGGCGCCGCCCTGCGCCACGTCGCCGACGTCTTCGCCCGCGACGGGTCCGATGCCTGGTGGGCTCGGCCGGCGGCCGAGCTGCTCCCCGCGGGCGCGAAGTGCCGCAAGTGCGGCTCCGCGAACCTGGAGCGCGAGCCGGACATCCTCGACGTGTGGTTCGAGTCCGGGATGAGCTGGTCCGCCGTCTGCGCCGAGGATCCCGAGCTGGGCGTGCCGGTCGACCTGTACCTCGAAGGCTCCGACCAGCACCGCGGCTGGTTCCACACCGCGCTCCTGACCGGCGTCGGCGTGCGCGGCGCCGCGCCGTACAAGGCGGTGCTGACCCACGGCTTCGTCGTCGACGAGACCGGCCGGCCGTACAGCAAGAGCGAGATCGAGAAGCGCAAGCGCGAGGGCCGGAAGGACTCCTCGTTCATCGAGCCCGACGCGGTCCTGGCGAAGTACGGCGCGGAGCTGCTGCGGCTGTGGACCGCCAACGCGGACTTCCGCGACGACATCGTCTTCTCCGGCGCCCTGCTCGACCGGCTCTCCGACGCCTATCGCAAGATCCGCAACACCTTCCGGTTCTGCCTGGGCGTGCTCTCCGACTTCGACCCCGCCGCCGCACTGCCCGCGCCGGAGCTGCTCGAGCTGGATCGCTGGGCCCTCGCGCGATTCAACAAGTATGTCGCCAGAACGCGCGAGAATTACGACGCCTTCCAGTTCCACCAGATCGTCCACCAGACGCTCGACCTCACCGCCGTCGACCTCTCCGCCTTCTACCTCGACATCGTCAAGGACCGCCTGTACTGCGAGGCCAAGACCGGCCGCGCGCGCCGCAGCGCGCAGACGGCGATCCTGCGCATCGCCGTCGATCTGGCACGGCTGCTCGCCCCGATCGGCTCCTTCACCGCCGAGGAGGTCTGGCAACATCTTCCCCGCGCACCCGGCGCCCCGGACTCCGTCTTCCTGGCCGGACTGCCCGCCGCCGATCCCGCGCTCGACGACGAGACGCTGCTGGACCGCTGGGCCCGCCTGCGCGCGATCCGTTCCGAGGTGACCAAGGCCATCGAGGACGTCCGCCGCGCCGGCCGCCTCGGTCACTCGCTCGACGCCGCCGTCGCCGTCCAGGCCTCCGGCGCGAGGTTGGAGCTGCTGCGCGCCTGCGCCGGTTCCCTGGCCGAGGTGTTCATCGTCTCTTCGGTCGCCGTCGAGGAGCGGGCCGGGACCGGGGACGAGCTGGTGATCCGGGTCGAGCCGGCGACGGCGGCGAAGTGCGCCCGGTGCTGGAACCGGCGCGACGACGTGGGCCGGGCCGCCGCGCACCCCGACGTCTGCGGGCGCTGCGCCGCCGTGCTCGCGGGAATGTGACGCCGATGCCCCTCACGCCGAAACAGAAAGGCTGGATCTTCCTCGGCGCGCTCGCGCTCGGCGTCGTCCTCCTCGATCAGGGCACGAAGATCTGGGCCGAGTCGGACCTCAAGAACCGGCCCGGCCAGAACATCACCCTGATCGATGGGTACCTGGACCTGCACTACGCCCGCAATCCCGGCGCCGCGTTCTCGATCTTCAAGGACTGGAGCCCCACCGCGCGCGGCATCTTCTTCGTCGTCGTCTCGCTCGCCGCCGTCGGCGCCATGATCGTCCTCTACCGTCGGATGCCCGAGCGGCGCCCGCTCTACGAGTGGGCCCTCGGGGCGCTGATCGGCGGCGCCCTCGGCAACCTCATCGATCGCATCCGCTTCAACGAGGTGATCGACTTCCTCGACATGCACTGGCAGAAGCACCACTGGCCGACGTACAACGTGGCCGACATCGCGATCGTCGCCGGCATCGGCCTCGTGCTCATCGATTCGTTCCTCCAGCGACCCCGCAAGCCGGAGCGCGGGCGGAAGTCCTGAACGCCCATGGCGCGTTCGACCTCTTCCCTGCTGACATTCGTCCTCATCGCCGCCGGGGTGCTCCTGCTCGACCAGGCGAGCAAGATCGCCGTCGTCGAGACGGGTCTCGTCGGCCCCTCCTCCGTGATCCCCGGCCTGCTCGATTTGCTCTACCGCGAGAACCGCGGCGGGGCCTGGGGCTTCCTGGCCGGAGCGTCCGAGTCGTTCCGCATGCCCTTCTTCGTCGGCACCTCGCTGGCCGCGATCGTGTTCCTCGTCTGGCTGCGCCGCAAGATGGTCGTCCACCGCCGCTGGGTCGAGCTGGCCTTCCCCGCGGTCCTGGGCGGCGCGGTCGGGAACCTCGTCGATCGCGTCCGCCTCGGCTACGTCATCGATTTCATCGACCTGCATGCCGGCGGCTCCCACTGGCCCACCTTCAACGTCGCCGACATCGGCATCACTCTCGGCGTCATCGCCCTCGTCGCCGACTCCGTCTTCGTGCCCCGCGCCCCGGCCCTGCCCACCGGAGACGGCTCTCCGGATCCGGTCGGACAGGAACTCCCGACTCCCGACTCCCGACTCCCGACCCCCCCCGCCGGCATGGACGGCGCGGACCCGCCCGGCGCGGAGCCCGCGACCCCGGACTCACCCCCGCCCGCCCCGACGGCCGATTCCGACGATCTCGTCCACTGAAACGGACGTGCGACATGGAAGAGAACCTGTACGTGTCCGACGACGTGACCATCCCCGGCGCCGAGCTGGGCGTCGTCGCCAGCCGCTCCGGCGGCCCGGGCGGCCAGAACGTGAACAAGGTGGCGAGCCGGGTCACGCTGCGCTGGAACGTCCTTGCGTCCGTTGCCCTGGATGGCGCGCAGAAACAGCGGCTGGCGGAGAAGCTCGCGTCGCGCCTCACGGTCGGGGGCGAGCTCGTGATCCACGCCGACGAGCACCGGAGCCAGCACATGAACCGCGAGAGCGCGCGGGCCCGGCTGGCCGCCCTGGTCCGTGAGGCGCTGGAGGTCCTGCCCGACAGGATCCCCACCCGCCCGACCCGCGGCGCCAAGCGGCGTCGCCTCGCCGGCAAGAAGCTGCGGGCCGAAATCAAGCGGGGCCGCCGCGCGCCGTCCGAGGACGACTGACCGTCCCGCTCGCTTGCGCACGACCGCTCCCTGTCGTAGAAGACACACCCGTGCACCCCTCGCTCTGGAAGTTCAACTCCGGGATCTCCTGGATCGGCACCGTCGACATCACCGCCTACTTCCTCGCCGTGGCCGTGGGGATGGTCCTGGGCAGCGTCCTGCTCTGGCGCTGGGCGCGGCGCAACGCGATCGACAAGAACGACGCGCTGGACCTCGCCCTGTGGGTCGCGATCTTCGGCCTCGTCGGCGCCAAGCTCATGCACGTCCTGGCCGACGGCTACCTGGGCGAGTACGTCAACATCTGTGTCGACCCGTCGAAGGTGTTCTGGGACAAGTGGCGGGTCGGCCTGGGCTACTGCCGCGAGCTGCACGGCAACGCGATCTTCGACGATGCGCGGGGGTACCTCGGCTGCGTCCCGACCGAGACCAACTGCCTGGCCTGGATCAACCTCTTCGCCGGCGGCTACACCTACTACGGCGGCCTGATCGGAGGCGGGACCGCCGCGTTCCTGCTCATCCGCAGCCGCAAGCTCCCGCTGTGGCCCACCGTCGACACCCTGACCTGGATCGTCATCCTCGGCCTCGGCTTCGGCCGCCTGGGCTGCTTCCTGAACGGCTGCTGCTTCGGCCACGTCACCGACTCCTGGCTGGGCGTGGTCTTCCCCCACGGCAGCCCGGCCTGGGTCGAGCAGGGACAACTGGGGCTGGTCGGACCGAACGACGCCGCGCTGCCCGTGCTGCCGACGCAGCTCTTCGAGGCGTTCGCGGCCTTCGGGATCGCGGCGTTCCTGGCGCTGTGGGTCGAGCGGAAGAAGCGCTATGGCGGCGAGACGTTCGTGGTGGGCATCGCGCTCTACGCCGTGGCACGCATCGTCATCGAGATCTGGCGTGCCGATCCCCGCGGCGGGTTCCTCGGACTGTCCACCTCCCAGCTCGTCGGCATCGCCTGCCTGGCCGGCATGATCGTCCTGCACCTCCGGCTGCGCGACCGCGGCCGACCCCAAACGCCCGAAACGTCCTCCGCGGCCCCTCCGCCGCCGCCTCCTCCTCCCCCCGCGTCCGCCTCGTCCCCGCCGCCAGCCGACCCGGGCTGATCGGCCGGCGTTTGTGGCATTCTCCCGGAGGCGGGCGTCGTGCCCCGCCAAGGAACCGCACGGTCCGGCGGTCCATCACGGGATCCGGCAAGCGCGGAGGTGGAGGTGGTGATGCGTTTCGTACTGGTCGGCCCGAGGATCGAAGAGAACCTGTCCCTGTCCTACCTGGCGGCGTCGCTGCGGCGCGCCGGACACGAGGCGGAGCTGGTGCCGTTCGAGCGGGACGCGGAGCACGTCGCCGCCGCGGGACGCGTGCTGGCGGCGCGCCCCGACGCGGTCGGACTGTCCATGGCCTTCCAGAACCGCAGCCGCGGCTTCCTCGCGCTCGCCGCCGATCTGCGCGCCGCCGGGTTCCGCGGCCACGTGACCGCCGGCGGACACTGGGCTTCGCTCGCCGCCGGGGAAATCCTGCGCGACGATCCGGGCATCGATTCGATCCTCCAGGGCGAGGCCGAGGATTCGGTGGTCGCCCTCGCCGGGACGCTCGCCACCGCCGCCGATCCCGCCGCCGTGCCCGGCATCGTCCTGCGCCGCGACGGCGCCACCCTGCACGGCCCCCGCCCGGCCAAACCCGACCTGGCCGCGCTGCCCCTGCCGGCCCGCGACGGCCCGCCGCTCCGGCACCTCGGCGTGCCCTCGGCGCCCCTCGTCGCCAGCCGCGGCTGCCGCGCCCGCTGCAGCTTCTGCTCCATCGCCGCCTTCCATCGCTTGTCCTCCGGTCCCGTGCGTCGCGTCCGGCCGCCCGAGCAGGTCGCGGACGAGATGGCCGCGTTGTGGCGCGAACGGGCGGTGCGGGTCTTCGTGTTCCACGACGACGACTTCTTCGACGGGCGGCCCGAGCGGGACCTCGACTACGTCAACCGGCTCGGCGACGCGATGGCCGCCCGCGCCTTGCCCCCCGCCGCCCTCGTGGTCAAGGCGCGTCCCGATGACGTCGATCCGGACGTGTTCGCCGCGCTGCGCCGCCTGGGCCTCGTCCGCGTCTTCCTCGGCGTGGAGACCGATGCCCCGGCCGGCCAGCGGGCGCTCGCGCGGCGTCTCGGACCCGATGCCAACCGCCGCGCCCTCGCGCTGCTCCGCCCCACCGGCGTGTTCGTGTGCTCCAATCTGCTCCTCTGGGAGCCCGACACCACGATCGCCGACCTGCGAGCCAACCTCGCCCTGATGCGGGACTTCCCCGACGTGCTGTTCAACCTCGCGCGCACCGAGCCGTACGAGGGCGCTCCGCTCACCGCGCGCCTCGCCCGCGAGGGACGGCTGCTCGGCGACTACCGCGCGCGGGACTACCTCGTCGCGGACCCGCGCGCCGAGCTGGCCTGGCGTGTCTTCGTCGTCGCCCTGGCCGATCGCTGCTACCCGCTGGACGGGACGATCAACCAGGCCATGGGCATGGCCTACTCCGTGCGGCTGCTGGCCCGCCTCTTCCCTTCCGCGCGGACCACGCGCCTGTGCGAAGAGGGCCTGCGGCTCGCGCGGCGCGTGGCGGCGTCCGACCAGGCCTGGCTGGAGCGGGTGATCGAGTACGCCGCCGCCGCGCCGCTGGGCCCCGCCCCGGAGGTCCTCCAGTTCGCGCTGGACGTCGGTCGCGCGGTGCGTGCGGAGGACGGCGACCTCCTGGCGGAGACCCGCCGGCTGCTCGCGCGCATGGAACATTGCGCGAAGGGCCTGCCCGAGGACGGCGCGCCGCGGCCGCTGGAGGGCGAACCGCCGACCCGCCGCAACGCGCGCGGCGCCGCGTCGGTCGCGTTGGCCGCGGCCGGCCTTCTGTCCTGCGCCAAGGGGAAGGGCGCGGGCGACGGCGCTCCCGCGCCGCCCGTCGCGGCGGCGACGGTCGATGCCGCGACGACCGCGCCCGGGAACCCGTCCGACTCCGTCCTGCCCGATGCCGCCGCCGTCCCCGGGGGAGACGAGACCGCCGGCCCGGCGCCTGCGGATGCCGCGGCGGGGCCCGAGGCCGATGCCGCCGAGGTCGCCGCGGGCGACGGCGAACCGTTCGCCGGGGCCGGCGACGGCGGCGCGCCCGGGGACGCGACCGCAGTCGACGACGAAGCGGCGGCGGACGAGGGCATCGTCCCCGCGGCGGAGAGCGAGTCGCTCTCCATTCGGGCGACGGCGATCGGCTGGAACGACTCGTCCGGCTGGCGCCGGGAGCAGTGCGACGGCGCACCGCGCGTGGAGCGGTTCTCCCTGCGCGTCCGTCTCGTCGATGCCGGCACGGCCGCCTCGTTCGACCGCTTCGAGGCGACGGACGGCGTCGTGGAGAGGATCCAGCCGTCCGACGACGGGCGGGACGTGCGCGCCCGGTGGACCGCGGGGAAGGAGCGCGGACCGCAGCGCGTGACCGCGATCTTCCGGCTGGCGGAGGAGGGTGCCGGAACGCTGGTCCGCTCCCAGTCCTTCTTCCAGTACGGCGACGGCGAGGCGACGGCCGGCCCGGACGAGGAGCCGGCGCCGGTCTGTCACGAGTACATGATCTGCGACTGCGCGCCGATCTTCCCCGATCGGCCTCCCAAGTCGATGCCCGGCGGAGCCGCGGCGCCGACCTCGTCCCTGCACGGGGATCTGCCGCTCCCGCTCCGCTACCCGGTAGACGTGCGATGCCTGGCGGACTACGGCGAGACGCTGCTCCTCGAGGCCGCCTGCCCGCCCGAGATCGCCGCTCGCAATCCCTCGTTCCTCTGGTACGCATCCGCCGGGAGCATCGAGCCGCTGCAGGATCGCGCGCAGGCGTTGTGGCGCCCGCCGGACGACGGCTCGCCCTGCGTCGCCGTCTGCGCCGTGCAGTCCGTGCCGCTCGACCTCCAGCTCGGCACCTGGCGCCGCGGCTGAGCACGCCGCTTTGCGCGCACTCGCGGTGGCCGCGCCGGGCGGGATCATCGGATCTCGCAAGGACGGGAGCCGCCCGCGGGCTCAGCCCTCCGGCGCCTCGTGCAGCGTGACCATCGTCTCGTGTCGCGCCGTCCCCGATGTCCGACAACCGGGCTTCGCGGAGACGGTTGACGCCGCAGGGATCGCCGCGCCATGGAGCCGCGTTGACGACCCGCTCCCGCGCCCGTACAGTGCCCCCGGGGCCGCGCGAGGGTCGTGCGAAGACCTCGCGGGCGGCGCGGCTCCGGGGAGTTCGCGCATGTCCAGGATTCCCGCCCTGCTGTCCGTCGCGCTCGCGGCCGTCCTCGGCTGCTCCTCCGGAAACGCCGGCGGCGATGCGGGAGCGTGCGTCCCCGACCGCTGCCGGACCGATTGCGAGGCTGCGGGCTTCGCGATCGGCGCCTGCGCCGGCGACCTCTGCCAGTGCTCGGGCCGCGTCGATGCGGACGCCGATGACGACTCGTCCGCCGACTCGCCCGAGGAGTCGGACGCCGGCCCGGAAGCCGACGCTCTGCCGGACGATGTCGAAGTGGGTGACGCCGAGGACGAGGTCGAAGTCGATCCTTGCGCCATTCCGAGCTGCGGGCCGACCGAGCTGTGCGGCGAGTTGGCGCGCGGCGACGGCCTCGACAACGACTGCGATACGCAGGTCGACGAGGACTGCGACTGCGTCGTGATCGGCTCCACCCTGGAGTGCTTCCCCGGCGACCCCGCCGTCTGCCCGGCCGGCCAGCCGTGCGGCGGCGGGTGCACGCGCGGCGTCGAGACCTGCACGGAGTTCCGGACCTGGAGCCCCTGCTTCGGCGCGGTGCCGCCCGAGGCGGAGCGCTGCGACGGCGTGGACAACGACTGCGACGGACTGTGGGACGAGGACATCTCCGGCTGCGATGCCCCGGTGGAGTGCCCGGATACCCGGCGCGTGGCGCCGCTCACCTACGTCCCGCTCCAGGGCAGCTCCATCTTCAGCGGACCGTTCGATGCCTGGGAATGGCGCCTGTTCTGCCCGCCGACAGTCGTGACCTGCCCGACCCCGGCGGACCCCGCGGCCCAGGACACCGAAGTGCTGCTCCTCTCCTCCGGCACCTACCGGGTGCGGGCGACGATCCGCGCCGGGACCGAAACCTACACCTGCGAGTACGCGATCGTCGCGCAGGGACAGGGACTGCGCGTCGAGCTCACCTGGGACACCCAGGGCTCGGCGAACGGCGACACCGACGTCGACCTGCACCTCCACCAGTGGGGACCGGAAGACGACTTCTTCACCACGCCGCAGGACTGCTTCTACCTCAACTGCAAGGCGTCGTCGTTCATGGACGCGCCGCTCGTCGACTGGGGCCTGCCGCACACGACCGACCTGGCCGCGTGCCGCGACGCGCCGCAGAACGAAGGGTCGACGTGGGTCCTGCACGGCTTCTGCGCCAACCCGCGACTGGACGTGGACGTGATCTCCTGTACCACCGGCGTCACCGACCCGACCAGCTCGGGCTTCTGCGCACCCGAGAACATCAACGTCGACGAACCGCCGCTGGGCGAGCCGATGCGCGTCCTGGTCAACTACTACAGCCAGCACGAGTGGACCGGCGTGACCAACGCCGACGTCAACATCTATTGCGGAGGCGTCTTGCGCGCGGCCTTCGGCCCGCAGGAACTGACCTTCGGCGGCGACTACGGCCGGAACAACGACAACTGGCTGGTCGCGGACGTCCGGTTCTACACCGACGCCTGCGGCGCCATCGATTGCGAGATCGTGCCCCTCGACGTCGTCCAGCGCGGCCCCTCGTTCGGCCCCACCTGGAGCACGTTCAGCCGCTAGCCCGACGCGCCGCAGCGCCTCGAGCTACGGCACCCAGTCCGAGATCCGCAGCTCGTCGATCGTCCCGTCGAACGTGTCGCCCCACGGATCGTCGCCCACCGCGAGGTCCCGCGGGTCGCACGGCTCGTCCCGGATGAACCCGCTGCCGTCGTCGGCTCCCCCGTCGCCCCCGCCGCTCCCCCCGCCGCACCCCACCGCCGCCGCAAGCACCAGCACGAGCGTCGATACGCCGGACGAGCTTCCCCGCACGGCCGGCACGACCCCGCCTCCCCCTTTCCCCCCCCTGTTGCGTCTCTTCTCAGCGTTCCTCAGCGTCTCAGCGCCTCAGCGGTAAGTCGGATCTCCGCGCCCTCCCTCCCCTCCGCGCCCTCCCACCCCTCACAGCAGCTTCTTCAGCACCGCGTCGAGCTGGTCGAGCGACGAGAAACGGATCTCCAGCTTGCCGCGACCCCCACGGTGCTGGATCCGTACCCTCGCGCCCAGCGACCGCTGCAGTCGCTCGATGAGGTCGCGCACCGCCGGCGACTCGCGCGGCGCCGGCTTCGCCGGCTTGTCCCGGCTTCCCCGCCGCGCCAGCGCCTCCGTCTGCCGGACCGACAGCCCCTCCCGGACCACCTTCCTCGCGGCTTCGAGGATCGCACCCGCGTCCTCGAGCGACAGGAGCGCCCGCGCATGCCCCTCGCTCAGCTCGCCCGACGCGGTCATCTGCTGCACGCGCTCCGGCAGCTTGAGCAGCCGCAGCGAGTTGGCCAGCGTGCTGCGGTCCTTGCCCACGCGCTTGGCCAGCCGCTCCTGCGTGTAGCCGAACTCCTCGAGCAGCCGGCGGTAGCTGTGCGCCACCTCGATGGCGTTCAGGTCGTCGCGCTGCAGGTTCTCCACCAGCCCCAGCTCGAACGCCTCGTCGTCCCCCGTCCGCTCGCGCACAATCACGGGGACGTCGAGCAGACCGGCCCGCTGCGCGGCCCGCCAGCGACGCTCGCCGGCGATGATCTCGTACCCGCCGGGCACGGCACGGACCAGCAGCGGCGACAGGATGCCGACCTCGCGAACCGATGCGGCCAGCTCCTCCAGGCGCGCCTCGTCGAAGAGCTGCCGGGGCTGGCCGCCCGTCATCGGACGCAGCCGCTCGATCGGCAGCCGCAGGAGATTGCGCGCCGGACCCGCGCTGTCCCCCAGACCCGGGATCAGCGCCCCGAGCCCCCGGCCCAGGGCCTGCTTCTTGCGCTCTACGTCCGCCATGACCGCCGATGGACCTCCTGCGCGAGCGCCAGGTATCGCTGGCTCCCCGCAGCCTGCACGTCGTGCAGCACCGCAGGCTTCCCGAACGACGGCGCCTCGCCCAGCCGCACGTTGCGCGGGATGATCGTGTCGTACACGAGCTGCGGGAAGTGCGCCCGCACGTCGTCCGCCACCTGCCGCGCCAGCGACGTCCGAGCGTCGTACATCGTCAGCAGAATCCCCTCGATCGCCAGTCCGGGGTTCATCACCTGCTGCACCCGCCCGATCGTCTCCAGAAGCGAACCCAGACCCTCCAGCGCGTAGTACTCGCACTGCAACGGGACCAACACTCCGTCTGCCGCGCACAACGCCCCCAACGTGAGCAGCCCGAGCGAAGGCGGACAGTCGATCAGCAGGTAGTCGTAGCGGCCCCGCAACGACTCCAGCGCCATCCCCATCCGGTGCTCCCGCCCCTCCAGCTCCACCAGCTCGATCTCCGCCCCCGCCAGCCCCGCCGAAGACGGCATCACGTCCAGGTGCGTCAGAAGCACGCCGCCCCGCACCGCCCGCTCCACCTCTCCCGGGGACAACAGCGCATCGTACGTCCCGCACTCGACCTCGCGCCGCGCAATCCCCAGCCCCGAGGTCGCGTTGGCCTGCGGGTCCGCGTCGACCAGCAGCGTCCGGCGCTCGGCCAACGCAAACGCCGCGGCGAGATTCACCGCGGTCGTCGTTTTTCCGACCCCTCCCTTCTGGTTGGCGATCGCGATCACCCGTCCCATGCCTTCGACCTCGCGGCGCGATCCGTACCGCAATACGCTAGCGGCGTAAAGGGAGCAGGGGGGGCGAGTGGTCGCCCGGGGGCGAGCGATCGAGCGGTCGCGGCGGGCGAGCGGGCGCGGGCAGGGCACCGATCGTCAGACGAGAATTTGACCAGCACCCCCTTTGGTAGGATGATGTAGGTGTAGGTGGACCATGAGCCTACAGGTGGGATGGAGGTGAGGGATGAGGTTGGCGGCGCTGGAGCAGGTGATGTCGCGGTGCATGGGGGCCTACGTGATCGACGTGTCCGACGAAGGTTGGACTGCCGCCAGCCTCGAGAGCCGGTGGTTCCGCACCGGCGAACAACTCGCCCGCGACTACTACGAGACCGAGGACGGCGCGCTGGTGGAACGCAGGAGCGGGCCCGCGTCCCGGCGCTAGGACGGGCGGCGAGGAGGGAGGAGGGAGCCATGGGGTCGATGCGAGGCTACACGACGTTCGAGGAGTTCGAGCGCGAGGAGCTGCGGCAGAACCGCAACAGCGCGTGGTCGGTCGACGAGCTGGTGGAGGATTTCAGCCTGCAGGAGGAGCTGGATCTGGAGCTGCTCGAAGGGGATCGCGAACCGCCGTCGGACGACGACGACGACTGATCGGACCACACGGCGGCACGACCTCGCCGCCGCAAGATGACGTCCCCTCCCGGGACGGCGAAGACCCCTGCGAGTACTACCTCCTCGCAGGGGTTTTCTTTTTGTCTCCGGAACGCGGTACGGCGCTTCAATGCACGATCGTCGGCGGTGGCGGGCCCGGCGCGGGCACGGGCGCGGGCACGGGCGCAGGCGCGGGCGCAGGCACGGGCGCGGGCACGGGCGCGGGCACGGGCGCAGGTACGGGCTGCGGTGGCACCGGCTGCACCGGCACCGCGACGGGCGCTCCGTCGCCCTGCAGTGGCATCCAGTAGCCCGGAACGTAGCGCACGCGTCCCGCGTCGCGCTCGTACCGTGGCGCGACCCACTCGTGTCCCGCGCGAGGCCGGACGTAGGTTCCCGGCAGCCACACCCAGCCCTCGGCGCCCCAGTCGTAGTGTCCCTGGATCCAGACCGCGTCCTCGTACGGCAGCGGCGGCGGCGCTTCGGCCAGCGGCGGGGGAGGGGGCTCGCGCGCCACGACGACCGCGCGCGGCGGCGTCCACACGGGGGCGGAAGCGAGCTGCAGCGTGCAGGCGCCTCCGAGGACGACCGCGCAGGCGCCCAGGACGGCGGTCGTCTTCGGGGAGGATCCGGCGAGGGTACGTGTTTCCCTCATCGTGCGGCTCCCATTCGATCGATTCTGTAGCGCACGATCGGGGGCGGCGCAACCCGGCGGGCGTTCCTACGGCTCGCAGCCGAGCCGCATGCAGCCGAACCGTTCGCGCAGCTTGCGGTGCAGGATCTTCCCCGTGGGCGTGCGGGGCATCTCGGCGTCCGGGATGAAGACGACCTGTTTGGGGACCTTGTAGCCGGCGACGTTCTTCCGGCAGTGGGCGACGATCTCCTCGCCGGAGACCGTTGCCTCCGGCTTGCGCACGATCACCGCGACGACCATCTCGCCCCACTTGTCGTGCGGCACGGCGATCACGGCCACGTCGAACACTCCGGGCACCTTCGAGATCAGCTCCTCCACCTCGCTGGGGAAGACCTTTTCTCCCCCGGTGATGATCAGGTTGTTCTTGCGGTCGACCAGGAAGTAGTACCCGTCGTCGTCCTGCCGGGCCATGTCGCCCGCGCTGAAGTACTCGCCCGCGAACGACGCCTTCGTCCGCTCCGCGTCCTTGAAGTACTCCGTGAACATCATCGGCCCGCGCGAGAACAGCTCGCCGACCTCCCCGCGCGCCACCGGCCTGCGCTCCTCGTCCAGGATCCGCACCAGATCCGTGCCGCTCGACTCCCGCCCGATCGACCCCAGCTTCACGAGCTGCTCGTGCGGGTACAACGTCGTCACGATCCCCGCCTCGGTCGAGCCGTACCCCTCGTAGAGCTGCACGCCCGGGAACACCTGGAGGATGGCCTTCTTGGTCTCCTGTCGTGCGGGGGCGGAGGAACAGAGCAGCTTGTGCACGCTCGACGTGTCGTGCTTCTTGCGGGCCGCCTCCGGGAGGTTGACGATCAGGTTGTAGTGCGTCGGCACCAGGGAGCAGAACGTGACGCGGTGCCGGGCGAACGCGGCCAGCAGTTTTTCCGGATCGAAGAACCGCGCGGGGAAGGCGTGGTTGCGCCCGCCGACGTAGGTCACCGCGAACGAGAAGAACGTCGCGTTGACGTGGCAGTACGGCATCACCGTGAGGCAGACCTCGCCGGGGTGGAAGCGGAAGTCGATGCCGTTGATCAGGTAGAACGCGACGTACGACTCGTGCGAGCGCACGACGCCCTTGGGTTTGCCGGTGGTCCCGGAGGTGTAGAGCTGGATCCACGGATCCTCCGGCCGCACCCGCACCGGCGGCTCCGCGTCCTCGCCCGACTCGAGCAGCTCCTCGTATCCCCGCCACCCCTCGCGCTTCCCGCCCACGACGAACGTCCGGTCGGGGCCCGCGTGCCGGAAGCTCGCGCGGACCTGGTCGACGAGCGGCACGAATTCCTCGTGCGCCACCAGCGCCTTCGCCTCGGCGTGGTTCATGATGTACTCGATCTCGGGACCCACGCAGCGGAAGTTGATCGGGACGGCGATCAGGCCGGCCTTGGCGCAGGCCCAGTAGACCTCGCAGATCTCGATCGAGTTCTCCAGGAACATCGCGACGCGGTCGCCGGGCCGCAGGCCCAGGCCCAAGAGCGCGTTGGCGAGCCGGCGCGTGCGCCGGTCGGTCTCCGGGAAGGTGAACGAGCGCGTCTCGTCGGAGAGCGCGATGTTCGCCGGGTACTTGACCGCGTTGACGCGGAGCATCTCGCCCAGGGTCAGCCAGGTCGCCGTCATGGGGTTCCTCCTCCGCCGCGCGCGAAGAGCGCGGCGCCCAGCGCCCCGCAGCACTGGGCGAAGGGCGGGACAAGCGGCGGGGTGCCGAGCTTCTGGTCGAGGATCTCGGCCAGCATCGGGCTGTGCTCCGCGACGCCGCCCGTGAGCACGATCGGTCCCTCGGCGTGCCCGGTCTCCAGCACGCGCTGCGCCACCGACTCGAACGCCGCGTACGCCAGCTCCGGCAGCCCGGCGCCGGCACGGATGCGCGAGAGCACCTCGGTCGCCGCGAAGACCGTGCAGTAGCTCCCGATGCGGATCGACCGGTTCTCCGCCTGCCGCGCCAGCACGTCCAGCTCGCCCAGCCCCACGTCGAGCCGGTGCGCGATTTCCTCGAGGAACGCGCCGGTGCCCGCGGCGCACTTGCGGTTCATGCGGAATCCGAGCTGCCGGCCGTCCGCGGCCAGCCGGATCACCTTGTTGTCCTGGCCCCCCACATCGATCACCGTCATCGCCATCGGGAAGTGGTGGTACGCCCCGCGCGCGTGGCACGCGATCTCCGTTCGCGTGTCCTGCGCCCCCGGCACGACCGACCGGCCGAAGCCCGTGGAGACGATGCGCACGATGCTGGAGCGCGCCGCGCCGATTTCGGCCAGCGCCAGGTCGAGCACCGTCTCGGCCGCGGCCACCAGGTCCGCCCCGGAACGCCGGACGTGGTGACCCACCATCCGCCCGTCCTCGGACAGCAGCACCGCCTTCGTCGCCGCCGACCCGACATCGATGCCGGCGTACAGACACCCGGCCGGGGGGACCTCCGGCGCCCGGGGCGGTGCCGTGTCCTCGCTCATCGCCCGCCCGCGAGCTGCTCCACGAACGCCTCGAACTGCGTCTTCACCTGCTCGTCGGAGTAGCAGCGCAGGTCGTTCAGGTCGCCGTTGAACGACACGAACGGCCGGCCGAGCGTCTGCGACAGCCGCTCCGGCATCCCGTAGCGGTTGTTCGAGTTGTTCGGGCAGGTCTTGGCGTCGTGCCAGATGATCCCGTCCGCGGAGAACTGCTCGCACATCCGCCGGATGTAGCCCTCCTTGAACGCGTCGTCCCGCACGATGAACAGCTCCGTGTACGCCCGCGCCATCGATTCGAACGGCTCGTCGGGATCCAGCGCGTCGAAGATCCAGGATGAGCAGTACGTCGAGGCCACGACGCAGGTCTTGAGGCCCAGGAACTGCACGGCCATCTCGCGCAGGCGGCCCCAGACCGGCATCCCGTCCCAGTACAGCCGGTGGCGCTCGCCGTCGACCGCCGCCACGCCCCCATCGATGCGCCCCCGCAGCTCCTGGAGCAGCGCGCGGTAGTACTCGTTGGCCACCGGCAGGCCGCGCAGCACCACCGCCGGCCCCATGTGAATCGTCCCGTCGAAGAACGTCAGCGGGCTGGGCCTGTGCGCCGCCGTCTCCAGCGTCTCGCGCCACAACCGGCTCGTCTCGCGCGACTCGCGCACCACCTCCCGGAAACGATCCATGTCCAGCTTCCGGCCCGCGATCCGCTCCAGCTCCGGCACCATCGCCCGGAGCTGCCCGGCGATCGAGTCCACGTGCTCCTTCGTCACGTCGCCGACGCCGCGGAAGCTCTCCACGCCGACGAGCGGCACGTTCCACTTGCGGGCGTAGAAGGCGAACCAGTCCTTCACGTCGCGGCACTGGTTGGTGTTGTAGACCAGCACGTGCGGTCGCGGGATCCCCGACAGGCCGTAGGCGTCCTGCAACGGCGTCTTGCCCGCCAGGTGCGCCCCGACGTCCGCGGTGAGGTAGGAGCAGATGTCCGGCGAGTAGCCGATCGCGTTGGCCTTGGGAATGTGGTCCGTCGCCGTTCGCGTTGCGCCCAGCATCGCGGCGTGGTTCTCCGGGAAGTAGACCGTGAAACCCATCGCGTGCAGGAGCTCGGCCGGCCCCACGCTGGTGCACCACGCCAGCCTCTTCCCGCCCTCGCGCGAGGCCGCATCCGCCTCGCGGAAGTGGTCCGCCATGATGCGCTTCATCATCTTCGCCGTCTCGATCGGTTTCGGCTTCGCGTCCGGCATGCCGGCTGCCTCCTGCCCCGCCCAGCCCCCGCGCCACACCCCCGCCACCGGGCCGCGCCGACGCTAACAACGCCCCGAAGAGGCAGTCAAGCGCTTCGGTTCGTCCGACGCCATCCTGCGCCGCCGCCGGCCGCGGCGGTGCCCGGACCGAAGCGGATGGCCGCGAGGGCCCGAGAACCGAAAACCGAGAACCGAAAACCGAGGACGCCCGCGAACGTCACCCGCTCAGTACGGGGTGTCGGGCTCGGGCGGCGGGGGCGGGGTCGCGGGCTGCGCGGGCCGCGGCCGCGGCCGGGGGGCCGGCTGCGCGGCCGGCGGCGGAGGAGGAGGCGCGGGCGCCACGACCGGAGGCGGCGGTGCGGGCTGCACCACGGCCGCC
>JACRCZ010000055.1 GCA_016218765.1 Deltaproteobacteria bacterium | reverse complement strand
TCTCGCCCCCCGCGCCCGGGCCGGTCCCGGCGGGCGGCGTGCCCGCGGCGCCCCGGCCGGCGCCCGACACCGGCCCGCGCGTGCCGGTCTCGGCCGCCACGGTGCCCGTCCCGACGATCCCGCGCCCGATCGGCATCGCATCGCCTCTTCCCGCGGCCCCGCCCGGGACCGTGCCCGGCAGCGGCGAGAAGTCCGGCAAGTAGGGGCGTTCTACGTCCTACGTTTTTCGTCATTCGTTGCGAAGAACGAAAAACGAAAGACGTAAAACGCCCTACTCGCACCACCCGGGGGCCTTGGTCACGTAGACCGTGATCCCGGCCGGCGTGTCGCCCGGGCCCGGCCACAGAGGCTGGAACTCCTGCTCCAGCAGGTCGGCGATCGGCTGCTCTTCCCGGGCCCAGCGGTTGCCGCCCAGGACGATGAAGCGCAGGCCGTCGTTGGTGATCCGATGCACCGTCTCCTCGGCATCGATGAAGCCGGTGTCGAACCGCTGCTGGTTGGTATCGAAGACGTCGCCCGCGATGCGCAGTCCGGTCAGGTTGGCGAGCAGCGGGGCGGTGCCGCTCTCGCCGAAGATCGTGTCGCCCTCGCAGGCCCGGTCCACGATCGCCCGCGCGGCCTCGAGCATCCGGCGCTCCATCGGCGCGTTCCGGCTCTCGTGCCACAAGGTGTTCTCCATCGCCCAGCTCCGGCCGCTCTCGGGCATCCGGGGACCGCCCCAGAACAGCGACCGCACGAGCGAGTTGAACCAGCCCGGGACCCACCCCGCGGGCGAGTCCTGCCAGCCGTACACGCCCTCGCAGCGGCCGCGCGCGGAGCATTCGCCGTCCTCGTAGCCGCGGCTTCGCTTCTGCTGCCGGCAGGCGTCGGCATCGCACTTCGCCTCCTCGCCGGCCTCCTCCTCCAGGTTCCAGATGTCGTACTTCCTGCCGAGCGCGAGGTCGTGGCCGAAGCCGAGCGCGAAGGACAGGACGATCGCGCCGGAGAAGACGACCGGCGGCCACGCCATGCCCCGCCGCCGCTCGCGGATCACGCGCAGCACGGGCCGCAGGCCGCGCCACGCGGCGAAGACCATCGCCGCGGTCGCGACCGACGCTCCCACGAAGACCACCGCGAAGTAGTAGCGCCAGACCACCGGCAGCGTGGCGAGCAGGATCCAGTGGCAGGCGACCCACAGGGCGCCGGCGAGGCCGAGCGCCGCCCAGGGCGCCTGGCACGTCGTGGCGACGAGGGTTCGGCGAAGGGCGCCGAGCCGGACGCGGAGGCCGGCGAATCGGCCCCGCGGCGGCAGGCGGGGCAGCTCGTCGACGGGGGCCTCGTCGGTCTGCAGCGCGGCGGCCAGCGTCCTGTCTTCGTCCGGCTGCGCCTTGCCGCCGGCCGCGCGCACCTTGCGTCTTCCGGCGTCGGCGCCGGCCCGCCCGCGACGGCGGTCGGCCACGACCAGCAGGGCCACGAAGGAGGCCAGGCCGCCCACGATGGCGCCGAGGAACGCGGTCCAGTTGTGGAACAGCTCGCCCCCCTTCAGGCTGTCGAAGGACGGCGTCCAGCTCATCTTCCCGCCCGCGTCCTTTGCCCGCTGGAAGAAGAAGACCTGCTCCAGGAATTGGCCGCCGGTCACGGCGTCGAACACGATGGCGGTGCCGAGCCCCAGCAGCAGGAAGGCGGCGACGGCGCCGAGCGACCGGCGGGGGCGGTACAAGGCGTAGATCGCCAACACCCCCACGCCGGCCGGGAGGAAGTACAGGCCGGTCAGCACGGAGAGGGCGAGCAGCACGCCGCCCGACTTGGGCTTGTCCGCGGCGAGCCGCTCCGCGCCCCAGCACAGGAAGGCCAGGCCGATGTTCACGCCGGTGAGGTGCGAGCTGGACTGCACGACGGTCCGTCCGAAGAGGAAGAGCACCATCGCCAGCACGCCGAGCCATCCCGGGGCGAAGCGCCGCACGAGGCGCCAGAGGGCGAGGCCTGCGGCGAGGCTGGCGAGCGGCGCGATCCACAGGGCGAGGCCGTAGGAGAAGCCGAAGACGGCGAACAGCAGGGCCGGAACGAGGAGATGTACCGGGGGGTGGGCGAAGAAGAAGTCCCAGTAGGGCATCTTCCCCCGGGCCACCGCCTGCGCCATGGCAAAGTAGATGTGCTCGTCGCCGTCGTGGACCCACATCGAGTAGGTCTTGAACGCCGCGTAGAAGAGCGCGATCAGCGCCACGGACGCCCACTCGGCCGCGACGATCGGGTCGATGCGCTTCCAGGCGCCCGCCCACCAGGGAGTGTCGTCGCCGGACTCAAGGGGTCGGAGCAAGGTCCTCATCAAGACCGCTTTCTAGCACGGACCGTGGCGATCGGTGCAAGACCGCCGGCCGGCGCGAGCATGCCGTGGTGTAACGGGAGAGTTCGTTCCGCGCCCCGGACGCTGCGCGGAGGCCGTCGGACCGGACCGGCCCGGACGAGCGACGGAGGTACTAGCCCTTCAGGCTCGACATGTCGATCGTGTGGACCATCTTCGGGATGCCGAGCATCAGCAGGATGAACAGCAGGCCGGAGATGATGCCCACGAAGCCCAGCCACGTCTGGTGCGGCGCGAGCTTCTTCATCATCGCCTCGGACTTCGCGGCGACGGCGGGGTTCTTCTTGCCGGCATAGGCCTGGATCATGCCGAAGCCGAGCAGGAAGCCCAGGACGACCATGATCAAGGAGCCCACGATCCAGTTGATCGCGAACAACCGGCAGCCCAGGGACGGGGCGGCCTTGATCGTGATGCCCATGGCACTTTCCTCGATGCCGAACATCATGTCCTTCCAGATCTTCAGGTTCATGACGAGGTAAATGGTGTGCCAGAGCCCCCATCCGAACATCGCCACGCCGATCGTCCCCTGGTACGGCGCGACCTTCTCGAACAACGCCTTCGCGTCCGGCTTCTTCGCCAGGATGAACGACGAGGCCGCGAGACAGCCGCCAAGGAACATGATGATCGCATCACCCCAGAACTGCCCAGAAACGACGTACGCTTGCGCTTCCATCCGCCTTCTCCTCCTCCCTTGATTCGGGTAGCCGGCCCCCTCAGCGGGCCGGACACACGCATCCTTGTCCGAACCGGGCATCCACGTCAAGAGGCAAGAAAGGGTGGGGAGGTGTTGGTGGGTCGTCTGGGAGAAGTCTGGGGTGGGTCGTCTTGGACAAGTTGTTGGTGGCGGGGGCGCGAAGAGAGGTCGATGGGTCGTTGGGGCGTGGTTGTTTGACCTCGCCCGCTCCGCGGCCGTAACGTGCGCGCCGTGGCGGGAATTCAGCAAGCGGACGCCCCGCGTCCTTCGCACGCGCGCCGATTGCCGCGGAGGGATTCCGGGCGTCGGACGCTCGGTCCAGCGACGCTCCTCGCCGCCGGGCTCGCCGCACTGCTCGCCCCCCTCGCCTGCTCCCGGGGCCCCGCACGAATCCGTCCGGCGAACAGGACCGACGCGGGGCCGGAACCCGTGGCCGACGCCTCCCTGGGCGCTTCGGCGGGTGCCGCCGATCCGGCCCCGACCGACGGCTGCGACCCGCTCGCGCTCCTTCCGGCGATCCCCCCCTCCGTCCCCGGTTGGGCCGCCGATCCGCAGCCCGTCTACCCCTACGAATTCTTCGCGGGAGTCCCCGCGGGCTTCGTCGGGCGTCTCTTCCGTTCCGAACGCGGCTGCGTCGCGGTCGGAATCGGTCGGCCGGCCGATCCCGAAGCCGCCGTCGAGGCGCTCCTCGCCGAACGGCCGCGAGCGGTCGACGTCCAGGGGCGGCAGGGCTGGGTCTTCCCGTCGCTCCCTGCCAACCAGGTCACCATCTGGGTCCGCGATGCCCACGACCGACTCGTCATGCTGCGCGCCTACGGTACCGTCGATCCCGACGACCTGCAGCCGTTCCTGGACGCCGTATTCCCTGCGACCGACGCCGCGGCTCCCGACGCGGACGCCGTGGGCGGGGGGGGCTCCGAGCAGCAGGCGACGGAAGCAGGCTCCGGCGCGGGCCTGGACGCGGGGGAGAATCCCGACTGCGCCGGTCGCTACCCGATCGCCGACGCCTTCGACCCTACGACCTTCTGGGGACCGCCGGGCGATTGCTGGTCACCGTGAGACGGGACGCCGCGAGCCTTGCCGCCCGTCGCTCGGCCGCCCCGGCATCCTCCGCTCCCGCCGCTGCGGCGGCCCGCGCGTGACGCTCGGCCTCCTCCCACCGCCGCGAGCGGTGTTCGTGGTACTTGGCCAGCGCCAGATGCGCGGCGCCGTGGTCCGGAAGAGCCGCGAGGATGCGGCGCCAGCAGGCGGCAGCCTCGTCGTGGCGGCCGCGGCGCCGGTGGGCGCGCGCGAGCCAGAGGAGCGCGTCCGCCCACACGGCACCCGGCGCGGGCGGCGCCCCGCTGCGCTCGCACCGCGCGACGGCGCGGGCGAGGGAACCGGCCGCCGCGTCCAGCTCGCCGGTCGCGTAGCGCAGCTCGCCCAGGGCAAGGTCGACGGCCGGGTCGAGCTCGTGGTCGGCCGGCGAGGTCGAGAGCAGGCGCGCGTGCAGGCCGAGGAGCGCGGCCATCGCGACGACGTCCCAGGCGTTGTGGCGGATCACCCCCGCCAGCCGCTCGGTGGTCCCGGTGAACAGGAAGCGGTGGTAGATGCCCGGGATCTCGGCGCCCGGAACGTCGTCTTCGCGGAAGAAGCCGAGCACGTTGCGTTCGATCGAAGCCAGCGAGCGGTCGGCGAGGTGCCGGCGGTGCAGGCGGCGGGCGCCGGTCAGGAGATCGAGCGAGGCGTCGAGCGGCGGCCACGGCGTGCGGTGCAGGACGAACCGGTTCTGCAAGAGCGGGATGTCGAAGGCGCGCCCGTTGTAGGTGACGACGTGGTCGAACGCCGACAGGCGCTCCCGGAGGTGGGCCACCAGCGCCGGCTCGTGGCGGGGGTGGTCGAGGAAGAGCTGCTCGACCCTCAGATCGCCTCCCTCGATCCACGCCAGACCGACGAGGAACGGCAGGGTGCCCGCGCCGCCGGCCAGGCCGGTCGTCTCCGTGTCGAGGAAGATCAGTCCCTCGGGCCGTGGCGGCGTCCGGAGCCGATAGAGCCCGGCCAGCGGGGCCAGCCGGGAAGGCTCGGTTGCGAAGTCTCCGACCGCGAACCGTCCATGTCCCGAGCCGCGCGCGACGGTCTCGGCGATCATCCGCACCGGCCCTTGCCTGGTCTCGACCATCCGCCCGGGGAGGATCTCGAACGCCGCGGCCCTCCGCGCCGCGACGGGGGTCTGCGCGCCGCCGTCCTTCCAGCGCTTGTCGAGTGCCGCGATGCGGCGGCGCAGACCCTCCAGGACGTCCTGGCGATCCGGTGCGGCGGGTTCTTCGCGCGCTTGCTCCGCCGGGGTGTCTTCGGCCGCCTGCCCGGGGCCGTGTGCCGCTGCCGGCTCTTCGGCATCCGGACCGCGCCCTGCAGGGCGCGGCTCCGATCGGACGGCGGCCGCGGGCTGAGGCCCGCGGTTCGGCTGAGGAGCGCCCGCTCCCCCCTCCCCCTCCCCGAAACGTCGTCGAAGCTTTCGCAGGAGGTCGCCCACGGGCCCAGTATAGGTCAGGCCGCGAGCGGCAGGCAGTAGTCGGAGGGCATGGTGCGGAAGATGGTGCGGAAGATCGTAGGCAAGCGTCCGGATGTCGGCTATGGTGGGGCTCCTGGGGGGGTGTTGACGACCGCTAGGAAGGGATGGTAACGATCCGGTTCGCTGCGGCCGGACCCTCGTTTGTGGTTGGAAGGACGCAGCTTTCCCCGGTTTGTCGCCGGCCTTCGGGGCCGGTGAGGTCGGCGCGTTGGACGTACCGACCACGGTGGGCGGATGATCTTCGACTGGCTCTACGGGTTGTTTTCGAACGACCTGGCCATCGACCTCGGAACCGCCACGACCCTGATTTACGTCAAGGGCAAGGGTATCGTCTCCTGCGAGCCGTCGGTCGTGGCGGTGCAGACCGACGCTCGCGGGCAGCGCCGCGTCGTCGCCGTGGGCAAGGAAGCCAAGGAGATGCTCGGCCGCACGCCCGGCCACATCCTGGCGGTGCGTCCGCTGCGCGACGGGGTGATCGCGGATTTCGAGATCACCGAGGCGATGTTGCGGTACTTCATCACGCGGGCCCACAACCGCAAGACGCTGGTCCGGCCGCGCATCATCATCTGCGTGCCGTTCGGCATCACGGACGTGGAGAAGCGCGCGGTGCGGGAGTCGGCGGAGAGCGCGGGGGCGCGCGAGGTACATCTGATCGAGGAGCCGATGGCGGCGGCGATCGGTGCGGGGCTGCCGATCACGGAGCCGTCGGGGTCGATGGTCGTGGACATCGGTGGCGGGACGACCGAGGTCGCGGTGATCTCGCTGGCCGGCATCGTCTACTCGCAGTCGATCCGGGTCGGCGGCGACAAGATGGACGAGGCGATCGTCCAGTACATGAAGCGCAAGTACAACCTCCTGGTCGGCGAGCAGACGGCGGAGCGCATCAAGTGCACGATCGGGACGGCGTACCCGACCGAGGAGGTGCTGACGATGGAGGTCAAGGGCCGCGACCTGGTCGCCGGCGTGCCCAAGACGCTCGTCGTCAACTCCGACGAGATCCGCGACGCGATGAGCGAGCCGATCAGCGGCATCGTGGAGGGCGTCCTGATCGCGCTGGAGCGCACGCCGCCCGAGCTTTCCGCGGACATCGCCGACAAGGGCATCGTGCTCACCGGCGGCGGCTCGATGCTGCGCAACATCGACGTCCTGCTGCGCGAGGAGACCGGCCTGCCGGTCATGGTCTGCGACGACCCCGTCTCCGCCGTCGTCCTCGGCTCCGGGAAGGCGCTGGACCACCTGGAGCTGCTGCGCGAAGTCGCCATCACGTGAAGCGTTGATCTGGCAGTTCCTACGTCGCTACCGGGCCCTCTTCCTGACGCTGTTCCTGCTGGCGATCCCCTTCCTGTTCCTGCGCGCGAACCTCAAGGAGAAGTCCGAGCTGAACCCCGTCGACCGCTTCCTGCTCCGGCTCTCGGCCCCCATCCAGTACGTCCTGGCCGTCATCGGGCAAGGCATCGCCGACGTCTGGAACGACTACATCTACCTGGTCGATACCAAGGAGGAGAACGAGCGGCTGCGGTTCGAGTTGGGGCGCCTGCGCCAGGAGAACCGCAAGCTCAAGGACGTCGCCGCGGAGAACATCCGGCTGCGCGAGATGCTGCGGCTGCGCGAAACCAACCCGGGCGAGTTCGTCGCCGCGCGCGTCATCGGCCGCTCCCTCTCCCCCTTCTTCCGCGTGCTGCGCATCCGCATCGACCAGGCCGAGGGCCAGGTGCGGCCGATGATGCCCGTCGTCACCCACGAGGGCCTGGTCGGCTACGTCAGCCGGCTCGACGGTCCCTACGCCGACGTCACGCTGGTGGTCGACGGCGAGGCGCGGGTCCCGGTGGTCGTGGAGGAGACGCAGTCCAACGGCATCCTGTCCGGCACGGGCGAGCTGGACCGCTACGCCTGTCGCATCGAGCACCTGCGGCCCAACGTCGATGACGTCCGGGTCGGCCACCATATCCTCACCTCGGGACGCGACGACGTCTATCCGCGGAACATCCTGGTCGGAACGATCGCCGGAGTCACGCGTCGCGGGGCGCGTCAGCTCCAGGAGGTCGAGGTCGTGCCGGCGGTGGATTTCTCGCGCCTCGAGGTCGTGCTGGTCTACGTCCGCCGCCCGCCCCCGCCGCCGCAGCCGCTCGCGCCGGAGGCGGAGCCGTCGCCGCCCGTCGCCGCGGATACCCCCTTCCCTGCGCCCGCCCCGGCCGCGGCGGACGCCGGCGGGATGCCGTAGGGCTGGGGGCCGTGGGACGCATCGCCCGCCTGCTCGGCTTCGGCGTCGCCGCGCTCGCCGCGCAATCGACCCTGGTCACCCTGAGCCCCGTCCGCGACGCGTTGCCGGACCTGGTCGTGGCCGCCATCCTGTTCCTGGCGACGGTCGACATCGGCGTCGTCACGGGTGCGGCGCTGGCGCTGGTGGTGGGCTACTTCTTCGACCTCATCTCCGGCAGTCCCGTCGGCCTGCACTCCCTGGTCTTCGAGTTCCTCTACCTCTGCGGACGCTGGATCCAGCGGCGTTTATTCCTGGCCGGCGTGCTCTTCGAGGTGACGCTGGCGGTGGGCGCCGTCTGGGCGGTCGCGGTCGCGGTCCTCGCCGTGCGCGTGCTGGCGCAGGGGCAACCCCTGGCGGGCGTGGGCGACGTCGCGCTCCAGACGGCGATCCGCTCCGCCCTCACCGCCGTGATCGCCCCCGCGGTGTTCTGGGCCGGCAACCGGCTCGTCGCCGGCCGCCGCCCGGCGCTCGCGGCGCGGCCGCTTGAGCCGCCCGCGCGGCCTGTGGAATGATCGGGCGGCCATGGCGCCACTCTTCGGCCCACCGGGCGAGCTGAGCGAATTCCGCGGAAGGTACCGGTGGATCGCGCTGTTCGTCGCCGTCGTCTTCCTCGGCCTCCTGGCCCGCGCCGCGCAGCTCCAGGTTTTCGAGGGCTACGAGTACGTCGAGAAGAGCCGTCACAACGTCGAGCGGACGCGGGACATCCCGACGGAGCGGGGGGTGGTCCGCGACGCCGAGGGCCAGCTCCTGGCCTACAACACGCCGGCCTACACGGCGTTCGTGACGCCCGAGTTCTTCGACGTCGAGGAGGACTGGGAGACGGTCGTCCGCTACCTCAACCTGGGACCCGAGCGGGCGGCGCGGCTGCGCGAGCAGCTCGTCAAGCTCCGCGGCCTCAAGCGCTACCAGCCCTATCCCGTGGCGGAGAACCTCGACGACCGCCAGCTCGCGCTGCTCATGGCGCACCACACGGAGCTGGACGGCCTGTCGGTCGAGGAGACGCCGATGCGCGTCTACCCCCTCCGCCAGCTCGCCGCGCACCTGGTCGGCTACCTGAACGAGATCTCGGAGGACGAGATCGAGCGCCAGCGGGCGGAGGGCTACCGCTACTTCCCGGGCGACAAGGTCGGGCGCACGGGGCTGGAGCGCGTGTGGGAGCGCGAGCTGCGCGGGCGGCGCGGGCGCGTGACCGTGATCGTCAACGCCAAGGGCGTGGAGAAGGGCAAGGACCCCTTCGGCGCGACGACCGGTCGGCGCTACGAGATCCGGCCCGTTCCGGGCAACGATCTCATCCTCTCCTTCAACGCGCGACTCGAGGCGATTGTCGACCAGGCCTTCCGCGGACACCCCGCCGGCGCCGCCGTGGTGCTCGACGCCCGCACCGGGTTCGTGCTGGCGATGTACTCCAAGCCGTCGTTCGACCCCAACGCCTTCATCCAGGGGCTTTCGACCGCGGAGCAGAGGATCCTCCAGGAGAACCCGTTCTTTCCCCAGCACGACAAGACGGTGATGGACCACTACTTCCCGGGCTCGCTGCTCAAGCCGTTCCTGGCCCTCGCGGCGCTCGAACAGCCCCAGATGCTGGAGCCGGGCGACCTGTTCGATCCCGCGTCGCGCTTCGACTGCGAGGGTGCCTACGAGCTGGCGGGGCAGCGGTTCCGCTGCACGAAGGTCCACGGGCTGGTCGACCTGCACGAGGCGATCGTCCAGTCGTGCAACGTCTTCTTCTTCCAGCTCGCCCGGCGCATGGGCATCGACCGCCTGGCGCAGATCGCGCGCGAGTTCGGCTTCGGCAGCAAGACGGGGATCGCGCTGACGCGCGAGGTTCCGGGTCTGGTGCCGGACAAGGCGTGGTTCCGGTCGCGGCCCGAGTACGGCTTCCAGTACCGCGTCGGCTACGCCCTGCTCGCCGCGATCGGCCAGCACAACACGAAGGTCACCCTGCTGCAGCTCGCCAGCGCCTACGCCGCCCTGGCGAACGGCGGGTACCTCTACCGCCCGCAGCTCGTCAAGGAGGTGCTGTACCCCGACGGGCGCGTGCGGATGAGCTTCGCGCCCGAGCTGCTCCGCCGGATCGAGATGTCGTCCGACAGCCACCGGCGGATCCTCGATGCGTTGCGGGGCGTCGTGGAGGCGCCGCAGGGGACGGCGCACGACCAGTGGACGCCGGGGCTCGAGATCGCCGGCAAGACCGGCACGGCCGAGGTTTCGCGGCGTCGCGAGCGGCGGCGCGACCAGCGGACGACGGAGGAGCGGTACCGCGAGCGCGACCATGCCTGGTTCGCGGGGTTCGCGCCCGCCGACGACCCCGAAATCGTGGTCGTCGTGCTCGTGGAGCACGGCGGCTACGGCGGGCGGTACGCGGCGCCGATCGCCTTCGAGATCTTCCGCGAGTATTTCAAGCGCATCGCGCCCCGGTGACGACGATGACGAGCGGCACAGGACCCGGCAGGACGCGACGCATCGTGCTCGATCTGCCGCTCGTCTTCGCCGTCGCCTGCATCGCGGTGCTCGGCCTGCTCAACCTCCGCTCCGCCGTCTCCGTCGTCAACCTGACGTTCTACGAGACCCAGCTCAAGTGGTTCGCCGCCGGAGGCACCGCCGCCCTCGTCGTCTGGCTCGTCGACCACCGCGTCTTCCTCCGCTACACCTGGGTCGCCTACGCCGTCGTCGTTCTCCTCCTGGTCCTCGTCCTGGTCGTCGGCCGCCAGGCCAACCAGGCCCAGCGCTGGCTGAACCTCGGACCGATCGGCCTGCAGCCGTCCGAGTTCATGAAGATCGCCATCATCCTGGCCGTCGCCCGGCTGTTTCACGGCGAGGTGCGGCCGGAGCCGCGGACGCTCAAGGACTTCCTCCTCCCCGCCGCCCTCACCGCCGTCCCCACCGCGCTCGTCCTCAAGCAGCCCGACCTGGGCACCGCCCTCATCTACCCCCTGATCTTCCTCTCCATGGCCATGCTGCTCCGCGTCCGCGCCCGCAGCGTGCTCTTCGCCGGCCTGGGCATCGCCGTCACGGTGCCCATCGCCTGGTCGTTCCTCCACGGCTACCAGAAGGAGCGCGTCGTCACCTTCTTCGCCTCCCTCTTCTCCAAGGAACAGCTCGACGTGCAGGACGCCGCCTGGCAGACCACGCAATCCAAGATCGCCGTCGGCTCCGGGCACATCTTCGGCAAGGGCTTCCTCCACGGCACGCAGAACCAGCTCGGCTTCGTCCCCTTCCAGCACACGGACTTCCCGTTCGCCGTCTGGGGCGAGGAGCACGGCTTCGTCGGCGTGGCGCTGCTCATCGCGCTGTACCTCTTCGTCGTGCTGTGGGCGCTGCGCATCGCCAGCCGCGCCCGCGACCGCTTCGGCGCCCTCGTCGCGGTCGGCGTCGCCGCGATGATCTTCTGGCACGTCGCGATCAACATGGGCATGGTGCTCGGCCTGCTCCCGGTCGTCGGCGTCACCCTCCCCCTCTTCTCCTACGGCGGCTCCTCCGTCCTGGCCAACCTCCTGGGCGTCGGCCTGCTCCTCTCCATCTCCGCCCGCAGGACCGGGTCGCCGTGGGAGGGGCTGGGAGGCAGGAGATAGTCCTCAGTCTTCAACCGCCTGCGAGGAAGTACGAGAGGAACTCGCCGCTGTTGTCGATCGTCGCGGCGCGGCCGTCCAGGACGGCGGGCACGCCGGCGACGCCGGCGCCGACCCATGCGGTCTGCAGCAGCTCGCCGGTCAGCGTCTCGAAGACGACCAGCCCGTGCACGTCGTCGGCGACCAGGAGGAGGCTCCGGTGCACGATCGGGTCGCGCAGCGTGCCCGCCGGGAAGCGCCGCATCCACACCGTCGCGCCGTCCAGACCGTCGAGGCGCGCCAAACCCGTCCCGGAGACCGCAACGAACACGTCCTCCGCCAGCGCGCCGATCCCGCACGCATGCGGCAGGTCGCTGCGCGCCCAGCGCTGGCCCCCGTCCTCCGGCGAAACCGCGAACACGCCGTTGTCGTACGAGGAGACCACGAGCAGGTCGCCGACCATGACCGGCGTGGCGCACACGTCGTCCAGCAGCAGCTCGCCGTGCCCCTCCCCCGCCAGGTTGAGGTCCCAGTCCTTCTCGCCCGTCACCGCCGAGAGGGCGACCAGCGTCCCATCGACGAAGCCGGTGAAGACCCGGTCGCCCGCGACGCAGACGCCCGATTCGCTCCCCGACAGGTAGCCCTCCGGCAGCGGGCGCTCGAACGACCACAGCTCCCGCCCGGAGACCGCCTCGATCGCGAACACCCGCTGCGTCGTCGTCCGCACGTAGAGCACGCCCTGGGCGAAGACCGGCCGCGTGCGGATCGTCCCGCCCAGCTCGGCCCGCCACATCGGGGCACCGGTCTCCGGCACCAGCGCGATCAGGTCGCCGCCGTCGCTGCCCGCAATCACCGCCTCGGGCTCCTCGAGCACGATCGGCGTCGAGAAGAACCCGTCGGTCTCCTCGTGTACCCAGACGACGGCGCCCGTGCCGGTGTCCAGCGCCAGGAAGCGGCCCTGGGAGGTGCCGACGTAGATCAGACCGCGCCCGGGATCGAACACCGCGCCGCTGCGCTCGATGGGGCGGTACGCGCGCCGTTCGGGATCGACCACCAGCGTCCGCCATTGCGGCGTCAGCACGCGGACGTCGGGGAAGTCCAGGCGCAGGTCGAGGGCGCTGGGCGGGGGCACGCCGACGCAGCCGGCGGCTGCCGTGGCCGCCAGGGCCGCGACCAGGATGCTAGGGGAGGGTCGGTGCATCGCCTTGCGGCGTGCCGGCGTCCGCGGACGTCGCCGTTGCGGGGGCCGCAGGAGGAGCTGCCGGCGGGGCCGCCCGCAGGTCCAGCACCCGCAACCACGACTCGATCCGGGGGACGACGTCCGTCGGATGGGGATCCGGGATGGCCTTCGCCGCGAGGAGCGCCTTGCGGGCTTCCTCGTCGCGCCCGGCGGCCGCGTCGAGGCGTCCCTGGTGGTAGAGCGCGAGCGCCTTGTAGGCGCCATCGGAGAGCTCACCGAGCACCGCGAAGACCTGGGCCGCCTCGGCCGGCTTCTGCTGCAGCTCGAGCGCGTAGCCCAGTCCCTCCTGGGCGATGAGCCGGCCGGGTGAGGTGGACGGCGGGTTGCCCGCGAGGAACGCGCGGTAGCGCTGTTCGGCCGCGGCGCCGTCGCCCTTGGCCAGCGCGTCGCCCGCCGCCGCGAGGTCGGCCAGGCGCCGCACAGCGTCCGACTCGCCGCCGCTGGCAACGCCCAGGATCCGCTGCGAGTCGACCCACACCGCGGGTTCCTGTTTTCCGAGCGCCGACAGCGGGTCCGCCATCTCGCCCTTGGGCATCGACCGTACGGGCACCGCGTCCATCAGCCCGCGCCATTCCTCGACGTTGGCACTGCGGCGCAGGTACACGACCAGCATCACGCCGAAGATGAGGACCAGGCCCGCCGCGAGGGAGATGCCCAGCGCCGCCCGATGGTCCGAGATCCAGTTGAGGATCCGTGTCCCGACATCGACGAACTCGTCCGGCTTTCGCAGGTCCTTGCGCTGAATCTTCCGTGCCACCGACCGGCCTCCACGCCCCGCGATCTCCCGCAGAGCACGCGCCGCAGTCCCCGCGCCGGCGGAAGCACGCGCCGCACGCGCGCACGCCCCGGCCGGGAGCCCGCAAGCGCGCGGACCATAGCGGGACCGGATCGGCATGTCAAACGTCGGCGCGCGTCGCGCGGGGCTACATGCAGTCCGTGCCGGCGGGGTTGCAGGTGCCGGAGCCGTCGGCGCGACAACAGCGGTTGTCGCACTGGTCGTTGCTGGTGCAGGCCGGCATGCAGACGTCGACGATCACGACCCGCTCGCACGCCCAGCCGTCGCGGCAGTCGGTGCCGCCCGGGGTGCAGCCCGGAACGCACGAGCCGATCTCGCCGCCCCGGGCGAGACAGTACGAGCCGGTGGGGCAGGGATCGCTGCTGCCCAGTCCGCCCAGGCACTCCTCGATGCACGTCCCGCCGGGCGCCCCGAGATACGCCTCGGCCAGACAGGTGCCGCCGGTGCAGCCCGAGGTGAACGAGCAGGCCTGGCCGAGGTCGGCGGCCTCGAACGGGGGCTGGCAGCGGCCGGCGCCGTACTCCAGCGACCCGAAGCCCGCGGACGGATCGCACTCCCACCCGGGGATCGTGCAGCCGCCTTCGGCGCAGTCGACCGTGCACACGTCGCGCGGCCCGGACAGGTTCTCGCCGATCGCGCGGCAGGCGTAGCCGGTGCGCGCGCACGCGGCGGGATCGGTCAGGTCGCAGGCTTCCAGGCAGATGCCCGACGCGCCCGGGTCCGGGCCCGCGGTGCCGTCGTCGTCGCAGTCGTCGGCGCCGGGCGTCGAGTTCTGGTCGGCGCAGACGACGACGCACGAGCCGCCGTTGGTGCACTCCGAGTCGGTGAGGCACTCCTGGATGCAGATCCCGCCCGGCGGGCCCGAGGCGGGCCACACCCCGACGAACGAGGAGTTCTCGGGGACGCAGGAGGACCCGACGGCGCACTCGGCGCTCCCGGCGCAGGCGGCGCCGTTCGCCGCTGCCGCGGTCTCGCGGCAGATCGGGGGCGACGCGGTCGTATCGCAGGTCTGGCCGGTCGGGCAGTCGCCGTCGTCGCGGCACACCGGGAGGCACAGCGACGGCACGGGACCGATCGAGTCCGGATCCACGCAGACGTAGCCGGTGCGGCAGTCCGGCACCGCGGTGTCGCAGCGATCCGCGCACCAGCGGAACCCGATCGCCGGGACGCAGGCCGCGTCGCTCGACCCGCCCGGGCAGTCGGCGTCGTCCGTGCACCCCAGCGCCGTGCAGTAGCCGTCGGGGAACGTGAGCCCGATCAGCGCCCGCACGCATTCGCCCGGCGCCGCCCCGTCGAGGCACTCGTCGCCGAAAGTGCACGGCGAGCCGACCGGGAGCCCCGTCGGGCCGCCGTCGTCCGCGTCCGTGCCGCCGCCGTCGTCGGCGTCCGCGTCGGTCCCGCCGTCGTCGGCGTCCGCGCCGCCGTCGTCGTCCGCGTCGGCTCCGCCCTCGATCTCGGGCTCGACGTCCGTGTCCCCCGCGACGTCCTCGTCGCCGTCCGCATCCGCGTCGGCGTCGGCGCCGCCCTCGACTTCCGGCGCGACCTCGACGTCGGCCGCGTCGCTGCCGCCGCCCGAATCGCCGCAGGCCGGGATCAGACCGGCGGCGAGCCAGACCGCCGCACCCAGGATTCCGCATCTCGACGTGTTCGGCATGACACTCCCTCCGTGCTTCTCGCGTCCGCCACCCGTTGCGTCCGAGCGGAAGTGTGGCATGTCGGGGTCGACGACGCAAAGCGGGGCGTCACGGGCAGCGGTAGGCGGTGCCTCGCAGCCCGAACAGGCAGTTGTCCTGCTCGGGGCACGGGGGCACCTCGCGGTCGATGCGCACCCAGGTGGCGCCGTGGGCGCCCGCGGTGTTCCGCAGCGCGATCGCGGCCGAGTCGCGCGAGCCGCAGCGTCCGAAGGCGTTGCACTGCGTCCCGTGACTGGCCTGGACCGGTCCGATCTCCTCGCAGGCCGCCGGCGGGTCGTCGTCCGACAGCGTCACCAGCTCGCCGTCGGGCGTGAGCGCCACCGGAAGGTACTCGGCGCTGGTGGCGATGCAGCCGGCGAGCGCGAGCGTGGCGACCCCTAGGCGCCTGACCATCCCCGACCTCCCTCCCGGCGGGCCGCGCACCGCCGCGCGCCCCGAGGAGCGGGCATTCTCGCCCCGGACCCGGCCTCGAAGCAACGCTTCACCGTGCGGGCCGTCCGGACGAAAATCGGGAAGCGGACTCCGCAGAACGTGCTAGCCTCCGCCCCCCCGGCCGTGGTCACGGACCACGGTGGTGCGACCGGGGGGGAGGGACGCGCATGCCCAGCACGGCCATCGATTTCCACAGATTCACGATCCACTTCGCGGTGGCGCTGCTCCTGTTCGCACCGCTGCTCCAGGCGCTGGCCGCGTGGCGCAAGGCCGCCGCGCTCCAGACCGCGGCGCGCGCCTGCCTGTTCGGCGGCGCGGCGGCGGCGGCCGTGGCGGCGTTGACGGGATTCGTCGCGTCGAGCGAGTTCCGCAGCCCGTGGCTGGAGACCCACGAGCTGCTGGGCTTCGCGACCGCGGGCCTGGCGGTCGTCGCGGCGGGTCTCCTGCTGTGGAAACCGGGCGCCGAGCCGCGCAGCCGCGGCGGCCTGCTGGCCCTGGGGGGGCTGTGCGTGGCGGGCGGCCTGGCCGGCGCGACCGGCTATTTCGGCGGCCACATGGCCCACGGCCACGGCGAGCACGGCCCGCTCGCCGCCGGCGCGACCGGCGTCGCGGCGCTCGAGAACCTGCCCGCGGCGCTCGTCCCGGCCCACGCCCGCTTCGCCCAGAAGTGCTCCCTGTGCCACGGCATCGAGAAGCCGCTGGAGGCCGACATCACCGCGGACGAGTGGCCGGATGTCGTGCGGACCATGGCGGAACGGTCGGACGGGGAGATCACCGCCGACGACCAGGAGCTGATCGTCCGCTTTCTCCAGTTCCACGCCTCGCACCGCGTCCGCGGCCCGACGCCCGATCGCGAGCGCTAGCGGGTCCGGCTACCGTTCTCCCGCAGGCACGCCAATCCGCGCGAGGGTCTGGGCGAGCGTCTGGGGGTCCTCCGAGCCATCGACGAAGACCGCGCGGACCTCCAGCTCGAAACGCTCGCCGCGCCCGCCGGACTCCTCGCCGTCCCGGCGCAGGAGCCGGGCGCCGTCGAAACGCGCCAGCACCCGGTCCGCCATCCGTTCGGCGTCCCGCGCGCCGCGGGCCGGCACGACCAGCCCGAGGGTCTCGGGACCGAGTCGCAGCAGGCGGTCGTGCGGCCGGTGGGCCCTCCGGATGCGCCCCAGCACCGCCGCCAGCAGCCGCGCCTCCGCGCGCGGTCCGTGCTCGCGCCGCTCGGCCCGCAGGTCCGGCATCGTCAGGAGCACGACCGCGGCGCCCGCGGGACCGGCGCCGGGCGTCCGGCCGCGCATGGCGACCGCCGCGGCGACGCGCGCCAGCTCTCCGCCCCCGCAGACTGTCAGTCCCGTCTCCGGATCGAGGTCCTCGGGCGGAGTCTCGGCCCCCAGGCCGGCGGCGACCAGATCGAGCGCTCCCGCCAGCCACGGCAGCTCGGGTGCGCCGCGCTCCTGGAACACGAACGTGAGGCCTCCCACCCCCGCCGCGGCCGGGGCGGGCAGCCACCACCATTCCCGCAGTGCGCGGAGCTGCGCCGCCGTCGACCGCAGCCGGCGGCCCATGCGCACGTGCCGCACGGGCGCCTGCCCGGCCGTCGCCGGCGGATGACGTCGCGCCAGGCGCAGCACGTGGCTCTCGCGAATCCCGCGCACCTCGAGCACGCGGTACCCGTCCGTCGCCGGGGCCAGGACCGCGCCGCCCGAGAGGCCCTCGGCGCACGTGGACAACAGGGCGTCGAGGAACCATCCGGGGTGCCCGTCGGGGCCCCCGAGGGTGACAACGACGGGCAGGCCCGCGTGCATCCGCGCGGGCGCCCGCAGCGCTTCCAGCCGGCGCGCCGCCGTCGCCGCGGCCATCGCCCGCCGCAGCGCCCGGGCCAGCTCCGCGTCCGCCGCAGGCCATTGCACGATGTCCACCCCGGGAATCGCGTCGTTCGGCCCGAACGCGTCCGGGGCGGCCAGGACCAGCGCCCCGGTCGGCGCGAGCGCCCGCAGCCGGGCGAGGGCGACGGCCACGGGTACCGCGGCACGATGGGGAAGGAAGAGCACGGCGTCCGAGTCGTCGAGCTCGCGGGTGGCCACGGACTCGACCCGTTCCGCCTCCCGTGGGGTCAGCCCCAGCGCCGCGACCCGCTCCGCCGCCTGCGCGCGCAGCGTCCCGTCGCGCGCCACGATCAGCACGCGCGGGGTTTCGTCCCCGGCGACCGGCGGCCGCTGCTCGCGCGCCGCCGCGGCGGCGCGCTGCCTGCGACGTTCGGGAGTCATCGGGCCGACCACTACACCAGGAACGGGCCCGACCGCCAGTCCCGGTCAGGGCCAGGCGATGTCGAGCCGGATCGTCGCGCAGGTACCGGCGGGGGAATCGACGAACAGGTAGTAGCTGCCGGCCGCGAGGTAGACGGACAGGTACGAGCCGCCGAGGTCGTAGGGGCAGCCGGCGAGGTCGTCATTGCAGCCGAGCTCGGTCCCGCCGTCGTTGCAGGCCGATCGCAGGTAGAGGACGGTGTCCGCGGCCGAGCCGTCGTTGCAGGTGTTGAACACGACCAGCCCGCCGACCGGCAGGGTGAACGCGTACACGGCATCCGGGCCTGTCGAGGCACCGCACGTGCCTTCGCCGTCGTTGCCGCGCGCGCACAGCTCGACGGGGACCTCGATCGATGACGGATCGAGGGGGAACGGGTCCGCACAGCTCTCGCCCGCACCGGAACACCCCTCGTCCGTCAGCCCGTCGCAATCGTCGTCCACCCCGTCGTCGCAGCGCTCGGGCGGCGGCGTGCAATCCGCCGCCGGCGGCGGCGTGCAGTCCGCGGCGCACGTCCCGGTGCCAGCCGAGCCGCAGGCGGTGGCGCACTCGACGGCGTCGCCGGCGACGCAGGCGAAATCCTCGTCCGTGCCGCCGTCGCAGTCGTCGTCGGCATGGTTGCACGTCTCGTCCGGCGGGGCGCAACCGGCGCCGGCCGGAGGCAGACAGGCGGCGGTGCAGATCCCGCTTCCCGCGCTGCCGCAGGAGGTCGGGCAGGCGACGGTCGAGCCCGGGGCGCACTGGCCCGGCTCCAGCTCGTCGGTGTCGCCGTCGCAGTCGTCGTCCTCCCCGTTGTCGCAGCGCTCGGACGGCGGAGCGCAGGCGGCGGCCGCCGGCGGCACGCAGGTTGTCGAGCAGGTCCCGTGGCCGGTCGAGCCGCACGAGGTCGTGCACTCGATGCGCGCGCCGGCGAGGCAGGGGAAATCCTCGTCGGACTCGCCGTCGCAGTCGTCGTCGGCGCGGTTGCACGTCTCGTCCGGCGGGACGCAATCCAGGCCGAGCGGCGGGAGACATTCGGGGGTGCAGTCGCCCGTGCCGCGGGAGCCGCAAACGGTGGTGCACGCGACCGTCGCGCCCGGGGCGCACGCCGCGTCCTCGTCGGTGTCGCCGTCGCAGTCGTCGTCGGTCCCGTTGCAGCCGTCGTGCTCGGCCAGGCAATCGTCCCAGACGCACGCGTCGTTGCACGACCGGCGTCCCGGGGTCCCGCAGGCCGTGGTGCAGGATTCGGTCGCGCCGGCGGCGCAGACCAGCGGCTCGGGATGGTTCGCGGCGTCCGTGTCGTCGCAATCGATCCGGCGCGTGCAGCATCCGCCGACCAGGGTCCCGCACGCCTCGTTGGCGTAGGTGTCGCCGTCGCCGTCGAACGGGTCCTCGCACGGGCCGTCGACCCACTCGCGCCGGTCGTTGCAGGCCTGTTCCCGGGCACCCGTGGCGCAGACGCCGCAGGCGTTGGGCAGGAGACGGGTCTCACCCGGATCGCAGGGGCCGCCGCCGGCCGTCGTCGGCTCCGGGCATCCGCCGGCCGTTCCCGCGGCCCACAGGCCGGCCGTCATGGCCGCGGCCGTCCATCCCATCCTCGCTCGGTGCATTTCCACCTCCCCGAACCTCCGTTCGACCACTGTGCCCAGCGTAGCACGCCGGGTCCGAGCGCGCCGCCGGACGTTTGTTGACCCGCCCCCGACGCGCGTGGTACGTAGGCGAGCGACGTTCCGGCGGTTTTCGTCGCTTCGGACCTGGAAGGGAGGCGATGACGGTGCCCAGGAAGATCGGAATCGTTGACGACGCGGTGACGATGCGCACGGCGTTCGGGTTGACGTTCGCGGGGGAGGACCTTGGCCTGGAGCCCCGCTCCTTCGCGACCGCGGACGCGGCGATCAAGTCGGGCGAGTCGCTCGACCTGCTCTACGTGGATACGAAGCTCGGTGCGGAGGACGGCTACGCCGCGTGCGCGAAGCTGCGGGGGCAGCCGGCCTTCTCCGGCACGCCGATCGTGCTCCTGTTCGGCCCGTGGGAGACCTTCGACGAGGCGCGGGCGCGGTCCTGCGGCGCCGTCGGCGGGATCCAGAAGCCGTGGGACGCGGAGGACATGATCCAGAAGGCGCAGGCGTTCCTGTCGGCCGCGCCGCCGCCCGTCATGGCCGGGGCTGCGGCGGCCGCGCCCGCCCCCGCGCCCGCTCCGGCAGCGCCCGCCGCACGGCCGGCCGCCGTCCCGGCACCGATCGCCCGGCCGGTGCCCCCTGGGGCGCCCGTGCCTCCGGCGTCCGCGCAGCGCGTCCCGACCCAGATCCAGCTCCCGGGCCGGCCGGGTCCGTTCCCGGGTGCGGTCCCGGCGAGATCGGTACCCGGAGCGCCGACGGCCACGCATGCGCCCGTCGGGCCGCGCCCCGCGGCGGGTCTGGCGGCCGCGCCGGTTCCCGCGCGGCCCGCCCAGGCTCCGGCCGCCTCGCCGATGCCGTTGCGCGAGTTCGCCCAGGCGGCCGCGCCCGCGGCGACGAAAGCCGTCGAGCAGAAGGTCGCGGCCGAGGTGCCGGGTCTGACGTCCGAGCAGATGGCTGCCGTCGTGAAGCTGATCTCCCGCGAGGTGATCGAGCAGGTCGCGTGGGAGGTCGTCCCCGACCTGGCCGAGGCGATCATCCGCGAACAGATCCAGGCCCTGCTCAAGGAGTAGCGAACAGCCCGTGCCCATCGGAAATCGGTCCTACGATCCCCAGGAATTCGAATCCCGCATCTACCAGTTCTGGCTCGATCGCCGGGCGTTCGAAGCGGAGGACGCGTCGCCGCGGGAGTCGTTCTCCATCGTCATCCCGCCGCCGAACATCACCGGCTCGCTGCACATGGGCCACGCGCTCACCGCGACGATCCAGGACACCATCGTCCGCTACCAGCGCATGCTGGGCAAGAACGCCCTCTGGCTCCCCGGCACCGACCATGCCGGCATCGCCACCCAGATGGTCGTCGAGAGGCATCTGGCCAAGACCGAGAAGCTCTCACGCCATGACCTGGGTCGCGAGAAGTTCGTGGAGCGGGTGTGGGAGTGGCGCAACCAGTACGGTGGCCGCATCACCGAGCAGCACAAGGCGCTCGGCGCGTCCGTCGATTGGGGGCGCGAGCGCTTCACGCTGGACGACGGGCTGTCCCGCGCGGTGCGCGAGGCGTTCGTGCGGCTGTACGAGGACGGGTTGATCTACCGTGCGGAGCGGATGATCCAATGGTGTCCGCGGTGCCGCACCGCCTTGTCGGACCTCGAGGTCGTCCACGTCGAGACGAAGGGCGAGCTGTGGTCCTTCGCCTATCCGCTCGCCGACGGCTCGGGCGAGATCGTGGTCGCGACGACCCGTCCCGAGACGATGCTTGGCGACACCGCCGTCGCCGTCCATCCCGAGGACGAGCGTCATCGCGCCCTGATCGGCCGGTCGGTCCGCCACCCCATTCTCGACCGCACGTTCGCCGTCGTGGGCGACCCGATCCTCGTCGACCCCAAGTTCGGCACCGGCGCCGTGAAGGTCACTCCGGCGCACGACCCGAGCGACTTCGAGTGCGGCAGGCGGAACGCCCTGCCGTTCCTCCGGATGCTCGACGAGGACGGCAAGGTCACAGCCGCCGGCGGTCCCTTCGCGGGGCTGGATCGCGCGAAGGCCCGCGAGGCGGTCAAGGAGAAGCTGACCGAGCTGGGTCTGTTCCGGGGAAGCAAGGAGCACGTCCACGCCGTCGGCCGCTGCCAACGTTGCGAGACGGTCGTCGAGCCGATGGTCTCGACCCAGTGGTTCGCGAACATGAAGCCGCTGGCCGAGCCGGCGATTGCGGCGGTACGCGAAGGGAAGACCGTCATCCTCCCCGAACAGTGGACGAAAACGTACTTCCACTGGCTCGAGGGGATCCAGGACTGGTGCATCTCGCGCCAGCTCTGGTGGGGCCACCGCATCCCGGCCTGGTACTGCCCCTGCGGCGAGACCATCGTCGCGCGGGAGGCGCCCGCGAAGTGCCCGAAGTGCGGCGGCGCCGAGCTGCGGCAGGACGAGGACGTCCTGGATACGTGGTTCTCCTCCGGCCTCTGGCCCTGCTCGACGCTCGGCTGGCCCGCCCCGACGCCCGCCTTCCGGACCTTCTACCCCACCTCCGTCATGGAGACCGGGTTCGACATCCTCTTCTTCTGGGTCGCGCGCATGATGATGATGGGCCTGCGCATGACCGGGGAGGTCCCCTTCCGCACCGTCGTGCTCCACGGCATGGTCCTGGACGCCCAGGGCCGCAAGATGAGCAAGACCCGCGGCAACGCCATCGACCCGCTCGACGTTACCGCCAAATTCGGCACCGACGCCCTCCGCTTCACCCTCGCCTCCTACTCCGCCCAGGGCCAGTCGATGAAGCTCGACCCCAAGCGCATCGAGGGCTACCGCTTCTTCTGCAACAAGATCTGGAACGCCGTGCGCTTCATGGAAGGCGCCCTCGGCGATGGCCCGCTCGGACCCGTCCCCTCCCGGCCCGCCGACCTGGGCAACCGCTGGATCCTCTCGCGCCTCGACGAGACCACCGCCGCCGTCCGCGCCGCCCTCGACGGCTTCCGCCTCGACGAGGCCTGCGCCGCCCTCTACGCGTTCACGTGGCGCGAGCTGTGCGACTGGTACATCGAGTGGACCAAGCCGGCGCTCTACGCGCGCGACCCGGCGACCGCCACGGTGAAGGAGGAGACGCGCTCGACGCTCCAGCACGTCGTCGAGACGACGCTGCGCCTGCTGCACCCCGTCATCCCGTTCCTGACCGAGGAGCTGTGGCAGGAGATGCCGCGCAGCACGCACTCCTTCGCGCCCGGCGCGTCCGTCCCGGGCGCCGTCATCCCGACGCTGGCGCGGGCGCCCTACCCCGCCGTCGACCCCGCGCGCCGCGATACCGACGCCGCCGCGCGCTTCCAGGCGCTGCAGGACCTGGTCACGACCGTCCGCAGCGTCCGGGCCGAGTACAACATCGGCCCGTCGCAGCGCATCACGGCCCGCGTCGTGTTCGCGCCCGAGGCCGGCGAGGAGCTGCGTTGGCTGCTGGCTCCCGAGGTCGTCGGGCGCATCGGTACCCTGTGCTCCGCCGACGTCACGGCCGCCTCGCCCGGCGACGATCTCAGCGGACACGCCCTCGGCGTCGCCGGCAAGCTCACCGTCGCCGTGCCGCTGGCCGGCATCGTCGACGTCGCCGCGGAGCGCGTGCGCCACGAGAAGGAGCTGGCCAAGGTGCGCAAGGAGCTGGAGGGCCTGGAGAAGCGCCTGGCCAACCCCGAGTTCACCGCCAAGGCGCCCGGGGAGGTTGTGGCGGAAATGCGGGAGCGCATCGCGCACTCGCGCGACCGCTGCGCCCAGATCGAGGACGCCATCCAACGCCTGGCCCAGCTCGTCTGAGCCTGCTTCCGGTCGAGGTCGTCGAATCCCGCACACGCGAGAAAAAGAGACTGGAAGTCCGGTTCGGAAGGGGGTATACGGAGAGTGCCAATCGCCCATGTGACCGTTCGGTCGAGGGCGCCAAAACCTACCCGTTCCTTTCCTTCCTGGCCCGTCTAACCAACGGGTCGCTGCCCGGCGCGAACGGGCGCCGGGCAGGCCTGTCTTCTGAGTGGGGGGAGTGCGGGAAGTGCGGAGGGCCGCAGTCACTCGAGGTCGAGGGGGACGGCGTAGCGTTCCTGTTGGGCGCGGAAGCGCGGCAGCGAGAGGCGCTCGACGAGCGGTTTGAGGCAGTTGGCCAGGGCGGAGTCGGCGGGCGTCGTCATCACGTCCACGACCTGCCCCTCGCCCGTCACCGTGATCGAGACCTCGACGTGCGCCAGCATCGGGCGGCGCCGCTTCGCGTCGGCCAGGCATGACGCGTACGCGTCCCGGCCGCCGGTGACCGCGGCCGCGAACTCCCCGGCGTCCGCCCGTTCGGGCAATCCCTGCAGCGCCGTGGCCAGCAGCCGCCGGTTCTCCACGATCGCCGTCACGGAGCGCGCCAGGCCGGGCGGTGCGAACGGTCCCACCGCCCACTGCTCCAGGAACTCCAGCCCCCGCTCGCCCCCGTGGACCGCGATGCCGGTCGCCGCCGCCTCGAGCACGGGCATCGCGCCCGCGAACTCCGTGTCCGCGCCGTAGAGCCGGAAGAACGTCTGCAGCGGCGGGACGACGGCGGAGTCGCCGAGCGCCACGACGCTGCGCACGAGTCCCTCCATCGTGTCGGGAGGGGTGTTGGGATCCAGCAGGTGCGCCGCCAGCGCCGTCGCCGCGCCTCTGGCGTTCATGCTGCGCAGCGCCCCCGCGATCACGCCAACGGGCGGTGCGGGAACGTCCTGGAGGAAGTCGTAGTGGTCCGCCAGCGCCTGGATCAGGAACGCGTCGCCGCCCGCGCGGAGCTGCAGCGCGTGCGCCGCCTCGTTGCGCAGCTCCGCCGGCATCTGCGGCTCCCGGAGCACCTGCAGGAGGTCGCGCGAGACGTCGGGGTCGGTCGAGCGGCCGAACAGGGACAGGATCAGCTTGCGTACCGGGACGACCTGCGCGTCCGGGTCCAGGAGCGCGTCCAGCACCTGGCGGCGGTGGGTCCCCTCGCGCGGCGCTCCCGCGCCGGGGTCCCACCCCGCCACGGCGATGCCGGCCCGCGCGACGCCGACCCCCAGCTCCCCGGTCCACGCGTCGCCGCCGTCCGCCGCGCGCAGGAAGCGCATCTTTCCGGACTCCTCGACGACGAACACGCCGCCCGGCACCGCCGCGACCTCCGACGCCGTCCCGTCCAGGCCGCGCACCCAGACCAGCGACCGGTCCTCGGGCCTCATCGCCACGACGTAGCGGTAGTAGACGAAATAGAGCAGACCGTCGGCGAACGCGACCTTTCGGTCGTCCGTCACCGCTCCCGGGTACCAGGTGAGCCGGGCCCGGGACCGCGCGCTCACCTTGCCGTCCCCCGCCCCCGCGAACCCGTCCGGCCACAGCTCCGGCTCGCCCGGGAACGACGGATCGGACCACTCGATCGGCAGGTACGCCGAGCCGTCCCGGCGACCCGACGACGACCGGCCCGTCAGGCGGAAGACGCCCTTGCTGCCGTAGAACACCCCTTCCGGCACCGCGAACACGTACGAGATCATCTCGTCGCCGATCACGAGGCGGAACAGCTCGCCGCCCGTCGCGGCGTCCAGCGCCGACACGTTCTGGCGATCCCACGGGATGAACGCCACGCCGCCGGCCAGCGCCGGCGCCCCCAGCAGCTTGTCCGCGTCCATCGGCGCCACGACGTTCGCCAGCTCCTCGTCCATCAGCCAGATGCGGCCGCTGCGGAACGACGCGGCCACCGAGCCGGCGCCCGAGCCCGCCGTCGCCGCCACCATCCCGCCGTCGATCGCGACGCCGTAGAGCACCAGGCCGTCCAGGCTCCGCTCGCCCAGCCGCTCGCCCGACGCCAGCGAGAACGAGACCAGCTCGCCCCCCGACTGGACGACGGCCACACCTCCGCCCACGAAGGGCGGCGAATCCACGGCGACGTCCACGCTCCACAGCACGGCCTTGGCCGCGACGTCGTACGCCACGAGCCCGGGAGGGTCGCCGAGCCGCGTCGCGACGACGACCGGCTTGCCGGACGTCGTCGGCGAGCGTCCGGCGGTCGCCGCATCCGGCAGTCGGGCGAGCACCATGTTGACGTCGCTTTCCCGGTTGTCGGGGAACAGGTTCGTGAACGGATTGCCCGGGCCGCAGGCCGGCCCGGCGAGGAGGGCGGCGAGGGCGGCCACGGTCGGGAACCGAACCGCACGCTTCAGGGTGCGGCTCGACGAGCGGCGGCAGCCGCGGGCTGAAGCCCGCGGTTCGGATCCGGGATTTCGGCGGAGCATGGACATGGACCTCCACGGGATGCCGGCGGCTGCGGCCGACCACCGGCGGCCGGCCGTCGTCCGCCGCCCTAGATCGGCGGCAGCTCGTCCGGGTACTCGTCCGGGTTCGTCGTCGGAGGCGTCGTCCCCGTACCCGGAGTCCCGGGCGGCGGAGGCGGAGGCAGCGGCGTCGTCCCCGTTCCCGGGACGCCCGGCGGCGGGGGCGGAGGCAGCGGCGTCGTCCCCGTTCCCGGAATGCCCGGCGGCGGGGGCGGAGGCAGCGGCGTCGTTCCGGTCCCGGGAATCCCGGGCGGCGGGGGGGGAGGCAACGGCGTCGTGCCCGTTCCGGGAATCCCGGGCGGCGGGGGCGGAGGCAACGGCGTCGTGCCCGTTCCGGGAATCCCGGGCGGCGGCGGAGGGGGCAGCGGCGTGACCGACACGCCCGTCCCCGGCAGCCCGGGCGGGGGCGGCGGAGGAGCCACCGGACCCACCGGCGGCAGCGGCGCCACCGGACCCACCGGCGGCAACGGGACCTCGGGGCCGATCGGCGGAACCGGCACGGTCGACCCGGGCTCCGGCCCCGTGATCGCCGGCCCCTCGCCCGTGCCGATGTTGATCGTGAACTGCGCGCGCTGCGAGCGATCGAGGAAGCGCGGGAACTGGATCTGCGCCAGGACGTTGGCCAGACACTCCTTCAGCTCCGCATCGTCGGCGGGAAGCACCGAAAGCTCGCTCGCCTGCCCCTGGTTGGAGAGCGCCCAGACCATGCGGATCTGGGCCAGCGTGGGCGAGCGGTCCATCTTGGCCCGGACGCACGGGGCGATGTCGGCCTGGTGCGCGGACATCACCTGCCCGATCTGCTCGCGCGAGAGCGTCTGCGGCAGTACCTCGGCCACCGTCGGCGTCTGGCTTGCCAGCGCGGCCGCCTCGGCCGCCAGCCGCGCCGCCTCCGCCTCGGCGAGTTTCGCCTCCTCGATCTGGCGGTAGCGGTCCTCGATGTGCAGCTTGAGCCCCGGCAGGGTGTGGCCGCTCGCGATCAGGTTGTCCAGGAACCGGCGCTCGGGATCGCCGCCGTACTTGAGGAGCCCGTCGGCCAGCGCGTTGAGGGCGTTGGTGTTCTGGGCGAAGGCGGAGTCCGCGTGGTACAGCGTGAGGTACGACTCGAACGTGCTGATCAGGCTCGCGTCCCCCAGCTCGACCAGCGCCTGTGCGACCTCCTGGAGGTCCTCGATGGGGGTCTCGGGGTCGAGCAGGTGGGCGACGAGGCCGGTGATCGCCTGCCGGGCGTCCATCGCCACGAGCGCCTGCGCGACCACGCCCATCGGCGGGGCCTGCGTGTTCATCAGGTAGTCGGTGTGCGTGTCCAGCGCCCCGACCAGGTGTTCGGCGCCGTGGGCACGCGAGGCGAGGGCGGCGCGGGCCGAGTCCTTGAGCGACTGGGGCGAGGTGCGCTGGGCGTAGACGTCGAGGATGTCGCGCGTGACCTCGGGGTCCTCCAGCTTCGCCAGCTCGCCGATCGCGTACTGCCGGAACGGGAGCAGGCGGTTGTCCTGGTCGAGGATCACCTGGAGGAGCTGGAAGCGCATGGATTGCATGGGTTGGGTGGGCGCCGCGGCGGGGTTGAAGCCGGCGATGTCGTAGGCGGCCGAGGCGACCTGGACGCCGAGGGACGCCTGCCAGTCGGGCTGGCCGACCTGGGGCGAGAGGCGCACCAGGGTGCCCGGGCTGTCGAGCAGGAACACGCCGGACGGCTCGACGGAGATCGCCTCGATGTCCTCGGTGTGCCGGTAGATCCAGCGCATCGCGCCGGTCGTTCCGTCGTAGGCGACGACGAACCGGAAGTACAGGAGGTAGACCGCGTCGTGCTCCAGCGCGGCGCCGCTGCCGGCGGGATCGAAGGCCGGGGCGATGAAGTAGCGGATCTTCTCGCGCGCGTTGCGCCCGCCCGTGGCCTCGCCGAACCCATCCGCCCACAGCTCCGGGTTCCCCGGGATGCCCGCGATCGGCGGCTCGTAGTACGTCGAGCCGGTCTTGGTGCCGGCCCAGGAGCGGCCGTCGAAGCGGTAGAGCCCGCGGCTGCCGTAGAAGACGCCGAGCGGCCCGGCGGTGACGAAGTTGATCACGTCGTCCTCGGTCCGGATGCGCGCGATCTCGTCCTGCGTCTCGCGATCGATGACCGAGATGTCCTGCCGGTCCCAGGGCACGAAGAGCAGGCCGGCCAGCGCCGCCGGCCGCCCGAAGAGCTTGCTCGTCTGGAACTTGAACGCGGTCCAGCCGGAATCCGCGTTGACCGCCAGCAGGCGACCGACGTGCGACACGCTGACGCCCGTCGAGATGTAGACGTACTTCTCGTCGTGCGCCACGCCGAAGAAGCTCATCCCCTCGGTGTCGACGCGCCACATCTCCGCGCCGTCGGCGAGGCGCAGCGAGACGACCTCGGTGCCGCTCTGCACGATCACGGCGCGATCGGTCAGCGTCGGCCGCGACGCCACCGGCATGTCCTTGGTCCACAGCATCGCGCCCGCGCTGGGGTCGTAGACGAAGACGCCCGGGGTGCCGTAGCGGATGCCGGCGATGAGGGGGCGCCCGGACTGGTTCACGGGCGCCTGCACGGCGCTTGGGGCCGGGAACCGCGCCACCACCTTCTGCACGTCGGCCTCGACGTTGTCGGCGAAGAGGTTGCCGAAGACCGTCGGCGCGGCGATCCCGCCGAACAGCTCCTCGCACCCCGCGGCCAGGACCACGAGCGCCGCCGCCAGGGCGAGCCGGGCGGCCCGGACCGACGACCCACGAGCCATCACCCATTCCTGCCGCCGCATGGTTCCCTCCTCAAATCGCATCCGGGATGATCCGGATGACGCGCTGCGCCTCGTCCTTGACTTTCTGCGACAGCCCCGGGGGCGGGGACGCGAGCAGGTTGGTCAGGAAGCGCTTCACGTCGGGCCCCGCCGTCTCCTCCAGCCTGTGGATGAGGTCGATCTTCGCGTCGTCGGAGAAGTCCGAGCGTCGCAGGAACTCGTCGAAACCGGGAAGGATCTCGGAAAGCTGCCGCCGGCCCAGGAAGCCCGCGAGTCGCTGCGCCTCCGCCGGGCCGCCCAGCTTCCCGATCGCCACCGCCGCCTCGGGCACGTTGCGCTCCCAGGCCAGGAACAGCACGTCCAGCGCGCCGCGATCGCCGTGCTCGCCCAGCGCCATCGCCGCCGCGCCGCGCACCCGGTCGTTCGAGTCCCGCAAGGCCTGTCGCAACGCCTCGTTGACCTTGTCGGCGACGCGGGCCGCGGTGATCATCGCGATCGACTGCACCGCCAGACGGCGCACGCGTGCCCGCCGGTGCCGCATGTACTCGATCAGAACGTCCACCGATTCCGGGTCCGAGATCGCGCCCAACGCCTGGATCGCGGCGTGCGTCACGTCGTCCGGCGGACCCGCCCGGAGCAGCCGGATCAGCGGCTGCGTCGCGCGCGCGTCGGCAAACTCCGCGAGCTGGCTGATCGCGTTGAGCACCGTCACCAGATCGGCGTCCTGGAGCGACGCGACCGCCGCGTCCAGCGCCGCGCGGTCCACGGGCGGCCGGTCGGGAGTCTCCGACCCGCCACGCCCCTGCGCGACCGCCGTTGGCGCCGCGAGCGATCCGACGAGGAATCCGAGGGAAAGCAGACGCATGACCGTGTTCCTCCTGAACGAGAAGCACTCGAACGCCGGGTGTGTTAGCAGGCTTCCCCCACAGGATCAAGTGCGCCACCTTTCCGTCATGCCACCGTCCCGCTTCCCAACAACCCGTCGCCGCCATGCACCGCCACGCCGCCGGGAACTCCCTACGCCGGGGGGTTGGACATCGATCCGTCGCGCGAATTGGCGCGCCCGGCCCCCGGTTGTCAGGCCGCGACCCGATTCCTATCTTCCCCGCAGCCTGGAGGCGCCCCCATGGACAACACCATCGCCGCCCCGCCGGCCCCCCGCAACGAACCCCCGCTCGAGTTCGCCCCGGCGTCGCCGGAGCGGCTCGGACTCTCGCGCGCGTTGGAAGCGCTTTCGCGGGGACCGACCGACGTGCCCGCGCGCATCGACGACCGGGCGGTGGTCGAAGGCGAGTCGCGGGGCGAGCAGCGGGTGCCTCACCGGCACGAGCAGCTTGCCGCGCGTTTCCCGCTACTGGGCGACGCGGCCGTCGGCTCCGCGATCGACGGCGCGCTCCGCGCGCACCGCGCCTGGGCCGCCGCGCGGTGGGAGGACCGGGCCGCGATCTTCCTCCGCGCCGCGGACCTGGCCACGGGACGCCGCCGCTTTCTCCTCGATGCCGCCACCATGCTCGGCCAGGGCAAGACCGTCTTCCAGGCCGAGATCGACGCCGTGTGCGAGATGGCGGACTTCTGGCGGATCCAGGTCCCCCTGCTCGCACGCATCCTGGCGGACCAGCCGCCCGGAAGCCCGCACGAGTGGACCCGCATGGACTACCGCCCGCTGGAGGGGTTCGTGCTCGCCGTTTCCCCCTTCAATTTCACGGCGATCGCCGGCAACCTCTCCACCGCTCCGTTGCTCCTGGGCAACGTCGTCGTCTGGAAACCCGGCAGCGACGCCGTGCTCGCCGCCCACTTCGTCCACGAAATCCTTCGCGAAGCCGGCCTGCCCCCCGGCGTCCTCCAGTTCGTCCCCGCCACGGGCGAGACCGTCGCCCGGAGCGCGCTGCACCACCCCGCGCTGGCCGGCGTCCACTTCACCGGCAGCACCGACACCTTCCGCGGCATCTGGAAGCAGGTCGGGGAGAACGTCGACCGCTACCGCTCGTTCCCGCGCCTCGTCGGCGAGACCGGCGGCAAGGGGTTCGTCTTCGCCTTCCCCGACGCCGATCCGGACGCCCTCCGCGTCGCCCTGATCCGCGGCGCCTACGAGTACCAGGGCCAGAAGTGCTCGGCCGCCAGCCGTGCCTACCTCCCCAAGTCGCTCTGGGATCGCCTGCGGCCGCGACTGGTCGAGGAGATCCAGTCCATCCCGATGGGCGACGTCGAGGACCTGCGCAACTTCATGGGCGCCGTGATCAACCGCCAGGCCTTCGAGCGCCTGCGTGACCGGATCGAACGGGCACGCACCGATCCGGCCGTTTCCATCGTCGCCGGCGGGCAGACCGACGGCCGCGTCGGCTGGTTCGTCCGCCCCACCCTGATCCGCACCTCCGATCCGAAGCACGCGCTGATGCAGGAGGAGCTGTTCGGCCCCGTGCTGACCCTTTTCGTCTACGACGACCACTCGGAGGAGGACGCGCTGGAGCTGTGCGCGGGAACCAGCCCCTACGCCCTGACCGGCGCCGTGTTCGGCGCGGATCGACGGCGCCTGCGGCTCGCCGAGGACCGCCTGCGCTGGTCGGCCGGGAACTTCTACCTCAACGACAAGCCGACCGGCGCCGTCGTCGGCCGACAGCCCTTCGGCGGCGGACGCGCCTCGGGCACCAACGACAAGGGCGGCAGCCTGCTCAACCTCCTGCGCCGGGCCGGCGCCCGCACGATCAAGGAGAACCTCTCCCCTCCCACCGAGTGGTCCTACCCGCACATGCGAACGGAGTGAGGTCTGCACGTCCGCCGCGTCCCGATCGTGGTCGTGGTCGTGGTCGCCGATCCCCTCCCTCCTCCCCTTGGCGCTCTTTGCGACCTTTGCGGCCTTTGCGCGAAATCCGGTCCCCCCAGGGACTTGCACGCGGCGTCGCGTAGCGATATGGCACCGTCCGGCGGCTCGTGAGGAGCACCGGGAGGGGCGACCGTGGAACTTCCGACTTCGACGCGACCACGCGCGACCGTTCGCGGCTGGACCGCGGCCCGGCTCCTGGCGGCCCTGCCGCCGGCCGAGGCGTCCGCCGCGCGCTCGCGCCTGGCCCGGGGTTCCCGCGCGGCGCTGTGGCTCCAACAGGCCATGTCGAGCGGCACGCCGCCCGCGCCCGCCGCGGCACCGCACGCCTCGTGGCTGGCCGCCGCTCTGCGCGGCCTCCCTGCACCCGTCGCCCGGCTGCACCTGGACAGGCTCGGTCCGGCCGCGGCCCGCGACGTCGAGCGGACGACTCCCGGGCTCGGTCCCGCCGCCGTGGTCGCGCCGGCCGCGGCCTCGCCCTTCGTCGATGCCCTCATCGGCCGCCGAGCCCCGCCCGCGTTCCCGCCCCCGCCCGCCTGGGCCCGACCGCTCGGCGACCCCGCCCGC
>JACRCZ010000054.1 GCA_016218765.1 Deltaproteobacteria bacterium | reverse complement strand
GGCGCGGTGTAGAGAATCGTGACGCCGTACTTCTCGACGATCGCCCAGAACCGGTCCTTCTCCGGCCAGTCTGGGGTGCCTTCGTACATGATCACCGACGCGCCGTTGGCCAGCGGGCCGTAGACGATGTAGGAGTGCCCGGTGACCCAGCCGATGTCGGCGGTGCACCAGAAGACGTCCTCGTCGCGGTAGTCGAAGATCCACTTGAACGTGAGGTAGGTGTAGACCATGTAGCCGCCGGTCGTGTGCAGCACGCCCTTCGGCTTGCCCGTGGAGCCCGAGGTGTAGAGGATGAACAGCGGGTCCTCGGCGTCCATCGGCTCGGCGGGGCAGGTGTCCGCGATGTCCCCCGCCTTCATCTCGTCTTCCCACCACGTGTCGCGCCCCGCCTTCATCGGGACGTCGTCCGGCTTGCGCCGCACGACGATGACGGTCTTCACCGTCGGGCACGAGTCCAGCGCCTTGTCCGCGTTGGTCTTGAGCGGCACGGTCTTGCCCGCCCGCAGGCCGACGTTGGCCGTGAGCAGCGCCGTCGCGGTCGCGTCCTGGATGCGGTCGCGCAGCGAGTCGGCCGAGAACCCGCCGAAGACGATGCTGTGCACGGCCCCGATCCGCGCGCAGGCCAGCATCGCGATCGGCAGCTCCGGGATCATCGGCATGTAGATCGTGACGCGGTCGCCCTTCTTGATGCCCTTCTTCCTGAGCACGTTCGCGAAACGGCAGACCTCGCGGTGCAGCTCCTTGTACGTGAACCTGCGGACGTCCTCCTCCGGCTCGCCCTGCCACAGGAGCCCGACCTTGTTCTCCCGCGCGGTGCCCAGGTGCCGGTCGAGGCAGTTGTACGAGACGTTCGTCCTGCCGCCCAGGAACCAGGCCACCTTCGCATTCTTGAAGTCCTCCTGGTTGACCTTGTCCCACTTCTTGAACCAGTGCAGCTCCGAGGCGACCTCGGTCCAGAATCCGTCCGGGTCCTCGACCGAGCGCTTCCAGATCTTCTCGTACTCCGCCCGGCTCTTGATGTGGGCCTTCGCCGCGAATTCCTTCGCGGGCGGAAAGCTCCGCTTCTCGTCCATCATCGAAGTGATCGTCTTCTGCTCGGCCATCGTTCGTCCTCCCGGCACTTGCCAGAACCCCCAGAAACCCCGACCGCCTTCGTCCGCTACTAGCCAACCCCCGCCCTGTCAAGACTTCCTGAACTGCGCTTCATACTTTTCGCGTTGCCTCCCCCCCTTCCTTGCGCCACTCTCCCGCTCGGGGCCGATCGGGGATCCCCGAAGGTGCCGTGACGTGATTGCCGCCTCGCTCCACTACTTCCGCCGCCGCACGGACTCCGTGCCCGAGGCGCTGGCCGCGCTGCGGCGCCTGGGCGCCGACGCGGTCGAATCTCCGGTGCCGTGGTCCGTCCACGACGACGGGCGGCGCGTCGCCTTCGACGACGACGGCGCGCACCTCGTCGCCTTCCTCGAGGCGACCGCCAAGGCCGGCCTGGGCGCCGTCCTGCGCCTCGGACCCGTCGTCGGCGCCGATCTCACCGGCCTCGGCCTGCCCCGCCACGTCGCGTCCGACCGCGAGCTGGCGGCCCGGGGGCCCGACGGCGCGGCCCGGGTCGTGCCGCTGCCCCCCCGCTGGTTCCTCGCCCCGTCGTACGACTCGCGCACCTACCGCGCGCGCTCCTGCGCCTGGATCGCCGCCGTTGCCGAGGTCGTCCGGCCGTTCCTCGCCCCCGGCGGCCCCGTCCGCAACGTCCTGATCGGCGACCTGTGGCCCTTCGCGGGCCGCAGCCCGGTCGGCTCCCCGGACTTCAACCCCGACGCGCTGGCCGCCTGGGAGGCGGCGCGGGACGCGGCGCCTCCCGGCGAGCGCGCGCGGATGTTCGGCACGGCGCCCGCGGACGCCCCCGGTGACGGCGGACCCGCGGGGATCCTCGCCGGCATCGGCCTGGGCCGTTTCGCGGAGCGCGGGTACGCGGCCTGGCTGCAGGCCCTCGCCGGCACGGCGGCCGCCGCGTGGCCGGCTGCCGGGTCCCCCGCCCCCGGCGGGGCCGGAAGCTCGGCCGCGCTGGGCACGACCCTTCCCGCGGCCGGCATATTCCCCCCGGTGGGCGCCGGCCTCATCGGCCGCGCGTTCGACGCCGTCGGTCTCGATGCCCTCGCCGCGCCCGCGCGCCCGGCCACGCTCGAGCGCGCCCTCCGCCTCGTGGCCGGCACGGCTCGCCGTCCGCTCGCCTCGTTCGTCGCGGCGGGTGCGCCGATCTGGCTCCCCCCCGCGTCGTCGTCCGACCCGCTGCACGAGCTGCGGGCGTGCCTGGCCGCCGGCCTGGGCGGCGTCGTGCTGTCGATGGGCGTGGGTCGCGATCGGTGGTCCGGCGGGCTGCTGGACGAGTCGTTGCGCGAGCACGAGTCGGCCCACCGCTTCCGGCGCCTGCTGCACGGTCTGGGCCGGTCGTCCTGGCTTCGCGGCCGCCGTCGCCCGTCCGCCGCACTGCTTGTTCCCCGCGACTACGTCCGCGGCGCTCTCGCCGCCTCGGCCGTCCTGGCCGGCGCTCCCGCCGCGGGCCTGGCCGCCGCCTTCGGCTTCGACCCGGCCTCCGCACTCGATCACGCCGACGAATCCCCCGGCGGCGGTGCCTGGTGGCGGTGGCTCGAAACGGCCGAAGCGGCCTTGCAGGAGCTCGGCGTCCCGTACGACCTCGTGGACGACGAGGGCCCGGCGGCGATCGAGGCGCCGCTGCTCCTGGTGCCGACGCTCGCCGACGCCCCTCGGGCAACGCTCGACCGCATCCGCGCCCAGCTCGCGCGCGGCGCCGCGGTGATCGTCGGACCCTCCACCCCGTGCCGCGAGCTGGCCTCGGGGGACAACGTCCCGGCCGGATTGCCGGCGCCCGTCGCCGTGCCAACCGCCGCCCTGCTCGCCGCCGCCCTGGGCGCCGCCCACTCCCCCCCGCCGGCCCCGCGCCTCGAGCGGTCCGTGCTCCTGGACGACGCCGGCGCCGCCGTGGGCCTCGCCCTCGTCAACCGCTCCCCCCGCGAGCTCCCCCTCGGCCTCGCCCTGGATGGGGTCGAGCCTTCCCTCTCCTGGTCCGATCTCGACGAGCCCGGCTGCGCCGCCGCGGCCGGCACGGTTCCTCCGGGGAGCGTCCGGCTGCTGGTGCCCGGCGCGCGGCCGAAGGAGGCGCCGTGATCGCCGCCGACCTGCGCATCGACCACCTCCGGCCGGAGGAGCTGGCGGCGGCGTGGCGGTTCGCGACCGAGCCGCCGGCGGGCTCCCGCATCGGGGACGTGCGGCGCGGGCTCGTGTTGGTGCTGCGCGAGCGGCGTCCCGCCGTCCTCGCCGATCTGGCCGACGGCTTCGTTCCCCTGCCGCCGTGGCTGCCGCGCGATCGCCCACTGGACGCCGCCGCGCTGCGACGCCTCCGGCGCGAGCGCGGGGCCACCTGGGCGCTGGCCGCGGGTGCGGACGCGGTGCGGCGGCTGGACGAAGCCGTCGCGGCGGCCTTCGACCCGGCGGCCGACCTGCTGGCCTGCGCGCTGCCGCTGGCGCAGGCGGTCCGCGAGGCCCGACTGGCCGGCGAGCTGCTCTTCTCGCCGTCGCTGCTGGACGACCTGCCCATCCCCTCCGTCGCCTCCGTCCGCAGCGCGTTCGACCTCGTCCTGCCGGACGACCGCTCCGCCCTGCTGTACGCCTTCGGCGCCCACGGCCTCTCGTTCGGGTTCATCGTCGAGAAGCGCCAGGGGGTCGTCGCCCGCGTCGCGGGCCACGACGCGCTGGGCGGCATCGCCGTGCGCGGCGCGCACTGGAAGGCCGCCGTGCCGCGCATCCTGGCCGAGGCGGGGAGCCGGTTCGCGCCGCCGGCCGTCGGCGTCTTCGCCGACGAGTCGGTGCTGCGCGGGATCGTCTTCGGCTCCGAGGGCGTCGCGCTGCCCCGCGCGCTGGCCACCCGCGACGTGATCGTCGATCCCCTCCCCGCGTGGCTCGGCGTGCTCCTGGGCCTGGACACCGCCGCGAAGGCCGCCGGGACCGCCCGCAGCCTGCTGCGCCGCTTCGACCCCCTGGGCCTGGCCGACCGCCTGGACGTCGGGCGCATCGCCGGCGAGGTCCAGCGGCGCCTCGGCGCCGAGAACCCCCTGGCCCGCGTCCTCGGCTTCGATCCCCTCGCCGTCCTCAGCCGCCTCCAGCAGTGGCGGGAGCTGTAGGGGGGGAGTGCGGGGAGTGCGGGGAGTGCGGCAAGTGCGGGAAGTGCGTGGGGAGGGCGAGGTACGGCTTCCCAAAGGGACCGCGGGCTGCTCGGCGGCGATGCCGCCAAGTCCCTTCGGGGCCAGCCCGCGGCTGGATCAACCGGCGGGCGTGGCGTCGATTTCGGCGAGCATCTGGCGCAGGACGCGTACGCTCTCGACCTGCTCCTCCGGCGTGGCGCCCTGGGGCAGGATGGTCTTGACGTTGAAGATGCGCCGCTGCGGCAGCTCGAGCCCCACGAGCCGGTTGCGCCCGACGGGCGTGCGCCGGACGATCGCGGCCAAGTGACCGACAAACCGGGCGCGCTCGTCGTCGGGGATGCGCGTCAGCGGCAGGTGCTGGTCGAAGTACTCGAAGCGCCGCGGATCGACCGTCCGGGCGAAGCCGGCGCGGTGGCTGCCGTTGTAGTGCAGGTGTACGTACTCGATGGTCGGCCCCAGGATGTCCAGGAACCGATCGATGTAGTCGGGCTCCTCGGCGCAGAACGTGTTGGCGTGGCCGTAGTCGAAGGTCACGCCCGCGGCGTCGCTGCCGATCCCCGCCAGCACCTCGACCAGGTCCTCGATGCGCCGCGAGCCCAGGTGCTCCATGTCGCCCAGGGCGCGCGGCAGGTTCTCGATCGTCACACGCACGCCCGTCGTTTCCGCGAGCCGGGCGGCGTCGCGCAGGTTCGCCGCCACGCGGCGGATCACGGCCCGCCGCTCGCGCTGCGGGATCATGGCCGGCACGCGTCCGGTGTGGAACACGACCACCGGACGCACGGCGCGTCCCGTCGCCGCCGGCTGCGACCCCAGCAGCGCCACGACCTCGACCTGCGCCGCCGCCCCCTCCCGTACCCGCGGGTCCTCCGACGTCAGGTCCAGGCGTACGTGCTCGAAATAGATCGGCGGGCGCTCGAAGCACGCGTGGAATGCCAGCGTCGGCCACGCCGCCGTGCGGTAGCGCTCGACCAGGTCCCGCGAGACGCGCCAGCGCCGGCCCACGTTGCGTCCGAAGATCTGCGAGGTCGTCAGTCCCAGCTCGACGCCGTCGTAGCGCCCCGGACCGAAGGCCCACTCCGGCAGCTCCCCGATGCCCAGAGACAACCCCTTGACGGCGGCCAGCGGGCGCACGTGCGCGCCGACGAACAGCGGGAACAGGTGCCACGGATGGGTCTGCAGGAACGTGTGGTCGATCGTGACCAGCCACGGCGACGGCGGAGCTGTGGACGGAGTCGACATCAGGACCGCCGATGAGAGGATGGCGAGCCGAAGGAGGCCAGGATGTTCTCCAAGATTGCGCACCTCGGAATCGCCGTGAAGGATCTCGACGCCGCCGTCCGCCTCTGGCGGGATACCCTCGGCTTCACGCTGGGAGGCTTCGACGAAGTTCCGGAGCAGAAGGTCAAGGTGGCGATGTTCCCGGTCGGGGAAAGCCGCATCGAGCTGTTGGGTGCGACGTCGCCCGACAGCCCGATCGCGAAGCACCTCGAGAAGAAGGGCGAGGGGATCCAGCATGTCGCGTTCGCCGTGCCCGATCTCGAGGCCGCGCTGGCCGAGCTCAAGGCCCGTGGCGTGGCGCTCATCGACGAGAAACCCCGCATCGGCGCCGGCGGCCACAAGATCGCCTTCCTGCACCCCAAGAGCACCGGCGGCATCCTGGTCGAGCTGACCCAGCTCTGACGGGCCGGCGCCCGGGTACCGCCCCGTTGCGACGTGGCGCGGCACCGGGGCCTCCGTCAGTACACGCTGTGGACCGTCACATCGATCCGCACGCTCGCCCCGTGCAGGAAGGCACTCGCCGCCGTCCCCTCCGTGCCCCACGGCAGCTCCGCCGCCTCCACGCGGAAGGACCCCATGCCGACGCCGCGGTAGGCGACGCTCGCGCCGAGCGAGAGTGCCCGCGCCAGGTAGACATCCACGCCGGCGCCGACCTGGAAGCCGCCGCCGACCCCGGCCACGTCGTACTCGTCGCCCAGGAGGTACAGCCCGCCGCCCGCCAGGAGGTACGGCTCGAACGTCGAGCCGGGCATCAAGAGGAACCGGGCGCCGATGCGCACGGCCTGCAAAGTGGCGAGCTCGAACGCATCCCCGTCCTCCCCGGAGTGCAGGAACACGTCGTACCCCAGCTCCAGCCCCAGCCACCCGAAGGCCCTTAGCCCGACGAGAACGGACGCGCCGCCGCCCGCGGGCTCCCCCAGCGGCAGGCAGACGCCGGACGCGCCCGCCGCCGCGCACACCTCCAGCTCGCCGGCGTTGCCCAGGAAACCCGCGTCCGCGCCCACCCCGTAGTACAGCTCGGGCGCGAACCACGGCTCCATTCCCGCACCCGCCGGCGCACCCCACGAAACCGCCAGCACCCCGACCAACCACCCTCGAATCCCCACCCGCATGTCCGACCCTCCCTCTCGCCCCCTCGGCCCCCTTCGCCCACGCCGGCGCCGGAAGCGGTCCTCCATCGCGCCTCCGCCCCGAAGCGTTGCGCCCCCCCTCCCTGCCCTTCCCATCGGTGTCCATCGGTGGTTTCCCCCTCCCCGCCCCTGCCCGGAAGGCCGCCGCGGCCGTCCCTCGAACATCCGCTCTTGTTTGTTGACACCGATCCGACCCCCCATATAATCCGCCCCGAGGCCTGGACCCCCCGGCGCAGAAAGGCGAGAGGCCCATGGAGATTTACTTCGACCGCCGTACCGTCCGGGAGCTGCGCAACGCCGCGCAGGACGCCATCGAAGACGGCGACTACGAAGCGCTCTCGGAGGATCTCG
>JACRCZ010000051.1 GCA_016218765.1 Deltaproteobacteria bacterium | reverse complement strand
GGGGGGCCCCCCGGGGGGTGGGGGGGGCGGGGCGGCGGGCGTGGCGGTGCCGGCGGGTGCGTGCGGCGGGGCGGGGCGATCGTCTGCTGCCGGGGCGCGCGACGAGGCGTGCGGCGGGGCGGCGGGGGCGGCGGCGGGCGCGGGTCGTGCGGGCGAGGGAGCGCCGCGGGACGAGGGGCCGCCGCCGGCGGCGCGTTCGCGGAACTGGCGGGCGCGGGCATCCTGTCCGAGGGTTTCGGCGACGCGTGCGGCCTTGGCCCACGCGCCGGCCTGCTCGAACATGTGGATGGCGGCCTGGAGGTTGCCATGGATGACGTGGAAGTCGCCGGCCTGCTCGTAGCGTCCTTCGGCGACGAGGCGGCGCGCGTCGCGCGCGAGGCGGCGTTCGCTTCCGCCGGCGAGGGCACGGAGGAGGACGATGACGATCCACAGGCCGACGATGACGCCGGCGAGCTTGAGGCCGACGAGCCAGGTGGGTCCGACGAAGAGGACGCCGACGACCGGCAGCTCGGCCAATCGTTCGAGCGGTCCGGGCGCGAGGGTCGAGAGCGGTGCGATCAAGGAGCCCCTCCGTCAGGGCACGGTAGCACGCTTCGCGTGGCCGCGGCAGACCGCTCCCGCCTACTCCTGGGGGCGGATGATGACCTTGAGGCACTCGCGGCCGTCGGCGACGAGGGCGAAGCCGCGGGGGGTTTCGGCGAGGGGGAGGCGGTGGGAGATCATGTCCTCGACGCGGACGCGGCGGGCGCGGAGCAGCTCGAGGGCTTCGCGGGTCTCGCGGGGGGGTCCGGCGTAGCTGGAGGTGATGGTGACGCCGTCGCGCCACAGGTCGAAGAGCGGGGCGGGGACCTCGACTCCCGGCTCGGGGAGGGCGAAGACCAGGATGGTGCCGCCGCGGTCGACGCTCTGGAACGCCTGGCGGTAGACGGTTTCCTGGGCGGCGCAGACGACGACGACGTCGGCGCCGCGGCCTTCGTTCGCGGAGCGCACGAGGCGGGGCACGTCGTCGCGGCCGTCGAAGACGGCGTCCGCGCCGCAGCGCAGGGCGGCGGCGCGGCGGGATTCCAGGACGTCGGTGGCCAGGAGACGGCCGGCGCCGAGGGCGGCGGCGAGCTTGAGGTGCAGGAGGCCGGCGAGGCCTGCGCCGAGCACGAGCACGGAGTCGCCGGCCCGTATTCGGGCGATGCGCTGCGCGCGGATCACGCAGGCGAGCGGCTCGGCGAAGGTTCCCTCGTCGAACGAAAGCTCGTCGGGGAGCCGGAACACGCCGCGGTCGACGTTGATGGCGGGCAGCCGCACGCGCTCGCAGAAGCCGCCGGGGTCGAAGGTCGTGGTGCGCAGGGTGTCGCAGGTGGAGTGGTGTCCGCGGAGGCAGGCGCGGCAGGTGTTGCAGGGGACGTGGTGGGCGGCGACGACGCGGTCGCCGGGCACGAACTTCGTGACGCCCTGCCCCACCGCCTCGATCACGCCGGCGACTTCGTGTCCGAGCACGAGGGGCGCCTTGCGCACGCGGTACCACTCGACGACATCGCTGCCGCAGATGCCGCTGGCCTCGATGCGCAGGAGCGCCTCGCCGGGACCGATCGCGGGGACGGGCATGTCCGTGAGGCGGACGTCGCGGTTGTTGTGGTAGACGGCGGCGCGCATTCGGGGTTCTCAGTTCTCAGTTTTCGGTTTTCGGTTGCGGGCGCCGGCGGCCGGGGGCCGGGGGCGGCGCGTGGGCCGGGGGCTCACGCGCCCCGTGCCGCGGCCGGGCACCTACGTCTTGCCTCCCTCGGTCTTGAGCTTCTCGAAGAGGGCGAAGGCCTGGCCGGCGGTCTTCTTCTCGTGGACGACGGCGCGGACGGCGCGGATCATGGCGACGGGCGCGTCGCACTGGAAGATGTTGCGTCCCATGTCGACGCCGACGGCGCCGTGCTTGATGGAGTTATACGCCATCTTGATCGCCTCGTACTCGGCCAGCTTCTTGCCGCCGGCGATGACGATGGGCACGGGGCAGCCGGCGACGACCTTCTCGAAGTCGTCGCAGTAGTAGGTCTTGACGATGTTGGCGCCGAGCTCGGCGGCGATGCGGCTGGCGAGGCCGAGGTAGCGGGCGTCGCGGGCCATTTCGCGGCCGACGGCGGTGACGGCCAGGACGGGCATGCCGTAGCGCTGGCCTTCGTCGACGAGCTTGGCGAGGTTGAGCAGCGACTCGCGCTCGCCCTCGCCGCCGACGAAGATCGAGTGCGCGACGGCGACGGCGTTGAGGCGGAGGGCCTCTTCCATGCAGGTGGCCAAACCCTCGTGGGACAGCTCCTTGAGGATGCTGGTCCCGCCGGAGACGCGGAGCACGACGGGCGTCCCGCTGCTCGGGTCGACGGAGGTGCGCAGGACGCCGCGGGTGAGCATGAGCGTGTCGGCGTAGGGCAGGAGCGGCGTGACGGTCGCGCGCGGGTTTTCCAGGCCGGTGGTCGGGCCCTGGAAGTACCCGTGGTCGACGGCGAGCATGACGGTGCGGCCGGTTTCGGGCCGAATGATGAGGTTCAGTCTGTTGGCAAGTCCCCAGTCCATGGCGAAGGCCTATACCATTGCCGGGCGGTTTTCGGCAATTCGGGCGCCGCCGGGCGAGGGCGATCCGGAGGTCGCGCGGAGGGCGCGGAGGGGCGCAAGGGGGCGTTCGCGCAAAGGACGCAAAGGGACGCAAAGGACGCAAAGGGCGGGCAGAGAAGGGGGGGGAACCGTCAGTCGAAACAACGCAGCTCGGCGGTGGAGTCGGGGGCGAGGAGGGAGGCGGCGCCGGGGGTGAAGAGCAGCTCCGGACAAGGGGGGACGGGGGCGGCTGCGGGCGGAACGTAGAACCAGCCGTGAGCGGCGGGGGCGGAGCAGGCGTCGCCGGCGGGGGTGCGCGGCGCCTGGCGGACGAGGCAGCGGCGGAGGGAGCGGCCATCGGCGGTCGGGGCGAGGCCGAGATCGCGCTTGAGAGGGTCGCACGGTGCGCCGGACGATGGGCGGCGGCACGGTGGGAGGTGGGGCAGGTCGTGGAGGGAGGCGGGCGGGCACCCGGCGGAGGGGCAGGACGCGTCTTCCTCGCAGGGGCGATCGTCGGACAGCGTCTCGACGGCGAAGCAGCTCGTGGCGCAGGCCGCCGGGTCGAACGGCAGCTCGCGTTCGAAGCACGGGTGGCGCAGGCGTTCGGCGATGCGGCCGCCGATGCCGGCCATGGCGCCGGACCAGTCTTCCTTGCAGATCGAGTCGACGTAGGCGGAAGGGCCGAAGGCCCGCGCGACCTCCACGATGCGGCGGGGAGGGAAGGCGAGGCCCATGGCCGTGTGGCACGAGGGGATAATGTGAATCGGTTCGGCCGGGTCGATGGTCTCCAGCATGCCGGGGCTGCCGAGGCAGCGGGCGATGGCGTCGCCGGTTCCGACGCAGAGCGGCTCGTCGTTCGGCACGCCGGCGATGACGCCGACCACGAGGTCGCGGGGGCGATCGGCGCGCACGGCGCGCAGCGACGCCACGATGTCGTCCACGGGCACCAGGAGATCCGGATGGAGGAAGCAGCGGAGACCGAGATGACCGAGCACCTCCCGGCTCGGGTCGAACATTTCGAGGTGATCCGGGGAAACCGAGCAGTCCTCCTCGTCGGTGATCCAGATCAGCGCGAGCACGGAGTCGGGGCGGAGGAAGCCGGCGTTGCAGCCGCCGGGCGCGGCATCGGCCGTCACCGCCTGTAGCATCGCCTTGAGCTGCTTGACACGGGCCGGCACTCGGCGCATGGGAGGAAGGTGGACGCGACGTCCCACGCGGAGGATCCGGAGCTGCCGCCTGCGGTGGTGGCGGAGACGCGGTCGTACCGCTGCGAGTGGTGCGGCCGGGTGCTGGGTGCGGCGGTGGAGGAGCGGGACCTGGCGCGGGACGTGGGTCGCAAGACGCACCGTTACCTGCCGCGGACGTACCGGGCGTGCGACGAGGCGTGCCGGGCCGGGGTGGCGCGGTTCGTGCGCCGGCACCTGGCGCTGGGGCCGCTGTTGTGGTCGCTGACGGTGCTGGCGTTCCTGGTGGGGGTGACGGCGCTGTTGGCGACGCTGCCGCCGCCGGCGCGGCTCTTGTCGCTGGGGGCGCCCGAGCTGCTGCTGCTGCTGGCGTTGTTGGGGATTGTGGGGACGGTGACCGGGGTACTGGTGATGGTGCTGCCGTACACGTTCATCGCGCGTCGGCCGGAGGGGGATCCGCCGGCGGTGCCGCTGCGGCGCACGCTGGTGCTCAACCGGCTGATGGGGGCGTTCATGGCGGCTTTCTCGATCGTGGTCGTGGTCCGGGTCCTGTTCTGGTTGTAGGCGCAGGCGGCTTGTTTCCGGCGGGGAGGCGCGGGATCGCGCGGGCCGGCGCTGCGGTGTTGCGGCGCCGCAAGGAAGTCACGGCGGCGGGCGTCACCGTGACAGCCGTGTCGGTGTGGCGGGCGCGCTGGGCGGGGCGGGGGGTGGTTTGACGGAGCCGCTTGCAGGACCGGGATTCCGGCGGGACGCGCGGGATTTCGCGGGGATCGCGCGGTGGGGCCGGGGCGAGCGGGATTCGCCTTGTGGACGCGGGGTACGCCGGGGGGCGCGCCGGGGGGCTGGCATCGCGCTTGCTGTAGGGACGGGCATGGCCCGGGGCCGGCACGCGACGCGCGGGCGGACCGGGAGGCGGCGTCGAGGGGAGCGGCGCGGGGAGGTTTGGGATGATGTTGGGACTCGACACGAAACAGGGCGCGCGGACGGGCGGCTCGCTTCCGCCCGGGAAGGTGCGGTGCTTCATTTCGAAGCAGGTCGTGGATCTGGCGGAGACGGTGGAGTTCGACTTCCACGGGGTGCGGGTGCGCATCCATCGCCGGTACGTCGCCCCGAATTCGGATCCGGCTCCGGTGCCGTAGACCTTCCGGCCGCAGTCATCGATGGCAGGTGGGAGGAGGGGGACGCGGACGTGCTGCGTCCGGGGCGCCCCCCCTCTCACCTGCGGAGCGCGTCGAACGCCTGCCGGAGGCCGTCGTGCAGGTTTTTCACGTCGGGGGCGGCCCACTGCTTGGGGTCGGCGCGGATGAACGACGTACGATCGACGCGGTTGTCGAAGCGTCCGACGGGCAGGTACCAGGTCTTTCCGTGGGCGGTGATGCGGATCGAGCCGGGGCGATCGGACTGTCCGAGGAGCCACTCGAGATCGTCGCAGCCGTAGTCGCCGCGCATGACGGACTCGGGCACGCCGTGGTGCAGGATGGATCCCGGATCGTCGGGGTTGGCGCGGGCGACGTTCTTGCGGCGTGATTCCTCGGGGGTGACCCAGATGTAGAGGACGGAGGCGTGCTCGAGGATGCGCGGCGAGAGCATGGCGAGGGAGTAGGCGTAGCCGAACGGGGCGGGCAGGGGCATGGTCGAGCCTTCGGGCCCGCCGCGGGCGAACTCGATGACGATCGTCCGGTCCTTGAGGGATTCGGGTCGGGCGTCCGCCAGGCCGCGCAACAGGTCGCCCGCCTCGTGGTCGAGGGCGTCGGCGACGGCGGTGCGGGACTTGCCGTCGAGGGCGGCGAGGCGCGGCTTGATGCCGGCTTTCATCCCGGCCTCATCGATGCGGGCCAGGAGCAGTTTGGCGCGAGCGCCCTTGGGCGGGACGGCGGGACGGGTTTCGAGGGCCTCGCGGTCCTGGTTGACCAGCTCGATCAGGGTGCCCCAGTCGCGGCCTTCGCGGAAGCCGCGTTCGGGGCCGTGGTAGAACAGGCGTGGCCTGCCGAGTTTTTCCAGGACGTCATCGACGCGCCGGAGGAAGTGGACGTAGGGGAAGTCGTCGAGCTGCACGTTGGGGCCGACACCGAAGTCGGCGCGGCATTTTTCGGGCGAGAGTTTTTCGAGGTACTTGCGGACCTCGGACTTGCCGGAGGCGGGCAGGGCGAGGAGCAGGAGGGTATCGATGACGTCGCTCATCTTGGTTCCCTTTCCGTACGTGGAGCATGACGCAGGGCGCGGGAGCGAGGCAATTGGTTTCTGGTTGTCGGCGGGTCGAACGGGTCGGGTTCTTGGTGAGGGGGGGAAGCGGGGAACGGGGTTGGTGGTCGGCGTGTTGAACCGGGTGGGGGCGAGGGCGTAGGCTGTGGGGGTCCGCGCGGGGATGCGGAGGAGGAGGGCGCGATGCAGTGGAGGAAGTCGCCGCCGGCGTTGATCGAGGCGTTCGAGGCGGCGCTGCCGGTGGATCCGCAGGCGCAGCGGCGGCAGATGTTCGGGTATCCGTGCGCGTTCGTGAACGGGCACATGTTCGCGGGCCTGCACCAGGAGCACTTGATCGTGCGGCTGGAGGAGCGCGCCCGTTCCGAGCTGCTGGGGATTCCCGGGGCGGAGACGTTCGAGCCGATGCCGGGGCGGGTGATGCGGGAGTACGTGGTGGTGCCGCCGCGCATCGTGGAGAACGGCGTGGCGTTGCGGGAGTGGATCGACCGGGCCTTCGCCTTCGCGCTGACGCTGCCGATCAAGGGGACCAGGCGCTCGACGCGGGTTCCCGAGGCGCGCGTCACGCCACCGGCCCGAACGGCCATCCCCGCGCGGGCGGCGAAGAAGCCGGCGACGAAGAAGCCGACCGCGAAGAAGCCCACGGTGAAGAAGCCGACCGCGAAGAGACCGGCCGTCCGGGGGGCTGCGACGAGAAAGCCCGCGGCCGGGAAGGCGGCGTCGAAGAAGGCGGCGGGGAAGAAGGGCGGGAAGAGCGGGAAGTAGGCGGGAAGAGCGAGAGCGTTATTGGTTGTTGGTGGGTCATTCGGGTCGAGTTGTTGGTCCGGATGCGGGGGAGGGGGCGCGATCAGGTCCGAAGGCGGAGGCAGGCGGTCCAGTCGTTTCGGCGGTCGGCGGAGACGACGCGCAGCCGCTCTTCGGTTGGGGCCGAGCCGATCGGGCGCACCAGCAGGCACGCGCCGACCCACTGGTCGGCGCGGCACGAGTCTTCGACGTTGACGCGGCCGCGGAGGAGGCGCACGGGCCGGGAGGCTCCCGGGGGAGGCGCGGCGCGGGCGGCCTCGGCGATGCCGTGCGGGTCGGGAGCCGGGGAGTCCTCGAACCACACGGAGACGGAATCCGGGTCGCCGAGCGCGGCGTAGAGCCACTTGACGTCGGTGCCGGCATCGACCTCGAGGGCGGCGACGAGGAGGGCGACGCGATCATGGCCGGGGGGCGAGGCGGCGCGCAGGAGCAGGGCCTCGTCGGGGACGGTGGTGCAGGGAAAGGGCGTGCGGACGGGCAGCAGGCGGAGGGCGCGGCCCAGCAGGCGCGCCGAGGTCGGGCCGACGGACCAGGCGGCGAAGAGCAGGGCGGGCTCGGGCTTGCCGCGGAGGAAGCCGTCGTGCCCGCGGGCCAGCTCGACGGCGTCGAGGGTCGCGGTGATGCGGCGTCCGGACTTTCGGCCGCTGGGAACGGCGCGGCGCTTGGCCATCGCGGGGTAGAGTAGGTGCAGGGCGCGCGCCGTGGCAAGGGCGCGCGGGGCACGGCCGCAGGGTCCGAGGCGGAACCCCCCTACGCAGCCGGACGCGGATGTACTACCGTTGCCCCATGTTCGCGTGGTGGCGCCGGCGTCGTCGCAGGAAGCTGGCCCGGCGGGAGTTCCCGCCGTCGTGGATGGCGCACGTGCGGCGCTACGCGCCCTTCTTCGCGGGGCTGGCGGCGGAGCGTCAGGAGCGGTTCCTGGAGCGGGTGAAGGTTTTCGCCTGGGAGAAGCAGTTCTTCGGGGCGGGGGGGCTGGAGCTGACGGACGAGATTCGCGTCGCGGTGTCGATTGCCGCCGTGCGGCTGGTGCTGCACCTCGACCTGTCCGCGTACGACCGGCTGACGGAGATCGTGGTGTACCCGTACGTCTACGGGCACCCGGGGCGGGACGGTGCGATCCTGGGCGAGGCGCATTCGTTCGGCACGGTGGTGTTGGCGTGGCCTGCGGTGCGGCAGGGGCTCTTGAATCCGAGCGACGGGCACGACACGGCGGTGCACGAGTTCGCGCACGTGCTGGACCGTGCGGACGGGGCGTTCGACGGGACGCCGGAGCTGCGGGCGTCGGAGCACTACCGGCCGTGGGGCGAGGTGCTGGGGCGGCGGTACCTGGAGTTGAAGGCGACGGCGGAGCGGAAGCGGACGCTGTTGCGTGCGTACGGGGCGACGAACGAGGCGGAGTTTTTCGCGGTGGCGACGGAGTCGTTTTTCGAGAAGCCGGCGCGGATGCGGGAGCAGGCGGCGGACCTGTACGCGGAGCTGTCGCGCTTCTACGGGTGCGACCCTGCGGGGGCGCCGGCGGTGGAGGCGGCGCCGGACGTGGAGGTGGGGCGCAACGATCCGTGTCCGTGCGGGTCGGGGCGGAAGCGCAAGCGGTGTTGCGGGCGGGATTGGTAGGGGAGGTGCGACGACCCGGCAGGCCTGCTACGGTTCCGGCAGGTGGAAGCGTCCGGTGGCGCGGAAGCGGAGAGCGCGGAGGGTCGGCTCGGAGGGGTTTTCGTCGTGCGGGGCGACGAAGAGGCCGTCGACGCCGGTGGGCGTGATGCGTGTGGGGAACAGGCCGCCGAGACCGACGGTCGGGCCGTCGGGCGCGGCGGCGACCAGCTCCGGGAAGGCCGCGGCGGTGTCGACCCAGCGGAAGCCGCCGAAGCCGTCGTTGAAGAAGAGGGAGGAGCCCCAACCGGGGAGCGGGTCGGCGGTGAGCCAGGTCTTCGACCAGTAGTGTCCGACGAGGTCGAGGTCTCCGTCGAGGTCCAGGTCGAGGGGGAGGAGGGCGACGTAGTAGCGGGGTCCCAGGTCCTGTCCGGCGGAGGCCGAGGAGATGTCGGTGAAGCCGCGGTCGCCGTCGTTGCGGAGCACCTGCAGCCAGCCGTCGTAGTAGGCGGTGCCGCCGTCGGCGAGGATCCGGGCATAGCCTGGGTAGTCGGTGTCGGTGAAGGCGCCGGGTTTGAAGAGGAATACATCTTCGGTGATCGAGACCAGGTCGAGGCGGTCGTCGCCGTCGAGGTCGGCGAGCACGACCTGGTTGACGTCGCCGCCCCGGGCACTGGACACCTCGGGTCGCTGGTAGACGGACCACGGCGTGTGGCCGCAGGGGCCTTCGGGGAGGGTGACGAGGTCTTCGGCGGCGGGGAAGGAGCCGGAGGCGAAGAGCACGCGATGGCTGGGGGTGGTCAGGCTGCCGGAGACGTAGAGATCCTCGCGGCCGTCGTCGTCGAGGTCGCGCAGCGCCATGTTCGACGAGGCGTAGAGGTTCTCGGGCGACCACCAGAGCGACATGGGCACCCAGTTCTGCTGGAAGTCCCAGCCGGTGCCGGTCCAGGAGAGCAGGCCGGTCTGGTCCTGCTCGTCCTGTTCCTGCGACGGGAGGACGATGCGGGTGCGGCCGTCGCCGTAGAAGTCGCCGGCGGCGAGGGAGTAGCAGCGGAGGCCTTGCGCGGCGGGCGGGACGGTTGCCGACACGTCTTCCCAGCGGGCGCTGCCGCGGTTCAGGGCGATGCCGACGAGGGCGCCGCTCCAGGGCGGGTGGTCGATGCCGGCCTCGGAGAAGAGGAGGTCGTCGGTCCGGTCGCCATCGACGTCGGCGAAGATGGTCTGGTTGGAGTGTCCGAGTGCGGGGACGCGGCCGTCGAAGAGTGCGGGGGCGATGTTCGAGACGGGGCCGAGGCCGGGGAGGACGACGATCGGCTGGGGGAGGTTTTCCGGGTAGGTCGCGACGGTGATGACGGGTTCCGGGACGCCGTCGCCGTCGAGGTCGCCGAGGGCGCCGGTGCGGTAGGTGAAGTCGGTGTCTCCGGGGAGGAGGGGGATCTGGACGGTTTCGAGAAGCTCGACGGAGGCGAAGTAGGGTGGGGGTCCGGCGTCTTCGGCGGCGTCGGCGTCGGGTTCCGGGGCGTCGCCGTCCGGGCGGGCGTCGTCCGGGTCGGGGCGATCGTCGGCGGCGTCGGCGTCGGGCCGCGCGGAGTCGCCGGGGGTGGCGGAGTCGTCGGGGGTCGCGAGGTCGCCGGCGTCCGCTCCCGTCTCGGGGTCGGCCGGGGTGGACGATCCGCAGCCCAGGCAGAGGCAGAGGGGGAGGAGTGCCCGGAGGGTCCCGGCGAGGGTGATGCTGTCGTCTGATCGGGTCATGGAGGCGGGGGGCGCTCCTAGCCGCGGATCATGGTGAGCATCATCTTGAAGCGGTCGACGGCGAGGACGGCGTGGGGGACGTTGGCGGGCATGAGGACGGCTTCGCCGGCGCCGGCATCGACGGGGTTGCCGCCGATCGTGAGGCGGGCGGTGCCGTCGAGGACGAGGACGAGGGCGTCGAAGGGGGCGGTGTGTTCGGAGAGTCCCTGGTCCTTGTCGAAGGCGAAGACGGTGACGGTGCCGGTCTTGCCGCGGACGATTTCGCGGCTGACGATCGAGGCGGGTGCATAGGCGACGATGTCGGCGAGGCGGCGTGCGGCGGCGGGGGGGAACGCGGCCGGCTGGTCTTCGTGTGCGTGGTGATGGTGTCCGTGTCCGTCGTGCATGGTCTTGACTATCTACGACACGGGGCGGGCCGGCGCAAGGAGGGCGCGGGGAGACCGATGGACGCACCTATGCGCGCAGGGACCAGGCCAGGTACGCTGCGATGACGATGGTGATGACCAGCTCGTTGACGAGGACGTACGCAAGGGATGGGCGGCCGCGGGCCCGACGGTCGCGGACCTTGGTGAGAATCAGGCCTTGCGGCGGGATTGCCAAGGCTGCGCTGGACCAGAGTGGCACGGCGATCAGAGCTGCGAGCGGCAGGAGGAAGAGGAGGAGCACCGCCACATGGAGGTCGAAGTCAGCTCCCCGCCGGTCACGATGGAAGGTCATGGGTCGTGGAGCGCAGGCCGGCGCGCCGTGGTCCGGCACGTGCATGGGCATCGGCTCGCCGCGTCCGCACGACGGGAAGGGTAGCATCGGGGGGGTTGCGTGGACAACGGTGACGCTCCGCCCCGGAGGGCGTCGTCGAAGTCGCGCCGGCGGTGCCCGGGTTGCCGGGCCGGGGTCACAGGGAATCGGATTTCGCGCAGGGACGCAGGGGCGCAGGGAGCGCAGAGTCGGCGACGGGGTGGGTTCCGGCGGGCCGCGGACCGTGTTCAACGGGGCGCGTTCGTGCTTTGCTTGCGGCGAGGTGGCGGCGATGAGGTGGATGCGCTGGATCCTGTTCGCGGCGTCGTGGCTGGTGGCGGGCGGCCTGGCGTGCGGCAACGACGGTGCCGTGGGCGATGCGAGCGACGTGGCGGAAGACGGCGGGGAGGATGTCGCGGCGGACGGGGAGGTGGCGGAGGAGGGCGGGGAGGATTCCGGCACGGACGAGGGGGAGGCGGACGGCGGCGGGGACGATGGCGGGGCGGAGGCGGACGTGGGGGGACCGTGCGACGATCCCGACCTGTGGCGCGACTGTTTCGTGGCGCGGGCCGGGGATCCGGCGATCTGCGGCACGGCGGGGGAAGCCGAGCTGCTGGCCGCGGCGGCGCGCGGATTCGAGCGGCGGGAGTTCCCGGTGGTTCGGGGCGGGGAGGTCTGGTTCGCGTGGGAGGGGAGCGCCACGGCCGTGCGGCTGGCGGGCGACTTCGACGACTGGGCCGCGGAGGACCTGGTGCGCGTTTGCGCCACGGACCTCTACGTTCTCTACAAGGCGCTGGCCGCCGATCTCTACGAGTACCGGCTGGTGATCGACGGCACGTGGATGCTGGACCCTGCGAACCGCGGCTTTGCGTACAACGACTTCGCCGGGAAGAACTCGGTGGTCGATCTTCCCGGCTCGGGGCGCGGGCATCTCGAGTGGTGGCCGGAGGTCGCCTCGCCCGAGCTGGGGAACTCGCGCGACGTGTTCGTCTACCTGCCGCCGGACTACGATGCGGAAGGGACGAACTCGTACCCCGCGTTGTACCTGCACGACGGCCAGAACGTGTTCGACGACAGCGCGTGTTGTTTCGGCAACGGCGGTTGGGAGGTCAACCTGGCGATTGATGCCCTGGCGGCGGCGGGCTCGATCGACCCGCCGATCGTGGTCGGCGCGGCGAACACCGACGCGCGGATATCCGAGTACACGCAGTGTGCGGAGATGTCGGGGCGCGGCGACGACTACGGGCGGTTCGTGGTGGAGACGCTGGTGCCGCTGGTGGAGGCGCACTACCGGATCGACGCTGCGCGGCGCGCGCTGGCGGGCTCGTCGCTGGGGGGCAACATCTCCTTTGTCGTGGCGATGGCGCATCCGGCGGTGTTCCGGCAGGGTATCGGGTCGATGTCGGGAGCGTTCTGGGTCTGCGACGCCGACGGGAGCTCGGTCCTGCAATCGATCGCGGCTGCGGGATTCCCGTTGGCGCCGCCGTTGCCCGTGTACATCGACAGCGGGGGCAGCGTGGCCGACAACTCGGACGGTGCGGCCGACAGCGTGGCGGTGCGCGACGCGCTGGCGGCGCGCGGCTGGACGAGCGGGGTGGATCTCTTCTACCACCTCGAGGAGGGTGCGCCGCACAGCGAGCCGGCCTGGCGCGCGCGGGTGCCGCTGCTGCTGGGCGATCTGTTTCCGCGGTAGGGTGGGAGGCGGTCGATCAGCAGCCGCCCCTGACGAGGAAGGCGTAGATCAGGAGCGCCGCGGGGACGGAGAGCCAGCCGGCGAGCTTGAGTCCGAAAGCGATCCTGTGTCTCGTGTTCTTCGCCCTGGTCTGGGCGGCGGTCTTCTCCCTTTCGGCGGCCTCCCGGGCCAGCCTTGCGGCTGCGGCGGAGGGGGGGACGCGGCCGGCGTCGACGAACCAGGGCAGGATCTTCGTCACGGGGTGGAACCTGTGCCACACCTCGTCCGGCAGGAAGACGTCGTTGCTGCAGAAGGCGCAGCGGTGGACGCGGCCGGTCTCCTGGTCGACGGTGAGGTCGGCGCCGCACGAGGGACAGGGGTGGACGACGGGGGCGCTCTCGCGCAACGGAGGGCGGTCGTCGTCACGGTCGGCGCAGTAGATCTGGCGGGCCGCACCGGCGTGAGGCTGGATCGCCGCGGGGACGGGAAACGTGGCGTACGTTGCCGAGCACTTCGGGCACTCGATCGTCGAGTCGGTACCCGGCGGGACGAGAGGCAGGTCCGTCTCGCACCGCCGGCAGTAGGGAGCGACTCGCGTCATCTTGTGCGTGAAGTGGTAGCCGGAGTGGAACATCCACCCTTGGGAGAGCGGCTTGGTCTCGGCCACCCAGGCGAGCATGTGGCCGAGGGCCTGGGGCGGGAGATCGCGGACGGCGCCGCAGGTGGGGCAGACGGGATGGAGGAGCGGCCCGTTGACGGGAATCCTGGCCTTGCAGGTCCCGCAGGTGTTGCCGAGCTTGCAGCAGACGAAGCGCGACGGTCCCTGGGCGGTCCGGTTCATGCGTCCGTCGGCATCCTCGAGGGGCCGGAGGTGTTTCTCGTAGCGTTCGCGGAACTCCTGGGACGTCGGGAAGGCGAGTCCCGGCGGGGGTCCCTCGAACCGCACGAACCACCCCTGGACGGCCTCTACCGGGTGCATGCGCTCCCAGATCTCGTCGGGGATCCGGAACGCCGTGCCGCAGAAGCCGCACGAGTGGTCGAGCGGGGTGTCGGCGGTGACGGAGAGGCCTCCGCCGCAGGCGCCGCAGCGCATGGCGACCGGGCGGGCGGGCGACGGACCGGGGGCGAGGGGGTTCGCCGTGCGGCTTGCCTCCTCTTCCTGGACGCCGAGATAGATCTGCGCGACGCCGGGGTACACGTGTTTCATCCAATCCGGCGGCGCGAACGTGGTGCACGGCGCGCCGCAGGCCGGGCAGGGGAGCGTGCCGGCGGCGGCCGGAGGGTCCGCGAGGGGGGTGCGGCACGAGCGGCAGGCGGGGGGATGGGTTCCCCAGGTGAGCTTGTAGACTTCGGTGCCGTCGAGGGGCGTTTGGGTGCGGGTGTTGCCTCCGTCGATCTTCTCGTCGTTCACGTGGGCGACACGGAAGGCCTGGTGGAACATGCCGAGCGGCACGGGGTTGACGGTGGAGCAGGCGGCGCAGCGGACGAACTCCAGCGGTCCGTTGACGGGCAGCGGCCGCCCGCACTTGCGGCAGCTTCTGGTGATCTCGAGGTATGCGTACGGTCCCACGAAGTCCCTCCCGCGCGGCCGCGCGCGTCAGTCGCCGCAGAACGAGGGGTCGCCGTACAGGGCGCACATGGCCTGGTCGTCCAGGGCGCTCGGTTCCTCGGCGCCGTTGCCCGCCATGACGCTGTCGGTTCCCGGGGGCGGGGCGCCCAGCCCGAGGGCCCGGCCGACGAGGTGGACCAGCTCGGCACGCGACAGCGAGGAGAGGGCGGACGGGTCGAGCTGCACTTCCGCGCCGAGAACCCGGCAGGTGGCGTTCTCGAAGACGTAGGTGAACGAATGCGTCCCGGGCGGCTCTTCCCTGGTCCCAAAGTGCAGCCGACGCTCGGCGCGCGCGTAGTCGGGAAGTTCCTCGCCGGGCGCCGGGGTACCGAAACAGAGCCGCGAGCAGGAGTTGTCGTCCCAGGCGTCGAGCGCCGCCCGGATGTCCGCCGCTCGGCTCGCCACGGCGGCCGCGTAGCTGACGGCGATGCACCCCTGCTCCATGGTCCAGTGGAGAGGCTGACCCGCGTAACAGAAGGTCGCCGGCGGAACGACCTGCCCTGCGGGCGTCCCGTTGCAGGCCGGCACGTCATCGGCGGAGAAGTGGCAACCGTACGCGTCGGAGAACCACCGGCACACGAAGGGGGCGAAGCACTCGCGGGCGGCATCCCTGCAGTCGCCGAACGACGATTCCTCCTGGCAGGTGGCCACCATGGCCGATGTCCCGAGGACCAGACAGGCGCAGGCGCCGTTCAGCATGATCGTCCGCCCCCTCGCGAACGCGGGCCATCCGACCGCGGTTCGCATCCGGCCGAGCGCGCGGCCCGCGTTTGCGACACGGTGGAGACGCTAGCATCCGGGGTGGTTGCAGGCAACGGCGGCGGGTGGCCGCGATTCCCCACCCTGGCGGGTGGTGCTTGGACGAGGCCACAGAGGTCATCGATGGGGTTTTGGATGCGGGAATCCGCTTCGCCGGCGTCCGTCTACCCAGAGGGTGGTGGTTCGGCTGCCGTGCCCTTCGGCAGGTTCAGCGCGGGCTTCGTGCTGGGCTGTTGGCGCGCGGGTTGCGGTGCGTTGATGCCCCGCGTCCGAGGGCGCATGCGGGGGACCTAGCGGGGGGGCGTTCGAGTCCCTGGCGGGACGAGGTGCAGGCGCCGCATGAAGTCCTCGAATTCGTCCACGTGCAGGTCGAAGTACTCCGGGTCGTTGGCGTAGCCGATCACCATCAGCGTGGTGTAGTAGGCGAACGTCGCTCCTTGGTACGGATACGAGTAGGGCGGTCGGAGGATGACGATTCGCACCCGTGCCGTGCGGCTCTCCGGATCGAGCCGGAGCTGGTCGACGTTGGCCACGTCGAAGGTGACCTGGTAGGCGGCCTGGGAGTCGACGGCGATTTGGGCCTGATCCACGATGGTGGTCGCGAAGCGAACGTCCGCCACGGCCTCACGTCCGGCGAAGCGCACGGAGAAGTAGTTGCCGCCCGCAACTTCCTCCACGTAGTCGTGGGCGAGGAGGCGCAACTCCTTCTCGGCCAGCCGATCCGCGACCGGGAAGGTCCGCAGCCAGACCACACCGCCGTCACGTCGGTGCTCGAAGCGCAGGTCGTACAGCCGAATCTCGCGCGATGCGTCGTAGACGCCGTCTCCGTCGGGATCGAACTCGACCGTCGTCCAGTACGTTTCGCCCGTCTTCTCGGCCCTCGGCGACCCGTCCGGGTTGAAGACGAAGTTGTCCAGCCGCCAATCGGCGCCCATGAGGCCGTAGGCCGAAGGGTCCACGTACGTCACGTGGAAGTGCCAGACGGCGTCGTGGAAGCCATCCGCGCGAAACTGCGCATCGAGCGTCGCGCAACCGAGTTCCGCGATGACGGCGACGAGCACGACCGCCGCGGCTCCGCCGCTTCGGGGCGTCACCGGTGCGGAAGGCGTGCGCCGGTCGTCGGGGCGACCTGCGGTGCACCAACGTCTCATGTCCAGCTCCTCGGCCGCGCCACGGTCTCCTCAGCCGCGATGCAAGGATTCTCCATGTCTTCCCGCTTCCATGCAAGAGCGCCGGCTATCCGCTGTCGCGCCGAGGAGCAGGCCGGTGGCTTCTCGAGCCGGCGTTCGTTGCGCGAGTCGTCGGCAGGTTCCGTTACCGGGGTGCTGGCCAGGCGAGGGCCGCCGACGATATACTGGCCCGGGAGCCGGCGCCCGAGGGGCGAGGAGGTGTTGGGTGGCTGAAGCGTGCGGATCCGGACCACCCGCCCGCAAGGGCGCGGCGACCTTCCAGGAAGTCGCGGACTCGCCGCCGCACAAGGTGGCGGAGATCCTCGACGGTGAGTTGGTGCTCAGCCCGCGGCCGGCGGCGCGCCACGCGCTGTCGGCGTTCGGTCTGGGCGGGATGTTGTTTGGCCACTTCCAAGCCGGAGGCGGCGGGCGAGGGCCGTCGACCCCCGAGTGGTGGATCCTTGCCGAGCCCGAGCTTCACTTGGCGAAGGATGTCGTCGTCCCCGACCTGGCGGGTTGGCGGCGCGAGCGGATGCCGCAGCTAGCCGACGTGGCCGCGTTCACGGTTGTTCCCGATTGGGTCTGCGAGGTCGTGTCGCCGGCGACGGTGCGCCACGACCGATCGCGCAAGCTTCGCATCTACGCCCGCGAGAGCGTTGCGCACGCCTGGCTGGTGGATCCGCTCGCGCGGACCCTCGAGGTGTACCGGCTCGAGCGTGGCCGTTGGGTGGTGGTGGACGCGTACGGCGGCGACGAATGCGTCCGCGCGGAGCCGTTCGCCTCCGTCGAGCTGCCGCTCGGTCGGTTGTGGCTTCCGTCGCCCTCCCCTTCGCCGGAACCGCGCCCGGCCCCGCGGCGGACTCGACGAAAGCGGGGCCCGGCTTGACGGTGCGCGGGCGGGGTTGGTGGAGGGGGTTGGGGTGGCTGTGAACGGTGGGAGGGCCATGGCGTCGTTCAGCAGCGAGGAGCCGCGGATTGGTGCGGCCGGGGCTTGACGGGCGCTTGTGCGTCCGGTCGTGGTAGCATCGGCGGCGGGAGGGGCGAGATGGGCCCGAACACCGCAGCTCTGCTCGTTGCCGTCGCTTGCCTCGGGTGCGCTCGGGCCGAGGACTTGCCTGGCGACCAATGGGCCGAAGGAACCCCGGATCGGGCCGAGGATGCCGGGGGGGAATCCACGACGGAAGGTGAGGACGACGGCGCGGACGCGTCGCCGCCGGACGCCCCGGAAGCGCCGGACGTGCCCGAGGCCGAAGACGAGGGAGATGCCGCGCCGCCGGACGAGGGTGCGGATCCGGTCGACGCGGCGGACGGCGTCGACGACGTGGAAGACGGCGAGGGGGAGGCGGAGACGTGCGGCAGCTCGAGCTGCTTGCCCGGGCAGACGTGCTGTTCCGCGACGTGCGTCGACACGAGCGTCGACACCGCCAACTGCGGCGGATGCGGCGTGCGTTGCGACCCCGACAAGTCCGACCGCTGCGCCGGCGGAAGCTGCCGCTGCGAATCGGAGTCCGCGTGCGGAGGCGGCTCGTGGATCGCATGCTGTCCCCCCGACGGGTGCGTGGATCTGGACTGGAACAACGCGCACTGCGGCTCGTGCGACTGGGATTGCTGGTACGGCGAGACGTGCAGCTTCGGGACCTGCTCTTCTTCCGGTCCGTAGGCGCCTGCTGTCGATGAGGGAGGGGCCGGCGTGGCCGGCCGGCTATTCGTAGCGGAAGGTGGCGAGCATGGGTGCCATCGCCGGGTGCTCCGCCACGGAGGCGCAGCTTGGCTCGACGCCGGCGGCGGGGATGGCGGCCGCGAGAAGGAGGCCGGAGGAGGCGCCGGCGGGCGGGTCCAGGGTCACGGCGCACCACAGGGTGCGCGCCATGCTTGCTCCGGTTTCGAAGGCGAACGCGAGGCGGGCGGAGCCGGCGGCCTGCACCGAGGCTTCCCCGTGCCAGGCGTACGGGTCCGACTCGGAGGTGAACCGCCGCCGCATTTCCTGCTCGGCCGGCAGGGCGTCGTCGTGCTGCGGGTCGCTCCACGGCTGGACGATCAGGAACAGCGGACCGCCGGGCGGGCCGCTGACGGCGAGGTAGGAGAGCTGATCGGGGAACGCGGTGGCCAGCATCCCCATGCCGTCGGCCAGCACGAGCGAGAAGCCCAGCGCCGGCAGGTTGCGGGAGGCGGCGTCCGCGGCGGCGATCGAGACCCGCTCGCCCGTCGCCTGCGGCGTCACCGGCGGCGCGTCGGTCGCCGGGAGCGACGGCTCGTTCGAACCGTTGTCGGCCGGGGCGCGCGGGCAGGCGGCCGACCACAGGGCGAGCGGGACTGCAAACAGGGCGAGCTTCATCCGGTTCCACCTTTCGGCGGGACGCTAGCATTCGGGGTGGTTGCAGGCAACGGCGGTCGGGCTGGGCGCGTGCTGGGTGGGCGCCTTCGACCCGGATCGCGTGCGTGCGATCGCCGGTGCGCCGCAGGACGTCGTGCCGGTCGCGATCCTGACGCTCGGCCATCCGGCGGAGCAGCCGCGTTCGCCCGGCCGCCGGAGCCTCGACGACGTGATCCGGAGGGAGGCGTTCTCCTCCCCCCCCGGGTCGTTGTCGGCGGGGGTAGCCGGTGTTATCGTCCCGATCATGATCGAGCGTGCGGCCGGTGGTGCAGCCGGGGCGGGATCGGCGCCGCTCGAGGGTGGGCGTGCGGAACGAGTGGCTGGCACGACTTCCCTGCGGGGCGCGCTGCCCGGGTGGGTCATTGACGACACCGAGTCCGTACGTCGCGAGGCCGAGCCGTACCGGCAGATGAGCTGCGAGCATCGCATGCGGCATCTGTCGCTGGTCTGTCGCGACGCGTGGCGCCTGGCGATCTCGCGCCCGGATCGGGAGGCCGTCCTGGCCTACTGCGACCCGCTTCCCGAAAGCTCGGTCGCGGCGTTGGCGCGGCTCCGCGCGCAAGCGCGGCGCGAGCGCGAGCCGTGACGCCGCCTCGCGTTCCCGACGGCGCGCTGGATGCAGGGCTCGCGCTGGCCGCGGCGCTCGAGGAAGCGGGCGTCTCGTACGCGCTGGGAGGCGCCCTGGCCCTGGGCGTGTGGGGGGTGCCGCGCGGCACCGTCGACGTCGATGTGAACGCTTTCGTGGCCGTGGGCGACGTCGCGGCGGTCGTCGCGGTGTTGCGCACCCTGGGAATCGAGGTTGACCTCGAGGCCGCGCGACGCACGAGCGAGCGACAGGGTCAGTTCGTCGCGACCTGGGCCGGGATGCGTGTGGACGTTTTCACGGCGAGCATCGGCTTCTCGTGGGAGGCCGAGCGGACCAGGGTCCGCGACGCCGTGGAAGGGCGCGAGGCGTGGTTCCTCTCGGCCGAGTCGCTGGCCGTGTTCAAGCTGCTCTTCTTCCGGAGCAAGGACATCGCCGACCTGGAGCGGTTGGTGGCGGTCCGCGGCACGCGTCTCGACGCGGCCTACGTCCGTCGCCACCTCGTCGACATGATGGGCGAGGACGACCCGCGGGTCGCCCGGTGGGATCAGATCGTGGCGCAGCACGGCGGGTCGTAGCGCACCTGTTCGCGGCGGAAGGACCGCGATTGCTCCGGGACGTGGCGCTGCGTTGGCCGGAGCGTTGTTGCCGGTGGGTTCGTCGGCCGGGAGCAGGCGCGGTTGGCCCCAGCCGTTTCGCCACCGCCGCAGCCGGGAATCGGTCAGAAGCGCGGGAACTCGTGGGTGGGCTCAGGCTTGGGCCGAGGGCTCGGGATCTTCCGGCGGCTCGGCCCTGACGGCGTCGGGTGCCGCGTTGGCGTCCGTCGATCCTCCCTCGGGCTCAGGGCGCGGGGCGGGCCCTTCGACTTCGCTCAGGGCAGGCCCTTCGGCTTCGCTCAGGGCGGGCCCTTCGGCTTCGCTCAGGGCGGGCCCTTCGACTTCGCTCAGGGCAGGCCCTTCGACTTCGCTCAGGGCGGGCCCTTCGACTTCGCTCAGGGCAGGCCCTTCGGCTTCGCTCAGGGCGGGCCCTTCGACTTCGCTCAGGGCAGGCCCTTCGGCTTCGCTCAGGGCGGGCCCGCACGCGGCTTCGGTGGCGTCATCGACGATGACGCCGTCGCGGATTTCGACGCGGCGGGGGAGTTTGCGGGCGAGGCGGTCGTCGTGGGTGACGACGACCATGGTGACGGAGTGGAGGCGGTTGAGCTCGAAGAAGAGCT
>JACRCZ010000053.1 GCA_016218765.1 Deltaproteobacteria bacterium | reverse complement strand
GCCGAGACGCGCGGCGCGGGCGGGGGCGCCGCGGGCGGCGCCGCCGGCTCCGGGGCGGGCCTCGTCGAGGGAGTGACGGTCGTCGTCGGCAGCGGCGGCGGCGGGGGAGCCGCTGCCGCGACGGGCGCTTCCTCCTCGATGATCGCCGGCGCGGCGGCCGCGTCCAGGGGCGCCTCGTCGACGACGGCCTCTTCCTCCTCGATGTCGACGCGTTCGGGCGCCTCTTCGAGGATCATCTCTTCCTCGTCTTCACCTTCCCACGTCAGGGGCTCCGGCTCCCGCTCGGGCTCCGGCTCCGGGGCGGGCGCGGCCACCGGTGCGGGCGCGACCACGGGAGCAGCCACGGGCGCCGGTGCGGCCACGGGCGCCGGTGCGGCCACGGGCGCCGGTGCGGCTGCGGGCGCGGCCACGAGCGGGGCGGCAAGGGGGGCGACGGGGAGCACGGCGGGTGCGGGGCGGACGCCGAGGCTCTGGGGCGCGGTGACCGGCTCGAGGAAATCCTCGATCGGCGGGACGTCCTCGGCGCCGGAACGGCCGACGCGTTCGCGGTTGGTGCGCAAGCGCGCGAGGATCGCCTCCAGCCTGGCCTTCTTGGCGGCAACGTCCGGGGTCATCGCTTCCCTTCCCGTGCCGCGCGCGATTCCTGATGGAGCCGCGTGGCGATGGTTTCGGCGGGGACGCCGGCCGCCTTGAGCTGCGCGGCGCGGCGGACGGCGGGCGGGCTGCCGATCAGCACGCACGCTCCGCCGGGCCCGTCCAGCGCCAGGCACGGCACCTCGCGGCCGAGGAACGCCCCGAACAGGCCGGAGCAGAACGGCTCCAGGAAGCCGGCGCCGGCCTTGGGGAGCACGACGAGCTCCGTGCGCAGCAGGACCGCGTCGCCGTAGGCTTCGAGCGAGATGCGTCCCAGGCCGTGGACCGCGAGGAGGCCGTTCGCCTGCGCGAGGAACGATTCGGGGCTCGCGTCGGCGGGGTTGCCGCCTCCCGCGGCGAGTCTCTCGCGCAGCCTTGCGCCGAGCCACTCGCCGAGCGGTCGCGCGACGAGCGCCGGCCCGATGCCGTCCTTGCCTCCCGCCACGCGCTCGAGCACGTCGGCCGGCAGGACCACGGCGCTCGCGGCGTCCGGCAGTGAAGCGGAGCCCCTGGCCAAATCAAACGTCAAGTAGCCGCTCGGATCGAAGCGGTCTTCTGGCATCGCCCTTCCTCGGTCCATGGCTGTATCACGACGCCCGCGACAGGGTCAAGGAACGGGTGCCTGTTGCGTTCGGGCCGGTTCCGTAGGATGTTGTCGGCTCGAGTCTTTCCCGGGAGGAGAGCGTGTCGTTCGATTTCGGCAGTCCGACTTCCACCGTGCTGCTGCTCGGAGCCCTCGCGCTCGTTCCGTTCGCGCTCATGGTGCTGACCAGCTACGCCAAGATCTACATCGTGCTCTCGTTCGCGCGGACCGCCGTGGCGGCGCCGCAGGTCCCGCCGAACCTGGTGCTCGCGGCGCTGGCGACGCTCCTGACCGTCTTCACGATGGCACCGACGGCGCGGGAGGCGTACCGCGCCGTGGCGTCGGTTGTCGAGCAGCCGGCGGCGGGCGAGACGACGGCGGAGGAGGACCTGGAGCGGCTGGGCCGGATCGCGAGCGGGGTCGAGCGGCCGTTGCGGGGGTTCCTGGAGCGCAACGTCAATCCCGAGGCGCGGCGGTTGTTCGAGGGAATCGCCGCGCGCAAGGGGATGGACGTGCGGGGCGAGGGGCCGTCCCGCCTGCTCGCGCTGGCCCCGGCGTTCGTCGTGTCCGAGCTGGAGGAGGCGTTCCTGGCCGCCTTCCTCCTGTTCCTGCCTTTCCTCGTCATCGATTTGGTGGTATCGAACATCCTGTTGGCGTTGGGGATGCACATGCTGTCGCCGACGACCGTCTCGCTGCCGTTCAAGCTGCTGCTGTTCGTCGCGGTCGATGGATGGGAGCTGCTCAGCCGCGGGCTGACGCTCGGCTATCGGTGAGGGCGGAGGAAAACCGACGTGACCTCGTTCCGCTCGTTCCTCGCCCGTGAGCGCCTCGTGCCCGTCGAGCAGCTCGACCGGGCGCTGCAGCGCCAGATCCTCTACGGCGAGGACCTCTCGATCAACCTGCTGGAGATGGGCGCGGTCGACGAGGACGAGCTGGCGCAGTTCCTGGGCATGTTCCACCGCCTCCCCATCGTCACCCGCTCCGACCTGGCCTCGGCGCCCCGGGAGATCACGGCCCGTCTTCCCGCCGACCTGGCGTTGCGGCACCGGATCTGTCCGGTAGCGGTCGCCGACGACGCCATGGTCGTGGCCTCCACCCGGCAACTCGAGCGGTCGGTGATCGCGGAGCTGGAGCGCGTGACGGGCATGACGGTGTCGCTGGCCATCGCCAGCTCGCTCACTCTGGCCTTCGGCCTCCAGGTGCATTACGGCGCGGAGGTGCCGCCGCGGTACCTGCGCATCGTGGAGCGGGCGCCGCACAAGGGGAAGAGCCTGCCGCCGCCGGCGCCGGTGCCGGGCGAGCCGGAGCTGGAGGAGGAGGAGGCGCAGCCACGCCCTCGGCGGGCCTCGGGCATCATCGTCACGCCGGAGGATCTGCCCGCCTCCGAGCTGGCGGCGGTCAACGGCGACGTGCCGCCGGAAATCCCGTCGACGCCCGAGGCATCGATGGCGCCGCCGCCGCCGCCGATGACCGTGAGCCAGGTGCCGCCGCCCCTCCCGCCGCGGGCGGAGTTCGAGGCTTCGAAGGTGCGGACGGCCGCCGACGAGGTGTTGCGGGGCGTCAGCCTGTCGCACGACAGCGCGGCCGATCGGCTGCTGGAGATGGTCCTCGGTCCGCCGACGCAGCCGCCGCCGGCCCCCCGGCGCAGCGAGCCGCCCCGGCGGCCGAGCGCCCCGCCCCCGGCCATCGACGCCGCGGCGGCCCTCCTCGGCACCGCGCCGGCTCCCATCCCCGCCGAGGCCGTCGCGACGCTGGTCGCAGGCCGGCCGCCCGCCGCGTCCGCGGTCGCCGTCGATGCCGCGGCGGCCGTCGCGGCGCCGCCCGCGCGGGGCCCGGAGCCGGGCGAAGCGGTCGTCCGCACGCAGGCGGTGATGCTCGGATCCGAGGAGGCAGCGGACGATGCGCCGGAGCGGCCGAGCGCTCCGGCCTCGCCGGTCGACGTGCTGCGCGACCTCTCCGCCGGCGGACCCGCGGTCGCGCCCCCGCCGCGCACCGCCCTCATCAACCGCATCGCGAAGCTCGACGCCCTCGGCTCGCCGACCGACATCCTGCGCTACGCCTTCCAGCTCTTCTCCGCCACGTTCAAGGTCGGGCTGCTGTTCGACACGACGTCGGCCGCGCCGAGGCTGCGCGACGCCTTCGGCGTCCGCACCGGCGCGCAGGGCTACCGCGGGCGGCCGTTGGTTCCCGATGCCCTGCCGTCCACCGTGCGCAACGCCGCCCAGCCCGCCCTCGCGGGCGTTCCGCCCCAGGGACCGCTGGCCGACCTGCTGCTCGAGCTGTTCGGCGAGCTGCCGTACAACGCGCTGTTCCTGCCGATCACGGTGGGCTCGCGCGTCGTGGCCGTGATGTACGGGGACAACCGCGAGGCGGCGACGCCTTTCGACAACGTCCGCGAGCTGTTCCACCTCGCGTGGGCCGCCGGCACGCGCCTGGCCGATCTCGTCCGGCGGCGCCGCCATCCCGACGCCGGGACGCCGCCCGATTCGGGCTCGATCGACGACACCGAACGCGGCGTGCCGCCACCGCCCCTGGACAAGGTGTGAGGACAGCGCTCCGCAAGTTCGGGACCAGAACCGCGGGCTTCAGCCCGCGGCCGGCCACGCCCTGAAGGGCGCGGTTCGGAACCGGGGGGACGGACGCATCACTCCGTGAAGACGATCCGTCCGAAGCGCGACGAGCGGTGGAAGTTGCCCGCGCCCCGGAGCGGCGACCAGGCCAGCGAGTCGCCCTGGCCGTCGCGGAAGCTGTAGAAGTTCGCGCGCCAGACGTCGCCCGCACGCGGCGGCACGGCGGTGCGCGTGCTGCGTACCTGGGACCACGGCAGCGCCAGCTCGATCGCGTACCACCCCTCGTCCCGCACCACCCCCACGCCGGTCGCGATTGCCGGCTGCCACTCCTCGTGCCCGAAGCGCCGCGCGGGACCGTCGCCCGTGATCGGATCGTTGTAGTCGTCGAACGAGGTCGACCAGATCGCGCCGTTCACGTCGACCTGCACCTCGTAGTATTCGCGGTTGTCCCCCGGATCGCCCGGCTGGAGCATCAGCTCGATCCCCGACGAGCGCTCCCAGACGTGGGGGTCGACCTCGTCCGCCGGGAAGGGCGATGACGGGTCGGGATCCTCGACCCGGACCGCGAGGTAGAGATTGGTCTCGTCCCACGCCACCCACGCCGCACCGTTCACGCGCGAATCCGGTGCCGGCTCGCCGCCGCCGGGATTCACGAACCCGCCCGAGCACTGGGCCGACCTCCAGACGGCGTCGTCGAGGCTCCCGTCCAGCACCACGGCGCCCGGGGCGACGCGGGCCGCACGCAGCTCGGGGAGCTCGCCCCCGCTGCGGTCGATCGTTTCGCACGCCGGCCCGAAGGCCGCACCGGCGCCGTCGCCCGCCGATCGCCGCGGCGCCGGCCCGGCCTTCTTCGCGCATGCTCCCCCGAACGCCATCGACGTCATCACGACCGCAAGTCCCGCCAGTCTGATCATGCGCGGGAGGATGCCGCCGTCGCCGCGCCGAGGCAAGCCCGCCCTCCCCACCCTCCCCGTCCTCCCCGCACTTCCCGCACTTCCCGCACTTCCCGCCCTCCCCGCCCTTCGCCGCACTTGACCCCCGGCCGGTTCGAGGTCAGGCTCGGCTTGCAGGGAGAAGACGACCATGACGAAGCTGCTGTGCCCGGTCCTGGTGCTTGTTGCCGCGGTGGCGGGTTGCTCCTCCGGAGACAGCGGAGGCGGCGGCGACGGCGGGGCCTGCGCGCCCGCCCAATGCCAGTCGGACTGCGAGGCGCACGGCTACCTCGCGGGAACGTGCACCACGGGCGGCATCTGCCAGTGCGCGGGCCGGCCGGGCGCCGACGCCGACGTCGACGGGGACGCGGCCGACGCCGATGCGGATCCCGACGCCGGGGAGGACGGGGGCGGGGACGAGCCGGACGCCGAGGACGACGGCGAGGAGTTCGAGGTCGACCCCTGTGCGCCCCCGGCGTGCGGGCCCGAGGAGCTGTGCGGCGAGACGACGCGCGGCGACGGCGTCGACAACGACTGCGACACGGAGGTCGACGAGGTCTGCGACTGCGGCACGATCGGCACGACGCTGGATTGCTTCCCGGGCGACCCGAGCGCCTGTCCGGTGGGGGTGCCGTGCCGCGGGGGGTGCACGCGGGGCGTGGAGACCTGCACCGAGTTCCGGACGTGGGGCGGGTGTATCGGGGTGGTGGGTCCGGCCGAGGAGATCTGCGACGGGGCGGACAACGATTGCGACGGGCTGTACGACGAGTACATCGACGGCTGCGAGTCGCCGGTCTACTGTCCGGGCAGCGTCAGCGTGGCGCCGATGACCTACGTGCCGTTGACGGGCAGTGAGATGTTCCCGGACCCGTTCGACTCGTGGCTGTGGGAGTTGATCTGCCCGACCACGGTGGGGACCTGCCCGCTGCCCGAGGATCCGGTGGCGCAGGACACGCAGGTGCTCATCCTGTCCTCGGGCACGTACCGCGCCCGCGCCACGATCCACGCCGACGCCACGACGTACACCTGCGAGTTCGCCATCCTCGCCCAGGGGCAGGGGTTGCGCGTGGAGCTGACCTGGGACACGCAGGGCTCGGCGCACGGCGACACCGACGTCGACCTGCACCTGCACCAGTGGGGCGCCGAGTCGGACTTCTTCTCCAGTCCGCAGGACTGCTACTACGGCAACTGCAAGGCGTCGTCGTGCTGCTGGTCGGGCCCGCCCAGCGTCGACTGGTCGCTGCCGCACACGATGGACCTGGCCGCGTGCCAGGACTCGCCGCACGGCGAGGGCGCGCAGTGGGTCTCGCACGGGTTCTGCGCCAACCCCAGGCTGGACGTCGACGTCATCACCTGCAACAGCGCCGAGACCGACCCGACGCTGGATTTCTGCGCGCCCGAGAACATCAACGTCGACAACCCGCCGTGGTTCGAGCCGATGCGCGTCATGGTCAACTACTACAGCTCGCATTCGTACTTCGGCACGACGAACGCGTTCGCCAACATCTACTGCGGAGGCGCGCTGCGCGCGAGCTTCGGCCCGCAGCCGCTGACCCTCTCCGGCAGCAGCTCGGGCGAGAACTGGATGGTCGCCGACGTGATGTTCTACGAGGGCGAGTGCGGCGCGCTGGACTGCGAGATCGTGCCGGTGGACACGGTGATCACCGGCCCCGCCTTCGGCCCGCCCTGGAGCACCTTCGTCCACGGACCGTAGCGGGGCGTTCGGGCCAATCTTGGGACCGGGACGTGGGGTGGTCGCGAAGTCGCGGCGGGATGGGCGTGCGCGTCAGCTCTCGGGCAGGGTCTGGACGAAGGCCCCGAGGTCCGCGGTTTCCTGGATGGAGATGCCGTTGGCGAAGTTGGCGGGCATCGCCGGCGCGCCGGGCTGACCGAACCGCACCTTGTGCTGGAACTCCCGCGGGTTGTCGTTGGCGATGAACCCCGGGAAGTCCGTCCAGCCGGCGGGCGCGCCCGGCGGCGGCGTGAGTCCGTCGGCGCCGTGGCAGCTCTCGCAGCTCAACGCGCCGCGGACGCCGCCGGTGAACAGCGCCTGCCCGCGCGCCACGTCCCCGAGGTAATCGCCCGCGGCGTTGATGAAGGCGCTCGTGTCGAGCGGCCCCTCGAACACGAAACGAGTCAGGTTCCACAGCTCGGCGTCGCTGAGGCCGGCCGCCCCGAAGGCGTGCCCGTTCGGCGTCGTCGATGCGGGGTTCTTCAGCAGGTCGAACACCTCGCGGTGGGTCATCGTCGTGTTCAGGATGCCCGGGAAGCCCGTGCGGTGGCTGCCGTCGCCATACGCGCCGTCCACGCCCCGGTAGTCCCAGCCGTGGCACTCCTTGCAGCGCCACGTGTCCAGGCCCGTGCGCGTGTTGCTCGTGGTGTCGGGACGCGAGGCCCACAACGGGTGGTTTCCGGCGGGCGTCGCCAGGCCGGTGGTGACGACCCAGTTGTCGTACATCGTGCCGCCGCGCGCCGCGTTCGCCGCCGCGTAGGCTTCGGCGTCCGCGTCCCCGCTCGATTCGCAGGCCCCGGCCCACCACATTGCTGCCAGGCCCACCACGACTCCCATGGCGATCGTTGCCGTCCGCTTCATTGCTCTCTGCTCCTTCTCCGACGAACCACACGGTTCCGCGCGAGCGGCACCACGCCGGCCCACGGACCCATGTCTTGCCCGAGCCCCCCGCTGTTCGCGCCGCAGGCTGCCCGCCGGCGCGTTCTCACGGTCGTGGGTGGGCATTGCGGCAACCGTGCCAAGGGCAGGCAGCAAGGAATCGCGTGCAGTCACCGCGGGGCCGCGGCCGGACGCGGCAGCGACGGGGTGTGGACTTCTGCCTCATCGGGCACCGCGGGCCGCAGGGGACCTGCCGCAGTCCGCCGGATCGCGTGGGAAATCGCGTTCCGCAGGGCCCCACGGGGCATTCCGTCCCGTCGCCTGTGGTGCGGGGCGGATAGGCTACGGTGTCGGGCGGTTGACCATGTAGTCGATCAGCGCCTGCTGCTCGCTCTCGCTGAGCCGGGCGCCGTTACGGACCATGCGCTTGATCGTGCGGGTCCACCATTCGCGATCGCGCGAGGCGGCGCCGGTGGCACGCTCCGCACCGTGGCAAACGCTGCAGCGCGCGTTGAGAAGCGACGCGGCGTCGATCGACGGCACGGACGGCGGGGGATCGGAAGCGGTCTGCGAAAGCCCGGCCCCGTCCGCGCTCGGCTCCACGGGCGCGGGAGGCGGATCCGCAGGGCCGGCGTTGCCCGTCGGGGGATCCGCGGGCCGCGGATCGCCGGCACCCGTCACGACGTGCTGACCCGACGCCGCCGCCGTGGTCGCCGGAGGATCCGCCGGCCGCGGCTCCGCGCCCACGGCACCGGCGGCAAGCGCCGGTGCGCTCGCGGTCGACTGACTGCCGGCCTGCTCCCCATCCTGCTTGCGGCATGCGCCGGTCGCGACGACCAGCGTCGAGACGAGCACCACGAGCGATCGCATTCTTCTCGACATCTGCCTCATCGTTCCTTCTCTCCAATTCGGCCCGCGTCCCGGAAGCACCGAACGCCGCGACGCGGACGGTGCGGGAGGATGGTCACGCTTCTCCGACCTGTCAATCCCCATCGCTCATCCCCTGCTCGACCCGTTCCACCCTATCCCTCTTCCGCTCGCCGACGTATCATCGCGACGGATGCGTCGGGCTCTCGCCTCGCTCGGCTTCCTGCTCCTCGGCCTCGCCGGCTGCGGCGGAGGCTCGTCCGCGGCGGACGGGCCGGACGACGCGACGGGGCCCGATGCCGCCGACGAGCCGGGCGACGGCGACTCGACCGACGACTCGGCGGCCGAGGACGCGGGCGTGGAGGTCGAGGGTGTCGCGGACGATGACGCGGGCACGGACGACGGCGAGGCCGAGGTCGAGTGGGCGACGTGGGACGGCGACGCTCCGGACGTGACGATGATGACCAAGGACGAGCATGTCGCCTCGTGCATGCGCACGCGCGCCTGTTTCTCGGAGAACCCCCAGCAGCTCGCGACCTGTACGTCGGCCTTCGCCAGCATCAACGGCCGCGAGATCGGGTTCACGCTGTCCGCGGTTGCGTCCTGCGTCAACGCGGCGGGTGCCGACTGCGCGGCGATCCGCGACTGCCTGACGAACGGCGAGGAGCCGGCGCCGTGCGTCCCGCTTTCGACGCCCGACCGCTGCGACGGCACGGTCCTGCGCCAGTGCTCGCGGGCCAGCACCATCGACTTCGTGTTCGACTGCGCGCGTCTCGGATTGGACTGCCACCTCGACCGCGACGGGGCCGCCGTGTGCGGCCTCGGGATCTGCGACCCGGAGACCTTCCGCTGGACCTGCCGCGGCGACACGGTCGTGTCGTGCGACCTCGGCGTGATCAGCCTGGCGCTCTGCGACGCCGCCGGGATGGCGTGCGTCGAGGACGACACGGGGGGGCACTGCGCCGGCACGGGCGGTCCCTGCACCGATGCATCCGACCCCCGTCGTTGCGAGGGCGACCGCGTCAGGGGCTGCATCGGCGGCTTCTCGGCGGACATCGACTGCAACGACGTCATCCCGCGATGGACCTGCGGCGACCGCGAGGGGGACGCCGGGTGTGTCGCGCCGGGTGACGAGTGCACGGCGGTGCCGCTGTTCGGCAGCGACATCGATGAGTCGTGCGACGGCGATGCCGTCGTCTCCTGCCTCGACGGCTGGATCGAGCCCTTCTCCTGCTCCGCGCTGGGTCTCGGACCGTGCGCCGTCCTCCCGAGCGGCCGCGCGGCGAGGTGCACGGTGCCGTGACGAGCCTCGATGCCCGGAAGCTCCACGTCCGCGTGCTCGACGCGCTGCTGCGCGTGCCGGGTGCCGCAGGCGTCAAGCCGGGGATCCTCCGGCGCACGGCACAGAAGCTGGCGCGGGCGATCCTGGAAAGCCGCGTCAGCTCCACCGATCCCGTCCACTTCGGGACGCTCGACCTGATCCACCGGCTCAACGAGGTCGATGACCGGCACGCGCGCGAGCTGCTGCTCGCCGTCGGCCGCTACGCGCTCCGCGGCCGCGTCATCCCGATCCAGCGCCTGCACGTGGTGCTCGACGAGGCGCGGGCGGTCTACCTCGCGCGCTGCCCCTGCCGCGCTTCCGGGAGAGTGAGGGAGGAGGAGGGGCGGGAGACCGCCGAGGGGAGGAAGGCCGGATTCACCGCTGAGACACCGAGGTCGCCGAGACACACGGAGAGAAGGCAAGCGGTGGACGGAGCGGCGCTCGCGGATCCCCTGCTCCAGGCTTGGCGCGATCCGGCGGTGCGCGCGGCGACCTCCCCCCGCCTTGCCGAGGCGCTCGAGCGCGCCGCGACGGTTCGCCGGGAGGGTACCGCCCGCAAGGCGCTCGACGAGCTGTGGCGTGTGACGTGGCCGTACTGGGAGATCCTGGTCGAGCATCCCGGCTTCGACCGTGCCTGGCTCCACGGGCTGTCGAAGAACCGCAAGGTCTGGCGGGTCCATCCCCGGTTGATCCACCCGTGGATCGACGCCATGTACCGCGATCGCGGCGTCGTCTTCACGCACATGGAGGCCGCCGGACTGCCGTACGCCATCTGCTCGTGCCCCGGGCCCGAGGCGGACGGCGGGTGCATGCTCACGAACTGGCACTACTTCTCGGACAACGACGAGATCCTGCTCCCCAACGTGGACCAGGCGCACGGGCGGCGCCGCGACGCCGCCGGCGCTCCGCTTCCCTGCCGCAAGCACGAGGCGCGCAGGGGGCGCCCGTGCCTGGGCTGCGGCTGCGACCACGAGCGCGAGGAAGGCGGGCGGGAATGAAGGACGCCGACATCGGCTGGATGCTCTCGCGGATCAAGCGGCATCTCGGGCGCGACGCGCAGGGAATGGTCGAGCGCGTGTCGGACGACCCGTTCGACGTGCTGGTCTCGACGGTGCTCTCGCTGCGGACCAAGGACGAGACGACCGAGCCGGCGGCGCGCCGGCTGCTGGCGCGCGCGCCGGATCCGGCAGCCATGCTCGCGGTACCGGCGCCGGAGCTCGCGCGCCTCATCTACCCCGTCGGCTTCTACCGCCGGAAGGCGGAGCAGCTCCGGGAGGTGTCGCGGCTGCTGCTCGAGCGCCACGGCGGGCGGGTGCCCCCCGACATGGACGCGCTCCTGGCCCTGCCGGGCGTCGGGCGCAAGACCGCCAACCTCGTGCTCTCCGCGGGTTTCGGCATCCCGGCGATCTGTGTCGATACCCACGTGCACCGCATCACCAACCGCTGGGGGTACGTGCGGACCCGGACGCCCGACGAGACCGAGCAGGTCTTGCGGGGGAAGCTGCCGCGCCGGTGGTGGCTCGGCGTCAACCGGCTGCTCGTGCTGTTCGGCAAGTCGGTCTGCCAGCCGGTTTCGCCGCGCTGTTCGACCTGTCCCGTCGCCGCCCGCTGCGTCCGCGTCGGCGTCGGGCGGAGCCGTTGACGGTCGACGCGTTTCCGTGGGAGATTGGGCCCCTTGGGGATGAGGGAGGGACGCATGCTGAAGTTCGAGGTCGTTCGCGGGCCGACCCTCGACGGATCGGTCGATCTCCTGGCCGTGGCGACGACGGGCAAGCCGTCGGCCAAGGACCCGATCCTCGGGCCCTTGGGCAAGACGCTGGGCGTCGACCTCGGGGTCCTGGCCGACGAGGAGCTGTTCGAGGGCAAGGCGGAGCAGCAGCTCGCGCTCTCGGGTCGCGACCGGGTGCCCGCCAAGCGCATCCTGCTCCTGGGCCTGGACACCGCCGCGCCGGGCTACTTGCGCGTGCGGATGTTCGCCGCCGCCGCGGTGCGCCACGCGCTCGGCCTGAACCTGCGCCGGGTCGGGCTGGCGTTCCCCGATCTGGCGGGGCTGGACACGGCGACCTGGATCGAGGCGGCGATGGTCGGGGCGCGCACGGGCGCCTACCGCTTCACGCGCTACCTGACCGGAGACCGCAAGCCCAAGGCGGAGGTCGAGACGGTGGTCCTGTGCACGCCGCCGGCGGGACGCCTGTTGCCGCCGCCGCGCCTGGAGGAGCTGCTGGCCCGGGCGGCGGCGGTCGCCGGCGCGATCGACCTCGCGCGCGATCTGGTCAACGAGCCGCCGAACGTCATGACGCCGCGCGAGCTGGCGCGGCGGGCCGAGGATGTCGCCGAGCGCGGCGGGCTGGAGTGCGAGGTGTGGGACCGCAAGCGGATCGTGGCCGAGGGGATGAACCTGTTGGCCGCGGTCAACGCCGGCTCGCGCGAGGAACCCCGGTTCATCCAGCTCCGCTACCGTCCGGAGAAGCCGTCGAAGCGGCGTGTCGTGCTGATCGGCAAGGGACTTACGTTCGACGCGGGCGGGCTGTGTCTCAAGCCGCCCAAGGGCATGCAGGACATGAAGTGCGACATGTCCGGCGGCGCCCTGGTGATCGGCCTCATGGCCGCCGTCGCCGCGCGCAAGCCCAAGGCCGAGGTGATCGCGCTCGTCCCCTCGACCGAGAACATGCCCGGCGGCGCCGCGGCGCGCCCGGGCGACGTGGTCGCCGCCTACGGCGGGAAGACGGTCGAGATCATCAACACCGATGCCGAGGGCCGTCTCATCCTGGCCGACACGCTGGGCTACGCGAGGAAGCTCGAGCCGACCGTGATCCTCGACCACGCCACCCTCACCGGCGCCTGCATGGTCGCCCTCGGCCCCTACGCCGCGGGCCTCTTCTCCAACAGCGATCCGGAGACGGAGCGGCTGCTGCGCGCGGCGTCCGCGACGGGCGAGCAGTTCTGGCGCCTGCCGCTGGCCGAGGACCTGAAGGACATGCTGCACAGCGACGTTGCCGACGTGAAGAACGTCGGCGAGCAGTTCGGCGGCGCGATCACGGCCGCCCTCTTCCTGCGCCACTTCGTCGACAGGACGCCGTGGCTGCACCTGGACATCGCCGGCCCCGCCTACCTCGAGAAGGCCACGTCGTATGCCCCGCGCGGAGGGACGGGGTTCGGCATTCCGACGCTGCTGCGTTTCATCGAGCCCTGAGCGTACGAGGGACGCCATGCCCGACAAGCCCATTCGCGTGCTGGTCGCCAAGCCGGGCCTCGACGGCCACGATGTCGGCGCCAAGGTCGTCGCCCTCGCCCTGCGCGACGCGGGGATGGAGGTCGTCTACACGGGACTGCACCAGACGCCCGAGCGCATCGCGCGGGCGGCGCAGGACGAGGCGGTCGACGTCGTCGGCCTCTCGGTCCTCTCCGGCGCGCACGTCGTGCTGACGCGTCGCGTGGCCGAGGCACTCCGTGCCCGGGGCCTGGGGCGCCTGCCGATCGTCGTCGGCGGCGTCATTCCGCGCCCGGACGAGCCCGGCGTGCGCGAGGCCGGCGCGGCAGCCGTGTTCCCCACGCAGACCCCCTTCGACGCCATCGTCGCCGGCGTGCGCCGGGCCGCGGGACGCGAGCCGCCCGCGGCAGCCGGGACCGGCCCGGAAACTCTCGCGCAGAGACGCAGAGACGCAGAGGAGGAGACGGCCGCATCCGTGCCCACGACGAAGCCGCCGGTCGAGGCGCCGTCGCCGTCGCCGATCGCCGATCGCCGACCGCCGACCGCCGACCGCCGGCCGACCGCTCCGCGGCCCGTGCTCCTCGAGTCGGGCATCGACGTCAAGCCGGTCTACGGCCCGGAGGACGTCGCGGGGCTCGATTACGCGCGCGATCTGGGCGCGCCGGGGACGTTCCCCTTCGTGCGCGGGATCCACCCGCTCATGTACCGCGCCCAGCCGTTCACGATGCGGCAGTACGCCGGCTTCGGCACTCCGGCGGACACGAACCGCCGCTTCAAGCTGCTCATCGGGCAGGGCCAGAATGCGCTCAACGTGGCTTTCGATCTGCCGACGCAGAACGGGCTCGATTCGGACGACCCGCGGGCCGAGGGGGAGGTGGGCCGGGTCGGCATGGCCATCGACACGCTGGCGGACATGGAGCAGGCGTTCGACGGCATCGATCTGGCGAAGATCTCCGTCTCGCTGACGATCAACCCGCTGGCCTCCGTCCTGATCGCGATGTACGTCGCCGTCGCCGAGCGTCGCGGCGTCCCGCGCGACAGGATCCGCGGCACCGCGCAGAACGACATCCTCAAGGAGTATGTCGGCCGCGGGACGTGGATCTACCCGGTCGAGCCTTCGCTGCGGCTGATCGCAGACACCGTGGAGTACGGCGCGAAGGAGCTGCCGCGCTACAACCCGGTCTCGGTCTGCGGCTACCACATGCGGGAGTCCGGGGCGACGCCGGTGCAGGAGATGGCCTGGGCGTTCCTCATCGCCGAGGCGTACGCGCGCCGCGTCCTGGAGCGCGGAATCCCAATCGACGAGTTCGCGCCGCGGCTGTCGTTCAACTTCGACATCCACGGCAACCTGTTCGAGCAGGTGGCGAAGTTCCGCGCCGGCCGCCGGGTGTACGCGCACCTGATGCGCGACGAGCTGGGGGCGAAGGACGAGCGCTCGATGGTCGTCCGCATGATCGCCGGCGGGGGCGGCGGGGGCCTCACCATCGAGCAGCCCGAGAACAACATCGTCCGCAGCGCGTTCTACGCCCTCGCCTCCGCGCTCTCCGGCACGCAGACCATGGCGCTGTGCTGCTACGACGAGGCGTACACGATCCCCAGCGAGCACGCCTCGCTCCTCGCCCTGCGCACGATGCAGGTCGTCGCCGAGGAGACCGGGGCGTCCGACACGGTCGACCCGCTCGGCGGGTCGTACTACGTCGAGGCGCTGACGAACGAGATGGAGCGGCGCATCCGCGAGGAGATGCGGCGCGTGCGCGAGGGCGGCGGCATCGTGCGGCAGATCGCGGACGGCACGATCCAGCGCCTCGTCGCCGTCCAGTCCTACCGCCGGCAGCAGGACGTCCGCGAGGGACGCGTCCCGGTGGTCGGCGTCAACCGCCACCGCATCGAGGAGGAGGAGCGGAAGGTCGAGCTGCACCCGTACGACGTGACGGCGGCCGAGGAGAAGATCGCCGGCCTGCGGCGCGTCAAGGCGTCCCGCGACCCCGCCGCGGTCGGCGCGGCGCTCGACGCCCTGCGCACCCAGGCGAAGGGCACGGCCAACCTGATGCCGTTCCTGCTCGACGCCGTCAAGGCCTACGCCACCGTCGGCGAGATCGCGGAGGTCTTCCGCGACGTCTTCGGGGAGTTCGAGGAGCCGAGGGCACTGACATGAGCGCTTCCAGGCTCGACCCGCTGGCATCGGAACCCGGGGCGGACACGGAGAAGACGTGTCCGGACCGAGGACTGAAGACTGAGGACCGGGAACTTCGCTCCGATCGCCCCCTCTCCGGCATCCGGGTGCTGGATCTCTCGCGCATGCTCACCGGCGATTACGCCGGCATGCTGCTGGGCGACATGGGTGCCGACGTGATCAAGATCGAGGAGATCGACGGCGGCGACCCCTTGCGCAAGATGCCCCCGCACTTCGTCTGCGGCGAGAGCGCCTACTTCCTGTCGATCAACCGCAACAAACGCAGCGTGACGCTGAATCTGAAGCACGCGGACGGGCGCAAGGTCTTCCACGAGCTGGTCCGCCACGCCGACGTCGTGTTCGACAACTTCCGCCCCGGTGTCCTGGAGAAGCTCGGGGCCGACTGGAAGACGTTGTCGCAGCTCAACCCGCGCATCATCTCGTGCACGATCAGCTCCTTCGGCGAGGTCGGGCCGTACCGCGAGCTGCCGGCGTTCGACCTCACGATCCAGGCCCTCGCCGGAGCGATGAGCGTCACGGGTGAGCCAGGCCGCGTCCCCGTCCGCCTGGGCATCCCGATGGGGGACCTGGCCGGCTCGATGTTCGCCGTGTACTCCATCAGCGCCGCGCTCGTGGAGCGCCAGCGCACCGGCACGGGCCGGCGCATCGAGGTCGCGCTGCTCGACTGCCTGATCTCGATGCTCAACTACATGGCGCAGTACTACTTCACCGGCGGACAGGTCTCGGGACCGATCGGCTCGGGCCACATGTCCGTCGTCCCCTACGGGGCGTTCGCCACCAAGGACCGGCCCATCACCGTCGCCATCTTCGTCGAGAAATTTTGGCACAGCCTGTGCGAGGTGGTGGGCTTGCCCGGGATGGCGGACGATCCACGTTTTCACGACGCCGCCGCACGCCTCAAGAATCGCGACGAGTGCAACCGGCTCCTCCAGGAGAAGTTCCTGGAGAAGACCCAGGACGAGTGGATCAAGGCCCTGTGGGCGAAGGAGATTCCTTCGGCGCCGATCCTGTCGCTCGACCAGGTCTTCGAAGACCCGCAGGTCCTGGCGCGCGAGATGGTCGTCAACGTCGAGCACCCGCGGTGCGGCACGCTCAAGATGGTCGGCGACCCGGTGAAGTTGACCCCGAAGCCCGCGCCGGGCATCAGCCCGCCCCCGATGCTGGGCCAGCACACGGCCGAGGTGCTCCGCGGACTGCTGGGCTACGACGACGCGCGGATCGCGGAGCTGAAGTCGAAGGGAGTGGTGTCATGACCCGATCTTCCGAGCTGTGGGACCGAGCCAAGGCCGCCATCCCCGGCGGCGTGGACAGCCCCGTGCGTGCCTTCCGCAACGTGGGGCGCGACCCGATCTTCGTCGCGAAGGGCGCCGGCGGGACCATCATCGACGTCGACGGCAAGTCGTACGTCGACCTCTGCCTTTCCTGGGGCGCCTTGCCGCTGGGGCACGCGCACCCCGAGATCGTCGAGGCCGTGCGGCGGGCGGCCGGCGACGGCATGACCTACGGCGCGGCGACGGAGCGCGAGGTCGAGCTGGCCGAGACGATCAAGCGCGCGGTGCCGTCGATCGACAAGGTGCGGCTGGTCAGCTCGGGCACCGAGGCCACGATGAGCGCGGTGCGGCTGGCGCGCGGCTTCGCGGGCCGCACGCACATCCTCAAGTTCGCCGGCGGCTACCACGGCCACGTCGACAGCCTGCTCGTCGCGGCAGGCAGCGCGGTCGCCACCGGCTCCGTTCCCGCCTCCGCCGGCGTCACGGCAGGCACGGCGGCCGAGGTGCTCGTCGCGCCGTTCAATGACCTGGAGCGGACGCGCGAGGTCGCGCGTCGCGCGGGCAAGGATCTGGCGGCGATCATCGCGGAGCCGATCGCCGGCAACATGGGGCTCGTCCAGCCCGACCCGGGGTTCCTCCCTGGCCTGCGGGCGCTGTGCGACGAGCTGGGCGCGCTCTTGATCCTCGACGAGGTGATCACCGGGTTCCGGCTGCGTTGGGGCGCAATCCAGGACGAATTCGGGGTCAAGCCCGACTTGACGACGCTGGGCAAGATCATCGGCGGCGGCCTCCCGATCGGGGCCTTCGGCGGGCGCGCGGACGTGATGGCGCGGCTGGCGCCCGAGGGCAACGTCTTCCAGGCCGGCACGCTGTCGGGCAACCCGGTCGCCACGGCGGCGGGACTGGCCGGGCTGCGCATCCTGGAGCGTGACCGTCCCTACGAGCGGATGGCGGCAACCGCCGCGCGCATCGCGGACGGTTTCGTCGCGGCGGCGAAGGAAGCCGGCCTGCCGTGCGCGACGCCGCACCGCGGGTCGATGTTCACGCCGTTCCTCGGCGTGGAGGCGACGCCGCACAACATCGACGACGCGAAGAAGACCGACGCGGCGAAGTACGGCGCGCTGTTCCGGGCGATGGCCGAGCGCGGCGTGTATCTTCCCCCGGCGACGCTCGAGGTGGGCTTCACGTGCGCGGCGCACACCGACGCCGACGTCGACCGCGTGCTCGGGGCGGTCCGCGAATCGTTCCGCGCGCTCTGATTCGGATGGCACGACTTCCAATTCCGGGCCCGCGTTTGTGGGACATCTCGCCTCCCGTGCACTCCGGCACGCCGGTGTTCCCCGGCGACACGCCCTACGCCCGGGAGTGGACCCTGACCATCGGTCCGGCGTGTCCCGTCAACGTCGGCCGCCTGACGCTCAGCCCGCACGTCGGCGCCCACGCCGACGCGCCGCTCCACTTCGACCCCGCCGGCACGGCGGTGGGCGAGCTGGACCTGGAGCCGTTCCTGGGCCCGTGCCGCGTCATCCACGCCATCGGCGCGCCGTTCGTCACGGTCGCGCACCTCGCCCCCCATGCCGAACGCCTCGAGGCTCGCGTGCTGGTGCGCAGTTACGCCCTCCGGCCGCGCGACCGCTTCGATCCCGACCTGCCGGCCTTCGATCCGGCGGCGCTCGACTGGCTGGCCGACCGCGGCGTGCGCCTCGTCGGCACCGACAGCGCCAGCGTCGATCCGGCCTCGAGCAAGACGCTCGACGCACACCTGGTGCTGCGACGCCGCGACCTGCGCGTGCTCGAGAGCCTGTGTCTCGACGAGATCCCCGAAGGCCGCTACGAGCTGATCGCCCTGCCCCTTCGCCTGACCGGGGCCGACGCCAGTCCGGTGCGTGCTATACTGCGCGAGGTCGCGCCGTGACTTCGCCCTCGACCGACGAGCCGGTTCCCGCCTCGCGCGCCGAAGCACTGGAGCTCGACGCGCGGGATCCTCTCGCGCCGCTGCGCGAGCAGTTCGAGCTGCCGGAGGGCATCGTGTACCTGGACGGCAACTCGCTCGGCGTGCTGCCGAAGGCCGCGCCGGCGCGCCTCGCGCGCGTACTGCGGCAGGAGTGGGGCGCGCAGCTCATCCGGAGTTGGAACGCCGCCGGCTGGCTCGACCTGCCGGCGCGCGTGGGCGACAAGATCGCGCGGCTGATCGGCGCCGGTCCGGGCGAGGTCGTCGCGGCCGACTCCACGTCGGTCAACCTCTACAAGGTGCTCTCCGCCGCCGCGGGGCTCCAGCGTTCGGACGCCCCGGAACGCCGCGTGGTCGTCTCGGAGCGCACGAACTTCCCGACGGACCTGTACGTCGCCGCGAGTCTTTGCCGGGAGCGGGACTGGCGGCTCGAGCTGGTCGAGACGGCCGACTTGCCCGCGAGGCTGGCGCGCGGGGACGACGTCGCGATCCTCCTGCTCACCCACGTCAACTACCGCACCGGATGGATGCACGACCTGGCCGGGATGACGGCGGCGGCGCACGAGTGCGGCGCCCTGGCGATCTGGGATCTCGCGCACAGCGCCGGCGCGGTGCCGGTGGATCTGCGAGAAACGGGGGCCGACTTCGCCGTGGGCTGCGGCTACAAGTACCTCAACGGCGGCCCCGGGGCGCCGGCCTTCGTCTGGGCCGCGCCCCGCCACGCGGCACACGCCCGCCAGCCGCTCTCGGGCTGGATGGGCCACGCCGCGCCCTTCCGCTTCGCCCCGGAGTACGAGCCCGCGGATGGCGTCGCGCGCTTCCTCTGCGGCACCCCGCCCGTCCTTTCCATGGCCGCGCTCGAGTGCGGAGTGGACACGGTGCTCGCGGCGGAGCCCCTGGGCGGGATGAAGGCGCTGCGCGCCCGCTCGCTGCGCCTCACCGGCGCGTTCACGGCGCTTGTGGACCGGCACGCGGCCGCGTGGGCGTTGCGCGTCGTCTCGCCGCGTGAGCCCGAGCGGCGTGGCAGCCAGGTCTGCCTGGTCCACGATGCGCCGGGCGGCCACGGCTACGCGATCGTGCAGGCGTTGATCGCGCGCGGCGTCGTCGGCGACTTCCGCGCGGGCGAGCCTGGTCCGCCACCGTGCCCCGACATCCTTCGTTTCGGCTTCTCCCCGCTCTACACGCGCTTCGTCGACGTCTGGGATGCCGTCGAGCGCCTCGCGGTCGTGATGGCCTCGCGCGAGTACGAGCGGGAGCGTTTCCGCCGGCGGGCCGCGGTGACCTGAGCACTTCCGTCGAGCAACCCGGTTGGGACCTTTCCGCCGGGGCCGATCCGCCCTTTCTGCCAGCCTGTCATGGGGCATCACCAGCAACGTCCATTCACCTCCCTCCGACATCTCGATCTTCGGGTTCGAGCCGCAGGCGGTGACGGTACCGTCGGACATGTGAGCGAGGGGTCGGCACGACGCTGTCGTGCCTACGGGACTCCCCGGGCCCGCAGGATCTCGACCACTTCGGGATCGAGCCGTCGCAACGTGGACGCCACGGCGGCGCGCCACGCGGGGCCGCGCCCGGCGAGCGCTTTCCACGCCAGGCTCAGCTCCCCCGGAAGGTCCTCGGCCAGGACCCGGATCAGCGCGTTCGCCTGCTCCACGTCCTTGCGGGACTTCGTCGGCGAGCCTCCGGCCACTCTCTGGCGCGAGGCAACGATGAGCTTGTGCAGCGCGAAGCGGCCGGGCCGCGGCACGTTGACCAACACGCCCTCGCCGCCGAGCACGGCGCCGGGTTGGGTCTCCTCGATCAGGTAGTCGAGGAAGCGCAACGGCGTCGCCGCGACGCCGAGTCCCGGGATCGAGATCGGACGGCTCCGCTCGCGGCCGACCAGCGGCGTCAAGAGGTCCACCTCGATGGAGGTGCCGCGGATCGAGAAGGAGGTCGCCGGGTACGTGGGGTGGAGGATCGGCACGCGCGGGATCGGGTCGCCCAGGAGAGCATCCAGATCGAGCGGCCGGGTCTCGCGCGAAACGGCCAGCCCGATGCGGGCGTCGGTCGCCACGTCGACGTCCCCGGTACGCACCATCGCTTCGCGCCAGCGGACGCCCAGGCTGTTGCCGAGCACCGCGAAGGCATGGGAGCCGACGAGCACGCCACCCATCCGGAAGACGGCGGCGAGCCGCCCGAGGACGCGTGCTTCGGCCGCCGGAACGACATACGCGCCGCCGGCCCGCGCCATCGCGACCAGCTCGGCACGACTCGTCGCTTCCGCTCGGGACCGGCGCCACCGTTCGACCAGCCGGTTCGTCTCCTCCGAGTCCGGACCCACGTACCTCTGGATCTTCCTCCCGCCGACGCGCGTCTGCGCGTACCAGTAGCGATGACCCCGGATGCTCTTCGACACGAGCGAAGTCCCGCTCGCAAGTTCGCCGACGGTCGAGGCCCCGAGCTGATCGAGGAGCCGCGCGTACGCCGTCTGTGTCAGGAGCGACAGGCGCTGGAACGAGGCATCCACGGGCAGCCATTATACGCCGGATTGTCCATCGGCGTATAAACTGGCCGTCCGCGGGCGAACGTGCCAGCATGTGTCGCACGCGGGGGCGGGGGCGCTCGCTTCCCGGCGCAGGCCGGGGGCGGAAAACCGCTGCGGTCACCGCCGGTTGGCACCCGATGCGGGCGAAACACGAGGATGGCACCGCGGTTGCTTCCGGGGGACGCGAGGAGGTGAGAGATGAGAGGACTCCGGTACCGACTTCCCTGGCTCGTCGCCCTGCCGCTCTCCCTGGGGTGCTACGGATCGCACGGCGAACAGGGGGACGGCGCGACCGACGCGACCGCGGAAGACTCCGCGGCGGACGAGACGACGCTTCCCGACGACGCGGGCGTCGAGGACGTCGCGCCCGAGGCCGAGGCGGACGAAGGCATCGACATCGGGCCGGATTCGACCGTGGAGTGCCCGCCGCTCGTGGACGGCCGTTGGGCGGAGTTCTCGATCGACGGACCGACGTTCGAGGCGGTGAACGTCGAGACGCCGTGCCGGATGAGCATCGTGATCGGGGGGCCGCCGGGCCACGACGTGGTGGAGCTAGTGTGCGGCACGGGCGCCATGATGACCACGTACAGGATCGATTTCTTCGCCAATCCCCCCGTGTCCCCGACCTACTGGGACGGCGCGGAGGTGACGCTGCGCTACGTCGCCGACCCGGTGTGGTGGATCGACCGCTGGTTCACCGTGCGCGACTCCTCGGGCAACCTGCTCTTCGGCGGCACCGACGCGAGCCGCCTCGTGCCGGCGGGCGAGGATCCGGCGGCGTGGTACGCGCCGCTCGACGTGCGCGTCGTCGGCGGGTTGTGCCCCGCCAGCGACTCGGGATGCGGACTGGCCGAGCGTCAGGCGCTGGATGTCGCGTACGCGGACGGTCGCGAGCTGATCTTCGACGGCTACCAGGCCTACGTCGGCGGCCTCGCCACGGTGTCGTTCCACGTCGCCACCGCCACGCACCACCTGGAGATGACCTGCGACGACGTTCCCGACGACTGGTACATGTTGGTCTTTGTGCTCCCGCCCGAGGGTTGATCCCTTCTCCCCCTTTGCGTCCTTTGCGGTTCTTTGCGTCCTTTGCGTGATGCCCGGTCGGGTCCTCCCCGCGGCGCCGCTCGCTACGGCAGCTCGAACCGCTCGAAGAACGCCCACATCGCGTCGTTGGCATCGATATCGTCGTTGAACGGGCCGATGCCCGGCAGGCAGAGGAGATCCGAACCGCCCGGCCAGCAGTGGCCCTCCGGGTCGAGCGTGCACATCGTCACCTGGGCGCCGCCGGCGCACGCCGACCATTCGAGGCAGTACGACCCGCCGATGTCCGTGCGAACGGGATCGCCGGTGCACCCGTCGTGCCCGACCCATTCATCGACCGCGGCGCGCCCGTCGTCGTGCGAGACCAGCATGTCCTGCAGGCCGTGGAACGCGATGAGCGGCACCGGCCGGGACGGGGCGCAGTCGACGATGCCCATCGCGCCGGACACCGGCGCGACGGCGGCAAACAGATCGGCGGCCTCGCAGCCGAGCCGGTGCGACATGTAGCCGCCGTTGGACATGCCGGTGGCGTACACCCTCCGGCGGTCGATGCACAGCCGCGCGGACACCTCGCCGACGACCGCACGGAGGAAGCCGACGTCGTCCACTCCGGTCGCCGCCGCGGTGCCGCAGCACGAGCCGGCGTTCCACGACGACGCGACGCCGTCGGGATACACCACCACGAAGCCCTCGCGATCGGCGGTGGTGTTCATGTCCGAGAACAGCACCTGCTGCCAGTTGGCCGACATGAAGCCGTGCATGTTCAGCACCAGCGCCGCCGGCGTCCCGGGGTCGTACGCGTCGGGCACGTGAACGATGTAGCCGCGCGGCACGTAGTCGAAGGTCGTGAGCTGTGTGTGGTCGCCATGTCCGAGGTCGTCGGCCACCGGGCAGGCCGGCGGCCCGACCTCCTCTCCGGTCTCGTCCGCCGGCGCGTCCGCCTCGACCTCCGCCTCGGCCTCGAGAGCGACGTCCGCCTCCGCTTCCGCGTCGAGCGTCTCCCGGACGTCGACCCCCGGAGCCTCGTCGGCCGCGGAATCCACCCCCGACTCCACCACCGTGTCGTCCGCATCGCCCGCGAGAGACCCGAGCGACCCGCCGCAGGCCACGAGCAACGCACACCCCAGAGCGCTCCACCACCGTTCCATGCCGACAACCGTAGCGCGGACACCGCCGGACGCCAAGCCGCGCCGATCCCCGGCGTGCCGAATCGCACCGCGGCCTTGCCGGTCCCCCGGCATCGGTGTCCATCGGCGTCCATCGGTGGTTTCTTCCTCGCCGCTCCGGGATGGTAGACTCTCCGCGATGCGGCGGCCTCTCTTCGCCCTCGCCCTGCTGCTCGGCTGCGGCACGTCCGCGGCGGTCGAGGCGACGCCGCCGGAGGGCCCGGACCCCGCCGCCACGCCGTGCAACGCGATCGAGGACTCCGGGCGACTCGCGGCGGGCCGGACGATCGAGGTGCTGCGCCGCGAGTTGCGGGTCGGGGATCTGCTGCAGGCGGCGCTCGATTGCACGCCGCCCGACGCCGTGCAGCTCGAGCTGGAGGGACCGTCGGTCGCGGGCGCCGATGACGCGACCGGCGGCGGGGCGGGCGGCGACCGGCACGTCTGGACGGAGTTCCCGCGACCGCTGCCTCCGGGCGTGGACGTCTGTCCGCGCGACGGCTGTCCCGCGGAGGGCTCCGCCTGGCTGCCGCCCGCGCTGGAGCGGCGAATCGCGACGGCAGGCGAGTACGTGCTGCGCCTGCGCGCGACGGACCGCGCCGCGAACTGCTCGGTGTGCGTCCGGATCGAGCCCGTGCCGTAGGGGCGCCGCGCAGGCGCGACCGCGAGCGTCGCGCGTCAGCCCGCGCCGAGCTGCTCGCGGATCGCCTCGACGACCTCCAGCCGATCGAACAGCCGCTCCACGTAGTCCAGGCGGTCGGTTTCGATCACCACCGTGGGAGAGAGGTCGTAGCGCGCGAACCATTCCTCGTAGAGCTGCTCGAGCGACGCGAGGTATTTCCGGGGGATGGCCTTTTCGAAGTCTCGGCCGCGCTGCTTGATGCGCTTCAGCAGGGCTTTGAGGGGGCAGCGCAGGTAGATCATGAGGTCGGGCTTGCGGATCTCGGCGCACAGGGTGCGGTAGAGGTCCTGGTACATCCCCCAGTCGCGGTCGTCGATGTGTCCGGCGCGGTGCAGGTGGGCCGCGAAGACCTCGGCGTCCTCGTAGATCGTGCGGTCCTGGACGATCGCGCGCGGGTCCCGCGCGGCCTGCGCCTCCATCTCGCGGTGGATGCGGAAGCGGCGGACGAGGAAGAAGAGCTGGGAGTTGAGCGACCAGCGCCTCATGTCGCCGTAGAAGTCGGCCAGGTACGGGTTCTGCTCGTTGGGCTCGAAGAACGGGACCATGTCGAACTGCTGGCGAAGCCACTCCACCAGGCTCGACTTGCCCGCGCCCATGTTCCCCGCGACCGCGATGAACTGCCGCCCGCGCTCCGCCATGGACGGCATGCCGCCGGGCCCCTACCGCGGCCGGGTCTGGTAGCCGTCGTGGGTCGCCGTGGTGTCGTGATGGATCAGCTTGAACCGGACGGCGCCGATCGGACAGACCTCGGCGCAGATCCCGCATTCCTCGCAGAGATCGGTGAGGATCGTCGCGCGGCCCTTGACCAGGCCCATGATCTGGGGCGGGCACCGCTGCACGCAGATGCTGCAGCCGTCGCACTTGAACGCATCAATCGTCGGGACCATCGTTGCTCTCCACCGCGGCCTAGAGCCGCATTCCCATTCGGTAGCCGTCGAGGATTGCGCTGTTGCCGCGGCGGACGGACACCGCGTCGCCGATCACGAACGCGCCCTTCTTGCCCTTGAACAGATCCTGCACGGACTGCATCGTCGCCACGACGACGGTGTCCGCCGGAACGGTCTTGGGTCCCTCCGGTGTGGTCACCACCACGCCGGCGTCGGTGAGCTCCTCGACCTTGGTCTGCATCACCAGGACGGCCTTGCCCTCCTTGAGCTTGCTCATGTAGCGCCAGATGTAGGAGGGGTTGACGTCCGCGCCGGGCTTCTTGGCCTTGCCCACCAGGGTGACCTCGTGCCCGCCGCGGTGCAGCAGCAGGAGCGCCGTGGAGATCGCCACGCCGCCGTCGCCCAGGATCACCGCGCGCTTGCCCACCGTGGCCTTGCCCTCGAAGACGTCGAGGCACGAGACGACGTTCGCGCGGTCCGCGCCCTTGACCTCGCTGTGCGCCTTGGCGCCCGTGGCGAGGATCACCACGTCCGCGTCGGAGGCCTTCAGCTCTTCCTTGGCGACGGCCCGGCCCAGCTCGATCCTCGCGCCGCCCTTGCGGCACTTGCCTTCGAGGTAGTTCACCAGGCGCATGAACTCGTTGTCGCCCCACGGGCCGTGGGAGGCGGCGGCGAGCTGCCCGCCGACGTGGTCGGCCTTTTCGCTGATCATCACCTGGTGGCCCTTCTCGGCGGCGATGGCGCCGGCCTGCAGACCCGCAATGCCCGCGCCGACGATCCACACCTTCTTCGGCTTCTCCGCCTTGGGGAAGCCGTAGAACCCGAACTCCGCCTCGGCCTCGTGCCCCAGCGACGGCCGCACGAAGCAGCACAGCTCGGCGTCGCGGAACAGCCGCGCCAGGCAGATGTTGCACGCCATGCACGGGATGATCTCGTCCTCGCGACCCTCGAGGATCTTCTGCGGCAGGAACGGGTCGGCGATCATGGCGCGGCACGACTCCCAGATGTCGAGGCGCCCTGCCGCGATCGCTTCGTCTACGATGCCCGGCAGGAAGAGCCGGTAGGCCATCGCCACCGGCACCTTGAGGTTCTTCTTCATCCGCTCGGAGATCGGCAGCCAGTGCCCCATCGGGATGTCGCGGCTGATGACGGAGACGGCGGACTCCTGCCAGCCCGCGGTGACGGACAGGCAATCGATCCCGGCCTTCTCGGCGATCTGGATCACCTCCAGCGACTCCTCCGGCTTGTTGCCGCCGCGGTCGTGCAGGAGCTCGTCGCCGCACAGCCGGATGATGATCGGGTAGTCCGGGCCGACCTCCTTGCGGATGCCCGCCACGATGCGGCGCATGAACTCGGCCCGCTTGGCCGTCGTCCCGCCGAAGGCGTCGGTGCGCAGGTTGGTGTAGGCGGAGATGAAGTTGGAGATGAGGTAGCCGACGATGCCGGAGATCTCGACGCCGTCGAACCCTGCTTCCCGGCAGCGGCGCGCGCCGTCGACGTGTTCCTGGATCGCCGTTTCGATCTCCTCGACCGTCATCTCCTTCGGCTCGCGGAAGCGCGGGATGCGCTGCTTCACCGCCGACGGGCCGACGGTGTAGTCCAGCTCGACGCCGCCGACGCGCCCGCAGTGCATGAGCTGCAGGATCGACTTCGAGTCGTACTTGCGGATGACGTCGGCGATGCGCTTCAAGCCCGGGATGAACTTGTCGTCCCAGATCGCCATCATGCCGACGTAGCCCTTGCCCTCGGTGCGCGGGTCCGTGTACGCGCCCTGCGTCGTCACGATCCCCGCGCCGCCGCGCGCCTGGGCCTCCATGTACGCGACTTCCTTGTCGGACACGTACCCGTCGCCGTAGTTGAAGTTCGTCTCGGTCGACGCGTACTTGATCCGG
>JACRCZ010000052.1 GCA_016218765.1 Deltaproteobacteria bacterium | reverse complement strand
GGGGCGGGCGCCCCCGCGCGCAGGAGGGTAGCGAGTGCGGCGCCCGTCGCGAGGAGGACGCCGCCGACGACGAGGGACCTTGGAATGCCTTTGCGGGTGCGCATGGTTCCGCTTCCTGGGGATGGTGTACGGCAGCCGGGCACGGGGGTCAAAAAAACGGCGAAGGTCCTGCCTTCGACCCGACCGCCAAGACCAAGGAGGCAGACCGGCCGAGGGGCCGGCGCTACCAGAAGTCCTGGTAGCGTTTGATCAGCACGGTGGTCCCGGCTTCGAGGAGCAGCATGAGGGCCAGCACCTTGTGGCGCCGGTCGAACTCGAGTCGGGAGAGGGTGCGTCCGGCGGAGAGGCAGACGAAGGGGACGGCGAAGAGCCACAGGCGGGCGGTCTCGCCGCGGGTGGTGCCGAGGAAGGCGGCGGCGACGAGGGCGGCGAGGAGGGCGAACGTGAAGATCGCCGGGCCGGCGAGGCGCCGGAGGTCGGGACCTCGGCCGACGCGGCGCAGATCGACAAGGTAGAGGCCGAGGGCGGGGACGCCGAGCCACGAGCCGAACTCGGCAAGGTTGGTGAGGCCCGAGTTGAGGACGTCGCGAAGCGACCAGCTCCAGCTTTTCCACTCGGCGTGGTAACTCATCGCGGCCTGCCACCGCTGGAGCGGGTCGTAGTCCAGAAGGAGCAGCAGCAGGATCCCGGCGAGCACGAAGCCGGCGGCGAAGCCGGCCGAGACGCGGGCGGCGGAGCGGAGCCGGACCTTCCAGGGGGAGGCAGCGTCGGTGTAGGCGACGGGGGCCAGCAGCAGGGCGGGGAGGAGGCAGACGAGGCTGAAGGAGAAGAACAGGGCCGCGTTCATCCACGCGCCCGCCAGGCAGCCGCGAAGCGCGCTTCTCCGGCGGGCGGCGGTGAGGGCCAGGACCGCGGCGGTCGCCGCGAGCAGGGGGAAGAAGACCCCGTCGGTGTGCAGGGTGACGAGGGCGACGGAGGGCACGAGCGTATAGAGGGCGCAGGCGACGAGGGCGGCGTGATGCCCGCCGTACCAGCGTCCGAGGCGGTACATGGGCCACAGCACGAGGAAGGTGGCGAGGGGCCAGGTGAGCGCGGCGAAGGTCTCGAGCCAGCGCAGTCGTTTGTCGGGGGGCAGGGGGTTGAGCCAGTTCGCGACGCGGGCGGTGGCGACGTACAGCAGGAGCTGTCCCGGGGGTTTCGTGCGGCCGTAGTCGCCGAGCCGGCCGTCGCGAGCGAACTCCTCGTAGTGGGAGAGGACGTTCCGCGTGTCCTGGACGCGAACGGCTACGCGGGCGAACTCGGCGTGGCCGGAGGTCCGGATGCGGTCGCGGATGCCGTCCAGGCCGCGGCCCTCGGCCCAGCCCAGGCCCATCTGCACGGCGTATCCGAGGAGGACGAGCGCGGCGACGGAAACGGCGGGGGTCCTGGGGCGGCGGAAGAGCCAGAAGAGAAGTACAGCGCCGAGCAGGAACAGTGCGGGGACGACCCAGAAGGCGTGGAGCGGTTTGTCCTCGAAGGGGAAGAACCACCAGGCCAGGCCGGCGAGCACGGGGACGTTCCCGGCGAGGGTGACGGCGTGGGCGAGGGTCCAGCCGGCGATCCGCACGGGGAAGCCCTGGAGGGCGCGCCACGCGGGCAGGGCGATGGCCATGGGGGGTTACGCTACGCCGTTCGCTTGCGGAACGCCAAGGTGGGTGACTGACCTGCCCCTCTGCGTCCCTCCACCTCTGCGCCTCTGCGCGAAACCTGCCCCGAGCGAAGCGGAAGCTCGCGCGGAGGCGCAGAGGCGCAGCGTCTCAGGGGGGAGCGAGCGGCGGTAATGAAAGGCGACGTTGCGAAATGGGAATGGTGGTGGGGCGGGGCTGGACGTGGCGGGGCCGTGGGTGCTGGCGGTAGCGTGCGGCAGGGATCTCGCATACGATACCGCGCGGGGACGGGGCGGTGGAGGTTCGGGGATGGATTTCAGCGAGGCGGGTTGGTTACGGCCGTCGCGCCCCCCGACGGGTCGTTCGACGACGGAGCTGCTGGACCTGGCGTCCTTCGCGGCGCGTTCGCGGGTGTTGGCGGAATCGATCGGTGCGGAGGACGCACGGGCGGTCGTGCGGAAGGCGCAGCTGCCGGAAGACCTCACCGCGGGTGTGGAGTTCCTGCTCGGGGTGTACCGGGGTCGGAAGCGCAAGGTGATGCAGGCGCCGGCGCTGTTGCATCCGTTGCGTGCGGCGATGGTGGTGCGGGAGATCGCGGTGCCGGCGCCGCCCGGGGCGGCGGCGGCGGCGTTGTTCCACGACTACGTGGAGGACACGTCGGGGGCGGCGGACGAGGCGTTCTTCTCCGGGCTGGGGATTCCGCACGCGCCGGAGGTGGCGCGTTGGGTGGAAGCCCTGACGCGGCGCGGGGACGAGAGCTACGTGGCGCACATTTCGCGGGTGTGCACGGACCGGACGGCCGTGGTGCTCAAGGCGGCGGACGCGATCGACAACCTGCTGGACCTGCGGGCGGCGCCGGAGAGCGCGGCGGACGAGGTCGACCTGCGGCAGGCGTTCGCGCAGGCGGCGGTCTCGCCGATGGTGCGGCACGAGCATCCGCCGACGCCGCGCATCCGCGGGGAGGCGCGGCTCTACGCGACGTGGAAGTGTTTCTCGCTGCTCAACCTGGCGCACCGGGCGGCGCTCTCGCCGTTCGCGGGGGAGGACGCGTGCCGGCGGGCGGGGCAGCGGGAGTGCCTGCGCATCGCGATCCATCTCATCCGTTATCACGTGGAGGAGAGCGAGCGTTCGCGGCTCCTGGAGGAGCATGCGCGCTACGTGCGTTCGCCGGACATCACGCGCATCACGCCGCCGCGGCCCGATCATTCGGGGCCCGACGGGCTCTCGATGCTGATGATGCGGCGTTCCGAACACAAGGGATCGCTGGAAATCCTCTATGGCGACAAGACGTCGATGCTCCTGTCCACGCTGGCGCTGCTGGAGATCTTCAACCGGCTGCGCGACCCGCGTTTCTCGGTGGCGGGGCTGGAGGCGATGTAGGGCCCCGGGGGATCAGAGGACGCGATCGAGGCGGGCGTCGAGGGCGGCCTTGGGGATGGCGCCGCGGACCTCATCGATCTGGAGGGGGCCGCGGCAGACGACCATGGTTGGGATCGACTGCACGCCGAAGCGGGCGGCGGAGCGGGGGTTCTCGTCGACGTTGATCCGGACGATCTTGAGCTTCCCGGCGCGTTCGGCGGCGACCCGTTCCAGGATGGGGCCGGTGATCTTGCAGGGGCCGCACCACGGCGCCCAGAAATCGACGAGCACGGGAATCGGGCAGTCCTCGACCTCGGCGCGGTAGGAGGCATCGACCACTTCCACGACGCGGCGGGGAAAGATCTTCTCGCCGCACTTGCCGCATTTCGGGTCGTCCTTGGCGCGGGCGCGCGGGAAGCGGTTGCGGGTACCGCAGGCGGCGCACGGGTATTCGACCTTGTCGACGCTCTGGGTCGTCTCCTGCTCCATCATGGCAATTCCCTCTTCCCCCGGGCGCCCTGACCTCCCCCGACCTACGCGAAACCTGTAAGGATCGGCGGGGGGGCTGTCAACGCGCCGGTAGGGGCGGAATTCCCGGTTCCCATGCGGGACGGGATCGGCTATAGGGAGTCAGCGGGGATGGAGCCATGAAAAACCTGCAAGAAACCTTTGTCGAGCTGTTGCGAAGGGCCGCCACGGATCTGCCGCGCGACGTGGAAGAGGCGCTGGTGCGGGCGCAGAACGACGAGCGACGCGGCACGGCCGCGCACTCGGCGCTGGGCATCATCCTGCAGAACGCCGTCGCGGCGCGGGAGGCGTCGGCGCCGTTGTGCCAGGACACCGGCACGCACACGTGGAACGTGTACCTGCCGGACGGGGCGAAGACGGAGCCGATCCTGAAGGCGATCCGCGGGGCGACGGTGACGGCGACGCGGAAGTCGTACCTGCGTCCGAACCAGATGGACTCGGTTTCCGGAAAGAACTCCGGCGACAACATCGGCGCGGGTCATCCCGGCGTCCACTTCGTGCCGTGGGGCAAGCCCGGCATCCACGTCGACGTCCTGCTCAAGGGCGGCGGCTGCGAGAACTGCTCGACGCAGTATTCGCTGCCCGAGCAGCGGCTGGGTGCGGGCCGGGATCTGGCGGGGGTGCGGGCGACGTTGCTGGACGCGGTGCATCGTTCCCAGGGTCGCGGCTGTGCGCCGGGGATCCTCGGGGTGGCGATCGGCGGCGACCGGACGACGGGCTATGCGACGGCGAAGGAGCAGTTCTTCCGGCCGATCCAGGACGTGAACCCGGACCCGCGGCTGGGGGCGTTGGAGAACGACGTCCTGTCGTGCGCCAACCGGCTGGGGATCGGGCCGATGGGATTCGGCGGCCGCACGACGCTCCTGGCGGTGAAGATCGCGGGTCTGCACCGGCTGCCGGCCTCGTACTTCGTGACGGTCGGCTACATGTGCTGGGCCTGCCGGAGGGCGTCGGTGGCGATCGAGGGCCGGAACGTGCGGTTCTCGCAGAGCGCGGTGGCGGGCCGGTCCCGTCGTCCCGCGGGCCAGGCGAGCGGGCGGAGGGAGGCATGAGCATGCGAGAGATCCAGACGCCCCTCGACGAGACGACCGTGCGTTCGCTGCGGGTGGGGGACGAGGTGTTCCTCTCCGGCGTGCTGGTCACGGCGCGGGACGTGGCACACAAGTTCATGGTGGAGAAGAAGCCCACGTTCCTGCGGCCGCTCCTGCGGGGCTCGGCGATCTACCACTGCGGGCCGGTGATGAAGAAGGAGCGCTCGACCTGGAAGGCGCTCTCGGCCGGGCCGACGACGTCGGCGCGGGAGGAGCCCTACACGGCGGACGTGATCCAGTCCTACCGGGTGCGCGCGATCGTCGGCAAGGGCGGCATGGGGCCTCGGACGCTCGAGGCGTGCCGTCGTTTCGGCGCGGTCTACCTGCACGCGGTGGGCGGCGCGGCGGTGTCCCTGGCGCAGCGGGTGGTGCACGTCCGCGACGTGTTGAAGCTCGACGAGTTCGGGATGCCGGAGGCGTTCTGGGTGTTCGAGGTCGAAGGTTTCCCGACGGTGGTGACGATGGACGCTTCCGGCGCGTCGTTGCACGCCGAGATCGCCGCGCGTTCGCACATGGCGCTCGAGCGGTTCCTGGGCCGCGCGATCCGGTAGTTTGCCCCGCCGATTCCACCTCGTAGCTCTCGGATGTCCCAAGGCCCGCGTGGAGGCCGAGGCGACGCTGGCGGCGCTGCTGGCGCGGGGCCTGCGTCCGACGGACGATCCGCGCGAAGCGGACGTGCTGGTGGTCCACACCTGCGCCTTCGTGGAGGACGCGCGCAAGGAGAGCGTGGACGTCCTGCTGGAACTGGCGGCCTCCGCCAAGGCTCCCGCCTCCGCCAAGGCTGCGGCGGATGGGTCGGCGGCCGGGGCGGCGCGGCCCCGGGGGCGGCGTCGGCCGCGGCTGGTTGCGGTCGGTTGTCTGCCGCAGCGGTACGGCGAGGATCTGCTGCGGATGCTGCCCGAGGTGGACGCGGTGGTGGGGTGCAACGACCTCGCGCGAGTCGCGGACGTGGCGCTGGGGACGGAGCGCGTGCTGTTGTCGGCGCGGCCAGGGGCGGAGGAGTTGGAGCCGTTGGCCTCGCGAGCGTCGCAGCTCCGTCACGTCCGGTATTTGAAGGTGGCGGAGGGGTGTTCGCGCCGGTGTGCGTTCTGCGCCATCCCGGCGATCCGGGGGCCGGCGCGGAGCAGGCCGCCGGCGACGCTGCTGGAGGAAGCGCGGCGGATGGCGGGCGACGGTGCGGTGGAGCTGGTGCTGGTGGCGCAGGACGTGAGCCGCTACGGTGCGGACCGGCTCGGCGATCGTGCCGGGCCGCCGTTGTTGCGGCTCCTCGAGCGTCTGGGCCGGCTGCCGGAGCTGCGCCGGTTGCGGTTGTTGTACCTCTATCCGGAGGTGTTGGACGCGGGGTTCCTGCGGGGTTTGCGCGGGTTGCCGAAGGTCGTGCCCTATTTCGACGTGCCGTTGCAGCACGTGACGGACGCGATGTTGCGGCGGATGCGGCGCGGCACGCGGCGTCGCGACATCGACGCGTTGCTGGAGCGGATCCGAGCGACGTTCGTGGAGCCGACGATCCGTTCGACGTTCATCGTCGGGCATCCCGGGGAGGGGGCGGCGGATTTCCGGGAGCTGCTGCGTTTCGTGCGCACGGCGGGTCTCGATCGGATCGGTCTGTTCCGGTACAGCGACGAGGAGGGGACGGCGGCGTTCGGGATGGGGGACAAGGTGTCGCGGGGGGTGGGCTGGGCGCGGTTCCGCGCGTTGCGTGCGGCGGCGCGGGCGGCGATGCGGGAGCGGCAGCGGGCGCTGCGCGGGCGGGTAGTCGAGGTACTGGTGGACGGGCCTGCGCCGGAGAGCGAGTGGCTGCGGGTGGGGCGCACGGCGGCGCAGGCGCCGGAGATCGACGGGGTGACGTACCTGACGGGCGGGTTGCCCCCGCCCGGCAAGTTCGTGGCCGCCCGGATCACCCGCACGTCGGAGTCGGATCTGGTGGCGGATCTGCGCGTGGGGGCGGTGGAATGACTGTGTGGGCGTGAGTCGGCGGTTCCTCGCGCGCCGCGAGGGAGGCGGAGGGTGGTCGATCAGACGATGTCGCCGGCGAAGAGGCGATCGAGGAAGGTGCGCCAGGGGAGGATCTCGATGTCGCCGACGCGACGGGGCTCGCGTTCCCGGCAGACGACAAGCTTGCGGCGGACGCGGTGTTCCTCGCCCAGCGCGCGAAGCGCGCGGAGATCGCCGTCGTGGACGCGCGCTCCCGCCTTGACCTCGACGGCCGCGCGCATGTCGCCGAGGATGAAGTCGACTTCTTGGCCGGTCGATGTGCGCCAGAAACGCAGCTCCAGCTCGGGGTCGCGGTACCGGCGGTAGTTGCACAACTCCAGCAGGATGTAGTGTTCGAAGCTCTTGCCGAACTCGGTACTGCCCGCAAGAGGGCGGCGGCGGGCGAGGTAGTTGGCGACGCCGACGTCGAAGAAGTAGAACTTGTCGGTGAGGATGGTGCGCCGGCGGCGGGCCCGGGTCCAGGGGGGGAGGCGGAAGCCGAGCAGCGTGTCCTCCAGGATTTCGAAGTAGCCGCGAACGACCTTGGCGCTGACGCCCGTCTCCCGCGCCACGTTCGCGCAATTGATCAGCTCGGCGTTGGTGAGCGCGGCGACGCGCAGGAACTCGGCGAACGCGGGGATATTGCGCAGGGCCGCTTCGGCAGCGATCTCCTCGCGGAGGTAATCCGCCACGTAGGCGCGCAGGTCGCGCTCCGGATCGGCGGAGAGGAAGTGGGGCGGGAGCAGGCCGGAGATCATGGCGCGTTCGAGGTCGAAGCCCCCGGTTTCCAGGACCGACAGCGGGGCCAGCTCGAGCCGCCAGGCACGGCCGGCCAGGAGGTTGGCATGACCGCGGCGGAGCTTGCGCGCGCTGGAGCCCGAGAGCAGGAACGAGGCGCGGCGGTTCTCGATCAGCCAGTGCACCTCGTCGAGCAGCGCGGGGACCTTCTGGACCTCGTCGATCACCGTCACGCCGCCGCTCCAGCGTTCGCGGAGCAGCGCGGGTCGTGCGGCGTACTCGGCGAAGACGTCGGTCTGCAGGAGATCGATGACCTTCGCCTCGTGCGCCGGAGCGAAGTACTCGCGAATCCAGTACGTCTTGCCGACGCGGCGGGGGCCCCAGAGGAACGCGGACTTGCCGGCGGCCAGCCGCAGGTCGAGCAGCCTTCGGACAATACTCCTCATGTGGTCAGTTTATCCGGATAAACATCCCTGGCAAGGTGTTTCTGCAGAAGGCGTCGGGGCGTGGGGGGGAGCGGCGTGCGGGCGGACGTCGCCCACCCTATGAGCCGACGACGAAGCCCAGGGTGAGGCCGGCGAAGAAGTTCGAGAAGATGGTGGGGTTGTCGGCGCCGATGAAGTCGGTGCGGGCGCCGACCTCGAGGCCGAGGGGGAAGTTGCGGTGCAGGAAATAGCAGCCGCCGAAGCCGAGCTTCAGGGCGGCGAGGAAGGTCTCGTCGTCGACCGTGACCGAGCCGCTGGAGACGCTCTGCATGGAGGCCCCGAAGTCGACCGCGCCGAGCGCGTAGAAGCGGCCGGCGCCGTCCGCCGTCTGCCACAGGAAGAACTGCACGGCGGGACCAAGGCTCACCTGGCCGTAGTAGCTGTCGCGGGTGACGCCCCCCGCCTCGTCGGTCGACGAGATGCTGGCGTAGTTGACCTCGAGGCTGGCGGCGAGCAGGTCGAACAAACCTCCGATGCGCAAGGTGCCGGAGACGGGCGAGACGATGGCGAAGTCGCCCGCCATCACGAGCGGCCCGGACGTGGTTCCGGCGTTGATGACGGCCTGGAGCATGAAGCCCGACGCCGCAGCGCTCGCCGGCAGGGGCGCGATCGGCAACGGCTGTGCGGCGACGCGCGGCGCGGCGGTCGCGACGCCGAGTGCGACGAGCAGAGCGACGACGGGTCCGATTCCCTTGCGCATGTCGAGCCTCCCTTCACCGGGGAGGCCTTGGCCTCCCGCTGCAACCATGCCGCGTCCGCCGCGGCACCCACGAACAACCCTTGCCGTGAAGCCTGACGGGTCGGGGCGCCTCGGTCAAGTGCCGATCGGATGCCTTTGCACGAACTCGGGTCGGCACCGGACGGGGAAACCACAGATGGACACAGATGAACACGGATTCCGGCCAGGGGGACGACGAGGGCTTGTGTACCGCACCCTCAGGGAGCGACCTGCCAGACGCTGTCGCCGACGACGTAGCCGCGGCCGGTGGAGGGGTCGACCACGCCGGCACCCCAGCCGAAGCCGCGGGGTTCCTCGCAGGTGGCGGAGCGGGCGAAGGACAGGGCGCCGGGACCGAAGGTCGCGGCGAAGGCGTCGACGCCGTAGGGCTCGGGGGAGACGACGACGTAGCCGCCGGGCAGATCGAGGCCGCTCAACGCGCGGCTCGAGACGGTCGGCAGGTCGCCGGACACGGCGAGCGTCTCGACGGCGCCGGTCGCGGTGGCGATGCGGTAGGCGTCGCGGAGGTTCGTGGTCGTGAACGGGTCGCCGGGCGTCGGGTGCCGTTCGCCGAAGGCGACGAACAGGTCGGCGCCGCCGTTGGCGAGGCGCAGGAGCGGGGAGGAGCGTGCGACGGGCAGGGTGGCGACGGCGCGCCAGGTCATCGAGGCCAGGTCGAGAGCGGCGACGTCGGCGAGGTCGACGACGGTGCTGCCGCCTTCGAGGCGGTAGCCGCCGGCGACGTAGAGGGTGCGGGAGACGGGATCCACGATCGTGGAGTGCCAGGTCCGCGCGGCGGGAGCGCTACCTCCGGTCGTGGCCTCGGACCAGGCGGGGGTGGGGTCGGCGCGATCGAGCACCCAAACCTCGGCCGTCTCGCCGCCGGTGGAGGGATCGGAGCCGGCGAAGCGGACGACGCGGTCGCCGGCGACGTCGTAGGCCAGGCTGTGTCCGGGCGGGGTGGAGGACGGCCAGGTCGGCGCGCCGTCGGCGTCCTGCCAGACGAACCGTCCGTCCCGGACCGCCATGGACGCCAGTCCGCCCTCGGAGGCGGCGAGGATCTCGCCGCGGGTGGTGTCGAAGGTCGCGGCGAGCGGATCCAGTCCGACGATGCCGGCATCGATGGCGAGGCTCTCGCCTTCGTGGCCGGGACGCAGGTCGACGCCGCCGACGCCGCCGCCCTGGAGGACCAGCGAGCGGCGGCGTTCGCGATCGTCGGCGCCGTTCCAGCCGGCGCTGGCGCAGCAGCGGCCGAGGTTGTCGTTGATGGTGCTCCACATCCCCGCGTCGGAGAAGGCCCAGGCGCCGGTGACCATCATCTCGCCGATCCACGGGTCGGTGTAGGGGTGGTCCTGGAGGACCACGACGCGCCGGCCGGTGTCGTCGTACATCGCCTGCGCCGGAATGATGCCGAAGGTGCTCTCCTGGCGCGCCGGGCCCGAGCCCGTCGGTGGCCGGCGCGACCAGGCGGTCCCGCCGGCCAGGCGCAGCTCGTAGAAGACGGCGTCCAGGTACATGGTGAAGTCGGGCGGTGCGCCTTCGACGACGAGCTCGCCGTAGCCCAGCAGCCGGTGTCCGGTGGGGTCGTAGGCGACGTAGTTCTGGTCGAAGCCGCCGGGCGAGTCGATGGTCACCTCGGTTTCGGGCTCCCACGAGACCGCGTCGCCGGCGACGGCGGCGCGGTCGGAGGCCTGGGCGAAGCGGAAGGCGCGGTAGTGCGTGCCGTCGCCCTCGGGATAGATCCAGGAGAACATGACGCCGTCGGCGGGGGGCGGGGAGGTCGGGGCGAGCCGCGTCATGGTCGCGCCGCCGGCGTCGTCGAGGGCCACGGAGACCAGCTCCATGTGGTCCCCGATCCCGCCGTCGCCCGGGCGGCGCATCGCGTAGCCGAGGAGGACGGTGCGGTCGGGGCCCGGGTCGTAGGAGGCGCCGACGATGTAGAGCTGGGGCGGGTCGCCGGTCACCGTCAGCGAGACGGGCTGTTCCGCGCCGGGCTCGAGCGATGCTCCGCCGAGGTGATCGGTGTTCGGGCCGATGTAGGTGGGGAATTCGAGCAGGACGTCGTGTGCTTCATCGACGACGTGCTCGGCCGTCCAGCCGCCGCCGCGCAGGAGGGACAGGCCGAGGGCGGACGTGGGCTCGCAAGTCGCGGGCACGTCCGCGTCGGCGTCAGCGTCCGCGTCGCCGTCGGCGCCGGTGGGCACGCAGGTGGCGAAGAAGCACTCGTACCCTGGTCCGCAGGGCGGGACGCAGTCGCCGGTGTCCGCGTCCGCATCTGCGTCCGCATCGGCCGCGGAGTCGGCGTCGGCGCCTCCGTCCGCGTCGGCAGGCAGGTCGGCGCCGTCGGCGGGGGTGCCGCGGCCGTCGTCGCAGGCGGTTCCGGAGGCGGCGAGCGCGGTGCACAAGGCGAGCAGGGTGCGGTTCATCTCTTCCTCCCGTCGGTTCGAAGCTGCGAATCGGGCGGTTAGTGGCCGCGTGGCGGGCCGCCGTTCGATTCGCCGGTCGTCCTGTGGCATTGTACGCCGCCGTGGACGGAGCGGGTCGAACGAGCTTGGAAGACCTGGTGGCGCGGGGGCCGGTGCCGCTGCGCGACGCGACGCGGCTCGCGCTGGATCTGCTGGCGGCGTGCGAGGAGCGCTGGACGGCGTGGGAGGCTCCGGGCGCCCTGGACCCGGCCGGGGTGTTCGTGGCGGAGGACGCGAGCCCCGGCGAGCGTCGCGTGTCGCTGGCCGGGTCGGCGGCGGCGGAAGCGCCCGAGCCGGTGAGGGGTGCGGCGCCGGCGGGGGTGCAGGCGGTGGCGCGGGTCTTCGCCGCGATGCTCGCGGCGAACGGCGTGAGCGGCTCGGGCCGCAGGGACGGGTCCACCGCGACGCTCGAGGGTTCCGACGCGGTCGCTCTACCGGCGGCCGCACGGCCGCTAATCGCCTGCGCGACGATGGAGGGCACGCCGCGGCCGCTGCGCACGTGGAGCGCGCTGCGCGAGGCCTTGTGGAACGTGCTGCACGTGACCGAGGAGGGCGCGGCGCTGCGGGCGGGGTCCGAAGCCCGGCCGCTGGTGGGGTGCCTGCCGGGCGGCGCCATGCCGGCGGGCGTCGTGCGTCGCGTGCAGCTCGGCGTGCGGGGTCGCGGCGGCATCCGGGACGCCGCGTGGTGCGCGGTGCGGCTGCCCGGCGGCGCAGCGGGGCAGGTCGTCTTGACGGTCGATCCCGAGGACGGCGGGACGGCGCACCACGCCCGGACGTTCCGCTGCCTGTGGCCGGGCGCGGAGCTGGCGGCGCACGGGCTTCCGCCGCCCGACGCGTCCTCGACCGCGGACACGGTGGTGTTCGCCTTGCGTGCGGAGACGGTGCTGGTGCTGGAGCCGCTGCGGCTGTTCGAGGTGACGGCGGTGGCGGCGGTGCACGACACGGGATGTCCGTTGCACTTCCTGGCGCAGCTCGCGGAGGGGACGGGCACGCTGGGGGGTCCGCTCCTGCTGGGGCGGCTGGCGGACGCGGCGTTGCGCGGGCTCCTGGAGCGCCCGGGGCGTCCGGACACGGCGATCGCGGGCGATGCGTTGCGGGCGGTGCGTGCGGACGAGGCGTGGCTGCGGGGCGAGGCGGCCATGGAGCGTGTCGAGGGCTCGTTGCGGTCGCTGGTGCCGCGGCTGCGGGCCTGGCTGGAGCGGCGCGGGGCGGGTCCGGAGGCGATGAACGAAGTCTCGCGGCTGTCGGTGCGCTTCGGGCTTTCCGGGCGTTCGGACCTGGTCCTCCCGCGGGGCGGGGAGGCGCCGGCGATCGGGGAGCTGAAGAGCGGGTCGGCGCGGCGGTACGACGCGGGGCCGGCGGACGCCGGGATTGCGGCGCTGCGCGGCGCGCACGCCGCCCAGGCCCGGATGTACGGGCTGCTGTGGAGCGACGCGTGGATGGCGGCGCAAGGGCCGGAGGCGCCGGCGCCGCCGAAGCCGGTGGCGGTCGAGCTGTTCTACGCGGGCTCGGACGACGCGTACCGGCTGGGGCCGGCGGCGGCGGAGCTGAGCCGCATCCTGGCCTCGCGCAACGCGATGCTCGACGCGTTCCGCCGGGCGGCGGAGGGCGAGCCGCTGCCGGCGGCGCCGGTGATGGCGGCCTGCGACCGGTGCTTCCAGCGCGGGTCCTGTCCGCGACCGGGGGGCGACGGGCGGCGGACCCGGGGCGACGGGGGGGCCGGGGACGGCGAGACGTACGCGCGGCACTTCAGGCGGCTGCTCTTGCGGTCGGTGTGGCATGCGCAGGGCGTGCGGCGCGAGCAGCTCGAGCCCAGCGCGCGGCCGGCACGGCTCGCGGCGCTGACGGCGGAGGAGGGGCTCGAGCTGCGTCTGGACGGGCGAGCGCCGCGCGCGGCGTCGCTGGTGGGAGCGATCCGGGGGGCGTTGCGGCCGGAGGAGGAGCGGCCGGTGCTGGCGCACCGCGGCGATCCGGGCGCGCTGGAGTCGTTCGAGGCGCACATCGAGCGAGCGGAAGGCTTGGCGTACCGGTTGCGCCTGTCGTGGCCTCGGCCGCCGTGGCTGGTCGATGGTCCCGGCTGGACGGTGGAGGAGTCGCGGGGTTTCGACAACGAGCGGGAGGGCTTCGAGGGGCTGGCGCGGCTGGCGCACCGGTGCGACGAGACGCTGGTGGCGGCGCTGGCGGGTGCGCGTCCGGTGGAGCCCGTGGCCGAGGCGGCGGGGGGGGCGTTGCCGGCGCCGCCCGGCGGCGGGGCGTGGCACGAGAGCCAGGTGGAGGCGTTGCGGCGCGGGCTGTGGGGCGGGGCGATCGAGCCGATCCAGGGGCCGCCGGGGACGGGCAAGACGGTGTTCGTGGGCGCGCTGGTCGCGGCGCTGGTCGCCGCAGGGCGGCGGGTCGTCGTGGGGGCGCTCACGCACAACGCGGCGGACCAGGCGGCGCGGCGCATCCTGGGTGCGGGGGTGCGCGACCTCCTGCGCATCGGCGCGCGGAGCGGGTCGCTGCTCCACGCGGCGGCGGTGGCGGCGGGGGTGGACCCGGCGCTGGTGTTCTTCGAGGAGTTCGCGCGCAAGGCGCGGGGGGCGGCGGAGGCGCGGCGGCGGCTCCTGGCGGCGCCGGTGGTGGTCGCCACGTGCAACCGGCTGGGGCGCCTGCCGTTCCGCGGCGAGTTCGCGGCGGGCGGGGCGCCGCCGTTCGACGTGGCGGTGCTGGACGAGGCGACGCAGGTGCAGGAGCCCGCGGCGCTCGCGGCGCTCGCGCTGGCGCGGCGGGCGGTGCTGGTCGGCGACCCGCGGCAGCTCTCGTGCGTCGAGCCGGCGGAGGCGGAGTGGCCGCCCGAGGCGCCCGTCGACGCGCGCTGGCGCGAGGCAGGGCTGGGGAGTCTGGCGCAGAGCCTGCACGAGCGGCTCTGCGGGCTTGGTTTCTCGACGATGCTGCGGCGGCAGCACCGGATGCACGAGCGGATCATGGCGCTGCCGAACCGGGCGTTCTACGGCGGGGCGCTGGAGGCGGCGCCGGAAGCGAAGGCGCGGCTCCTGGAGCTCGAGCCGGCGCGTGCGGGCGCCCTCCCCGGCTGGCTGGCGACGGCGATCCGTCCCGACGAGCCGCTGGTGCTGGTCGACGTTCCGGGCGGGTCCGACGACCGGCTGAACGAGCGCGAGGCGCGGCTGGTGGCGGAGACGGCGGCGGCGCTGCGCCGCGCGGGGCTCGACGGGGCGCGGATGGGCGTCGTCACGCCGTACCGCGCGCAGGTGGCGCTGATCCGGCGGACGTTCGCGGCGGACGAGGCGTTGCGCGACGTCCCGGTGGACACGGTGGAGCGGTTCCAGGGGGACGAGCGGGACGCGATTCTGGTCTCGCTGGTCGGCGGGCGGCCGACCGGGCATCTGGCGCACCCCAACCGGATCAACGTGACGCTGACGCGGGCGCGGTCAAAGCTGATCGTGTTCGGCGACGCGGATGGTCTGTCGCGGGATCCGCTGCTGGGGGAGCTGGTGCGGCAGGAGGAGACGACGCGGGTGGCGGCGCCGTGAGGGGAAGGGGGGGAGGGGAAGAAGAAAACCACAGATGGACACAGATGGACACAGATAGGGAGGGGACAGGGCGGGGTCTTAGCCGGCGCCGCCCTTCGACGGGCTCAGGGCGGTGGTTCTACGAACCGCCGCAGGTGACGAAGGCGAGGTTCTCGGTCTCGCAGCCGGTGATGACGGGGGCGCCGGAGGAGAGGCAGGTGACGGCGAAGGAGGTGCCGGCACAGTCGGTGAGCGCGGTCAGCTCGCTGACGCAGCCGTTGCCGGCAAACTCGACGCAGCCGCCGAGGCAGGTCGCCTCGTCCGGAGGCCCGGCGGTGCAGGCGGCGGCGACGACGGTGGGGCACATCGCCGTGCAGGGAGCGATGTAGCTGCACTGCATGAGCGCGTCGAACTCCGTACCGCAGCCCGTGATCGAGACCTGGTCGAGCGAGTCGCACTCGACGGCGAACGTGTCGCCGGAGCAGGTCGAGAGCGCATCGAACTCGGTGGGGCAGGCGAGCTGCGAGCCGTGGCAGTTGGCCGAGCACTCGGCGAAGGTGTCGGGGCCCATGGCGCAGCCCGCCACGACGGCCTGGGCGCAGTAGCTGCCGCAAGGACCGCCGGACATGCAGCCGAGGAGCGCGGCGTGATCGGCCTCGCAGCCCTCGACGATCGGCATGCCCGAGGCGTCGCAGGCGATGGTGGGGGTCGCGCCGGCGCAGGCGGCGAGGGCGCCGAACTCCGTCGCGCACGACGCGAGCAGCGCGTCGCAGCCGGTCATGCAGGCCTCGATGGTCGGCGGACCGGAGGCGCAGCCCGCGTCGACGACGGTCTCGCAGTACAGGTCGCAAGGGGAAGGGGTGACGTCGCCGTCGCCGTCGCCGTCCGCGTCCGCGTCCGCGTCCGCGGCGTCCGGCAGGACCTCCTCTTCGACTTCGCCGTCCCCGTCCGCGGTGTCGGGCACGACGTCCTCTTCGATCTCCGCGTCCGCGTCCGCGCCGCCCTCGACGTCGGCCTCGGAGGTTACGTCGGCGTCCCCGGGCGTCGTGGAATCGTCGCCGCAGCCGGCGGCGGCGAGAGCGGCGCACACGAGCATCCACCCGAACAGGCGCTTCTCCATGTCACCCTCCTGGGCGGTCGATCGCGCGAGCGGGCCGCCCGTTGCGGGATCGTTCCGCGCGGAAGGCGATCTGTCAAATGTGTCCATCCGGCGACATCGGCTTGCGCGGCGTCCGCCGACCGGTAGGATCCCGGCGCCATGGGCGGAACGCTCCCGATGGAACGCAGCCGGCTCCTCGTGCGGGGGGTGGTGCAGGGCGTGGGGTTCCGGCCGCACGTGCTGCGCACGGCGGTGGCGGGGGGGCGGGTGGGGCGGGTGGCGAACACGACGGCGGGGGTGGTGATCGAGGTACAGGGTCCGGGCGAGGCGGTGCGGGGATTCGCCGAGCGGCTGCGGGCGACGGCGCATCCGCCGATGCGCATCGATGAGGTCCTGGTGGAAGCGATCGATGTCGTGGCGGGCGAGGAGCGCTTCGCGATCGAGCCGAGCGTCGAGGTGCCGGGGGCGGCGTCGCTGCTTCCCGCCGATCTGGCCACGTGCCCCGAGTGCGTGGAGGAGACGCTGCGGCAGCCGGGGCGACGTCTGGGGTACCCGTTCACCAACTGCACGGCCTGCGGGCCGCGTTTCACGATCGTGCGCGACGTCCCCTACGATCGGCGCGCGACGACGATGGCGGGTTTCGCGCTGTGCGCGGACTGCCGGCGGGAGTACGAGGATCCGCTGGACCGGCGGTACCACGCGGAGCCGATCGCCTGTCCCGCCTGCGGGCCGCGGGTGCGGCTGCGCGACCCGCGCGGCGAGACGATCGCTTCGGCCGAGCCGCCGGCCGCGGCCGCCCGGGCGCTGGGCGACGGGCGCATCGTGGCGCTCAAGGGGATCGGCGGTTTCCTGCTGGCGTGCGACGCGGCCGACCAGGGCGTGGTGGCGCGCCTGCGGGAGCGCAAGCGGCGGGGCAACAAGCCCTTCGCGTTGATGGCCGCGTCGCTCGACGCCGCCCGCGCGGCGTGCGTCGTCGATGCGGTCGCGGAGGGTTTCCTCACGAGTCCCGCGGCGCCGATCCTGCTGCTTCCGCGGCGGGGCGGGGCCGGCGTCGCGGCGGCGGTCGCGCCGGGCCAGGACCACCTGGGGGTGATGCTGCCCTACTCGCCGCTGCACCACCTGCTGTTCGCGGCGGGAGCGCCGCGGCTGCTGGTGATGACCAGCGGGAACCGGCGGGACGAGCCGATTTGCACGGGGGAGGAGGCGTTCGAGCGGCTGGGGGGGATCGCGGACCTGTTCCTGGACCACGACCGACCGATCTGGAACCGTTGCGACGATTCGGTGGGCTTCGTCCACCGCGGGCGCCTGTCGCTGGTCCGGCGAGCGCGCGGCTACGTGCCGATTGCGACGGAGCTGCCGTTCGACGCGGTGCCGGCGCTCGGGATCGGCGGGTCGTTCAAGGGTGCGATCTGCCTGGCCGAGGGTCGCCGGGCGGTGCTGGGCCAGCACCTCGGCGACACCGACACGGTGGAGGCGCTCGAATTCCTCGAGGAGGTCCGCGCCAATCTCTCGCGGTGGCTGCGCATCGCGCCGGTGGTCGTCGGCTGCGACCCGCATCCCGGCTATGCGGTGTCGTCGTTCGCGCGGGGCCTGGGCGTGCCGGTCGAGGCGGTGCAGCACCACCATGCGCACGTGGCGGCGGGGATGGTCGAGGCCGGTCTCGGAGGGCCGGCGGTGGGTCTGGCGCTGGACGGGACGGGGTTCGGGGAGGACGGGACGATCTGGGGGGGCGAGACGCTGGTCTGCGACTACGGCGGTTTCCGGCGCACGGCGCGGCTGCGTCCCCTGCCCCTTCCGGGCGGCGACGCGGCGATCCGGGAGCCGGTGCGCGCGGCGCTGGCGTGCGCGGCGGCGCTGGGGCTGGAGGTCCCGGACGAGCGGGTGCCCGCGTTCGACGCGTGCGATCGCGAGCTGGCCTCGGCCGTGCGTGCGGCCGTGCGGGCGCCGCGGGTCTTGCGCACGTCGTCGGCGGGCCGTCTGTTCGACGCGGTGGGCGTGCTCCTGGGCGGGCCGGGTACGGCGACGTTCGAGGGCGAGGTCGCGATGGGGCTTGAGGTCGCGGCGCGGCGCGCGCTGGCGAGGGATTCGGACCCGGCGGGCGAGCCTGCCGTTCCTTTCGCGATTGTCCGGGACGAAGGGGGGATGCTCGAGGCGGACCCGGCGGAGTTCCTGCGGGCCGCGGTGCGCGCGCTTGCCGACGGGCTCGACGACGACGGGCGTGCGCGTTGGGCGCTCGAGTTCCACCGTGCGCTCGCGGCGGCCTTCGCGTCGCTGGCTGGGGAGGCGGCATCGGGGGCTGGGCTGGTGGACGTGGTGTTGTCGGGCGGGGCGATGCAGAACCGCCTGCTCGTGGAGCTGCTCCACGGGCGGCTGGAGCGTGCGGGGCTGCGGGTGCACGTGCCGGCGCTGGTGCCTGCGAACGACGGCGGGTTGGCGCTGGGGCAGGCGGCGGTGGCGGCGTGGCGCCGGCGGGTCAGGTGACGGCGATGACGGCGCCGGCGAAGGCGAAGGCGACGGCGACGACTCGACGTGCGGTGACGGCCTCGCGCAGGAACAGCCAGCCCAGGACGACGGTGAACAGGGTGCTGGTCTGGTTGAGCACGGCGGCGGTGCTGGCCTGGGCGTATTTCATGCCGGCGATCCAGGCGATCATGGCGAGGTAGGAGCCGATCACGGTGGCGGGGACCATGAGGGTCCAGGCGCGGCCGGGCCGGAAGGCCCGTGCGACGTCGGCGCGGTGGCGCGGCAGGAGTCCCTGCAGGCCGAGGAAGACGAGGCCCCCGGCGACGCGCACGGTGGTGGCCCACCACGGGTCCGTGCGGTCGAGGACGGGTTTGGCGAAGACGATGGCGACGGCCATGAGGAGCATGGAGACCGAGCCGAGGGCGACGCCGGCGAGAGTTCGGCGCGCGTCGGCGCGGGAGGGCGCGGTCGCCGGGGTGCGCGTGCCGAGCAGGATGGCTCCGACCATGAGGGCGGTGGCCGCGAGGAGCGACAGTCCGATCGATTCGTGCAGGTAGGCGAAGGAGGCGAGCACGGCAAGAGGGGCGTAGAGGCAGCTCACGATGGCGTTGCCGCTGGCGCCCAGGCGGTTGAGAGCGGCGAAAAACAGCGAATCGGCGATGCCGATGCCCACGGCGCCGCTGAGCAGCAGGACGGCCCAGTCCCGGCCCGGGACCTCGGCGGGGAAGAACCGGTCGGAGCGCAGTGCGAGGCTGGCGGCGAAGAGCGCGAGGGACAAGGTGTTCTTGAAGAGGTTCAGCGCGACCGGTGGGATCTCTTCGCCGCTCTTGCGGAAGAGGATCGTGGCGACCGCCCAGAGGGCGGCGCAGGCGACGGAGTACAGCTCGCCGGCGTGGAGGACGTCCACGTCAGCGCTCGCGCCCGCAGGTCGAGGCGCCGGTGCCCGGAGAGGCCAGCGCGGCACCCGGGTCGACGATGAGCGGCAGGTGCGCGGGAGCGTCCGCGTCGCACGCGCCGACGGCCCCCGTGGGCTCGACGAACAGCACCATCCGGCCGTCGCGCGACACGGCGAGCGGCGCGACCCCCGCGGGAAGCTCGAGTCGCGAGTCGGCGCGGCCCTTCGTGTCGTAGGCGACGCCGCGCAGCGGCCCGGGACCCGGGAGCAGGCGGAGGATCCGGTTCGGCGCGAACCAGGCGGGCTCGCCCGCGGCGGGCACCCAGCCGTCGTCGAAGCGGAGCGGCTCGGGGCCCGCGGCGCGGCGGACCAGCATGGCGATTCCCTGGCCGTCCTCGACGGTCAGCGCGGCGTCGCCGAGCGGCCCGACGTAGCGCGGGGCCATGCTGTCGGCGAACGGCGGCGGGAGCAGCCAGGGCGCGCCGGAGCCGGAGGGAGCGGGTACGAGCGACCAGCCGAGCTTGTCGGCGTCGAGCGGGGCGCCGGTGGGGCTGACGGTCATGGTCTGCGAGACGCCGGGGCCGGAGACGGCGAGGACGACGCCCGCGGGATAGACGTCGAGGCGGATGGCGAGGTCGCCGTCGGGCGCCGGGGTCGAGAAGACCGGCTCGCCGGCCGCGCCCGGGCGGCCGGGCCGGTCGACGGGAAGCAGGCGCGCCTCGGGCGTGACGGCACGCACGCGAAGCGCGAGGCGTCCGGACGCGAGGTGTCCATAGGCGACGAGGAAGCGGTCACCATAGGACGCGACGCTGCCCTGCAGCGGTCCGCAGGCGCCGGCGTCCTCTTCGCCGGTCGGTTCATCGGGCAGGGCGACGGAGGCGGTGCGGGCCGCGCCGCCGACGAGGAGGAGGAGCGGGGAGCCGGAGCGCTCGAGCAGGAGTGCGGCGATGCCGCCGGCGAGCGCGCCGCCCAGCAGCCGCGCCTCGGGGTCGGCGGGGAGGAGCCACGTGGTGCGGCAGGGCGTGAAGCCGCCCGGGGCGGTCACGACGGTCGCGGCCTCGGCCTGCGCCGCGGCCTCCGGTTGGGCGGCGGCATCGGCCGCGTCGACGGGATCGGTCGCCGGAGTTCCGGCGCCCTTGCGAGCGCAGCCGGCGACGACCACCAGAAGGAGGAGGTACGTCCAGCGGGCGCTGCGGAACCGGCGGGGCCCGCCGCGGGCCGAAGCTCGCGGTTCGGATACGGGACGCGGGCAGCCCGCTTGTTCGTTGACGAGAAGTGCTGTGATGACGCGGTGCAACACGGGCCTGGACCTCGGGTCGCAGGATTGTCATACTTGCGCCGCGGAGGTCAAGCCGATGGCGACCGGATCAGACGGGATCGATCTTCGACGGGTGCTCAAGCAAGGCGTGCTGCTGTTCGCCGCCGCGGGAACGGCCGGGTACCTCGCGTGCGCAGGCGACGACGATTCGCAGCCGGACACGGTGACCGGCTGCACGTTCGAGACGTGCTTCTCGTCGTGCCTCGAGCGCGGCCTGCCGGGCGGGACGTGCGAGGACAACCTGTGCATCTGCAACGAGCCCGGTGCGGACGCGGACGCGGACGGCGGCGACGTTGACGGCGAGGGGGACGGCGGGGACGTCGACGTGGTCGACGACGGGGCTGACGACGGGCGCGAGGACGGGCGCGAGGACGGGACCGAGGGCGGCGACGGCGAGGCGACGGACGACGGCGATGCGGCCGAGGAGGCGCGGGAGGACGCGCCGCGGGAGGATGCGGGGCCGCGCTGCACGGATCTGGCGGAGGCGTGGACGTTCAACGGAGGGGAAGCCGGGTGGACGCACGCGGCGGTCGACGCGCCGGTGACGGGCGCGTGGGATCCGTGGGAGCTGGGAGAGCCGACGACGGGTCCGGCGGGATGCCACGGCACGGCGACGACGAACCGGTGCTGGACGACGGGCCTGGCGGGGAATTATCCGAACTGCCAACGCGGCGGGCTGCTGTCTCCGACGCTCGACCTTGCGCCCTGCGCGACGGGCTCGTACGTGGTGGACATCGTGTTCTGGCACTGGCACCAGTTCTCGCAGGCCGCGGACTCCTCGGACGGCGGGCTGGTGGAGGTGACGGGCGACGGCGGGGAGACGTGGACGGCGCTGGCGCCGGCGGGGGGCTGGGACGGCGCGGTGGTGATGGACGCGGCGGGTTGCGAGGGCTCGATCTACGTCGACGGGCTCGACGGTTTCCTCGGCGCGTCGGGCGCCTGGGTCCAGGAGACGATCGCGGTGCCGGCCGCGTACCTCACGTCGCAGTTCGCGTTCCGCTTCGTCTTCGGCAGCGACACCGCGGCGACGGCCGACGGCTGGTTCGTGGACGACGTCGCGATCCGGGTGCGCTAGATCATGCCGGGCAAGAAGACCATTCGAGTCGTCGCCGCGGTCATCGAGCGGGAGGGCCGCTATCTCATCACGCAGCGTCGCGCCTCCGGCGTGCTGCCCGATCTCTGGGAGTTCTGCGGCGGGAAGGTGGAGCCCGGGGAGAGCGACCCCGCGGCGCTGCGCCGCGAGATCCTGGAGCGTCTGGGCGTGCAGGTGAAGGTCGGCAACCTGCTCTCGTTCGTGCGGCATCCGTACGAGCACTACGAGGTGGAGCTGTACCTGTACGAGTGCGCGCTCCTGGACGAGAACCTGCAGAAGCTGCGCATCGCGGACTGGCGCTGGGTCAGCTCGGCCGAATTCCCGGAGTACACCTTCACGCCGGCGGACCAGGCATCGATGGACAAGCTCCTGGGTATCACCCCCGAGAAGTGAGCGTACCCGAGCCCGGCGGGCCCGATCCTTCGGGTTTCGAGCGTGCGGCGCTGCGGCTGCTGCTCTGCCGGTTGTCGACGGCGGCGCAGGTCCAGGCCTCGGTGACGCACCGGGCGCTGTTGTGGGCCGCGCGGGGTGTGCCGGGCGTGTACGGCGAGGTCGCGTACCGTCCGCCGCGCGAGCCGCGGGGTGCCGAGCCGCCGGGCTGGGTCGGATCGGCTTCGGGCCGGCCGGCGCGCGGCTTCGACGTCCTGGGCATCACGCTCACCGTGGTCCAGGAGGCGTTGAACCTCCCGCGACTGCTCCGCGCGTCGGGCATCCCGCTGGCCGGCGCGGCGCGCGCCGCCGATCCGTCGTGTCCCCTGGTGCTGCTGGGTGGCCATTCCGCGCCCGTGGCGACCTTTCTCCATGGCGCCGTGGACGACGCCGGGGGCGACGGGCTGGTCGACGCGGTGGCGGTCGGCGACGGTCTGGGTGCGTTGCGCGAGGTGTTGTCGATCGTCGCCGAGAGCCGGGCTCGGGGGGCGGCGCGGGGGGAGGTGCTGGAGGAGCTGGCACGCCGCGTTTCCGGCCTCTACGTCCCGGCGTGGTACGAGCACGTCCATCGCGGCGGACGGCTGGAGGGCATCCGCGCGCGACGCCCCGCACACGATCCGCTGCCGATGCCGGTGCCGCGTCGCGACGATCCGCCGGAGGCGTGGCGCGGCTACGACGGCGCGTTCCTGCCGTGGACAGGGGAGGCGGGCGAGGAGACGCTGCCGGTGGCGTTCGGCTGTCCGCACCGCTGCCGGTTCTGCCGCGACGGGTGGGCGATGGGACCGCACCGGCAGACGAGCCCGGAGCTGGTGGTGGAGATCGCGCGGCGGATGAAGGCCGCGCTGGCGGCGACGGACTTGAACCTCCTGTCGCCGGACCTGGGATGCCAGCGCGGGCTGTTCGAGCTCCTGCGCCGGCTGCTGCAGATCTACCCGCGGCTGTCGGCCAAGAGTCTGGCGGGGATCTCGTTCGTGCGTTCGCCGGCGCTGGCCGCGCTGCTGCCGCGGCTGGGGAAGCGGGAGCTGACGGTCGGGGTCGAGGGGATGAGCGCGCGGCTGCGGGAGTGGCTGGGGAAGCGGTTCGACGCCGGCTTGCTGCCCGAGCTCCTCGGGCCGATGCACCGGGGCGGGTTGCGGCAGGCGAAGTTGTTCTTCATCGCGACGGGCCTGGAGACGGACGCGGACCTGGGCGAGGCGTCCGAGCTGTTCGCGGACATCGCGCGGGCGGCGCCGCGTTTGCGCGTGCTGGCGAGTGCGATGCCGCTTTTCCCGGCGCCGGGGACGCCGCTGGGGTTCGCGCCGCTCCGGGACGTGCGCGAGGCGCTGCGGCGGCTGGAGGAGGCGGCGCGGGGGGCGGGCGCGGAGTTCCGGGTCTCGGCTTCGGCGGAGGAGATCCGGGCGGCGACGCTGCTCTGCCGGGCGGGACGTGCGGCGACGCCGGCGCTGGTCCGCGCGTCGATCGAGGACCGGATCGCGTACGACGGCGAGCTGCGCGTGAGCGACGCCTCCCGCATCGTGCGCCGGCTCGCGGCGGAGGGTCTCGACACCGCTGCCCTGTCCGGAGAGATCCCCGCTCGAGCGGTGTGCCCGTGGGACGATCTGGAGCTGGGGGTTTCGCGGCGGGTGCTGCGGCGGGAGTACGAGCGTACGGGCGCGGGGTTTGGCGGGGAAGGGAGTTTTCGCGCAGAGGCGCAGAGACGCAGAGGCGAAGGGAAACTGGCGGGGGAATCCGGGGAAGGTGGGTGGCATGGGCAGGCGCTGCTTGCCCGTGCTTCGGGGCCTGCTGCGGGAATCCCGGATCCGTTTGCGGAGCGGGTGCGGCGGGCGTTGTCGTTCCGGGTGGAGGGGTGGGCGGCGGAGGCGCCGGGGGTCACGTTGGCCCGGGGCGCGTTGCGCGAGTGGTTCCTGCGGGACGAGGCGGCGGCGACGGCGTTCGCGGGGATCGAGTCGGTGCTGGCGGTGGACGGGACGAGCGGGTTGAGGGTGGTGGTGGCGGAGTTCGCGGCGTCGTTCGGACCGGGGGCGGTGGACGAGCGGTCGAAGGAGCGGTCCGTGGCGGAAGCGACGGCCGGTGCAGCGACGGCGCTTGCCGTGCCTGCGCGACCGGTCGCGCTGTTGTCCGAGGTGCCGGTGCGGCCGTGGTTCGAGGCGTTCGTCGCGGGGGACGACGTGTTCGCGGTGCTGCGGAGGATCGTCGAGGGGCTGCGTCCGGCGGTGCGGCATCGGGTGGATCGCACGGCGGCGGGGCGGCGTTTGCTGGTGGACAAGGGGTTCTGGAACCGGTGCGGGCTGGCTGCGGCGCGGGTGGAGGAAGGCGGATTGCGGGTGTACGTCTCTCCCGCGGGCGAGGTCCTGGCGCGGGAGCTGGCGGCGGCGGGTGTGCGTCTCGAGTGTGTGGCGCTACTGGACTCCGAGCCGCCGGCGAAGTGCCCGACCTGTGGTCATCCCGTGTTCACGCGACATGACGGCGAGGGAAAACCCTCCGTGCCCGTTTGCGCGGCGTGCGGCGAATCGCCTCTCTTGCGGTAGTTCCCCCCGTTTCTCTCCGCGACCACCCTACCCTTTCCCATCTGTGTTCATCTGTGTCCATCTGTGGTTTCCTTCTTCCCTCTCCGCACGCGCCCTGCCCTTCCCCATCGGTGTCCATCGGTGTCCATCGGTGGTTTCAGCTCCCCCGCTCCGCGGCCGTCGCAGGGCATCCGCTCAGATGCGGCCGCGGAGGCCGACGGTGAGGGTGCGCTTGTCGGTGCCGATGCTCTGGAGATCGGGGAAGGCGAAGTTGGCGAAGACATCGATCGGGCCCCACGGGGTGAGGCCGAGCTCGAAGTCGAGCGGCACGACGACGTCGTCGGTGCCGCGGGCGGCGACTCCCGCGCCGACCGCGACCCACAGCCAGTCCAGCGGCTGGAACTCGGGGCGGAGCACGAACAGCAGCGCGGTGTCGGCGCCGGCGTCGAACCGCAGCGCCGTGGAGAACGCGCCGGGGATCTCGACCCAGATCTGCTCGTCCTGCTTGATCTGGAGGCGGACGGGCACGGACAACGCCGCACGGAACCCGAACATGTCCACGACGCGCCAGACGCCGAACACCGTCGGCGCGAGAACGAGCGCGGGGTCCTCGCGCAAGGTGATCCAGAACCAGATCGAGCCGGCGAGGGCCAGGTGTTGCGCGCCGGAGGTGAAGACGGCGTAGGTCGCCTCGAGCTCGAGCGCGTGCGCGACCCGCTCGGCGGCGCCGGGCTCGGGCGCCGCGCGCAGGTCCAAGAGCACGCCGGCCTGCAGCTCGTCGAGGAGGCCGAGCGAGCCGCCGAAGACGACGTCGGAGGGCTTCCATTCGGCTGCCGCGTCCAGGCCCAGGCGTCCGTCGGCCGCAAGCTCGACCTGCCACTGTTCGAAAGCGAGGGGGCGCCACAGGTGGGCCTGCGGGTATCCGGGCCGGGGTCCGGGATCGGGCAGGGCGACCGCGGCGGTGTCGGGATCGGCCCGTTCCACGACCTCTTCCTGGGCGAGGGCAGGCGAGGCGACCGCGAGCAGGAGGATGACGGAGAGCGGAGCGCGAAACGTCAGAAGGTGCCCCAGGCGCCGAGGCCCATGCCGCTCTCGGTGGCGATGGGAGCGAAGGTGATGTCGGCGTCGGAGCCGCCGAACAGCGGGGCGCTTTCGAGGAAGAGGTAGACGGTGCCGCCGGCGGCGGCGGCGGTGAGGCCGAGGAGGACCCAGGTGGCGATCTCGAGGCTGTCCGCCGTGTCGGCGGCTTCGCCGTGGAGCTCCTGGAGGCGGACGCTGCGCGCGGTGAAGGGCGCCCAGCAGGCCGGGTCGTCGGCGGGGCTGGCGCCGCCGCAGCCGGCCGGGCGCGGCTGCAGGCCGTCGATGGTCTGCTGGCGGATCTGCACGAGATAATCGTCGGCGTCGCCGTTGTACATGGCGGCGCCGACGCCGGTGCCGATGGTGGCGGCGGCCAGGGCGCCGGTGGCGCCGACGCCGAGCCAGAACCACATGGGGTCGAGGCCGGCGAGCTCCGAGGACATGAGGCTGACGCGCAGGCTGGTCTCCTGCTCGGGGTAGATCGAGATCGTCTCGGAGTACGGCTCGTAGCCGTCGGCGGAGATCTCGACCAGATACGTGCCCGATTCCAGCTCGTCCTCGATCCGGGCGCGCCCCACGCGCTCGCCGTTGACGACGACGGTCGCGTCCTGCACGTCGCACTCGACGACGAGCCGGCCCGGTCCGCTGGGAGGCGGGGGCGGGGGCGGGGGCTCCACGGGGCCTTCGCCGGGGCCTTCGCCCGGGCCTTCGCCCGGACCTTCGCCGGGACCTTCGCCCGGACCCTCGCCGGGGCCTTCGCCGGGGCCCTCGCCCGGACCTTCGCCCGGGCCCTCGCCGATCGTGGTCAGCTCGAGCGAGACGTGGGTCTCGCGTCCGCCGTCGACGACGACCTGCTGTTCGGCGGAGGCGCCGGAGGTGCCGGAGGCGCGGACGGTGACGTGGCCGGGCAGCACGTAGATCGGATCCAGGATGGGCGACCGGCCGACCCGTTCGCCTTCGACTTCGATGTTGGCGCCGTCGATGTTGACGTCGATGAGCAGGATCCCGACCTTGTCGCGCAGGCGTTCCATCTTGTTCTCGATGTCGGCCTGCGTTTCGGGGTCGATGTCCGCGCCGAGCGCGGCGCGGGCGCGGCGGAAGTAGGTCATCGCGTTCACGGGATCCATGAGGTAGAAGTAGCACTGGGCCATGGACAGCAGGGCCTCGGCCTTGTGGGTGAGGTCGTAGACCTCGCGGAAGCCCGGCAGGGCTTCCTCGTAGCGGCCGGCGTCGTAGTCTTCGACGGCCGCGGCCCACACCTCCCGGGCATGTTGCCGCGTCTGGTCGTCGAGCTGCTGGGCGCCCGCCGCCGCCGGGGCGATCAGGGCCAGTCCGAGCACGAGGCTCGTCACGCCGCGAAGCCTGATGTTGCGCACCATCGCCGCCTCCGCCTTCCCGGCGCCTCGTGTCGGCGGGCGCCGCGTTGCCGTTCCCCGAATCCCCGCCCCGCCCGTGGCCCGTCCGTGCCGCTCCGGGCGCTCAAAGTCCGATATCGCGGATGATGCCGGTCCGTCCTTCGCGCTGCGCGCCGGCATCCCGCGGACGCGCGCGATCGGTCGTCGCGGACCCGGCATCGCGGGCGGTCGTGTCCCTGGGCGCCGCTTCGCGCGTCGCGGCATCCCGTGCCGCGGCCTCGCGACCGGCGGCGTCCCGCGCGGGTCCGGCGTCCGGCGCTGCCGTCTCGCGCACGCGCGCGTCGCGTGCAGCCGCCACTTCCGCCGCGCCGGCGTCGGCCACCTGGGCTTCCGCCTCGGCCTCCGCCTCGGCCTCCTCGACTTCTTCCGGTCCTTCGTCCACGACGTCCGGCTCCGCATCCGGGCCGGCCGCGTCCGCTTCCTCGGGTTCCGCCTCGGGTGCCGCCTCTTCGACGTCGGGTCCGGCTTCCTCGGCCGCGCCCGCGTCCTCTTCGACCGGAGCGGCAGCCTCGGCCGCCGCTGCGTCCGCGGGTGCAGGAGCGGCAGCCTCGGCGGCGCCGGCGTCCGCCGGAGCGGGCGCGGCACCGGCGTCGGCCGCGGGTTTCGCCGCGGCGTCGGCGGCTGCGGGGACGGTGCCCGGCGGCCTGGCGGCCCCGTCGTCGCCTCCGGTCGCGAAGATGACGACGCCGACGATCGCGGCCGCGAGAAGGCCGACGACCAGCACGATCCACTTCGCCTTGCCGCCCTTGGCGGCCGTCGTCTCGATTTGAAACGGCGACGTCGCCGCAACCTGCTCGGGTTTTTGTAACGGCGGCATGGCCGCGGCCCGGTCGAGTGACGGTCCGGGCGCCCTCGGCGCGAGCGGCGTGCCTGGCGGCATCGCGGCGTCCATGACGGGCATCGGCATGGTCGGCGCGGTGGCGTCGGCGGCGCCGGGGCGCCTGGCGCCGGCGGCCAGGGCGGCGGCGGCGGCGCCGACGGGCATGCGGGCGGTGGACGGGCCGAGAGCCGGAGCGGGCACCGCGGGAGCGGCTGCGCCCGGGACGAACCCGGAGGGCACGGCCATGGGAGCGGGAGCGGCGGCGGGGGGCGCGATCGCCGGGCCGCCGGGGAGCGCGAGGGGCGCGCCGATGAGGGTGGCCTTGTGCATGCCGCCGCGCGCGGCGACCGGGGCCGCGGCGGGCGCGGCGGGCGCGGGCGCGGCGTGGGCGACGACGACGAAGCCGGCGGCGGGCGTCGCGGGTTTGCCGGCCCAATCGACCTTCGGCGGGGCCGGGGGGACGAACGCGGCCAGGGCTTCCAGGAAGGCCGCGGCGTTCGCGTAGCGATCCGTCGGCAGGAGCGACATCGCGCGGCGCACCAGGAGGTCGAGCTTGCGGTTGAGGCCCGGCTGGAGGGCGGACGGCGTGGGCGGGATCGGGATCACCTGGGGCGCGGGCGGGATGCCTTCGGGGTACGGCGGCTTGCCGGTGACGAGCTGGTAAAGGACGGCGCCCGCGGCGAAGATGTCGGAGCGCTCGTTCACGACGCCGGAGCGGACCTGTTCGGGGGCCCAGGCCCGTTGGGCTTCGGGGCCGAGGGCGCCCGCGGCGAGGGCGGCGCGCTTGAGGTGGCACTCGCCGAGGTCGAGCACCTTGACGACGACGCCGTCGCCGGGCCCGCGCAGGAGGAAGACGTCGTCGGCCGTGAGGTCGCCGTCGTAGAGGCCGGCCTCGTGGACGGCCTTGAGGGCGGACAGGACGCCGGCCACGACCCACGCGGCCAGCTCGACGGGCATGGCGCCGCGTTCGCGTACCCAGCGTGCCGCGCAGAGGCCGTCGAGGAACTCGCGTACGACGAGCGGAGCTCCGCCGGGATCGCGGCCGACGGCGAGCACCGGGACCAGGTTCGGATGGCCGAGCTCGCCGGCCTTGCGCGCCTCGGCGAGGAAGCGCTCGGTCGCGGCCGCGTCCCGCGCGTAGCGCGGGTGCAGCATCTTGACGGCGACGTTGCGGTTGCCCTGGGACCGATCGGAGGCGAGGAGGACGACGGCGAGCGGTCCTTCGCCGACGAGGCTGGTGACCTCGAAGCGGTCGAGGAGCACCTGCCCGAGGAGTCGGGGGCCGAGGTCGAGGGGCTGGCCGGTGACGCCGCAGAAGTGGTTGTCGGGGCCGTGGGTTTGTCCGCAGTGGGGGCACCTGGTCATCGGGCTCCTCGATTCCGATCCGGTCGGCACTCGGCCGCGCGCAGCGTATCAAACGGGTTTGGCCAAGTAAAGGCGGGTCAAGGCGAGAGCGGCGGCGAGGGCGGCGGGGGCGTGGGGCGCCAGCACCGCGGCCCACGGGGGTGCGGGTCCGCCCGCGGCGGCGGGCTCGAGGAGGCGCAGGAGGGCGTGCGTGAGGACGACGACGGCGGCGAGCACGAGGGCGCCGCGGATCGTCCCGGCGGGTCGGAGGGCCAGGCCGGCGGCGAACAGACCGAAGAGGATCGCCTGCAGGGGCGCGGCCCATCGCCGCAGGACGAGGTAGCGGTCGCGCGGCGAAGCGGTGCCGAGGGTTGCCGCGTCGAAGACGGCGGAGGGCGGCGCGGCCATGCCGGCCGGCAGCATGGCCTCGATGCGCGAACGCAGGGCCTGGACGTCGAACGGCAGGCGCAGGCGGGCGAACGAGGCGGTGACGACGCCGTCGCGGGTGGCGGAGCGGATGGTCCCGTCGCGCAGCTCGAGCGCGATGCCGTCTCCCGGGGTGTCCGCGAGGCGCAGGGCGGCGGCAGCGAGCTCGGTGACGTCCCCCGGAGCGCCGCGGCGGACGAGCAGGACGTCGCGCCAGGCGTCGAGGTCGCGCCGGCCGACGTAGACGTCGGTGCCGGGTCCGGCGGGCGCGAAGGACCCGGGCGCGGCGCGCCCGGAGAAGGCGGCGGCGGCGAGCGTGGGGGCGGCGTCGCGCAGCGCGCCGAACGCGAGCGGCTCGCCGACCAGGGCCGCGCCGCCGGCGACGCCGGCGGCGAGGAGGACGAGGGCGAGGAACGGCGTGCCGATCCTGCGCGGGGCGATCCCCGCGGCCGCGAGGGCGTCGAGGGTGCCTTCCGCGCGGAGGCGCCTGCCGGCGACGAGGATGCCGGCGGCGAGCGCGACGGGGAGCACGAAGGAGACGATGGGGACGAGCGGGAGGAACACGACCTGGGCGACGAGGGCGCCCGGCGTGTCGGACGTCAACACTTCGGGCGCCACGCGCACGACTTGCAGCGCCCAGGCCACGAGGGCGAGGGCGGCGGTGGCGGCGAGGGCGGCGGCGGCGGCCCTGCGGAAGAGGAGGGCACGGAGGAGGGAGGAGGGCACGGAGGGGAACTCACCGCTGAGGCGCTGAGGGCGCTGAGAGGCGGGGGTTGGGGGCGAACGACATGCGGACCGAGGGTCCTCGCTCCGCTAGGTGCCGGGGGTGGCGGCGGTGGAGGTGCGCCACGTGGTGGTGTAGTCCTCGCTGGGCTCGTTGTGGCCGGTGATGCCGTTGCCGCCGGAGGAGGATTCGGTGCTCTCACCCAGCTCGAGGCGTTCGAAGGTGGCGGTCGTCGCGTGCGGGGCCGGGGTGTAGGCGAACTGGGATGCGACGGCGGAGTCGGAGAGGTAGGCGGAGGTGCCGGTGCCGGCGTCGGGTCCGTCGCGGGTGATGCCGGTCTTGACGACGGCTTCGTCGGTGTTGCCCCATTGGAAGATGTCGACGTCCTGGACGAGGTCGGTGGTGCCGTTCCAGTAGAAGAGGACGAGGGTCTCGGAGGAGTTGTTGAGCGGTCCGGTGGCGCCGCAGGCGGCGCCGAGCCAGGCGGGGACCATGTTGGGGACGGAGCCGTCGTCGGGCGAGCCCGGGCAGAGCTCGTAGTCGGGGTCGGCGCTGAAGTTGAGGTTGAAGTTGACGGCGCTGCCCATGGCGATGGTGATGCGTCCGCCGGCGGGGATGGTGGAGCCCGCGGGGAAGTGGGCGACGAAGTCCCAGGAGCGGATGGAGCCGGAGCCGGTGACGAGGTCCCAGTAGCGCCAGGTGGTCATGGAGTCGGCGGTATCGGTGAGGAAGTAGTTGGAGAGGTCGACGGGGTTGGCGGTGGGGTTGTGGATTTCGACGAACTCGCGACCGGTCGAGACGACGCAGACTTCGGTGAGGAGGAGGTGGTTGTTGACGATGACGGTGACGGTGCCGAGGCGATCGACCTGGATGCCGTTGGCCGGGGAGGCGGCGCCGTTGCCGTCGGTGTCGGCGTAGAGCCAGGTGGTGCCGGCGTCGGTGGAGAAGCGGCAGGCGTAGCTGTACTGGCCCGGGGCCGGGGCGGCGAAGGAGCCGGCGAAGACGTCGGAGAAGCTGCTCGGGCCGCCCTGGCCGAGGTAATCGATGGCGGACCAGGTCCAGGCGGCGCTGTCGGTGGGATCGGTGCGGTACGGGCCGACGCCGACCTGGACGGTGAGGCCCGTCATGGGTCCGGGGGTCTCGGTCTCGCCCGGCTCGTAGGCGCGGCAGCGGATGAGGGGCGACATCGCCCCGGCGTTGACCTCGGCGGTGGCCGGGGAGTCGAGGATGCCGAAGTCGAGTCCGTCGCAGGCGGTATCGGCGAAGTCGGAGAAGCCGTCGCAGTCGTCGTCGAGGCGGTCGAAGCAGGTGGCGCGCCCGACGGGGCCTTCGACGGCGCCGGGGTTGACGTCCCAGAGGGTGTCCTCGCAGTCGTCGCCGTCGAGGCATCCGAGGGCGGAGTAGCCGTCGCCGTCGACGTCGGGTCGGACGCCCGTACAGGCGCCGGCGAGGCAGACGTCGGCGGTGGTGCAGGTTTCGAGGTCGTCGCAGGCGGTGTCGTCGGGGACGGGTTCGGCGGCGCAGGTGCCGTCGGCGGGGAGGCAGACGCCGAGGTTGCACTGATCGTCGAGGGCGGAGCAGTCGGTGGTGGTGGCGCCGCCGCAGAGGCCCGCGGCGCAGAGCTCGCCGGAGGTGCAGGCGTCGAGGTCGTCGCACGGGGTATCGTCGGCGACGGGGTCGGCGTAGCAGGTGCCGTCGAGGGAGTTGCAGCGGCCGACGTTGCAATCGTCGTCGAAGGCGGTGCAGTCGCGTGGGGCGCCCGAGGCGCAATCGCCGGCGTTGCAGGCGTCGTCGAGGGTGCAGGGGTCGCCGTCGTCGCACGGGGCGGTGTTGGGGGTGTAGGCGCAATCGCCGGTCGCGGGGTCGCAGGCGTCGTCGGTGCAGAGATCGGAGTCGTCGCAGGTGACCGCGGTGCCGCCGCTGCAGATTCCGCCGGAGCAGGATTCGCCGGTGGTGCAGAGGTCGCCGTCGTCGCACGGGGTGCCGTCGGGGTTGGCGGCGCAGAACGGGACGTCGGTTTCCTCGGCGTCGCCGTCGTCGGCCGCGTCGGTCTCGGCCTCGATTTCGGTATCGGTTTCGGTGGTTTCGGGGATATCGCCGTCCTCGGTGTCGAGTCCGTCGTCGCCGGTGACGTCACCGGCTTCGTCGCCGGTCTCCTCGAGAATGTCGGCGTCCTCGGACGAGGCATCGTCGCCGCAGCCGGCGAGCACCCCCAGGATGAGCCAGATGGCAAGCGAAACGCGGGTCTTCATCGCGCTTCCTCCTTCCCCCGACGGATCGTGGGATGCCGTCGTTGGGCGCGTAGCTTACAACGACTGAAGCGGGGAGGCCAGGGTTACTCGATGCAGACGGCGGAGGCGGAGATGGTGCCGGTCATGAAGTACGCTTCGTCGGTGCCGACCATGGCGTCGGGCTCGTTGTCCCACGGGCGATCGGCGGGGTTGCAGTCGTCGGAGGGGTCGCTGGCGACGCCGGTGTTGCCGGAGATGAGGCCGCAGAGGGTCATGCCGAGGTCTTCGATGACCGTGGCCTGGGCGTCGGCGACGGTGACCTTGCCCTGGAGCAGGCCGCCATCGACCCAGTCGGCGGCCGTCTCGTCGAAGTAGCCGATGGTCAGGTGGTCGGCGCTGAAGGTCCCCGAGATGTCCAGCTCGCGCAGCGGCAGGACGAGGAGGGGCGGATCCGGGAAGGCATCGCCCTCGGACCACATGGGCACGTCAAGCCTGGGAATCGGGTCGCCCGAGAGCGAGAAGTCGAGGTCGGTCTCGGCCATGATCATGCTGTCCGGCGGGTAGGGGTCGGGCAGGAAGGAGTAGGTGGCCGCGGCGGTGGCGGCCTGTCCGGAGCCGGTCTCGAGGTTGATGGTCCCGGAGCCGATGCCGTCGAAGCGCATGAGCCAGATGAAGAGCTCGTCGTCCATGGAAGTATTGATGAGCTGCTGGAGGATGCGGTTGCGCATGGCTTCGGGGGCGGTGATGTTGAGCCGGCGCAGGCGCATGGTGGAGATGCCGCCGGCGATCGCGGTGGGCGGGCAGGCGCCGCCGCCGCCTTCGTCGACGACGTCCCCGCCGCCGGATTCGTCGCGGACGTCGCCACCGTCCGACGGGTTGACGTCGTCGTCGCCGCAGGAGATGCCCGAGAGCACGAGGGCCATCGCGCCCACGATCGCCACAGACCACAAGATCTTCCGGTTCATCGCTTCTCCGTCCTCCTCTTCCACGCTGGTTGGCGCCACACCCCCCTTCGGGTCGGCGCCGCTGCGAAAAGTCGGATGAGTATGCACCGGAAACGGCGGTTGGTCCAGTCCGGGGCGGCCGCCCTCCCTAGAATGTCGTCGCCCCCAGCGTGCGGTGCTCGAGGGTCCGGGCGTCCAGGTCCACGAGCACCCACGGAGGACGCTCCATGGCGCCGGGGTTGACGCACACGGTCCGGCCCAGGCGGCCCCACCAGCGTCCGGTGACATGGGGCGACTCGTGGATGTGGCCGTGGAGCGAGAGCGGGAAGCCCGAGCGTTCCAGGTAGCGCGCGGAGGCCTGGGAGCCGACGTCGCGCCGGTCGCCGGTCGTCCCCAGGCCGATGCCCGCGGGAGGGCCGTGGGCGACCAGGATGGCCCGGGCGCGATCGGGCGGCGCGGGCAGCGCCGCCAGCTCGTCCTCGATGGTCGGCAGGCGGGCCAGCGCGTCCGCTTCCGCGTCGACCAGCCCTGAGGGCGTCGAGAACAACGGCGTGCCGAACTGCGGCGGACTCCGGCGCGCCCGGTCGTCGTGCCGGCACCAGTCCTTGAGCCGGAACGGCGGGTCGGGGACCCAAGGGAAGCCCAGCACGGTCCAGCCGCCGGCGCCGGTGCGGTCGCTTCCGGAGCCCGGCAGGTCGATCCACCCGCCGCCGTCCAGGCGCGTTACGAGGCCGTCGACGGCCATCGCGTCGAGCTCGCCAACCAGGGCGCGGGCGTCATCGTTGCCGAACATGGCGAAGTTGGCCAGACCGGCGTCGCGGGCCGCGGACCAGTGGCCCCGCAGCCAGCGCAGGAACGCGCGCTGCCCGGCGAACGCGTTGCGCAGGCCGTGGGTCAGGAGGTCGCCGCCGTTGACGACCGCCGCGGCGCCGCCCTCACGCGCGACGAGGAGGGCCGTCTCGTACGACTCCTCGTCCCCGTGCAGGTCGACCACGAAGAGGAACCGCATGGCACCTCGATCGCCCCGGGCCCTTGCGGGCGCACTGCGACGCGACCGACCATCCCACGAGGCGAGCGGCGAGGGAAGCCCCTTCTCTTCCGGAGGGGACAAGGAGAGGTGGGGAGGCCGACTGGCGCGGTGGCGCGGTGCGGTGGTGCAGGTGCCGGGGCGCGGCGCCCCTTCGACCCGGCTCAGGGCGGGCGGGGCGCCGCGCCACGGGCATCCGCACCCGGACCCTCCCCCGCTCCCCAGCCGACCTTCCCACCTCTCCCTTTCCGGATCCGCAAACAGGCTGCAGCCCGCGCGCCCGATGCGCGATGACTCTTCGCTCGGAGCCGCCGGCCTCGCCTGCTAGAACTGCTTCTGCCAGCGCTTCATGCGGTCGGGGATCGACTCCCCCAGCGCGCACCCGACGATGCGGAAGCCGTCGAGGTTGTACGTCCCGAAGGCCAGCCAGTCCCTCCACTCCTCGGTGCGCTGGATCTCGGCGAGGCGCGCCTGGTCGCCGCGCACGAGGAAGAAGCCGCCGAGCGTGTCGTGCCCGGTCGGGTCGCACAGCACCGGCTCGAAGCTCTCGATCTTCTTCTCGGCCTGGAGCTTGGCCAGGTACCCGATGTACTCCTCGAACTTGGGCTGGGCCGTCTTCTCGCGCCCGACGTACGGCCTCGTCCATCCGATCAGCAATCCCGAATTCACTGCCATGATGCACCCCCGGATGCCTCCCGACGGGAGGCGGAAAAAAGACCCGCGGAAGGTAAGGACCGACGTGGGATTGTCAACGCAAGGCCGAGGCGAAGGACGCACCCCTCCCCGCTCGGCACAGACGTCGGTCGCGGTCGCTACCCGCCGAACGTCCGGACGATCTCGTCGATTTCGTCGTCCGTCAGGGTGCGCGGCGGGGGGACGCCGAGCTTCTCCGGGTGGTCCGCGTCCAGCGAACGCAGCCAGTTGCAGACGCTCTCCGGCGTGCCGCCGTGCTCCACCCACAAGCGGCGGCGGACCTCCCGGAGCTCGTCGATGAGGTCACGGGGCTCAGGCATCGTCGTCCTCCAGCAGGGCCTCGGGCGTGCAAAGCACGGGCGTCACGAGGCCCAGGCGACGGTTGATCACCTGCAGGCGATCGACCTTGAGCGGATTCGCCAGATGCCGCACGTTCCACGTCAGCAGGACGTCCATTCCGTGAACCGAAGCGCACGCCAGGTGCGCGGCATCTCCCTCGGCGTCGGCGGGCATCAGGTGCGTCCGGATGTACGTCGCTACCGCCACGTCCACCGCCGGCGTGACGGGCAAGCGCGGCAGCGCCGCGATCCTCGCCAGCGCGTCCTCGCGGCCCGGCCACTGCCCGGCTGCGATCTCGGCCTCGACGTAGGCGGACACGAAAAGGCGGAACCGCTCGGCGTAGGACTCCCAGAAGCGCAACGTCATCTGGCGCCGCGCCGCCGATAGAGCGTCGTCGCGGGTCGTCACCAGGAAACTCGGGATCGTCGTGTCGAGATAGACGTTCCGCACCCCTCCACCCTACGTCGTGCGGGCAGTTCCGTCAAAAGGGACATGGACGAGGGCGACGGCGGCAGCCGCGGGCTAAAGCCCGCGGTTCGGTTACGGGTAGGGCCGTGGTGCGGCCCGACCGCCGACCGCCGTACCCCGCCCCGCTACCGCTCGACCGTTCGACCGCTCGACCGCTCGCCGCCTACCGCCGCTCCTCCTGCAACGCCCGAACCGTGAGCACGCTCGCCCGCAGCCGCCCGATGCCCTCGGCCGCGGCGCGTGCCGCGGAGAGCGTGGAGAGGATCGGGACGCGGCAGGTGATCGCGGCACGGCGCATCGCGTGCTCGTCGTAGTACGAGGCGCCGCCGAGCGGCGTGTTGATGAGGAGGTCGATCTCGCCGTTGAAGATCCGGTCCGCCACGTGCGGCCGGCCCTCGTTCACCTTGAACACCGCGTCGCACGAAAAACCCTCGCGCCGGAGGCGCGCCGCCGTCCCCTGCGTCCCCACCAGCCGGAAGCCCAGCTCGCTGAACGTCCGCGCGATCGGCACGATCTCGTCCTTGTCCCGGTCGTTGACCGACAGGAACACCGTCCCGTGCGCCGGCAGCGTCTGCCCCGCCGACATCATCGCCTTCACGAACGCCAGCCCGAACTCCGCGTCGCAGCCGTACGCCTCCCCCGTCGAGCGCATCTCGGGCCCCAGCACCGGGTCGAACCCGGGGAACCGGTCGAACGGGAACACCGGCGCCTTGATCGAGTACCCGCGCGGCTTCGGCTCCTCCAGGAGCCCCTCCTCCGCCAGCGTCCTGCCCATCATCAGCCGCGCCGCGATCTTCGCGAACGGGATCCCCAGGGCCTTGGACAGGAACGGCACCGTGCGGCTCGCCCGCGGGTTGACCTCCAGCACGTACACCCGCTGCTCGAAGATCGCGTACTGCACGTTCATGAGCCCGCGCACGCCCAGCGCCAGCGCGAGGTCCTTGGTGTACTTGCGAATGGTCTCCAGGTGGTCCGCGCGCACCTTCCACGTCGGCAGCACGGCGACGGAGTCGCCGGAGTGGATCCCGGCCTCCTCGACGTGCTGCATGATGCCGCACACGACCGCGTGCGTGCCGTCGCCCAGCGCGTCGACGTCGACCTCGAACGCGTCCTCCAGGAAGCGATCGACGAGGATCGGGCGGCCCTCGGCGGCGCACATCGCCGCCTCGAGGAACCCCGCCAGCCGGCTCTCGTCGTAGCACACGGCCATCGCCTGGCCGCCGAGCACGTACGACGGGCGGACGAGCACCGGGTAGCCGATCTTCTGCGCGACCTCGCGCGCCTCGGCGAGCGACCGCGCCATGCCGTAGTCCGGCCGCGGGATCTGGAGCCGGTCGAGCAGCGCGCCGAAGCGCCCTCGGTCCTCGGCCAGGTCGATCGCGTCGGGCGTCGTACCGAGGATCTTGAGGCCGTTCTTCTCCAGGGCGCCCGCGAGCGAGAGCGGCGTCTGGCCGCCGAACTGCACCATCGCCCCGACGGGCTTTTCGCGCGCCGCGATCTCCAGGACGTCCTCGACCGTGAGCGGCTCGAAGTACAGCCGATCGGCGGTGTCGAAGTCGGTCGAGACGGTCTCCGGGTTGCAGTTGACCATGATGGTCTCGTACCCGGCCGCCCGCAGCGCCTCGACCGCGTGCACGCAGCAGCAGTCGAACTCGATCCCCTGCCCGATGCGGTTGGGTCCGCCGCCGAGGATCATCACCTTGCGCTTGTCCGACGGCCGCACCTCGTCCTCGTCCTCGTACGTGCCGTAGTGGTACGGCGTGGACGCCGCGAACTCCGCCGCGCACGTGTCGACGGTCTTGTACGTCGGCACGATCCCCAGCTCGTGCCGACGCGCCCGCACGGCGTCCTCGTCCGTCCGGGTCAAGTGAGCGATCTGCTTGTCGGAGAACCCGTCGCGCTTCGCCTCGCGCAGCAGTTCGGCCGGGAGGGTCGCGGGGGATGCCGCCGCGGCCATCTCGCGCTCGGTCTCCAGCAGCCCGTGCATCTGGTGCAGGAACCACGGGTCGATCCTCGTCAGCCGCTGCACCTCGTCGATCGTCATCCCCGCGCGGAAAGCGCTCTGGACCCAGAAGAGGCGTGCCGGGTGCGGCGTGACCAGTCGCTCGCGCATCCGTTCCGCGGTCGCCTCCTCTTTTCCGTCCGCGCCCAGGCCGGCGCGGCCGATCTCCAGCGAGCGCAGGGCCTTCTGCAGCGCCTGGGGGAACGTGCGGCCGATGGCCATGACCTCGCCGACCGAGCGCATCTGGGTATCGAGCGTGTCGCGGACGCCGGGGAACTTCTTGAAGGCGAAGCGCGGGACCTTGACCACCACGTAGTCGATCGACGGCTCGAAGCTGGCCGGGGTCTCCTTCGTGATGTCGTTGCGGATCTCGTCCAGGGTGCGGCCCACCGCCAGCTTGGCCGCGATCCTTGCGATGGGGAACCCGGTCGCCTTGCTGGCCAGGGCGCTGGAGCGCGAGACGCGCGGGTTCATCTCGATCACGACCATGCGCCCCGTCTCGGGGTGCACGGCGAACTGGATGTTCGACCCGCCGGTCTCGACGCCGACCCGGCGGATGACCCGCTTCGCGGCGTCGCGCATCGCCTGGTACTCGACGTCGGTGAGCGTCATCGCCGGGGCGACGGTGACGGAGTCGCCGGTGTGCACGCCCATCGGATCGACGTTCTCGATGGAGCAGACGACGACGAAGCGATCGCGCCGGTCGCGCATCACCTCGAGCTCGAACTCCTTCCAGCCGAGGACCCCCTCCTCGACCAGCACCTCGCCGATCGGCGAGGCTTCGATCCCGCGGCGCGCGATCTCGCGCAGCTCCTCGACGTTGTAGGCGATGCCGCCGCCCTGGCCGCCGAGCGTGAAGCTGGGGCGGACGACGAGCGGGTAGCCGATCTCGGGCGCCTGGGCCAGCGCGGCATCGACCGTCGCCGCGAGGAACGACCGCGGGACGTCGAGCCCCTCGGCCTGCATCGCGGTGCGGAACAGGCGCCGGTCCTCGGCGACGCGGATCGTTTCCAGCCGCGCACCGATCAGG
>JACRCZ010000050.1 GCA_016218765.1 Deltaproteobacteria bacterium | reverse complement strand
CCTCGCCGGCGGACGCGCCGGCGGCGCGAGCGCGCCGGCCGCCGGTGGCGCCGACGCACCGTCGCCCGCCGCCGCCCGACCGCCGCCGCTCCCGGTTCCCGACGGCGCCGTCGCCGGCATCCGCCGCATCGGGCGCTACGAGGTGAACGACCTCATCGGCCGCGGCGGGATGGGCGAGGTCTACCGCTGCCGCGACCCGATGATCGGCCGCGCCGTGGCGATCAAGGTCCTGCGTCCCGGCACCGAGCGGCCGGGACGGACCGCCGAGCTGATCGCCCGCTTCCAGCGCGAGGCCGCCGCGGCGGGAGCGCTCCAGCACCCCGGCATCGTCGCCGTCCACGACCTGGGCCACGACCAGCAGCTCGCCCTGTGGTTCATCGTGCTCGAGCTGGTCGAGGGCCGATCGTTCGACCGCGTGCTCGAGCAGCGGGCACCGCTGCCGCCCGCCGAGGCCGTGGCGATCGGCTTCCAGATCGCCGACGCCCTCGCCTTCGCCCACGCCCGCGGCGTCGTGCACCGCGACGTCAAGCCCGCCAACGTCCTGCTCCGCTCCGACGGCTCGATCAAGCTCCTCGACTTCGGCCTCGCCGCCATGCAGGGCTCCGACCTCACCCACAGCGGCCAGGTGTTCGGCTCGCCGAGCTACATGGCGCCCGAGCGCATCCGCGGAAAATCCGGCGACGCCGCGGTCGACCAGTTCTCCCTCGGCGTCATGCTCTACGAAGCCCTCGTCGGCACGAACCCGTTCGACGGCGAGACCAACGAGGCACGGATGGTGGCCACGCTGCAGTTCCGCCCCGAGCGCGCCGACCGCCGCGTGCCCGATCTCCCGCCTCGCCTGGGCGCGGCCATCGATCGGATGATGTCGAAGAAGGCGGCCGATCGCTTCCCCTCCATGGACGACGTCGTCGTCGAGCTGGCACGCGTCGGCCGCGACCTCCGCCTCTCCCTCGTCCGCTACGAAGGCCCCGAAGGGGGGTAGCCGACTCTCCGCCGAAAAACGGAGCACGATCTCTCTGCTGGCGCCCGGACCCCCCCTCGTGCTACGCGTCGACTCCCCGGCGCGGGCGGAGGGCGTCACAGGAGCGGCGGGCGCGCGGCGGGAAAGGACGGTGCCGATGTCCGGCCACAACCGATGGGCGAAAATCAAGCACAAGAAGCTGGCCAGCGATGCGCGGAAGTCCGCCGGCTGGAGCAAGTACCTCAAGGAAATCACCATCGCCGCCCGCTCGGGCGGCGGCGACCCGGGGAACAACGCCCGGCTCCGCGCCGCCATCGACCGCGCCCGCAGCGACAACATGCCGCTCGACACCATCGCCCGCGCCATCAAGAAGGGCTCGGGCGAGCTGGAAGGCCAGGCCTACGAGGAGGTCACCTACGAGGCCTACGGCCCCGGCGGGGCCGCGCTGGTCATCGAGCTGGTGACCGACAACCGCAATCGCGCCGTGGCCGAGGTGCGCCATCTCCTGGAACGCCACGGCGGCAAGATGGCGTCCCCGGGCTCCGTGACCTACCTCTTCAAGAAGCGGGGCACGATCATCTTCGAAGCCGGCGCCGTCGACGAGGACAAGCTCATGGAAGCCGCTCTCGACCTCGGCGCGGAAGATCTGCAGACCGAGGGTGAAGTGGTCACCGTGCTGACCGAGCCCGGCACGTACATCACCGTCAAGGAAGGCCTCGAGCAACGCGGCTTCAAACCCGCCGGCGGCGAGGTCGCACTCCTGCCCGAGAACACGATCCCGCTCGGCGGCCACGAGGCCGAGTCGCTGGCCAAACTCGTCGGCGTCCTGGAAGAGCACGACGACGTCCAGAACGTCTACGCCAACGCCGACCTGCCCGAAGACGCCGCGGCCGAGTGATCCCCTACCCCAAACCCTCGCGAAGCAGCTTCGTCACGCACGGAACGTAGTCCGCACACGTCGTCCCGGCGCACGCCGCGAACGCGCCCTCCAACGCGCCGGACGCCAGCTCCCCGAGCTGGAAGCACACGTCGTCGAACGCGAGCGAAGCCTCCTCCAGCTCGCTGGCCGCGAGCGGCCCGCCGGCCGCTTCCTCCGCACAGTCCAGCATCTTGTCGACGAACGGCTCGCACACCAGCTCGGGATCCGCTTCCATCGGCTCGTACCCGTACCCTCCGGTACCGTAGCCCTCCGTGCCGTACCCGCCCGTGCCGTAACCTTCCGTCCCGTAGCCCTCCGTCCCGTAGCCTTCCGTCCCGTACGTCCCGGTCGCGCCCGAATCCGGCGGCGCGGTTCCGGCGTCGTGCGGCGGCAGGTCGGGGGCTCCGGCGCCGAGCCGTCCGCTCCCTCCGCTCTCCGGCGGTTCGGTGAGCGCGACGAGGCCTTCCCGTTCGGCGGCCTGGGCCATGCAGTCGGCGAACTCCGTGCAGCTCGCGGCCTGGCACGCGGCGACCAGGCGTCCCGGCAGCTCGGGGTCGTGGCTGGCCGATCGCATCCGGCGGCAGTTGATCCCCGCGGCGTCGCGCAGCCCCCGTTCGACCGACTCCCCCAGCCGCGGAACACCGGCCGCCGCGCGGGCGCATTCCACCATCCGGGTCTCCAGCTCGATGCAGCGCGGCAACGGCTGGTCGATCGGCACGTCGGGACGTCCAACCCCATCGCCGCAGCCCGACGCCAGCAGCACCGCCGCACTCCCGGCCAGGATCCGTCCACGCATGCTCACCGGCCACCTCCCCACGCGAACCGCCGCTCCTCGCCCCCGATCTACGTCGCGCGGCCGCCCGCACCGACACGTTGGACCCTGGCGTCCTCCCGGTCAAGCCGTGCCCAGCCCCGCACTTCCCGCACTCCCCGCACTTCCCGCTCCCGCCGCTCTCCCCGCACTGCTGCCACTGCTGCCTCGCGCTGCCTCGCGCTGACTCGCGCCGGGTTGACCCCCACCGCCTCCGTCCGGCAGGATGCCGCGCGTGTCCGACGGGTCCTCCGGCGAGCTCCGGCACAGGCTGGTGAGCCAGGCATGGTTCCCCTCCCTGCTCGTCGTCGCCGTCGCCCTCGGCGTCGTCCTCGGCCTCGGCGCCTACACCTTCGTCTACGCCAGGGGCTTCTCCTACCTCACCGATCGCCCCGAGGCCTGCGCGAACTGCCACGTCATGCGGGCGCAGTACGACGCCTGGCTCAAGTCGAGCCACCACGCCGTTGCGGTCTGCAACGACTGCCATACCCCCGCCGGGCTCCTGGCCAAGTACGAAACCAAGCTGCGCAACGGCTGGCGCCATTCCTACGCCTTCACCACGGGCGACTTTCCGGACCCCATCCGCATCACCCCGGCGAGCCGTGCGATCGCGGAACAGGCGTGCCGCAGGTGCCACGATGACATGGTGCAAACGATGATCGCGAGATCGGGAATCGACGCGGTCACGTCGTGCATCCGCTGCCACGAGGGCGTCGGGCACATGCGGTAGTCGGTAGACGAGCGAGGTGACACGTGGCGGACGAAGAGAAGGACGATCGGGAGAGCGGAACGGAAGACCGGGGCGGGCCGGCCGGGGAGAGGCCGAGCGAAGCGCCGGCGACGCCGCCCTCGGAACCGTCGTCGAGGGCGACGTGCGCCGAACAGGCCGAATCCCGCGACCGCGCGATGCGGCGCCGCTGGATGCTGGTGGGCACGGCGATCGGCATGGCCGCGGTGGTCGCCGGGGGGACCGCCGCGCTGCTGCTGAACATCCACGCGCGCAAGGAGGAGGGGCGCAACCCGTTCTACCGCGTCGTCGAGCTCACCGACGAGACCGAGGATCCCGCCACCTGGGGCATGAACTTCGGCTTCCAGTACGACGGCTACCGGCGCACGGTCGACATGGTCCGCACCCGCTTCGGCGGCAGCGAGGCCATGCCCCGCACCCCCACGCAGGCCGATCCGCGCTCGGCCGTCGCCCAGTCGCGGCTCGACGAAGACCCCCGCCTGCGCACGATGTGGTCCGGCTACGCCTTCGCCGTCGACTTCCGCGAGGAGCGCGGCCACGCCTACATGCTCGACGATCAGACCTTCACCGAGCGCCAGCACGCCGCGAAACAACCCGGGACCTGCCTCCATTGCCACGCCTCCGTCTACCTCCCCTACCGCCGCCTCGGCGGCGGCGACCTCGTCGCCGGCTTCGAGAAGATGAACGCGATGCCGTACTTCGAGGCCCGCAAGCTCGTCGAACGCTCCGTCGCCTGCATCGACTGCCACGACCCCCAGACCTTGCAGCTCCGAATCACCCGGCCCGGCTTCCTCGCCGGCATCCGCGCCCTCAAGGCCGCCCAAGGCATGCCCGACTACGACCCGAACACCATGGCCTCGCGCCAGGAAATGCGCTCGTTCGTCTGCGGCCAGTGCCACGTCGAGTACTACTTCGAAGGCCCCGAGAAACACCTCGTCTATCCCTGGGCCAAAGGACTCCGCGTCGACGACATCTACGCCTGGTACGAGGAACGGCAGCACAAGGACTGGGTCCACGCCGAGACCGGCGCGCCCGTGCTCAAGGCCCAGCACCCGGAGTTCGAGATGTGGAGCCAGGGCATCCACGCCCGCTCCGGCGTCGCCTGCGCCGACTGCCACATGCCCTACACCCGCGTCGGCGCCCTCAAGATCAGCGACCACCACGTCCGCAGCCCCGTGCTCAACATCGACCGCGCCTGCCGCACCTGCCATCACTTCGACGACGCCGAGCTGAAATCCCGCGTCGAGGCCCTCCAGGAACGCGTCTTCGGCCTGCGCAACCGGGCCCTCGACGCCCTGGTCGACCTCATCCGCGATCTCTCCGCCGCCGTCGCCGCCGGCCGCGACGACGCCACCCTCGCCCGGCCCCGCGCCCTCCAGCGCCAGGCCCAGTTCTACCTCGACTTCGTCGAGGCCGAGAACTCCGTCGGCTTCCACGCTTCCGACGAGGCCGCTCGCATCCTCGCCGAAGCGATCGACTTCGCCCGCCAGGGCCAACTCGCCCTCCGCGGCCCGTGAGCTGCCACCAAGCAACATCGATTCCGGACAAGGGGAACCACAGATGAACACAGATGAACACAGATGCCGACGAGGGCGGGCGGTCGACGGCGGCACCGCTGCAATCCTCGCGCTCCTCGCGACCTTCACCGCCTCGTGCCGCAAAACCCCACCCCCGCCGGACGGGACGTCCGGCGTCGCCACGGGCGTTCCGGGACCGGCAACCGCAGCGGCCGACGCCGTGGCCGGTTCCGGCGACGCGCAGCCGGGGGCGGCACCCGACGGCGGGAGCGCCGCACCTCGCGCACCCGACGGCATCCTCGCGGGTGACAACGATGCCCTCCATCCCGCGATCGTCGCCGCGGGCGACGACTGGCTCGTCGCCTGGGAAGACAACGACGGGACGACTCGCCGCCTCCTGACGTCGACCGTCGGCGCGGGCGCGCACGGCGACGCGCCGACGGTCCTCGCACCGGGACCGGCGGCGGAGGGCGTACGGCTGGCCGCGCACGACTCTTCCGTCCTCGCCGTCTGGCGCGAGGACGGAACCTCCTCCGCGGTGCTCACCCGCCGGCTGGGCCAGGACGGCCATCCGGCCGGCGAGCCGCTCGAGTTGTCCGGCACGCACTCGCCGCTCGGGCTTCCCGAGGTCACGCCCTGGGAAGGGGGCTTCGTCGTCGTCTGGGCCGAAGGCGGGGAGCTTCACGCCGCGAAGCTCGGCGCCGACGGCACGGTCTCCGCGACGACGTCCTGGCCCGGCGGCAACATCCGACCCTGGCGCGAGATCGAAGGCGTGGCGCGCCCGGCGGCCGAGCGCGCACAGCCCTACCCCGCCCGGCCCACGCTCGTCGCCGCGGCCGACGGTTTGCACGTCTTCTGGTGGGGCGCCTTCTGGGAGAGCGACGACATGGGCGGAGAGGCCCTCTACGAACGCCTCCTCGCCTGGCCCGACGCGGGCGGCGAGCCCGCGACCGCGCCCCAGGTCCCCGTCTGGGCCGCCCTGGACGCCGTCTCCGCCGGCGGCGACGGCAAGCCCCTCGCGATCCAATCGTTCCACGATCCCAACGGCGGACCGTGGCAGCTCGCCGTCCGTCGCCTCGACGCCCCCGAAGCCGAAGCGCCGTTCACCAGCGAGCCGGCAGGTCCCCTGCACCCCGCCATCGTCTGGGCCGACGATCGCTTCGTCGCCGCCTGGCCGTCGTCGACCTACGGCATCGCCCTCGTCACCGTCCTCCCGGACGGCGCCACCAGCCCGGTATCCGTCCTGCCGAGCGCGGCCCCGCCGGGTGAGGCCGAAGTGACGCTGGCCGCCGACGGGACGACGGTGCGCGTCGCGTACATCGACCGATCCGGCGCACGCGCGGTGGTACGCACGGCCGCGACCTCCAGCGCCACGGGCACGCCCGCCCACACCCCCGCCTCGCCCTCGTTCGTCTCGCTCCCCTTCGCCACCGACATCCCCGAAACCGTCGCCGCGGCCCGCCTCGCCTCCGGCGAGATCGCGCTGCTCTGGAAGGACTACGCGGTCGTCGACTCCCACGTCTCGACGGGCTGGCTCGACGCCACCGGGGCCGCCGCGGGCGACCCGGTCGACCTCACGCCCGGCGAGCCCCGCTGCGATTTCCCGTCCGTCGCCGCCCTGGGCGACGCTGCCCTCGCGGCCTGGTCCTGCTGCGCCGAGTCCTCGATCTGCGGCCCCGCCGACGTGCGGACCGCCGTCCTTCGCCCCGGCGCCGCACCCGTCGTCCGCTCGATCACGCCCAAGGAAGGCTACTGGGCCACGGCCCTCGCCGCCGACGGCGAGCGCGTCGCGCTCGTCATGGCCCGCGGCGAATACTCCCGGCGCCGAGCCGTCGTCCGCATCGTGCGCTCGACCGCCGACGCCGCCCCGGCCGCGCTCGCCGCCGCCACGGACATCGTCCTTCCCGCGACCGATCCCGATCAGGTCGGCTCGATCGCCGCCGCCTGGGGTCCGTCGGGCCTCGCCGTCGCCTTCCACGATCGCGAGGCCGGCACCAGGGAGTTGGTGCGCCTGTTCCTCGTCTCCGATGACGGCACGGTGGCCCCGGGCACGACCCTGCTCGACGCCCAGTACGGCATCTGGGGCGCGCAACGCCTGACGGCAACGACCGACGGCTTCGCGATCCTCGGCGTCGGCGAGGCCGCCTCCGGCGGCGACGTGACGATCACCTGGCTCGGCGCGGATCTTTCCACGGTCGTCCGTCGCACCGTGGTGGGCCGCGGCGCGGTTCCCCGCTTGCCGGCCTTGTCCTTCGCCGGCGGCGTGGTGGCAGCCACCTGGTACGATGGGGCGACCGACGGCAACTTCGCCGCCCTCGCCGGCGCCGGCGGCGCCCGCCTCCTCGGCCCCGTGCGTCTCGACGATCCCGCCCAGCGCGCCAGCTTCGGCTCCCCCGTCCCCGTCCCCACCGCCGACAACGCCTGGCGCATCATCTGGTCCGACGCCCGCCCCCACGGCTACGGCTTGTGCACCACGGGACTCCAGATGCCGTAGACGCAAGGTGCGGCCAGCCTGCCCTGAGCCAAGTCGAAGGGCCTGCCCTGAGCCAAGTCGAAGGGCCTGCCCTGAGCCAAGTCGAAGGGCCTGCCCTGAGCCAAGTCGAAGGGCCTGCCCTGAGCCAAGTCGAAGCGGACGCTCCCGTCTCCGGTCTTGCAATGCATGTTTCAGCATTTGCATTTCCCCTCCCCCTCTCCCCCTCTCCCCCCCGAGATTCCCCCCCGCCCCCCATCCGCGCTACCCTCCCGCCCATGCCTCCCTCCGACGCTCCCCCAATCGCCATCCAACTGCCCCCCGGCGGCTTCTCCCGCTCGGCCTCTTCCGCCGCCGTCAAGGACAGCGGCATCCCCGACCTGCTCGCCGCCCGCGCCCCAGGCCCCTTCGGCCTCACCTCCACCTCCACCGCCGCCCTCGAAGCCCTCGCCGACGCCGTCGACCTCGGCCTCGCCGCCGAAGAACGACTCCGCGGCGCCATCCTCGCCGATCTCGGCAACGCCGGATCCTTCGCCCTCCCCGAGCTCACCGCGGCCCACCGCCGCCTCGTCGCCGCCTTCCAGCTCGTCGTCACCGCCGACGCCTTCGCTCGCGCCGCCCGCGACCAGCGCGTCGCACCCGCCGTCTCGGGTTCCCTCGAGCTCGACGGCCTCGCCGACCTCCTCGACGCCGACCTCCCCGCGCCCGCCCGCGCGGCGCGCGTCCTGCGCCTCGCCCGCGCCTATGCCGCGCTCCCCCGCGCCGCCGCCTCGGACGCCGATCCGCCGGAGCGCGCGCTCCTCCGCGCCGTCGCCGCCTTCCTCACTCTCCTCCGCGGCTCCGTGCTCGATCTCGCCCGCGGCTCCTCCCTCGGCGCCGCCGTCGAGGCGCTCGCCGCGCGCACCGTCACCGTCGCCGGCCGCCCGTACCGCGGCCTCGAAGTCCACGACGCACCCGCCGAGCGGCCCGGCCTGCTGGCCATCCGGCCCGAGGACATCGTCGGCAACGACGAGTACCTGCGCGCCGGCCTGCGCCTCGCGCGCGACGTCGCCGCCTACGACTTCCGCCGCCGCTGCAACCCGAAGCGCCTGAACCCCATCCTCTTCGGCCTCGGCCGCCCCGGCTGCGGCAAGACCGCCACCGCCCACGCCGTCGGCAACCGCTTCCTCGACGAGTGCGCCCGCCTCGGCGTCCCCGCCCGCTTCCTCGTCATCCGCCGCACCGACTGGGCGTCGAGCTACCAGAACGCCTCCGCCGCCAACCTCGTCCGCCTCTTCCGCGAGGAGGTCTACGGCTTCGAGGGCGTCTGCGGCGCCTACTGGGCCGACATCGACACCGCCTTCGCCTCGCGCGACAGCGCCGGCCTGCGCGCCGAGGAGAAACAGAACCTCGCCGCCGTCTTCGCCGTCTTCGACGGCACCCTCCTGCCCCGCGACGGCAAGTGGTTCCTCATGTGCGACGCGAACACCCTGCACATGGACGAGGCCACGATCAGCCGCATCGCCCAGGACCCGCACAAGGTCGAGGGCCCGACGACGCCGGACCACTTCGTCCGCCTCCTGCGCGACGTCCTGCTCCGCGACGTCCGCCGCTGGCTCCCCCAGGACGACGACGCCTGGCGCCGCGTCGGTGAGAAGGCCGTCGCCCTCTGCCTCTCCGGTCGCAACGCGGAGTCCGTCGCCGGCAACGTGCGGGCCCACGTCCAGGACTTCGAGTACCCGGAGAACTACTTCCAGGCAGGCCCTGACGAACGCGCCCGACTGCTCGAGACCCTCGCCCGTCCCGTCGACGAACCCCGCCTGCTGCGGTACCTCGACGACTGGGCCGCGTTCCGCCGCGAGGCCGACGCGCGCGCGGAAGAGGAGCGTTTCGAGTCCGAGGTCTCCGCCATGGTCCGGCAGCTCAACGCCAGTCGCGAGGCCGCCGAGCGCGCCCTCGGCCCCGCCGCCGAGGTGGACGCATGACCGACGTCGAATCCGGCGCCGTCGAGAACCTCGTCACCCAGTTCAGCAACGCCTTCGACTGCGTCCGCGAGCTGGCCCAGAACAGCATCGACGCCGGCACCCCGGTCGTCGAGGTCTGGACCGAGTTCCAGGTCGCGGAAGGCCACGTCGGCGCCGCCTGCCTGCACGTCGATGACTTCGGCGAGGGCATGGACGAGAAGATCATCGACGACCAGCTCACCACCCTCTTCTCCTCCTCCAAGGAAGGCGACCTCACCAAGATCGGCAAGTTCGGCATCGGCTTCGTCTCCGTCTTCGCCCTCCGCCCCCGCGCCGTCCTCGTCCACACCGGCCGCGGCGGCGAATACTGGGAGGTCCTGTTCCACGAGGATCGCTCGTTCACCAAGACCCGCATCGCGACGCCCGTCGAAGGCACCCAGGTCACCCTCTTCGTCGAAGCCGACTACCACCGCTACGGCGAGATCGTCGACGGCGCCCTCGCCGCCCTGCGCAAGTGGTGCGGCCACGCCGAGACCCGCGTCACCTTCGAGGACCGCTCGCCCCCCGCGGGTCGCGAGCGCTCGGTCGTCGGGATCAACGAGCCGTTCGCCGTCCCCGGCGACTGCCCGACCCGCGTCGCCCACCCGGGCACCGAAATCGTCCTCGCCTACAGCCGCACCCCGATCTACGGCATGTACAACCGCGGCCTCGCCCTCGCCGTCACCGACATCGCCAAGGCCGTCTTCGACGAGCGCCGCGCCGTGCGCTACCGCCGCGTCGCCGCCAAGCTGAGCTCGCGCTACCTGGAACACACCCTGAGCCGCGAGACCGTCATGCGCGACGCGAACTACGACCGCGCCATGGCCCTCCTCGACGCCGCCGCCGCGGGCCCGCTCCTCGATGCCCTCGCCGCCGAGCTGTCGGCGCTGGTCGCGCGCCCCCGCTGGGACCTCCCCGACGTCGAACGCTACGCCACCCTCCTCGGATACCTCTCGTTCGAGCCGGCCGAGTCGCTCGATCGCATCCGCGATCGCCCCCTGCTGCGCGACGTCCACGGCGGCGCCCTCTCCCTCGAACAGGCCGACGAGACGCTCGAACGCGACGGCCGCCTCCTCGTCTCCCGACAAGCCACACCCCTCACCCGCCGCCTGCGTGCCAGGAAACTCCCCGTCCTGCTCGGTCGCGACCGCGGCCTCTCGCCCCCTGTCGTCCGCGACTCGCTCGACGCCCTGTACGACGTCCTGCGCCGCATCGCCGAGCTCCGCGCACGCCGTCTGCTCGCCAACCGCGTCCGCCGCTTCGTCGGCGACGTCGTCGGCGCCATCACCAACTGGCGCCCCAGGGAGACGGAGGCGGCACCGACCTTCCTCGCCGACCCGGAGCACGTCTACCTTCCCGTCGTCCCCGACAAGCACCCGCCCGGCGACCTGCGCCCGCTGCTCGACGCCGCGAGCGCCCTGCTCGGACGCATCGGCGCGCGCTACGGCCGTCTCGGCACCTTCACCGTCGAAGTCCCCGGCGCCGACGTCCCCCTCTTCGTCACCGGCCGCCGGCTCGGTCCGCTCATGGCGCGCCCGCCGAAGATCCGACCCCCGTCCCAGCACGTCCTCGAGGCCGCCGTCCACCGCCACCACCCGCACTTCCGCCGCCTCGCCGACCTCCACCCCCGCCGCCCCGCCCTCGCCGCCTGGTGCCTCGCCCGCTCCCTCCTCCTCGTCGAGGATCGCCTGCTCGACCACGACGACGCCCTCCTCCGCGCCGCCCTGGAGGAATGCTGACATGTCCGCCGTCGATGACGTCATCGCCCGCTCCCGCCAGCCGGGCGGCTTCGTCGCCCGCAAGCGCTTTGCCGTCGCCCGCTCCCGCGCCGTCCAGAAGCTCCGCCGCTTCGCCCTCGCCTCGCCCCACGACTACATCATCGAGCTCATCCAGGCCGCCATCGCCAACGGCGCCGACTTCGTCGACATCGAGCTCGGGCACAGCGGAATCAACCTCTCCTACGCCGGCGGCGGCTTCGCCCCCGAGGAGCTGGCCCAGCTCTTCGACTTCCTGTTCGCCTCCAAGGAGAACCTCGAGACCGCCGACGTCCGCCAGCTCGCCCTGGGTCTCAATGCCCTGCTCGACGCCCGGCCCGACGAGATCGTCATCGAGTCCGGCGACGGCACCCTGGCCCGCACCACCCGCGTCCGGATCGACGGACGCAGCGAGGCCGTCGAGGTCGGCTCCCCGCGGTACGCCCTGCGCGGCACGTTCGTCCGCGTCGCCGGCCTGAAACGCGGCCCCCTCGGCGACGGCTCGCGCCAGGGCGAGCTCCTCGCGATCGAGGGACGCTGCCTCACCGCGCCCGTCCCCATCGTCGTCAACTCCCAGCCGATCTTCGGCTACGGACGCATGCGCACCCCCCGCCTCCTGGGCTACGACGCCGTGCTCTCCTTCGACGAAGGCGACCTCTACGGCACCATCGGGCTGGGAGGCACCGCGGGCGACTCGTTCTTCCGGCTCCTCACCTGGGGCGTCTGGATCGATTCCCTGCGCGCCGACATCCTGCCCGGTACGTCCCTCGGCGGCATCGTCGGCTTCGATCGCCTCCACAAGACCGCTGACCACGCCGCCGTCGTCCAGGACGAGCGCCTCGGCGAGCTCTGGACCCGCCTGCGACCCTACGCCCGCATGCTCGCCGAAGGCCGCCGCGGCGCCGCGACCCACGAGCTGTGGTCCGTCGATGGCCGGCCCCTGCGCACCAGCGACATCCGCGCCACCTTCAAGCAGTACCGCACCGTCGTCGGCGTTTCCCGCGGCGAGCCGGGTGACAGACCCGAGCGCGCCCGCCGCGCCGCCGCCATCGGCGCCGCCCTCCAGGCCCCCGTCGTCCTCCTCGGCGCCGACGACGCCGCCGCCCTCCGCCTCCTCGGCGGCCCCGACACCCGCCTCGTGCTGCCCGACGTCTCGGACGACGACGATCTCTGGTTCTACCACCGGTTCGCCGACGGACCGCCCGACCGCCCATGGCTCGTCGCCCCGATCGAGGTCGAGCCGCTCCCCGTCCAGCGCCTCCTCGAGCTGGCCGAACGCGACGGCATCCTCCCGCCCGATGCGGCGCAGGAGATCCCCGCGTTCGGAGGCCTCCCGCCGTGGAACGCGACCGCCCGGGACCTCAAACGATGGCTCCTCGCCGCCGGCGCCGCCGGCGACGTGCGCGCGACGATCTATTCGCCCGAGCACGTCGCGCCCGGCGTCGAGCTGTGGGTCGACACCGTCGTCACCGGCCGCCGCATCGTCGCCGGCAACATGCCCTCGCCCTTTCCGGGCTTCGTCCTCCGGGTCGAGCTGCCCGACGTCTCGCCCCGCGGCTGGACGCGCCCGTGGCCCGGACGACACGACGCCACCCCCGCCGGCATCATCGCCGCCGCACTGGCCCGCCACGTCGTGCCCGTCCTCGAGACCGCGGCCCGACGCCTTCTCGCAGGTTTGGGCAGACTCCCCGTCGAGCCGGGCTCCGCCGCCGCGCGCATCGCCCTCGCCGCCCTCGCCCGCTCGACCATCAAGCGCCTGCGCACCGCCCCCGACGGCTCCGTCGAAGTCCGCTTCTCCATCCTCGACCCCGAGCTCCCCGACACCCTCCTCGATCTCCCCCTCCTGCGCACCCTCGCCGGCGAGGGTCTCTCCCTCCGCGCCCTGGCACGCATGGTCGATGCCTCCGCCGGCGTCGCCTACGGCGCCGTCCGCGAAGTGCCACCCGACCTCGAAGGCCTCGACCGCTCCCGTATCCTCGACCTCGATCTGCACCAGGAGCGCATGCTGATCGGCCTCCTCGGCGAGGCGGCCTACGTCCGAGTCGACCGCCGCGACGTCCTGGCCGAAGCCGCCGGCGTCCGCTGCCGCGACTTCGCCCTCGGCCTCCGGCCCTACCCCGACTTCCCGCTCCTTGTGGAGGGAATCGATCCCGGCACGCTTCCGGCGTTGCGGCGCCGCGAGGTCGAAAGGGCACTGGTCGAGCGTCTGGTTGCCGTCTTCCACGGCGCCAGGGGGGAGGAGGAATCGCGCCGCCAGGCCACACGCCACCTCCTGTGGTTCCTTTACCGCAAGCTCGCGCACCGCGCCGGCGGCCCGGACGACTGCGGCGTCTCGCACCTCCCCCTCTTCCTCGACGCCGACGGCGTCCCCCGCACGTTCGACGAGCTCCGCCCCGCCCTCGCCTCGGCCGTCGGTCTGCGCATGCACGACGGCTGGTCCACCGACGTCGCCAACCTCCCTCCCCCCACCCCCACCAGCCATCAGCCACCAGCTACAAGCCCCACCAGCCCCTCCCCACCCCCCCTCGCGATGAACCCCTTCGTCTTCCGCCTCCTGTCCCAGCTCGGCCGCGTGCGCCCCGCCTTCGACTTCGACCTAAGCGACGCCGAGGCCCTCGCCGACCCCGCACCTCCCGAGACCGCCTACGCCGCCGCCGTCACCATCGACGACGAGCTCGCGGTCGGAACCATCGGCGTCCCCGTGCTCGAGCCCCCGGACCCCGCCATTGCCGTGCTCGATCCCCGCGGCCGCCGCGTCGCCGCCGTCCGGGCTTCCGCGGGCGAGGCCGGCGTCGTCGGCCGCCTCGAGGTCAAGGTGCCGTCGATCCCCCCCGACGTCCTCGGAATGCTGGTCGATCGCGCCATCGCCTCGCTGCTGGACGAGCTGGTACGCCGCATCCCCGCGCTGCCCCCGGACTCGCCCGTGCGCGAGCGCTGCGTCAGCGCGGCGCTGCGGCTGGCGGGCCGCCGTGTCGCCCTCACCGCCCAGCCCGACGGCAGCGTCGCGCTCGACGTCCTGGACGCCTCGGCGCGCCGCGCCCTCGAGCTTCCGCTCTTCCCGACGCCGGACGGCATCGCGGTCTCGGCCTGGAGGATTCTCCGCGAATTCGCCGCCTCGCGCTCCGGCACCGCCGCGCCCGGCCCCGGCTTCGTTCTCGCCCCCGACGCCCCGGACATCCTCCGTTCCTGGATCGCCGCGACCTGCTGCGACGCCCGCATCGCCCGCCCCGCCAGCCGGCCGGCTGCCGTCGCCTCGCCGGAAGCTGTTCCGGTCCCGCAGGGAGTCGGCGGCCCGAAGGACGCCGACCACCGCGCCCTGCTCGGCGGCAAAGCCGCCGAGTCCCTTCGGGGCCAGGGCGCGGCTCCCCCCGACCCCACTCCCCTTGCGGTCTCCGCACCTGACACCGGTCCCGACGGCGGCGACTTCGGCCGCCGCCTGACCGAGGCCCTGCGCCGCGTGCACGAGGAGTCCGCGGCCCCTGGCCCGCCCATCGAAGTCGCCGTCTGGAACGTCGCCGCCGTGCCCGCCCAGGCCGCGATCGCCCAGGGCCGCACGATCTTCCTCCAGGCCACCTCCGACGGGCCGCGCCTCATCCTCGACACGAAACACTGGCTCCTCGCCCGCGCCCGCACGCGCGGCCCCGCCGACCCCGAGGCCCTGGCCTGGCTCCTTCTCGCCGCCTCCACCCACCTCAACGTGGCCCTGGAGTCCATCACCAACCGCAACGAGCTCGACTTCCAGGCCCGCCTCCTCGACCTCCTGGAGCGCGGCGCGCTCGTTCCCGGGAGGCGACCATGAACGACATCCGGCGGCTCGCGGTGATCGGCGCGGGAACGATGGGACGCGGCATCGCGCAGACCGCCGCCGCCGCGGGCATCGTCGTCACCCTCCACGATCTGTCCCCCGATCTCCTCCACTCCGCCCTCGACGCCATCCGCGCCTCGCTCGACGAGGCCGTTGCCCGCCGCAAGTCCTCCCCCGTCTTCCGCGACGTCGTCCTCGATCGCATCCGTCCCGTCGCCGACTTCTCCGCCGCCCTCGACGCCGTCGACCTCGCGATCGAGTCCGTCCCCGAATCGCTGCCGCTCAAGCTCGACATCTTCCGCCGCCTCGACGCCGCCGCACCTCCCGCCGCCATCCTCGCCACCAACACCTCGGCCTTGCCCGTCGCCGAGCTCGCTGCCGCGACCTCCCGCCCCGACCGCGTCCTCGGCCTCCACTTCTTCAACCCCGTCCCCCTCATGCCGCTGCTGGAGGTCGTCCGCACCCCGTCAACCTCCCTCGCGACCGTCGATACCGCCCTCGCGCTCGCCCACCGTCTCGCCAAGCAGCCGATCGTCGTCCGCGACAGCCCCGGCTTCGCCACCAGCCGCCTCGGCCTCGCCATCGGCCTCGAAGCGATGCGCATGCTCGAACAAGGCGTCGCGTCGGCCGAGGATATCGACCGCGCCATGACCCTCGGCTACCGCCACCCCGTCGGACCCCTCCGCCTCACCGACCTCGTCGGCCTCGACGTCCGCCTCGCCGTCGCCGAACACCTCCACCGCACCCTCGCCACGGACACCTTCCGCCCCCCGGAGATCCTCCGCCGCCTCGTCGCCGAAGGGAAACTGGGCAAGAAGGTCGGGCAAGGGTTCTATCGGTGGGACGAGCCTCAAACCCCGTAGATCACGTTCCTCCCCCCTCTCCCCTCGCACAGCCCTTTCAGCCCCGCCACCACGCCCCGCGGCGCCACGAACTTGCGGTCCTTGAACACCTTGTACCCGTACCGCTGCCGCGACGCGTCGTACTCCGCCCGCGCCTCCGGCGACAGCTTCTCCCGCAACAGGTCCGCGAAGGGGTCGTTGTCCCGGTCCGCTGGTACATCGACCGCCGCCATGTCCAACGCGAACATCGCCACGAAACCGTCGGCCCCGAGGATGTCGCGCACCGGCGCCTCGCCCTTCGTCCACGGCAGGCACAACGGACCGACCACCCCCTTCACCACCCGCTCCACCGCGAGCCCCCCCATCGTCGCCAGCCGCAGGAACGTGAACTCCGCGTCGTACGACGTGAACTGGTAGATCAGCGACCGGAACCCCTCCGTGTGCCTCGCGTCGTCCGCCTGCAAGAGCACCACCGGCCGCGCCCACGCCTCCGACGTCTGCGCGAAGTCCAGCGAATACCGCACGAACAGCCCCGACGCGTCGAGCTTGTCCAGCACGACGTGGAACTCGGCCCGCTTCGTCTCCGGGTCGCTCCGCCGCAACGCCACGCTCATCTCCCCCAACGGCGATAGCTGCGCCTCGGCGATGGCCGCGTAGTAGTCGTGCTTCGCCAATTGCTTCTCGTGGATCGCCCCCCGCTTCCCCCCCGCCTTGCGCTCCAATTCCGCGCGCGCCCCGAGCTGCCGGAGCTGGTCCGCAGCGACCTTGACGTCCGTCTGCGCGCGCGTCCATTCCCGGTACGTCGGCAGCCCGGACCGCAGGTCGACCTCCAGCCCCGGATACAGCCCGCGATGGACCTCGGGCGCCAGCACCCCCAGATGCGACGACAACTTCGTACCGTCGGGGTAGTGCGACCCCAGCCGCGCCGCGGCCAGGGTCTCCCGCAGCCGCCGCACGTAGGCCGACTCCTCCGCCCCGCACAGCACCCGCGCCGGAATCGACGCACCCGCGCCCTCGGTCATTTCGGCGCCGCCTCCGGGCCCGGCGCTCTTGCCGCCTTCCGCGCAATCGCCGCCGACAACGCCCGCTCCACCTCCGCCTCCCCCCACGCGTCGCTCATCGCCGCCGTCTCCGTGAGCACCCGCTCCGTCTCCGAATCGTAGACGTGAAGGTCATCGACCATCCGGTCCACGTTGTCGCGGAAATACGCCTGCGTCTCCGCCACGAACCGCGTCGTCTGCTGCACCGACTCGGTCATCGCCTCCAGCGACTGCTTCAGCTCCAAGAGCACCAGCGACGCGTCGGCCGCGGCCCCGATCGCCTGGATCTGCCCCGCGATGAGATCGAGCTTCTCCCCCGCCGCCGTGACGTACCGCGTGACGTCCGTCTGCAGGTGCCCGATCACCTCCGCCAGCTTCCACGTGTTCTGCTTCAGCCCGCTGATCCGCTCCTCCGCCGTCCCGAACAGCGTCAACTTCGTCGTGTGCTCCGCCAGCCGCCTCCGGGCGAGGTCGAGATCGGCCTGCATCTGCCGCCCCGACGCCGATGTCGGGTCCAGGGCCGCGACCCGTGCCTCCAGCTCGACCTTCAGCCGCTGCAGCTTCTCCACCATGGCCGCTGCCGTCTCCTCGTTCGTCGCCGACTCCACGATCTTCCGGTTCAGCCGCTCCACCTCGTCGTACAGCTCCTGCTTCGCCGCCTCCAACCGGTCGACCAGCTCGGCCGCCTGCTTCACCCGCACCGCACTCGCCTCGTACTGCGCCCGCAGCAGCTCCTCGATCGACCGGTGCTCGAGCTGCTGCTTTCCCCCGCCGAACAGCCGCCGCAACAGCCGCGCCAGCCGCCCGGGCTGCGCCCGCGTCTTCCCGAGCTGGTCCGACAGCTCCTTCAACCGTGACATCTCCCGCGCCAACGCCGCCTGGATCTCCGCGTTGCGCAGCTTCATCCCCGCCAGCTCCCCCAGCCGCCCGTCCTGCCGCGCACGCTCCGTCCGGATCGAATCCTCCAGGCTCCGGACGGAAATCCCCTCCCCCGCGTACGCCGCCTCCTGCCGCAGTAGTTCTCGCTCCGTTTCCGCCATCTTCTTCGCGCCCTCCCCTACCACGAATGCCGGATCGCATCCCGCGGACAGACGGCAACGCATGGCAACGGCGGCCGCTCCCTCGCCCCCTTACACCCCCCACACGCGTACTGCAGCCGCCTCCGTTGCTCCTCCCTCACCGTCGCCACCGGCTCGTCCCGCAACGGGTCGTGCTCGTCCTCCCCCACCTCCAACACCCCACCCGGACACGCCGGCACGCAGAGTCCGCACCCGTCGCACGCGCCCGTGTCGATCGTGATGAAGAACTCCCCCGCCCCGTCCCTGTATCCGTAGTTCGCCAGCATCTTGCGCCCCCTACCGCCCAGCCAACTCCACCCGCTCCGGACATGCCGCGATCCGGAAACTTGTCCCTCTCACGTACCCCACCAGCCCGATCCCGTTCTCCCCGCAGATCCGCACCGCCATGTCCGTCGGCGACGTCCGCGACGCGATCAACGCCACCCCCAACGACGCCGCCTTCGCCGCCATCTCCGACGAGACCCGACCCGACGTCAACAGCATGCACCCCGCCAGATCGACGCCCCCCAACAGCGCCCGCCCCGCCAGCCGATCGATCGTGTTGTGCCGCCCGATGTCCTCCGCGTGGAACAGGATCCTCTCCCCGTCGCTCGCTGCCGCCGAATGGATCCCCCCGTGCCGCCCGTACCTCTCCGACACCTTCCCCATCTCCCGCATCATCGCGAAGATTGACTCCGCCGTGAACCGCGCCTCCACGGGCGCCCGCCGCGCCGGCCCCGCCGCCAGCGTGAAGCTCACCCCCGTCCCGCACCCCGACGTCAACACCGGCACCAGCCGCTCCGGCACCTCCCCCCGGATCCGAACCACCGCCTCCGTCGAATCCTCGCACACCCCCACCACCAACAGGTCGTCCGCCTCCCGCACCCACCCCTGCGTCCGCAGGAACCCCGCCACCAGGAACCGCACCTCGTGCGGCGACCCCACCAGCGTCGCCACCTCCCGCCCGTTCACGATCAGCCGGATCGGCCGCTCCGTCGGCCAATCATCCGGCATCTCGTGGAGCTCTCCCTTCTCGTACCTCAACATGGAGGATCGGCTCCCCGCGGGTGCCCCCCCCACACCGCGAACCATGACCGTACCCGCCGCCGAAGCCCCGGGCAAGCTCGCCGATCCCCTCGGGTAACGGCGTGTCAGCCTGTTCCGGACCGGAAGAGGAGAGATGGCGAGACCGGCTGGAGAGGTGGGGAAGGTCTGGGCACGGATGGCCTTGCGCGCCGAGGCGCCGCGCAAGGGGCTCGGTCCGCCGCGAGGTTCGCGCGTGGCGCCGTGCCCGGAAACCGTCCACCGTTCTACCCGGCGGCGGAGGAGCCCGTGGCGCGGCGCCCCAAAGGCCCTGATCGCAGTCGAAGGGGCGCCGCGACACGGCATCAACACCCCGGACCTCCATCAGGGGACCTCTCGCCTTCCCTTCCCCTGCCTTCTCAGCGTTTGTCTCAGCGCCCTCAGCGTCTGCCCGCACCCTGAGCTTGTCAAAGGGTCAGCGGTGAATCCGGTCTTCGCGAAGGGGCCCCCAGTTTCCGATTTGATCTCGCATGTTTCAGCATTTGCATTCTCCCGCCCCTATCCTCGCTTCCCATCGACTTCCCAGCCCCCCGGAAATGGTATAGTCCCGCCGTGTGCGGGCCTCACCGGGGGCTCGGCGGCCCGCGCGAAAAATTGAGCTGATGACCCTCTTCTCCTCCCTCGCGCCCTCCCCCCCCTTGCCCCTCTGCGTCCTCCGCCGAAGGCGCCCGGAGCACGTCGAAGGGGGCGCGCCTGCCCCGAGCCGAGTCGAAGCGAAATCCCCCCCACCCGAAGGCTGCGGCGACGAGTTTCAAGGAGCGGACCACAGATGAGATTCGCAGAAACCGGCTACAACCTCGAGGTCGACCTCTCCACCGGCAACGTCGAGCGCGTCGAGACCGACCCGCGCTGGACCGAACAACACCTCGGCGGCCTGGCCACCAGCTCCCGCATCCTCTGGGACCGGTGCCCACCCGAGGTCGAGCCGTACTCCGAGGAGAACCTCCTCATCTTCGCCGCCGGCCTCCTCGTCGGCACTCCCGCTCCCGGCGCCAACCGCACCGTCGTCACCACCATCTCCCCGCAGTCGCTCTTCACCGCCTACTCCATGATGGGCGGCTTCTTCGCGCCCGAGCTCAAGCACGCCGGCTACGACAAGCTCATCCTCCGCGGCCGCTCGCCCTCCCTGGTCTACCTCTGGATCCACAACGACAAGGTCGAGATCCGCGACGCCGCACACCTCGCCGGCAAGGGCGCCAACGAGACCGCCGACCTCATCCGTGCCGAGCTCCGCGAGCCCAAGGCCCAGGTCGCCGCCATCGGCCTCGCCGGCGAGAACCGCGTCCGCTTCGCCTCCATCGAACACGGCCGCTCCAGCGCCAGCCGCCTCGGCATCGGCGGCGTCATGGGCGACAAGCGTCTGAAGGCCGTCGCCGTCCGCGGCACCAGGGACCTCAACGTCGCTCGCCCCGCCGAGTACATGGAGCTGTGCAACTGGGTCCTCAAGTACATCGGCATCCGCGAGCAGAAGCCGGTCCCCGGCGTCATGCCCATCCTCGCCGGCCTCGGCTCCCCCCAGGAGATGAAGCTCATCGACGAGGAGTGGCACACCACCAACTTCATGTGGGGCAACTCCCGCACCCGCCGCAGGGACTTCTGGACCAAGGAGATCGAGGAGAAGTGGAAAGGGACGCAGGAGAGCGTCCGCAAGCGCCTGGTCTCCTGTTACAACTGCCCGATGAAGTGCGGCGCCACCATCTCCGTCCCCGGCGTCGCCACCTACATGATGAAGTGCTTCTCCAAGCTCACCTACACCATGGCCGCCTACTCCGACCTCGACTTCGGCTTCCGCATCGCCCAGCGCGCCACCGAGTACGGCGTCGATGCCTTCTCCGCCCCCCAGGTCATGGCCTACGGCCTCGAGCTGCTCGAGCACGGCATCCTCGGCCCCGCCGACTTCGAAGGCATGCCGGCCGACAACGAAGGCCGCTTCTACTGGCTCCTCGATCGCATCGTCCGCCGCGAAGGGATCGGCGACGTCCTGGCCGACGGCACCTACTGGGCCGCCAAGAAGTTCGGCAAGGCCGCCGAGGACCTGGCCCACAACAACATCAAGAAGCACGAACAGCTCCCGCTCAAGCTCGGCATGCTCAACCCCGTCTACTTCCTCATGTACTGCACCGGCGAAAAATCCAACATCACCCAGATCGAAGGCCAGTTCCCTCAGGCCCCCTTCGCCACCATGGCCGAACGCGAGGACTTCGTGAAGGACTGGGTCCAGGTCCCCGACGAGAAATTCAAGAAGTACCTCCTCGACTGGGAGCTGCGCGGCGAACGCTCCAACCCCAACTACCCCACCGTCGAGATGTCCTGCGACATCGTCGATTGGCAGGAGCGGATGCACCACATCGACGACGCGCTCGGCATGTGCGCCGGCCTGGGGTCGTTCCCGCTCAAGCCGCCGTACCACATCCACAACTACCCGGCCTTCATCGCGGCCGCCGCGGGCCTCGACATCGACGAAGCCGGACTGACGACGATCGCACGGCGCAACCGCACCCTGCTGCGCGCCCTCAACGTGCGCCGCGGCCTCACGCGCGACGACGAGCGCCCGCCGGACGACCACTGGAAGAAGCGCTTCCCGGACCTGGAGCAGAAGCTTCTCGACGGCTACTACAAGTTCAAGGGCTGGAACCTCCGCGGCATCCCCACGGAGTCCACCCTCAACGGCCTCGGCCTCGGCTTCGTCGCCGACGACCTCAAGAAGCGCGGCCTTGCCATCGACGACGATCACCCCTCCCACGGGCAGGATTCCGCCCCCGCGGACCATCCCAAGGCGGCGAGCTGAACCATGGACCCCACCAGCAAGAAGAGGAAGAAGCTCGTCAAGACGATCCGCATCGATGTGGACAAGTGCAACGGCTGCCGCGCCTGCGAGGTCATCTGCTCCTCCTTCCACGCCTCGCCGAAATACAGCAGCAGCAACCCCGAACGCTCCCGCATCCGGGTCATCCGCGAGCCCCTCCGCGACATCTACGTCCCCGTCTACGCCGGCGAGTACACCGCCGCCGAATGCTCGGGCCGCGACAAGTACACCATCGATGGGAAGGCCTACGACGAATGCGCGTTCTGCCGCGCGTCCTGCCCCTCCCGCTCCCTGTTCAAGGAGCCGGACTCGGGCCTCCCCCTGAAATGCGACATGTGCGAGAGCGACCCGCCCCTCGAAGAACCGATGTGCGTCCAGTGGTGCCTGAACGACGCCCTCGTCTACGAGGAGCACGAAGTCGAGGTGGAAGAGGAAGAAGGTGTGGAACAGGGGGAGCTCGAGCTCGGACTGGAGTCCCTGGTCGACCGACACGGCCTCCAGAAGCTCATGGATACCATCGCCCGCATGAAGAAGAAGGGCTAGCAGCTGACGAAGGCGAAAGAACGTGGCTGATCCAGTCGAAGAAATTGTCGCCCCCTTCCCCGAGACGGTGGAAGAGATCCGCGAGGCCGGCGGCGAGGCGTTCAAGTTCTGCTACCAGTGCGGCAAGTGCGACGTCGTCTGCCCCTGGAACCGTGTGCGGCGGTTCAGCATCCGCCGCATCATCGCCGAAGCCTCCTACGGCCTCACCGAAATCGAGAACGACGACGTCTGGCGCTGCACCACCTGCGGCACCTGCCCCCAACAATGCCCCCGCGGCGTCAAACAGGTCGAGCTGGGCGTCGCCATCCGCCGCGTCGCCTCCAAGTACGACGTCTTCACCGCCTCCGCGCGACCGGCCCGCGCCGTCCGCGCCAGCCTGACGATCGACGGCAACCCGCTCAACGAGCCCCGCGCAAGGCGCGCCGACTGGGCCGCCGGCCTCGACGTCAAGCCCTTCACCGAGGGCATGGACCTCCTCTACTTCGTCGGCTGCTACTTCGCCTACGACCCGCGCCTCAAGAAGGTCGCCGCCGCCACCGCCGACATCCTCAACCGCGCCGGCGTCTCCTTCGGCATCCTCGGCGAAAAGGAGAACTGCTGCGGCGAAAGCATCCGCAAGACCGGCGCCGAACAGCTCTTCCGCTCCCTCGCCCGCGAGAACATCAAGACCTTCGTCGACCACGGCGTGAGGAAGATCCTCGTCTCCTCCCCCCACTGCTACCACACCCTCAAGAACGAATACCCCGAGTTCATGGTCAACTTCGAGGTCGTCCACATCTCCCAGCTCCTGCTCGACCTCGTTCGCCAGGGCCGCCTCCGCTTCTCGGGTGAAGTGCGCAAGCGCGTCACGTACCACGACCCCTGCTACCTCGGCCGCCACAACGGCGTCTACGACGCCCCGCGCGAGGTCCTGGCCGCCATCCCCGGCCTGGAGCTGGTCGAGATGGCCTCCGCGCGCCAGGACAGCCTCTGCTGCGGCGGCGGCGGCGGCAGGATCTGGATGGACACTCCCCGGACCGAGCGCTTCTCCGAACTACGCCTGGATCAGGCCCGCGACGCCGGCGCCGAAATCCTCGCCACCGCCTGCCCCTACTGCATCACCATGTTCGAAGACACCCGCGCCGGCCGCGAGGACGAATCCCTCCCCCCCATCAACGACATCACCGAGCTGGTAAAGGAAGCCCTGTGAGAATCCCTCCACCTCTTTGCGTCCTTTGCGGTCCTTTGCGCCCTCTGCGCGAAATTCCCTTCGGGACAAGGATGACCTGACGTGGACAAGCTAGCGGCCACGGAAAAGATCGGCGACGTCATGGTCGTCGGCGGCGGCATCAGCGGCATCCAGGCCGCCCTCGACCTCGCCACCGCCGGCTTCAAGGTCTACCTCGTCGAGAAATCCCCCACCATCGGCGGCAAGATGGCCCAGCTCGACAAGACCTT
>JACRCZ010000049.1 GCA_016218765.1 Deltaproteobacteria bacterium | reverse complement strand
TGGCCCTCGGAATCACGTCGCGCACCAGGCTGACCGACCTGCAGGACGTCGAGGTCGAGCTGCTGCGGACGATCCGCGAGCGCGCCCCGGGGACGTGGGAGCACAGCCGCGCGATGGCGAACCTGGCCGAGGCGGCCGCGGGAGCCGGGTCCGAAGCTGCGGCCGGGACGGCCGGAGCGCCGGGCGCGGGGGGAGCCACCGAGCCCTTCTGCCACGGATACTGCACGCGCTCGTGGCGCCCGTGCACGAGGGTCTCGACGAGGTTGTCGATCAGCTTGTGCAGGTCCTCGAGCGAGAGGTCGGAGTCGTCGAGCTGACCCTGGGCCAGCTTGGAGAGGATGATGTGCTCGACGACGTTCTTGAACTTCTCGCGGGTCGGCGGCTGGACCGTACGCGAGGCGGCCTCGACCGCATCGACGATCATGAGGATCGCGGTCTCCCGGCTTTGCGGCGGGACGCCGGGGTAGCTGAAGTCCTCCCGGGTGTAGCCGTGCGGGTTTCCCCCCTCCTGGCACTTGCCCCAGAAGAACTCGATCACGCTCGACCCGTGGTGCATGTACACGAAATCGATGATCGCCTCGGGCACCTTCTTCTGCCGCAAGGCAATGACGCCCAGCGACACGTGCTCCTTGATGCGATCGGCGGAGTCCTTGGGGTCGAGGCCCTTGTGCGGGTTGGGCTGCTCCTTCCCGGGCTCGGAGAGGATGTTCTCGATGAAGTACTCGGGGTGAATCGTCTTGCCGAAGTCGTGGTAGTACGCACCGACGCGGACCAGCAGGCCGTCGGCACCGATGTGCGCCGCCGCAGCCTCGGCCAGGTTGGCCATGGCGCGCGCGTGCTCCCAGGTGCCCGGAGCGCGCTTGGGCACGTCGCGCAGGACCTCGTTCTCCACGTCCTGCAGATCGATGAGGCGGCTGCGCGAGGTGACGCCCAGCGCGACGCCGATCGGCATGGCGAGCCACCAGGCGAGGAGCCCGGAGACCAGGCCGCCGACCAGGGAGCCGACGAGAGGATTGGCCTGGACCACGAACCGCCACGCCTCGTCCAGCTCGACCCGGCCGCCCGCGAACATTGCCGCACCGTAGACCGCCGCCGAGATCGCCCCGCACGCGGCGCCGACCCAGAACAGGCGGCTCGGACGCATCCGCCGGCGCGCGGCGACCAGGGACCCGATGACGAGGCCCTGGGCGACGACGACGGCGGCGAAGGCGAGGTCGAAATCGAGGTACGCAGCCCCCACCACCGCGACGGCCATGGTCACCGTGATCCCGGCGCGGCGACCCAGGAAATGGCCGTAGGCCATGCTCAGCATCCCCAGCGGGAAGAAGTACGGCGAGAACGGCGTGAAGAGCAGGTAGACCTTGAACAACGCCAGCCAGAATCCGATGGTCACGAGGACGACGACGTGCGTCCGCAGATTGCGCACCAGGCCGCGGCCGAAACGGCGAAGGTAGAAGGCGAGAGCCACGAACGCGGCCAGGAGCAGCGCGAAGTTGCCCGCCAGCCAGCCCGGCAGCCGTTCGAGCTTGTCGGCCTGGCGGGCCAGCACGTCGGCATGGCCGAGCGCATCGACCGGCTCGTCCCGGTAGGCGTCCAGATCCGTGCGTGCCGCCGCCGTCGCCGCGACCGGCGGCGGCACGGTGCGCGGCGCCCGACGCACCTGGACGGGCGCCGGACGACCCTCCTCCAGGTGCAGGGCCGGCACCAGCAGCTCGACTGCCCCCACGACCGTCAGGAACAGGGCGAGCACCGTCGCCCACGGCACGGTCGCGCGTAGCGTGGCAGGGCTGCGGATGGGAAACGGTCGACTCATCAACTTCCGCCTGTCGCCCCCCGGGTCGCGGCGCCGAGGGTCACTATCCTCCGAGCGCATGCCGGGAGTCAACGCTCCCCTCCGGGGTACCGCGGTCTTCTTGATGGAATCCTGATGTTCGGGCGGCCATTGCGACGTGCCCGCGTCGTGGTACACTCCCCGCCGTCCGGACCGAGTGCAGCCGATGGTGCGATGCCGGGAGGGGAGCACGACGGGCCGGGGAGGGTGGACCATGAAACGGTTGGCGTGCTGCCTGGTGCTCGTCGCGAGCTCCGGCGCCTGCGGCGGCGGAGGCGGAACCAGCGAGGTCGGAGAGCCCGACGCCGACGTCGGCGAAGTTCCCGGCGAGGTTCCCGGAGAGAGCGGCGAGTCCGCCGACGTGGGGCCCGACGTGGTGCCCGACGGTCCACCGGACGGGGATCCGGACGCACCGACCGATACGCCGGCCGAGGACGGTGACGCCGTTCCCGACCGTCCCGACCGCCCCGACGTCTCCCCGGAGGGCGGCGAAGGCGGGGACGGCAGCGGCTGCGATCCCACGATCTGCAACATCCAGTGCCTGATCGGCGGGTCGGGCGGCGGCGAGTGCATCGCGGACGCGTGCGAGTGCACGGGGTCGAGCGACGGCGGCACCGACGGCATCGACATCCCGCGTCCCGACGGCTGGGACGGCATGGACATTCCGCTGCCGGACGGCTGGGACGGCCTCGACATCCCGCTGCCGGACGGGTTCGACATCACGCTGCCGGACGGCTTCGAGGTTCCGGACGGCTTCGACTTCGGCGGCGACCCGGGCGGCTCGCTCGACATGGGCGGCCCGTGCGACATGACCGCGTGCTTCGAGGCTTGCCGCAGCGGCGGCTTCACCTTCGGCTTCTGCGACGCCTCGGGAACTTGCGTCTGCTACTAGGCGAAGTGCGGGAAGTGCGGGAAGTGCGGGAAGTGCGGGAAGTGCGGGAAGTGCTCCCCCGCGTCGGGCCCCGCACCTCGCCCGGGGCCATGGCGAACAGGGTGGCTGATGACTGATGGGAAGCTCCGGGTACGTTTTGCGCCGTCGCCGACCGGGTTCATGCACATCGGCAATGCACGGACGGCCGTCGTCAACTGGCTCTACGCGCGCCGCCACGGCGGGACGTTCGTCCTGCGCATCGAGGACACCGATCGCGAACGCTCGACCCAGGAAGCCGTGCAGGTGATCTACGACAGCCTGCGCTGGCTGGGGCTGGACTGGGACGAGGGACCGTACCTGCAGAGCGAGCGCTTCGAGCTGTACCGGCGCCGCGCCGAGGAGCTGGTCGAACGGGGGCTGGCCTATCGCTGCTGGTGCACGCCGGACGAGCTGGAGGAGCGCCGCAAGCAGGCGCTGGCGGAGAAGCGGAACCCGAAATACGACGGGCGGTGCCGGACGCGGACCGAGCCGCGGGAGGGCGTTCGGCCGGTGATCCGGTTCCGCATGCCGGAGACGGGCACGACCGCGATCCAGGACCTGATCCAGGGCGAGGTGGTGACCGCGAACGAGGAGCTGGACGACCTCGTGCTGCGGCGAGCCGACGGCGCGCCGACCTACAACTTCACGGTCGTGATCGATGACCACGACATGGCGATCACCCACGTCGTGCGCGGCGCGGATCACCTGTCGAACACGTTCCGCCAGGTGCAGATCTACCGTGCCTTCGGCTGGGACACGCCGGCCTTCGGGCACCTGTCGCTGATCCTCGGCCCCGACCGCACCAAGCTCTCCAAGCGCCACGGGGCCGTCTCGGTGCTGCAGTACCGCGACGACGGCTATCTGCCGGAGGCGATGGTCAACGCGCTGACCCGGCTGGGATGGTCGCACGGCGACGAGGAGGTGTTCACGGTCGAGGAGCTGGTGCGGCTGTTCGACCTCCCGGACGTGGGCAAGGCGCCCGCGATCTTCGACTTCGAGAAGCTGCGCAACAAGTACAACGCCGAGCACGTCAGACGGGCCGACCCCGGACGCATGGGCGGCCTGCTCGCCGCGACGCTCGAACGCCTCGGCATCGCGCGGCTCACGGCCGACGACCCGCGCCTCGCGCTCCTGACCGGCGGCCTGCGCGAACGCTCGCGCACCCTCGTGGAGATGGCCGAGGCGTCGCGGCCGCTGCTGGTGGAGGACGTCGCGTTCGACGAGGCGGCCGTGAAGAAGCACCTCAAGGCCGACGCGGCCGACGTGCTGCGGGCGCTGGGGGAGCGGATCGCGGCGCTGGCCGGATTCGAGCGGCCGGCGCTGGCGCGGGCGATCGAGGAATTGGCCGCGGCGCGCGGCATCGGCATGGGCAAGGTGGCCCAGCCGGCGCGCGTCGCGCTCACCGGGACGGCGGTGTCCCCCCCGATCGACGTCGTCATGGCCGTCCTCGGCCGCGAGCAGGTCCTGCGACGTCTCGAGGCCGGCGCGCGCAAGGCCGCCGGTTGATTCCACGCGAGCGTCCAGCTATAATCGCGGCCCCGAGTCGGGGGGAGAGGTGCCGATGACCGTACGAACCCGCTATCTCCAGAAGAGACTGGACACGACCCTCCGGGCACTGACCCAGATCGAGTGCATCGCCAACGCGGCGCTCGACAAGCATCCCGGCAGCTCCGACGTCCACTGGATCCTCGACGGCGTCGCCGACCTGGCGCACTACGCCCTGGAGGTCGCCGGCGAGCCGTCCCGGCCGGACGAGCCGGCGGACCGGGAACCGGCGCCCGACGAGTCCGTCCTCGCCGCCGCGGGCGCGGAAGGGGGCGAGCCGGAGGACGACCGCAACCGCCGCAACCACTGAGTGCGGCGATGAGCGCCCGCAAGCGCCACCCCCCCGTCCGGCCCCACCGGGCCCCCAAGCCGCGCCGGCGCGCCGCGCCGCGACCCCCTTCCGCCGCCCCGATCCAGGCTCCGGTCGCTCATGCCGGCGGCACGCGGCTCGCCGTGGAATTGGAGCCCCGCCGCCCCGCCCTGCCGCTCCCGTCGCGCGCGGCGGGCGAGCTGGCTCCCGAGCAGCGCCGCAGGCTCGAAGCGGTCCTCGCTCTGCCCCCGCGCCGGCGCCTCGACGCCCTGATGGACGCGCCCGACGTCGCCCAGCTCGTCCCGGCCATCCTCCCGGACGACTTCGCCGCCACCCTGCTCGACGTCGGCCTGGGCGACGGCGACGTCCTGCTGGCCCACGCGGCCGGCGAGCAGCTCGTGCACCTGGTCGACGTCACCGCCTGGGCGGGCGACGAGCTCGACCTCGCCGCCACCGTCGAGACGCTCGACCTCCTGCGCGAATCCGACCCTGAGCTGGCGCTGCGCTGGTTCCGCTCGGCCGACGACTCCGCCGTCCTGGCCCTCTTCGCCCGCCTGTGCGTCGTCACCTCGGACGACGTCCCCGTTCCCGGGAAGATCGAGGATCTGGAGGTGGACGAGCCGTTCTCGCTGGACGGCGCGTTCCTGATCTGGCCGCGCGACTCGGAGCGCGTGGGCTTCCTGCGCTGGTTCCTGACGCTGCTCTTCGAGGAGCACCAGGAGACCTACCTCTGGATCTGCCGCTCGCTGCAGTGGGTGCTGGAATCCGACGTCGAGGAGGACGCGTTCATCCGGCGCCAGGCGCGCCTCGTCGAGAACGGCTTCCCGCGCCCGGAGGAGGGTGCGGAGGTCTTCCGCCCGGCGTCGCCCGAGCGGATGGTCGTCTCGCGCGTCGTCGCGCGGCCGCCGGCGGCGCCGGGAGCGGACCCGGTCGAGCCCGCGGCCATCACGGTTGCGCCGGCGGAGCTTCCGGAGGCGGCGCTGTTCGCGGCGCGTTGCATCGAGCGGCTGGCGCCGGAGGCGCAGGCCGGGCTGCGTGCGGCCGTCGGGCGCCTGTGGCGTCTGGTGCTCGCGGCGGAGCTGCTGCATCCAGGCAAGCCGGAGGATCGCGCCGCGGCCTTGCGGCTCGCGACCCGCACCGTGTCGATCGGCCTCGAGCACCTCTCCGGCGGTGACCCGGACCTGGGAGCGTCGTTGTGCCTGGCCCGGACGGCGCTGGACCTGTTCCAGGTCGGGCACACGGTCGTGCTCCAGCTCCAGCGGCGGGCGACGGCACTGCGGCGGACCGGCTGGCTGTCGCGCGTCCCCGCCGGCGTCGGGCTGCTCGAGCCGCCGCTGCGGCAGGCGTACGAGGCGTGCCGGCTGCCGCGGCCGCGGCGCTTCGCGGGCGTCGACGAGGAGGGGAAGCCGCGGATGGAGCCGCTGGCGACAATGGCCGAGGTCGAGGACGCCCGCAGGGCGCTCGAGACGATCGACGCGCTCGGCCGCCTCCTGGTCGACGGGCTCGGACTGCCCGCCGACCTCGCGGAGTCGATCGATCTCTCGGGATGCCTGCCGGAGTCGTGGACCGAGGTCACGGCCGGGGACATCCTGCGCACGGCACTGGTCCACGGGGCGGCGACCGGCGCCGTGGCCTTCGTCCCGCCCGATGCCGGCGAGCTGCGCTCCTTCGTCCGGCAGGCGGTCGCGAGCGGGACGTTGCGGGAGACGTTCCGGGGGGAGGCGATCGACCTCCTGCTGTCGCGGCTGCCGGGTCCGGCGGCGGCGGTGGACCGGGCGGTGCTGGCCTCGTACCTCGCCGGGGTGCTGGACCGCCTGGCGGAAGAGCTGGCCGGCGTGGACGCCTCGCGGTCCATCGACCCGCGCTTCGTCGGCGGGCTCGTGCGCCGCGTCATCGCTGCGGAAAAGCCGCACCGGAAGCCGATTCGCACGTAGCACTTGAGCGATGTCACGGTTCTTTCGGACGCCGCATGAAGGCTGGCGCGCAACCCTGCGCCGCGGCTCGATTGTGTCAGGGTCGCGGTGGGCGGTTGCACCTCGCGCCATTCAATCGCACGCGACCGCCGCGCCGCCGCGCATCCGTTCAGGCCGCGGACGCCCGTTCGAGCCCCGGAATGCGGGTTTTGTCACCGCGGCCCGGCCGCGCTAGGATGCCCTCCGGAGGGCCGATGGGGATCGCGCGGAGCGGCATCGTCACGTTGACCACGGACTTCGGGACGGCCGACGGCTACGCCGGCGCGCTGCGCGGCTCGGTCCTGGCCGCGGGTCGCGGGACGACGGTCGTCGACGTGACGCACGAGATCCCGGCGCAGGCGATCGCGGAAGGCGCGTTCGCCGCGCGCACGGCGGCGCCGTCGTTCCCGCCGGGGACGGTGCACCTGGTGGTCATCGATCCGGGGGTCGGCTCGGGACGCCGGTTGCTGGTGATCGCCGACCACGGGAACCAGCGGATCCTGGTCGCTCCGGACAACGGCGTGCTCTCGTATCTGCTGGACGATGCCGGGGTGTTCGAGGCGCGCGCGATCGACCTCGACGCCTTCGCGCAGGCCAGCCGGACGTTCCACGGCCGCGACGTCCTGGGGCCGGTCGCGGGGCGCATCGCCGCCGGGGCCGACCCGGCGGGGTTCGGACCTCCCGCGGGCGAGCTGGTGCGGCTGGCGCCGTACCGCGAGCCCGTGGGGAAGCGCGAGGGGCGGATCCTGCGCGTCGATCGGTTCGGCAACCTGGTGACGACGCTGCAGCCGGTGGGCGGCGACGCGGTGGTCGAGGTCGGCGGCATCCGCGTGCGTCATCGCGTGGGCTGCTACGCCGAGCTTCCGGCCGGCGAGGTGGGCTGGTGCGTGGGCTCGCTGGGCCTGATCGAGGTGGCCGTGCGCGACGGCTCGGCGGCGGAGCGCCTGGGGGCGCGGGAGAACGTCGGGGTGAAGCTGCTGTGACCCGCCTGGCGGCCGCATCGCTCGCGCTGGTCGTCGCCGGCTGCCAGGTCGGCGCGGGCGAGGGCTGGGTCCGCGGCTCGGCCTTCCTCCCGGAGTGCGGCTACGGCGAGGGCGGCGAGGCCGCGGGGGCCGGGGAGACGCTGGACGTCCCGCTGCGCTTCTTCTTCGGCGACGTCCACGGCGACGGCATCGACATCCGGCTGCAGAGCAGCGGCGCCGCGGTGGACGTGACGGACGGGCTGACGTTCGCGATCCGCAACCGCCACGACGTGGTGGCCGAGATCCGCGCCAACGGCGCGGCGACGGTGCCCGTGGTGGCCGAGGAGCCTCCCGTGCCGCTCGCGGGCCCCGACCTGGTCGCCCGCGCGACGATGTACCTCAACGCCTCGTGCCACGACTCCTTCGTCGATTTCAGCCACGGCCTCGGAACCCTCGTGCTCACCTCGATGTACGCTCGCGAGGCGGACGGCGACCATGCCAACATCGACCGCATCACGGCCACGTTCACCGGCCTCTCGTTCCGGGACGAACGGCCGGAGACGGCCGTCGACGGACAGCATCCCTGGGCGACCGTGGACGGCGCCTTCGACTTCGACTACACGCGCGGCCGTCCCGCGCAACCCTTCCCGTGAACGACGACCTGGTCCGGCTGACGATCGAGGCGCTGGGCGTCGATGGCGACGGCGTCGCCCGACGTCGCGGCGAGACCTGGTTCGTGCCGGGAACTGCACCCGGGGACGTGGTGGAGGCGCTCGCGGAGGCGAGCGACCGGGCGGCCGAGCGGTCGGGCGGTCGCGGGGGGCGGCGGGGAAGGGTGCTCCGGATCGTCACGGCGTCGCCGCATCGTGTTCCGGCGCCCTGCGCGGCCGCGGGCGGCTGCGGCGGCTGCGACTGGGGGCATCTCGCGCCGGACGAGCGCCTGCGCTGGAAGCTGCGTCTCGTGCGGGAAACGCTCGGACTCGGCGACGAGCCTGCGGTCGAGTCCATCCCCTCGCCGGGCGGGGGACGCCGCGTCGCGCGCCTGGCCGTCGGGCGCGACCGCGAGGGAGCCATCGTCGGTTTCCGCGCGGAGCGCTCGTCGCGCGTGGTTTCGGGCGTATCCTGCCCGGCGCTGGAGCCCGAAGCGGCCGAGGCGGTGTCGGTCCTCGGGAATGACCGCGCCGTGCTGGCCGAGTGGCTCAAGGCGGGGGGCGAGGAGCTGTGGCTGTTGTCGGACGTCGACCGGAGGATCCACCTGGCGGCGGCGCGGGCCGAGGCGCCGGCGGGGGGCCGGCGTTCCGGCGGCCCTCGTGCCGCGGGCCCTTCGACGCAGGAGGTCCTGGAGCGGCTGCGGGCGGCGCTCCCGGGTGCGCTGCGCCCGTCGGGGGAACCGTGCGTCGAGGCCGCGGACGGCGGGCCGGCGCTGCGGGTTCCCCCGGGCGGCTTCGTCCAGGGCAGCCGCGCCGTGGGACTCGAGCTGGCGCGCATCGTGGCGGAGGCGGCGGGACCGACGCCGGGGCTGACCCTCGAGTTGTACGCGGGCTCCGGGCATCTGACCGTGGCGCTGCTGCGCGGGGTGGAGGAGTTGGTTGCGGTCGAGGCGGACGGCGAGTCGGCGCGGGCGCTGGGGGAGAACCTCGCGCGGCGGGCCGTCGCCGGCGCGAAGGCCGTGCGCGGGGACGCGACGTCGATGCTGCGCACCCTGGCCCGGCCGCCGGCACTCGTCGTCGCGGACCCGCCGCGCGCGGGGCTGGAGGCGGCCGCGTACGAGCTCGTGCGCCACCGGCCCCCGCGCGTGATCCTCGTCTCCTGCGACCTGCGCGCGCTGGGGCGGGACGTGCGCGTGCTGCTGCGCGAGGGCTACGCCGTGGAGCGGGTCGCGCTGTGCGACATGTTCCCCGCGACCCACCACGTCGAGGTCGTGACGCTGTTCACTGTCACCGAGGCGAGCCATTCAGGGCGCGGCGCCGGCCGCAAGCCAGTCGGGGGTTGAAGCACGCGGTTCCGTCGGGCTTGACCCTACCAGCCGCCAGCCACTGGCTGGCCGCGCCGCTTCCGCACGCTCCGGTACCCGCCCGCGCGGAGTTGTCCGGACACCCGGTCGGTGTTACCCTTTCCCCTCGTGTGATCGTCGAGATCCCGAGCAGGAACGAAGGGCTGGTACGACGCAGGGGCGGGAAGGGGGAGGCAAGCCGTGAGTGGAACCAAGGATCGTCCCAGCCGACATCCGAGGCGGTCTTCCGCCGGTGCGGCAGGGGCGGCGGTGGTCCGTCGAGAGGGTGGCGGTTCGTTTCCCATCGTCGGCATCGGCGCCTCGGCCGGCGGACTGAAGGCGCTGGAGCAGCTCCTGGGCGGCGTTCCGGAGCACAGCGGGGTCGCCTTCGTGGTGGTGCAGCACCTGGACCCGACGCGCAAGGGTCTGATGGCCGAGTTGCTGCAGCGCGCCACGCCGATGAAGGTCGTACAGGTCAGGGACCGCCTGCGGGTGGAACCGGACCGCGTGTACGTGATCCCGCCGAACAAGGACATGTCCATCCTGCACGGCGTGCTGCACCTGCTCGATCCGGCGGCGCCGCGCGGACTGCGGCTGCCGATCGACTTCTTCTTCCGCTCGCTGGCCGAAGATCGGAAGGAGCGGAGCATCGGCGTGATCCTCTCCGGCATGGGCTCGGACGGCACGCTGGGCCTGCGGGTGATCAAGGAGCAGGCCGGCGCCGTGTTCGTGCAGGAGCCCGCCTCGGCCGAGTTCGACGGCATGCCGCGCAGCGTGATCGACGCCGGCCTGGCCGACGTGGTGGCCCCGGTCGGCGAGCTGGCCGACAGGATCCTCGCGTATCTCGCGCACCCGCGTCCGATCGTCAAGCCGGAGGCCGCTCTGGCGAGCAGGACCCAGAGCGCGATCGAGAAGATCTGCGTGCTCCTGCGCAGCCGTACCGGCCACGATTTCTCGCTGTACAAGCGGAGCACGGTGTACCGGCGCATCGAGCGGCGGATGGGGCTGCACCAGATCGGCAGCATCGCCGGCTACGTCCGGTACCTCCAGGAGAACCCGCAGGAGGTCGAGCTGCTGTTCAAGGAGCTGTTGATCGGCGTCACCGGCTTCTTCCGCGATCCGCCGGCCTGGGAGATCCTGCGGGGCAAGGTCATTCCGGCACTGCTCGCCGGGCATCCCGGCGGCGGGGTGCTCCGGGCCTGGGTGCCCGGCTGCTCGACCGGCGAGTAGGCGTACTCGCTGGCGATGGTATTTCGCGAGGCGGTGGCGCTGCGGAAGAAGCCGGGGCGATTCTCGCTGCAGATCTTCGCCACGGACCTGGACAAGGACTCGATCGACCGGGCGCGCCAGGGCGTCTACCCGGCCAACATCGCCGGGGAGGTCTTGCCGGAGCGCCTGGGCCGGTTCTTCGTGCAGGAGGAGCACGGCTACCAGGTGGGCAAGGAGATCCGGGAGATGGTGATCTTCGCGCCGCAGAACGTGATCATGGACCCGCCCTTCACCAAGCTCGACATCCTCTCCTGCCGCAACCTCCTGATCTACCTCGCACCCGAGATGCAGAAGAAGCTCCTGCCGCTGTTCCACTACAGCCTCAACCCGGACGGCATCCTCTTCCTGGGCAATGCGGAGACCGTCGGCTCCGGCACCGGGCTCTTCGCGCCGATCGACGGCAAGGCCCGGATCTACCGCCGGCTCGCCGACGTCGCCGGGAGCGAGCCGGTCGAGTTTCCGGCCTCCTTCTTTCCCGCCCAGCAGTGGGCGGCGCCGCTGCCCGCCGGGTTGCCGGGCGGGCGGACGCCGACGGCGTTGACGCTCCAGGCGCTTGCGGATCAGCTCCTGCTGCAGCGTTTCTCTCCGGCCGCCGTGCTGACCAACGACAAGGGCGACATCCTCTACGTCAGCGGGAGGACCGGCAAGTACCTGGAGCCGGCCGCGGGCAAGGCGAACTGGAACATCTACGCCATGGCCCGCGAGGGATTGCGCTACGAGCTGGGCAACGCCTTCCAGAAGGCGCTGCGCGAGCGGCGCACCGTGACGCAGGCCGGTGTGAGGGTGGGCACCAACGGCGGCGTGCAGACGGTGGACCTGACGGTCCAGCCGCTCCAGGAGCCGGAAGCGCTGCGCGGGATGGTTATCATCCTCTTCGCGGACGCGCCCACGGCCCCGGTGACCAAGCCCAAGGGCAAGCCACGATCGGCGGCGCTGGCGTCGAGTCGGGCGGAGCAGGAGCTGCGACAGGTGCGCGAAGAGCTGCAGACGACGCGCGAGGAGATGCAGACCTCCCAGGAGGAGTTGAAGTCCTCGAACGAGGAGCTGCAGAGCGCCAACGAGGAGCTGCAGAGTGCGAACGAGGAGCTGACGACCTCCAAGGAGGAGACGCAATCGCTCAACGAGGAGCTGCAAACGCTCAACCACGAGCTGCAAGGGAAGGTGGACGAGCTGTCGTGGGCCAACAACGACATGCGCAACCTGCTCGACAGCACCGACATCGCCACGCTGTTCCTCGACGCCGCGCTGAACGTCCGACGCTTCACCACCCAGATGGTGAGGATCGTCAAGCTCAAGCCCGGCGACGTGGGTCGACCAATCACCGACCTCGCGTCGGACCTGGTCTATCCGAGCCTGTGCGACGACGCGCGCGAGGTGCTGCGGACCCTGGTGTCCAGGGAGAACCCCGTCGCCGCCAGCGACGGGCGCTGGTTCTCGGTGCGCATCATGCCGTACCGCACCCTGGACAACCGGATCGACGGCGTCGTGATCACCTTCATCGATATCACCGCGGCCAAGACGCTCGAGGCGCAGCTCCGCCAGCCGCGACCCGGCCGGGAGACGGGAGAATGAGGAAGAGCCGGCGCGCCCCCGCCTCGGGCGGCGCGGCCGAGCTGCGCCGGCGCGCGGAGGAGCGGCTGAAGGAAAGCCCGGCGCCCGGCGGAGGGAGAGGCGGCTCCCCGGCCGCGGCCGTGGACGCGCAACGGCTCGTGCACGAGCTGCAGGTCCACCAGCTCGAGCTGGAGCTGCAGAACGAGGAGCTGCGGCGCGTGCGGGCGGAGCTGGAGGCCGGGCTCGAGCGCTACACCGATCTCTACGAGTTCGCGCCGGTGGGCTACCTGACGTTGGGCCGCGACGGAACAATCCGGCAGGCGAACCTGACCGGGGCGCGGCTCCTGGGGCTCGATCGCTCCCGGATCGTAGGCGGGCGTCTCGCGCTGCTCGTCTCCCCGGCAAGCCGGGCGGTCCTCGACGCATTCCTCGAGCTGGCGTTCCGGAGCCGGAGCAAGGAGACCTGCGAGGTGGCGCTGGGCGCGGCTGCGCCGCCGTCGAGCCGGGTGCAGATCGAGGCGATTGCCGACCAGGACGGGCAGCTGTGCCGCGCCGTGCTCGTGGACGTCACGGAGCGCCGGCGCATCGAGGAGACTTTCCGGTTCCGCTTCACGCTCATGGACTACGCGGCGACCCACACGCTCGAGGAGCTGCTGCGCCGGACGCTGGACGAAACCACGGCGCTGACCGGCAGCGCGATCGGCTTCTACCACTTCGTCGAGCCCGATCAGAAGACGCTCTCGCTCCAGGCCTGGTCGACGCGGACCGTGACCGAGTTCTGCACGGCGGCAGGGCAGGGCAGCCACTACCCGATCGACCAGGCCGGAGTCTGGGTGGACTGCGTGCGCGAGCGCCGGCCCGTGATCCACAACGACTACGCCTCGCTGCCGCACCGCAAGGGGCTGCCCCCGGGACACGCCGCGGTCGTGCGCGAGCTGGTGGTCCCGATACTGCGCGCGGACCGCATCGTCGCCATCCTGGGGGTCGGCAACAAGCCCATCGACTACACGGACGCCGACGCCGGCATCGTGTCCTGGTTCGCGGACGCCGTCTGGGACATCGTCGAGCGCAAGCGCGCGGAGGAGCGGCTCAGGGAGAGCGAACGACGCTACCGCGAGGTCGCGGAGGAGCTGCGCAAGGCGGACCGCCAGAAGGACCGGTTCCTGGCCATGCTGTCGCACGAGCTGCGCAATCCGCTCGCACCCATCCGCAACAGCCTTTACGTGCTCGACCGGGCCGCGCCCGGGGGAGACCAGGCCCGGCGGGCGCACGCGGTCATCGATCGGCAGGTCGGCCACCTGACCCGGCTGGTCGACGACCTGCTCGACGTGACCCGCATCTCCAGCGGCAAGATCCGGCTCCAGCACGAGCTGCTGGACCTGCGGGCGCTGCTCCGGCGGGCCGTCGAGGATCACCGGCCGGAGTTCGCGGCCCGCGGGATCGAGCTGGAGGTTGCGCCGGGCGACGACACCGTCCCCGTGTAGGGGGACCCGACGAGGCTGGCCCAGGCGGTGGGCAACCTGCTCAGCAACGCCGCAAAGTTCTCGTCGCAGGGCAGCCGGACGCGGATCACGCTGGGGCGGGACGTGCCGGCGGCACAGGCATCGATCGAGGTATGGGACGGGGGCGCGGGAATCGCGCCGGACATCCTGCCGCACCTGTTCGAGGCCTTCACCCAGGCCGACGAGACGCTCGCCCGCAGTGCCGGAGGCCTGGGGCTCGGGCTCTCCGTCGTCCGGGGGCTGGTCGACCTGCACGGCGGCTCCGTGTCGGCGAGCAGCGATGGGCTGGGGAAGGGGGCACGGTTCACCATCCGCCTGCCGCTCGCGACGGTCGAGCCGCCTGCGGTGAAGGCGGGGCCGAAGACGATGCCGCGCACGCCCCGGCGCGTGCTGGTGATCGAGGACAACCTCGACGCCGCCGACAGCCTGCGCGACGTCCTGGAGTTCGCCGGGCACAGGGTCGCGACGGCCCACGACGGCCCGGCGGGCATCGAGAAGGCGCGCGAGTTCCTCCCCGACGTCGTGCTTTGCGACATCGGCCTGCCCGGCATGGACGGCTACGAAGTTGCGCGGGCGTTTCGCGCCGACGCGCGGTTGCGCCAGACGTATATCGTGGCTCTGAGCGGCTATGCCCTGCCGCAGGATCTGGCCGAGGCCCGGGAAGCGGGCTTCGACATGCACCTGGCGAAGCCGGCCAACCTGGAGGACCTGGAGCAGGCGCTGGCGGGAGCGCCCGCGTCCCGGGATTGAAGCCCCCCGCCCTGCGGAGCAGGCTCCGTGGTCTCGCCGGCGCCCGCAGGCGCCGCTCCTACTTCGGCTGGGGCAGCACCGCCTCGAACAGCGCCGGATCCATCGCGGTTCCCTCGGCCAGGAGCTGGCGGTACTTGATGAAGTCGATCACGTCCTTGCCCGTGAGCTTCTTGGTATTGAAGGCGTTGAACCCGAGGTAGGCCTCCGTCGACATGTTGGCGGCCAGCCAGTGCCGGTTGATCACCTTCGCCTGGTCCCAGAAGACCTTCTTCTTCAGGCGGATGCCCTCGACCGACTTGATGAGGCAGCCGGGCATGAGGTTGGTGAAGGTCCAGACGATGTCGTCCACGGCCTTGTCCAGCAGCGTGAAGTCCGTCTGCGCGGTCTGAAGGAACGCCTTGGCCTGCTTCGCCGCGTCGCCCTGGACCGCCTCGCCGTAGACGATCTCGCCGTCGTCGACCCACTTGTCCGTGATCCACAGCGGGTTGCGGACGAGCTGGCCGTCCTTCTTGAGCACCTTGCACACCTTGGAAACGAGGCCCACGCGCTTCATCTTGTACGCCGACCACATCTCGCAGGAGACGCAGCTCCACATCGCGTCCTCGATGCCGAGGAACCAGGGCAGGAAGTCGCTGGACCCGCCGTCGGGGGCCGAGCCGTGCCGCGGCCCGGCCTGGCCGAAGATGGCGGTATCGGCCGAGACGGTGAGGTCGCAGGCCGTGCCCAGCTCCTGGCCGCCGGCGACGCGCATGCCGTTCACGCGGCAGATCGTCGGCTTCTTGCAGCCGAGGATCCCGTCGATCATCGCGTTGAACAGGTCCATGTACATCCCGTACTCGGCCGGCCGCGAGGAGTAGTACTCGGCATACTCCTTCGTGTTGCCGCCCGTGCAGAACGCCTTGTCGCCCGCGCCGGTGAACACGACGGCGACGACCGAGCGATCCATCGACGCCTGGTGGAAGCCGGCGATGACGCCCTTGACCATCTTCGTGGTGTAGGAGTTGTACTGGGCCGGGTTGTTGAGCGTGACCCACGCCGTGTGCAGGCCGGCGACCGGCTTGCCGGCCGGGTCCTTGATCGGCCGCAGCTCGTAGCTGGTGCACGGCGCGTCCTTGCCGAAATGCTCCGCGCCCCACAGATCGTGATCCTTCTTCCCGCCTGCCCTGGGCAGCCACTCGCGCGACATGGTGCGTACCTCCCGCCGTCCGGCGTCGCCGCGGGCCCCGTGCCCGCGGAAGTCCACCCCGGATGAACGGCCGCGACGCTAGCAGGAAGTGGATGCCTGCGGAAGAGGGCGCGGAGGGGGAAAGCGGAATCCACAGCTGGACCCAGATGAACGCGGATGGGGAGGGACGCAGGAGGAACGAAGGACGCGTGGGGGCGCGACGACCATGCGCCCCCGGCGAGCTCACGGCTCAGAGCTCACGGCTCGAAGCGGTCTCTCCCCCCGGCCGCCGCGGCGGCGTCCACGGCGGCCAGCGCCTCGCGCAGCGCGCGGCGCTCGCACGGCCAGCAGTCGCGCCGGCGGTCGCGGCCGCAACCGGTTTCGGCCCGGAAGCGGGCCAGGTGCGGCGTCATGCCGGGGTCGGGCCGCGCGGCGATGTCCGCCAGCAGCGTCCGGCGCGCCTCGCAGTCCTCCGTCGTGATGACCAGCAGCGGGAGCCGCAGCCGCTCCGGCACGCGTTCCAGCAGCCCACGAGCCGCCAGCAGCTCGCGCACGCGGCTCGGCGTGGACACCGAACGGGTGTGCTCGAGGATGAACCGGACGAGGTGCTCCGCCAGCGCGTCGTCGACCACCTGTTCCAAGATCAGCGTCGCGGTGGCAATCGTCGAGGGCTCGAGCAGGCCCCGCTCCGCGAGCGCGTGCAGCTCGGCCTCGCCCGCGTAGCGCGGATCCAGGGCCAGCGCACGCAGCGCGTGCTGGAGCGCGTCGAGCCGTCGTCCGTCGCGGTCCAGGAGCCCGGCCAACACGAAGTGGTAGTGCGCCTCGCCGTCGAGTGACACGGCCAGCGTCTCGAGCGCCTCGAGCGCTTCCCTGGTCTTCGCGGCCGCATCCAGCGCCAGCGCGGCGATGATCTCCCGGCGGGCGATGAACGCGCGGCGATCGTCCGCGGCGGCACGGGCAAGATCCTCCCGCGATGGGGCCGCGGTGGCCGACGCATCCGGCACCCCCGCCGCTTCGGGCACGGACGGCGCCCCGACCTCGCGCGCCGCCGCCGCGAGCTCCGCGGGCGCAGCTCCGTCGCCGGCCGACGCGAGCGGGGCCGCGGCGTCCGGGCGTGGCACCTGCCCCGCCGGGCCGGACGAGTCGCGACCACGGACGGTCAGCGCGACGGCGAGCGCGACCAGCCCCACTCCCACGGCACCGACGGCGATCCATTTCGCGACCGCACCGCGCGGGGACGACGAGGGCGTTCCGGGGACGCACGACGGTGCCTCGGCTGCACGGGGCGTCGCGGTGGCGGCTTGCCGCGTCTCGAGGTCGCCGCTGTCGCCGGCATCGGGCGGCAGGGGCGGTGTGCCCGGGGCATCGCCCGTGGGGATGGTCGGGGCGTCGGTCGGGGAAGCGCTGCCGCCGGGCGTTTGCGGGAAGGACGGCACCGGCGGGGTGCCGCTCGGGACCGCGGTGCGGACCTCGTCCCGCGGGAGTCGCGGCCGGGGGGGACCGAGGCGCCGGACGTGCAGCTCGGCGCAGGCGCGAAGCTCCCGTGCCAGGGCCTCGGCCGGCGCGAGCCGCCCTGCGGGGTCCTTGGCGAGGCAGCGGGCGACGACGGCGCGAAACTCCCCCGGGTACTCCAGCTCGGGCGCGGCCGATTCGAGCGTCGGGGCGGGAACGGAGAGGTGCTGGGTGAGCATGGCGCCCATGGTCGGGGCGTCGAACGGCGGCATGCTCGTGGCCATCTCGAAGAGGATCACGCCGAGCGAGTAGAGGTCGGCGCGGGCGTCGACCGGCGCTCCGGACGCCTGTTCCGGCGCCATGTACTTGGGCGTGCCGAAGACCATCCCGGCCTGCGTCAGCGCCTTGGCCTCGGAGTCGTCGCGGAGCTTGGCGACGCCGAAATCCATGATCTTGGCGACGACGCCGGAGCCGTCCTCGCGGGGCACGAGCATCACGTTGTCGGGCTTGAGGTCGCGATGGACGATGCCCATGGCGTGGGCACGGGCCAGGCCGTCGCAGATCTGGGCGCCGATGTCCGCGATTTCCGGGAGCGGCAGCGGGGCGTAGTCGACGATGCGCTGCCCCAGCGACTGGCCGTCCAGGAGCTCCATGGCGATGAACAGCGCGCCTTCGGCGTCCACGCCGCAGTCGAGCACCTGGCAGACGTTCGGGTGGCTGATCTTCACCGCCGCCTGGGCCTCGCGCTGGAACCGCGCCATCGCGTTCCCCTGGCCCGTCAGGAAGCGGTGCAGCCGCTTGAGCGCCACCTCGCGCTTGAGGAACACCTGCTCGGCCCGGTAGACGACTCCCATCCCGCCGGCGGCAATGCGCCGGAGGATCCGATAGCGACCGTCGATCGTGGTCCCCACGACGGGATCGTCCTTCGACGACGTCACCCGACCTCCCTGCCGCCGCGTCCGGGACGCCGGCGGCGGAGGGATGGTAGCGCCCACGCCCGGCGCGGCACAACCCGGTCCGGCGTCTTTCGGCTTCCGACTTTCGCGGCGCCGAGTATCCTCCGCCCGGGCGGGGAGAGGAGCGGCGCGATGGCCGAACGTCCGGCATTCGGGGTCCGATGGGTCGCGGAAGCCTGCGAGGGGAGGGTGCTCGGCGCTCCGGAACAACCCCCCTTCGACCGTTTCGTGCGCGACTCGCGCGAGGACGTCCGCGGCGCCTGCTTCGTCGCCCTCCGGGGCGAGAACCACGACGGCCACGCCTTCGTGCCGCAAGTCCTCCAGGCCGGCGCCGCCGCCGTGCTCGTCGAGGAATCCGCCCTGCCGGCTTCCACGGCCGACGGCCCGAGCGGATGGGACCTGCGGCGTGCCGCCGCCATCGTCGTTCCGGACGCCGTGCGCGCCATCGCCGACATCGCGCGCGCCCACCGGCGCCGCATGCCGGCACGGGTCATCGGGCTCACCGGCTCGTGCGGCAAGACCACCACCAAGGACATGCTTCGCGCCATCCTGCAGCACGTCGGCCCCACCCTGGCGACCGAGGGAAACCTGAACAACCATCTGGGCGTGCCGTTCACGCTGTTCGGGCTCCGGCCGGAACACTGCTTCGCCGTCGTCGAGATGGGCTGCAACCATCCAGGGGAAATCGCGGTCCTCGCGGCGATCGCCGAGCCGGAGCTCGGCCTCATCACCTGCGTCGCGCCCGCCCACCTCGAGGGCCTCGGCTCGCTCGAGGGAGTGGCCCGGGCCAAGGGCGAGCTGTTCGCGGCGCTCGACCAGCCCCACGCGACCGCGATTGTCAACCTGGACGATCCGCGGGTCGCGGCGCTGCCGACCGGGCGGGCCCGGCGGATCACCGTCGGCTGGGCGGAATCGGCCGACGTGCGGATCGGGGAGGTCGGGCCGCAAGAGGGGCGACGGGCAGTCGCGCCCGGCGACACCCGCGCTTCCGAACCGCGGGCTTCGGCCCGCGGCTTGCTGGACCGACCCAGCCGCGCCCTGGCCCCGAAGGGACTCGGCGGCACTGCCGCCGAGCAGGGCGCGGTTCGGTTTCGGCAGCACGGCGGGTCGTTGTTCACCTTGCACCTGCCCGACGGACCGCCGGTGGACGTCGAGCTGTCGCTGCCGGGCCGGCACGTGGTGCTGGACGCGGCGTTGGCGGCGGCGGCGGCATGGGCGGCGGGCGCGGGTCCCGAGGCGATCGCGGCTGGTCTGGCTTCGATCGGGCCCGGAAGGCATCGTGGCGAGATCCACACGTCCTCTCGCGGTGTTATCGTGCTGGACGACACGTACAACGCGAATCCAGGCTCCGTACGCTCGGCCCTGGAAACCCTGTCGACCCTTCCCGGTCAGGGTCGAAAAGTTGCCGTTCTCGGCGAAATGCTCGAATTAGGGAGCGCCGCTCCCGAGCTGCATCGACAGATCGGCGAGGCGGCGGGGAGAGCAGGTATCGACCTGCTCCTGTGCGTGGGGCCCGATGCCTCGCGCACGGTGGATGGGGCGAGGGCGGCGGGATTGGCCGACGAAGCAACGCTGGCATTCGAGACGACGGAGGCCGTGCTGGCCGCGGTGGACGGGCTGCTGCGCCCCGGGGATCGGGTGCTGGTGAAGGGCTCGCGCGGGATGCGGATGGAGCGGGTGGTCGAGGGGATTCTGCGAGGCCCGGGCGCCGATGCTGTATGAGCTGCTGTTCCCGCTGCGGCACGAGGCGACGTGGCTGTCGTGGCTCAACGTCCTGCGTTACCTGCCGTTCCGCATCATCGCCGCGCTGCTCACCTCGATGTTCCTCTCCTTCGCCCTCTATCCGTGGTTCATCGCGCGCCTGCAGAAACGGCAGATCGGGCAGGTCATCCGGGACGACGGCCCGAAGTCCCACTTCTCGAAGGCCGGGACGCCCACGATGGGCGGCTCGCTCCTGCTCATCGGGATGGTCATCCCGACGTTCCTCTGGGCGGACCTCTCCAACGCGTTCGTCTGGGTCATCCTGGGCGTCACCACCGGCTTCGGCGCCATCGGCTTCATCGACGATGCCTTGAAGCTCGTGCGCAAGAGCTCCCGCGGCCTCAAGGGCTGGTTCAAGTTCGGGCTGCAGGTCGTCGTAGCGACCGGCGGCGCGACGTTCCTCTTCACCTGGAACGGCTTCCACCCCGACTGGCTGGCGACGCGCGACGTCGTCGCCTTCCCCTTCGCCAAGTGGTCGGCCTTCGGCCTGGTGATCCCGTGGTGGCTCTACGTCGCCTTCGCCGCGTTCGTCATCGTCGGCACGTCCAACGCCGTCAACCTGACCGACGGCCTGGACGGTCTGGCGATCGGGCCGACGATGATCGCCGGCTCGACCTATCTGCTCATGACCTACCTCGCCGGCACCACGCTCCGGTTCGCACTGGGCGACAAGATCCTCTCCGTCCAGGCGTACCTGGACATCCCGAAGATCGAGGCGGCGGGCGACCTGGCCATCTTCTGCGCCGCGCTCGTCGGCTCCGGGGTCGGGTTCCTCTGGTACAACACGTTCCCCGCGCAGGTCTTCATGGGCGACGTGGGTTCGCTCTCGCTGGGCGCCGCGCTCGGCGTGCTCGCCGTGATGACCAAGAACGAATTCCTGTCGGTGATCATCTGCGGCGTGTTCTTCATGGAGACGCTCTCGGTCATCACGCAGGTCGTCTCCTTCAAGCTGACCGGGAAGCGCGTGTTCCAGATGGCGCCGATCCACCACCATTTCGAGCTGAAGGGCTGGGCGGAGCCGAAGATCATCGTCCGCTTCTGGATCATCGCCATCATGCTGGCGCTGATCGGCATCGGCTCGTACAAGTTGAGGTAGGTGGATGGGACCGCGGGCTATGGCCTGCGGTTCGGAACCGAAGGCTGAGGTGAGCGCGTGGAGGTCGTCGGAAGGAGATTCGCGGTACTCGGGCTGGCGCGCAGCGGGATCGCGTGCGCACGGCTCCTCCTGGCGCGCGGCGCCGCCGTGACGGTCCTGGACGTCAAGCCGCGCGAGGCGCTCCCGCCCGGCGTCGCCGAGCTGGAGCGGGCCGGCGCCCGCGTCGTGCTCGGCCCCCATCCCGTCGCGGAGCTGGCGGCCGCCGAGTTCCTCGTCATCTCGCCCGGCATCCCCGACCTGCCGCAGGTCGCGGCAGCCGAAGCCGCCGGCGTACGCGTGCTGGCCGAGATCGAAGTCGCGCTGTGGTGGCTCCGCGCGCCGATCGTCGCCGTCACCGGCACCAACGGCAAGTCGACCGTCACCTCGCTCCTGGGCGAGATGGGCCGGCGCGCCGGACGCCCGACGTTCGCCGGCGCCAACCTGGGCACCCCCCTCAGCGACGCCGTCGACTCGCCCGCGAACGCCCCGGACGGGCTCGTCGTCGCGGAGCTGTCGAGCTTCCAGTTCGAGCGGACCGCGTCGCTGCGCCCGCGCGTGGCCGTGCTGCTCAACGTGACCGACGATCACCTCGACCGCCACGGCACCTTCGAGGCGTACGCCGAGCTGAAGGGACGGGTCTTCGACGGACAGACGGCGGGCGACTTCGCGATCGTCCCCGCGGGCGACGCCGTTTGCGAGGGCCTCGCGCACCGCCGCAAGGGGCGGGTGCTGCGCTTCGGTCCCGGCGGAGACGCCTTCCTGGACGGGAGCGATTTGGTCGCGCGGGGGCCGGACGGGGAGAAGGTCCGCGTGCCGCGGTCGCTGCTGCGCCTGCGCGGCGGGCACAACGAGGACAACGCGCTGGCCGCGATGCTCGCGGCGCGCTGCGTCGGTCTGCCGGCCGCGGCCATCCGGGAGGCCCTGGCCGCCTTCGCGGGCCTGCCCCACCGCATGCAGCTCGTGGCCGAGGTCGGCGGCGTCGCGTTCTACGACGACTCGAAAGCGACCAACGTCGGCGCCGCCTTGCGGGCCATCGAGGGGCTCGACCGCCGCGGCGTCCTGGTCGCCGGCGGGCGCGAGAAGGGCGGCTCGTACGCCCCGCTGCGCGACGCGATCCGCGCGCACATCAAGCGCATCGTGCTCATCGGCGAGGCGCGGGCGAACATGAAGGCGCAGCTCGGCGATCTCGTTCCGTGCGACGAGGCGGAGACGCTGGAGGACGCCGTGCGCCTCGCCGCGCGCGCGGCCGAGCCCGGCGAGGCGGTGCTGCTCGCGCCGGCCTGCTCGAGCTGGGACATGTTCCGCGACTACGGCGAGCGGGGCGACCGCTTCGCCGCCGCGGCGAAGGCCGCGGGGAGGGCGTGCGAGGGGGAAGGGGAAGTTCGCGCAAAGGACGCCAAGGGGGGCAGCGACGCCAAGACCGCGAAGGGGGCAGGCAAGTCGGCACAGGGTCCGGCGGGAGGTCGCGATGGGCGTTGAGTCCCGTCGTCCCCCCTTCCCCTTCCTCGGTTCCCGCGGCGCCGCAGACCTGTCCGGAACCGAGAACCGAGAGCTGAGGACCGAGAACGCGGCGCCCGGCGCCGCTCCCTTCGATCACGTGCTCGCGGCGACGGTCCTCTCGCTCGTCGCCTTCGGCCTGGTGATGATCTACAGCGCGAGCCACGTTCTGGCGGAGCGGACGTACCACTCGGGGACGTACTTCCTTTCGCGCCAGGTGATCTTCGCGGTGCTCGGGACCACGGCGATGATCGCCGTGTCGTACGTGCCGTACCGGCTCTACCGGCTGCTGGCCTATCCCATCCTGCTGGTCGGGCTGGCGGCGCTGGCGGCCGTCGTGGGGGGCGCGGGCCAGACGATACGCGGCGCGACGCGCTGGATCCCGATCGGGCCGTTCAACATCGAGCCGTCCGAGATCGCCAAGGTCGCCGTCGTGATCTGGCTGTGCTACTCGGTGGCCAAGAAGCGCGAGCTGGTCAAGTCCTTCAGCATCGGCTTCGTGCCCCACGTCCTCCTCGCCGGCGGCGCCGCCTTCCTCTGCCTGCTGCAGCCGGACTTCGGCTCGGCCATGATCCTCGTCGTCCTCACGTTCAGCATCCTCTTCGTCGCCGGCGCGCGCATCAGCTACCTCCTGGGCTCGGTCATGCTGGCCGTCCCCGTCGTCTGGCAGCTCGTCGCCGGCTCCGCGTACCGCACGCAGCGGATCCTGAGCTTCCTCGACCCGTGGAAGGAGCGCTTCGGCGCGGGCTACCAGCTCGCCCAGTCGCAGATCAGCTTCGGCGCCGGTGGGGTGCTGGGCAAGGGTATCGGCGAGGGGCAGCAGAAGCTGCTGTTCCTGCCCGATGCGCACAACGACTTCATCTCCGCCATCGTCGGCGAGGAGCTGGGCCTGATCGGCGTCCTGGTGCTCCTGGCGGCGGTCGGCGTGCTGCTGGCGCGGGGCTTCCGGACGGCGACGCGCTGCCGGGACCCGTTCGGCAGCTACCTTGCGTTCGGCATCACGATGTTGATCGGGCTGCAGGCGCTGATCAACGTCGGCGTGGCGATGGGCGCCTTCCCGACGAAGGGGCTGACGCTGCCGTTCGTGAGCTACGGCGGATCGAGTCTGCTCGTCCAGATGGCGGCCGTCGGGATCCTGCTCAACATCAGTCGAAGCGCGGCGGACCCGGCCGGCGCGGCGGCCGGGACGGGGGGAGGAGGGACGGATGGAAGGACAACGGGGCCGGGCCGGTGAGGCGATGACGCGCCACAAGCACTACCGCCTGCACTTCGTGGGCATCGGCGGCATCGGCATGTCGGGCATCGCCGAGATCCTGCTGAACCTCGGCTACCGCGTGTCGGGCTCGGACCTCCGGCAGAACGACAACACCGCGCGCCTCCAGAAACAGGGCGCGCGCGTCGTCATCGGACCCCACGCGGCCGCCAACCTGGGCGAGGAGGCCGACGTCGTCGTCGTGTCCTCGGCCGTCCGCCCCGGCAACCCGGAGGTGCTGGAGGCGAAGCGGCGCGGCATCCCGGTGATTCCGCGGGCGGAAATGCTGGCCGAGCTGATGCGGCTCCGCGAGGGGATTGCCGTCGGCGGGAGCCACGGCAAGACCACGACCACCTCGCTCATCGCGACCATCTGCGCCCACGCCGGCCTCGATCCCACCGTCGTCATCGGCGGCAAGCTCAACACGCTGGGCTCCAACGCCCGCCTGGGCGGCGGCGAGTGGATCGTCGTCGAGTCCGACGAGAGCGACGGCTCGTTCCTCCGACTCTCGCCCCGCATCGCCGTGGTGACCAACATCGATCCCGAACACCTCGACCACTACGGCGACTTCGAGCACCTGCGGGCCGCGTTCCTGCAGTTCGCCAACGGCGTGCCGTTCTACGGCCTCTCGGTCCTGTGCCTGGATCATCCCGTCGTGCAGGGCCTGCTGCCGGAGCTGGGCAAGCGCTTCGTGACCTACGGCCTGGCGTCCCAGGCCGACTACCGCGCGCTGGGCGTGCGGCACGAAAACGACGGCTGGGGCTCCGCCTTCCGCCTGGTCGTGCGCGGCGAAGACCGCGGCGAGTACGTCGTCCGCATGCCGGGCATGCACAACGTGCTCAACGCCCTGGCGGCGCTCGCCGTGGCCGACGAGGTCGGCATCGCGCCCGACAAGGCGCGCGAGGCGCTGGCGTCGTTCGGGGGCATCCAGCGCCGCTTCACCGTCGTCGGCTCCGCGGGCGGCGTGACCGTGATCGACGACTACGGCCACCACCCCGCCGAGATCGTCGCGACGCTCGAGGCTGCCTGGGGCTGCCAGCCGGGCCGCATCGTCGCCGTCTTCCAGCCGCATCGCTACAGCCGCGTCGCCCGCCTGGCCGACGAGTTCACCCGGGCCTTCAACCGCGCCGACCACCTGATCGTCACCGAGATCTACGCCGCGGGCGAGGAGCCCCTGCCGGGCATCGCCGCGGCGAAGCTGGCCAACGCCATCCGGCTCCACGGACACCGCGACGCGCAGTTCATCCCCGACCTGACCGCCGTCGTCGCCCACCTCCAGGAGTTCGTGCGGCCCGGCGACATGGTCATCACCCTCGGCGCCGGCGACGTCTCCTGGGCCGGCCGCGAGCTGCTGCAGCTCCGCGGCAAGCAGCACGGACTCGACCGCCGCACCCCGTTCAGCACCGAGACCACCCGCGCGCCGGACGGCGCCGAACGCCGCAAGCCCGCACGACGGAGGAAGGCGTGATGTCCGGACGGCGCCCGTCGAGCCGCGATCGGCCGCGGACCGCAGCCCACGGCTCGGGTCCGGCGGCCGCCGAGTCGCGCCCCTCGGGGCACGGCCGGACCCGCGGGGTGAACGAGCGGGTCGAGGCGGCCGCCCCGGGCGAGGAGAAGGCGGCGCGCCGCCGCTCGTGGCGCCGTACGCTGGGCTTCGCGCTCGCCGTCTCGCTCCCCGCCATCCTCGGCCTGGGCGCCATCGGCGCCGTCGCCCTCGCCGCCGACCGCGCCACGAACTACCTCGATCGCTCGTCCGGCTTCCGGGTGGAGCGGATCGAGGTCGTCGGCCACGAGCGCCTGACGGAGGGAGAGGTGCTCGCGCGCGCCGGGTTGGCCGCCGGGGCGAGCATCTTCGACGTCGACATCCGCCGGGCGCGGGAACAGCTCCTCACGGATCCGTGGATCATCCGCGCTTTCGTCGAGAAGGAGATGCCGGCGACGGTGCAGGTGCGCATCGTGGAACGCCGCCCGATCGCGGTGCTCACCGGCAGCGGGCCGCTCTACTTGGTGGGCGAGGATGCCTCGCTGATCGCGACCTCGACCGCGGAGGAAACCCCCGACCTGCCGGTCCTGACGGGCTTCGACCTCGACCGGCAACGCACCGACCCCGTCGGGCTGCAGGGCGAGCTGGAGGCGGCCGTCGACCTGCTGCGGCTGGTCGATGAGGTGGGGTTGCCGGGCCGGCGCAGCCTTTCCGAGGTCCACCGCTCGGTCCGCGGCGGCTTCGACCTCATCGCCGCCGACGGCCTCGTCGTACACCTCGGCCCGGGCCCCTACCGCTCGAAGCTCCGCCGCCTGGCCGAGTCCTCCGCGGCACTCGCCGAACGCTCCCTGACCCCCGCCGAGATCTTCCTCCCCGGGGTCCGGCACCCCAACCGCGTGGGAGTCCGGCTCGGCCCTTGACGCCGCCGCGGGTTGTACCTACTGTAGTCACATGGAGCGCGAGACGGTCATCGGGTTGCGGGAAGCCAAGGCGAGGCTGAGCGAAGTCGTGGACGGCGTGCGGCGCGGGCGGACCGTGCTGCTCACGCTGCGCGGGCGCGGCGTCGCACGCATCGTCCCGGTGCGGACCGGCGAGCGGCCCATGGCCGAATTGCTCGACGAGCTCGAGCAGGCGGGGCTCATCGGACCGGCGCCCCGACCGGGCCGTCTGCTTCGGCCGCTACGCATCGCTCGAGGCGATCTGGCCCTCCGGTACCTGACCGAGGACCGCGACTCATGAAGGAGCGCTCTCGCCGAGGAACGCGCGCCTTGTATTGGGACGCTTCGGCGCTCGTGTCGATGCTGGTGGAGAACGAGCACTCGGCGGCGGCCCGGCGCGCGGCGGCGGCCCGGGAGGCCGCGCACTTCGTCTCGTCCCTTGCCTCCGCGGAAGTGCACGCCGTGATTGCCCGGCTCGCACGGGAACGGATCCTGCAGCCGGACCAGGCCCGGGACGCCCGCACACGGCTGGCGGGGGGTCCGTGGCGCTGGACCCGCATCCAGCCGGACGTCGCCCGGCTGGGCGACCTCGCGCTCCGCCACCCGCTCCGCGGCGCGGATCTCTGGCACCTGGGCGCCGCACTCGCCCTCGCCGACCTGCTTCCGGGCCTGGAACTGTTCGGCTTCGATCAGCGGCTCATGGCGGCGGCCGCCGCCGAAGGGCTGGCCCCGCCCGGCGTGCCGCGGTAGCCACACGACGTCGCGTCCCCGGCCGCTCCCTCATCGACGCATGCGCAGGAGCACTCCGCTGCGAAAGTCGCCGAAGGAACCCGCGGCCCAGACCTCGCCGGTCCCGGCGCCCCACACGTCCTCGGGGCCGGTTCCCCACAACGCCCGGAACTCGAACGCGTCCGTTACTTCCTCGAAGCGCCATGCCGTGCCGTCCCGGCGCAACACGCCCGGCGCCGGACTCCATCCCGTCGACGCCCCGCCTGCCGCGCACAACGTCCCGCCGTCCGTACCCCAGATGCCCGCCAACGACATCTCCGAGCCCGTCTCGACCCGCGTCCACGACGCGCCGTCCCAGTGCAGGATCGTTCCCGCGGCGCCTACGACCCAGACGTCGTCGGATCGAGAACCCCAGATCCCCAGCAGGTCGCGCGGCGTGCCGGTCGCGACCAGCGTCCACTCGCGCCCGTTCCAGCGGCCCGCCGTGCCGCCGGCGCCCACCACCCAGACCTCGTCCTCGGACAGCGCCCACAGCCCCCGCAGGGCCGCCACGCCGCCCAGACAATACTGCTCCCACCGCCCGGCGTTCCGCAGGATCGGCTTGACAGCGCGCCGCGTGTTCCGAGTATGGTCTGGTTCATGCGGCGCTTGTGGTTGACGATGCAGGTCGTGCTGGCAGGGTGTGTCCTCCTCGGTTGCGCCGGCCGGACTCCATGGCCGGTGTACCAGATGCAGTGGCTCACCACGGCGGAGCCGGAAGCTGCGTTCGAGGCGGTGCTCTCGTACCTGCGGGTGTCGGGCTACGAGGTCGTCGAGTTCGACGATCAGCGGCTGTTCATCAGGATCCGCGCGCGCGTCGACCAGGACGTGGTGCTGCGTGAGGCACTTGGACAGCCCCAGCGGTCTGCCGTGAGGCGTGAGTCGTACTTCAATATCCAGCTGCACCCGGATGGCCGCCTGCAGATCGGAGCCAGCGGCTACCATCTTCGCGGCGGAACGATTGATCCCCGGCTCGATGCCGAGTTGCGCCGACTGGTCGCCGACGTCTACGGCTGCCTGCCGGACGCGACGGGAGCGGACGGCGGCACGTAGCGCGGCATCGGGCGGCCCTCAAGCAGATGAAACTTGCGGCGAAGCCACCCCGGCGCTCGATTCGACGACCCACCGCGGAATCCTGCGGCACCGCCCCGGCTACCGGCGTTCGGTGACCAGCGGGATGAAGCCGGCGGCGCCCTGCCCGAACACTTCCTCGTGGTCGGCGACGGGGCCGAAGCCGTGCCCGATCAGACCGTCCGCGACGTCGCGGATCGCCGCGTGACGGAGCCGGGCCCGGGCGTCGGCCTCGTGCGCCACGTGCAACGAGGAAACCAGCGGGAGGTCGTCCGTTCGGTCGAAGTCCATCGTGAATCCCCCTTGCCGCGGCATGTGGTCGATCCGCGGCCGCGGCGGTCCGTGCGAATCCCGGTCCAGATCACCCTTCCGACTCGCCCGGGACGAAGACACCGCGAAACCGTGGGGGGTTCTCGCGACGGTCGGACGTCCGGGACGACCTCACCGAGGCGGTGCCGGCGCCCTTCCCGCGGCGCGTCGTGGGGCAGACTTCCCGCACGGGGCACTACGCCTCAGCGAGTGAGCCCGAATCGTTGCCGACGCGGTCGTGGCGGACCGACTGGACGTGGGATCACGGCCCGCCGGCCCGCCGACGCCAGACGTTCTGCAACGCCGCCAGGCCGAGCGCCAACATGCCGGCCTGCGCGGCCGCCCGCAGCAATGCCGTCGCGAACGAGCCGAACCACTCGCCGCTCGCCGCCGCGCCCGGCCTCGGCCCGGGCGAGCCGGCGCTGCGACAGGGTCAGGCCCTCGATGACGCCGGGCTTGCCCTCGGCCAAGTTCCCGTCCCCCTACCCGCGCGTGAACACCGCCGGCGCCGCCTCGCGCGCCATCGCGACCTCGACCCCGCCCGGCGGCGACGGGATGCAGTCGACGCAGTCCCCCGCGGGCAGCACGGCCTGCACCGCCGCCATCAGGGGCGGAACGAACTCCTCCGGGTTCGCACCGGCTTCGTGCTCGAGCACCACGCACAAGTGCGGGGCCTCCACGCCCACCGCGAGCTGCAACACCCACGCGGCGCGCACCTCGGGCCGCGCCTCCGCCTGGGCCCGCCCCGTCTCCAGCAGCGCCGGCGGGATCGGACGCACCGGCATCCCCAGCGCCATCCTCGTCCCCTTCTCGATCCGGACGCGCTGGACGGGCATCTTCGGCAGCCGTCCCTCCGCCAAGGCCTGCAACTCGCCCTGCGGGATCAACCCGCCGCTCGGCCCGCACGGATTGACGACCACCGAGCCGAAGCCGCTGCCGAGCGCCATCGTGAACACGTCCCGCGCGCCAAGCTCCACGTACGGACAGCCCACCGGACGCCACGCCAGCAACGCCGCCTCGCTCGTCAACACGATCATCCCCCGACTGCCGTCCGGAGCTTCCGTGCCCAGGATGTTGATGGTCGCCCCATGTTCGAGCCGGTGTTCCGCGTCCACCGCAGGTCCGCCCGGAGCGAGGCCGGGCGAAGGCACGATGAGCCGCGCCCGCAACAGCGCCTCGTAGAACTCCCGTCGCGTCGCTTCGTCGCCGCCCGCGGCCAGCGCCCGCATCATCGGTTCCAGGTGCTGGGCTCCGGGGGAGCGCTTCCCTCGCAACTTGTCGAGCCATCCCATGCCGCCCAGGGTATCACGAGTCGGATGGCGTCGGGCGGCCGCGGGCTGAAGCCCGGTTCGGATTCGGAACCCGGCCCGCCGCTCCCCCCGCCTCAGTTCCTGCCGGGATTCCCGTCCGTGGAAATCCAGGCTAGGCTTCGGGCATGACGCACGCACTTCGATTCCTCGTCGGCTCCGCCGCGCTCGCGCTCGTCGCCTGCGGTCCGGCGCAGCCCGGTCCCGACACCACGCCTTCCGCCGCGACGCCCGCCGTGCCCGCGACGCTGGAAGAGCTGCTCGTCGAGGTCGCCGGCGGGACACGACCCCCCGGTGACCTCGAGGTGACCTACGACGACATGCACGGACTGCACGGGGGCGAGACCATCACGCTCCACGGCGACGGCACCGTGACCGCCCGGCGCCGCGATCCGCCCGACACCCCGCAGACCGAGCACTCCGGCCACGCCTCGCCCGAACAGGTGCTGGAGGTCGTCGAGCTGCTGGTCGACATCCGGGCGTGGAGCCAGGAAGTGCCCGAGCGCACCCTGGTGCCCGACGAGAGCCTCGCGCACCTGCGCCTGAGCGGCGTGGGGCTCGAGGGCGGGTTCTGGGAGTTCTACAACGACCTGGGGGGGCTCGACCGGCTGGTCCGCGTGAAGCAGGCGCTCGAGGCGCTGGCGTTCCCTACGCCCTGACCCGCTCTGCTTGCCGCTTCCCCGGCCGCCGTGTAGTCTGACGGGGTTGCGGCGGGACGCGGGAGGATGCGCCGCCGCGGGAGCGCGGAGGGAGACGAACATGGGTTTTGACCCTCGGTTCGGCCGATCCGGACTCGCCCTTGGCGGTTCCGGGCGTCCTGTGCGGACATTGCGCGGACCCTTCCTGGTCCTGTTCGTGCTTGCCGGCGTCGGCCTTGCGGCGGGTTGCTCCGACGACGATGCCGCGACCGACGACGGCGGCGGGGACGGCGGCGGGGACGGCGGCGACATCGACGAGCTGGGCGACGGGGAGGAATCGGAGTGGGGGCCGGAGTGCCTCGTCGACGACGACTGCCGCGACGACATCGACTGCACCGTCGACATCTGCGACCGCGGCCTGTGCCGCAACACCCCGGACCCCTTGCCCTGCCAGAACGACCAGGTCTGCGACGGCCAGGAGGTCTGCGACCCGCGTGACGGCTGCGTCCCCGGCGAGCCGTTCCGCGGCTGCAACGACGGCGACGCCTGCACGATGGATCGGTGCATCGAGCCCGAGCCCGGGATGGCCCCCAACTGCGACCACCTGGATCTCGATCGCGACGGCGACACGTACGTCGACCTCCACTGCGGGGGCGACGACTGCGAGGACATCGATCCGCTGTCGCACCCGGACGCGATGGAGCGCTGCTTCGACACGTTCGACAACAACTGCGACGGTTTCATCGACACGCTCGATCCCGTCTGCCAGATGAACTTCGATACCTGCGCCACGCCGCGCGAGCTGGAGCCCGGGGTCGAGTGGGAGGGGTTCACGAACGGCTCGACCGCGGGCGTCGACGCCTCGTGCGACATCGACTCCTACTCCGACGTGGTCTTTTCCTTCACGGTCACGGAGACGTCGGACGCGCTGCTCTCCGTCGATGCCGGCTCCGAGTACGCCTACGTCGCCCTGCAGCGGACGTGCGGCGACGCCGCCAGCGAGCTGCGCTGCGCCTCGTCCTCGCAGGTCTCGATCTTCGAGCGGGCGCTGCCGCCGGGGACGTACTACGTGACGGTCTCCGGCTGGGACAGCCCGGACGTGACCGGCGACGAGTTCACCTTCCGCATCCGCGTCGACCTCACGCCGTCCGGCCCCGCCGCCCCGGGCGACTCCTGCGACGACCCGATCGCGCTGACCCTGCCGGCGCACGAGGAGGGCGACCTGACGCGGATGGACGACGACGTCGCGCTGACCTGCGCGTCGTGGATGGACGGCGCGGACACGGTCTACACCTTCGAGCTGACCGAGCCGCAGGACCTGACGATCGACGTCGCCGCGGCCCGCATCTCGCCCTACGTGGCGCTCCAGAGCGCCTGCCTGCCCGCCGGTACCCCGCTGGTCTGCGACTCCGGCTACCCCTTCCACCGCACGATCGGCAACGTGCCCGCGGGGACGTACTACCTGTGGGTCGAGGCCTCGGGGTCGGGAACGTACTCGCTGGACGTGTCCGGCACGCCGCCCACGCCGCCGCCGGAGAACGACGTCTGCACCGGCGCCGTCGATGTCTCGGCCGGCGGGCGGTTCGAGGGCACGCTCCTGTCGTCGGCCGACGACTACGCCCCGAGCTGCACGGGCTCGACGCGGGACGTCGCCTACGTGCTCACGATCGCCGAGCCGAAGGCCGTGTCGGTCGTGCTGCGCGCGCACTACGACCTCTGGCCGTACCTGGTGGTCACCACCGAGTGCGGCAACCGCGCGGCCGAGGTGGCCTGCCAGTGGTACGAGTACCCGACGACCGTGGACTGGCGGCTGCTCGACGCGGGAACGTACTACCTGGTCGTCGAGGCCAGCGAGGAAGGCACGTTCGACCTCGAGGTGACCATTTCCGACCCGGTCGATCCCTGCGCGGGACTCACGGTCATCGATGCCACGGGCCCGGTGTCGGGCACGACCGTCGGCGGCTTCGACGACTTCTCCAGCGCCTGCGGCGGCTCGGGCGGGCAGGACGTCACCTACGAGCTGCAGGTCGCGGCGCCGTCCCGCTTCGTCGCCGAGATCGCACCCATGGCCGCCGGAGACTGGGACACCGTGCTCTACCTGCGCTCGGCCTGCGACAACGACACGGCGACGGTGCTCGCCTGCAACGACGACTACGCGGGCATCGGCCTGCGCTCGCACATCGAGGTCGCGAGCCTGGCGGCGGGGACCTATTACCTGACCGTCGATGGACTCGGCTCGTACGCCTCGGGCACGTACACCATGAACGTGACGCTCAACCCGTTATAGACGGCCGTCCGGGGATGCCTTCCACGGCCACCTTGTAGGCCTGCGCCAGCGTCGGGTAGTTGAACACGGCCTCGACGAAGTAGTCGACGGTGCCGCCGAGCGACATCACGGCGTGGCCGAGGTGGATCAGCTCGGCGGCGCCCTCGCCGACGATGTGCACGCCGAGGATGCGGCGGGTGTCGGGGTGCCACAGCATCTTGAGCATCCCGACCTCGTCGCCCGTGATGTGGCCGCGGGAGATGTCGCTCCAGCGGGCGCGCGAAGCGACGTAATCGACGCGGGCGCGGCGCAGCTGATCCTCGGACTTCCCGACGGCCGCCATCTCCGGAATGGTGTAGATGCCGATGGGCAGGGATTCGGGAAGCGGGGGCGGCTGCCGCTCGGCGGCCATCGCCGCCGCGACGCGGCCCTGCTCGGTCGCGGCGGAGGCCAGGCTCGGGAAGCCGACGACGTCGCCGACGGCGAAGATGTGCGGGACGGCGGTGCGGAAGGTCGAGTCGACGCCGATCCGGCCGTTGTCGTCGGCCTTGAGGCCGGCGGCGCGCAGATCCAGGGAAGCGACGTTCCCGGCGCGGCCGGCCGCCGTCATCACCAGATCGGCGGTCACCGTCTCCCCGCCGGCCAGCCGGGTGGCGACCGCGCCGTCGGGGAGGCACGCGACGGACTCCACCTGCTGCCCGAGGCGGAAGGTCACGCCGTTGCGTACCATCTCACGGTCGCACTCCCCGCGGATCTCCGAATCCAGGAAGGCGAGCAGGCCGGGGCGCGGATCGATCACGGTGACGGCGATCCCGGCGAGCGCGTAGATCGAGGCGTACTCGCAGCCGATCACCCCGCCCCCGACGATGACCATCGAGCGCGGAAGCCCGCGCAGCGCGAACAGCTCGTCCGGGACGACCACTTTCGTCCCGTCGTACGGGAATCCGGCCGTGCGCACGGCTTCCGAGCCGGTGGCGATGAAGATCTGGCTCGCGCGGACGACCTGGCTCGACCGATCCTCGCAGCTCGCGATTTCGACCTCGTGCGGCCCGAGGAACCGCGCGTCGCCCTGGAGCAGCTCCACGCCCACCCGGCCGAGCTGGGTGTGCATGACCCGCAGCTCCTGATCGATGACGTGCTGCGTGCGCGCCACGAGGTCCGCCTGGGTAATCGGGGACTTGAGCCGGTACTCGCTGCCGTAGTAGGCGCGCTGGCGGTAGCCGGCGAGGTACAATACCGCCTCGCGCAGCGTCTTGCTCGGGATCGTGCCCGTGTTGACGCACACCCCGCCCACCACGCCCATCCGCTCGGCCAGCGCGACCGTCGCCCCCGGACGGAGTCGCGCCGAATCGGTCGCCGCGCGGCAGCCGGCGGGCCCGCCACCGAGCACCAGGACGTCCACCTCACGCATGCCACCACCCACTCCCCTCGGCGCAGCCTAGCCACTCGATCGCGCCGCTGGCAACTGCGGACCGGCACTTTCAGATGGCGGAACCCTCAGCAGTTGTACGTGCCGTAGCAGCTTCCGCCGCCGTCGCAGACGTCGTTGATGGTGCAGTCGTCGCCGTCGTCGCAGACGGTTCCGGCGGCGGCGGGGACGTCGGCCGGGCAGGAGGTGGCGATGCCGTCGCAGTTCTCCGCGGCGTCGCATGGGTGGGCGGCCGCCCGGCATTCGACCGAGGTCGCGGCGGGAAGGCAGGTATCGGTCGCCTCGTCGCAGCCCGCGACGCAGCCCGAGGTAGGGCAGGGGGTGAAGGAGATCGGGGTGCAGTGGCCGGCGCCGTCGCACGCATCGGGGGCCCCGTCGCAGTACAGCCCGTTGTCGCAGCGGGTGTCGGCCGGCTCGGGCGCCCCGACGCAGGCGCCCAGGCCGTCGCAGCCGTCGAAAAGCGTGCAGGTGTCGCGGTCGTCGCAAAGGGTGCCGGCAGGCGTGGGCGTGCTGCGGCACCGCCGGCCGCCTGTCTCCGTGACGCAAAGCTCGGAGCCGCACGGGTTGCCGTCGTCGCAATCGGCCGCCGCGTGGCAGGAGTACGTGCAATCGCCGTCGCAGCCGTCCCCTTCCGCGTCGTTGCCGTCGTCGCACTCCTCGGTGAGATCCACGGTGCCGTCGCCGCAGCGCGGCACCGCGTCGCCGCCTTCGGTGTCGTCGGCGTCCCGGCCGTCCCCGCCTTCGGTCGAGTCGCCGTCCGTGGCGTCGCCGCCGTCCCCGGCATCGCCGCCCACGCAGGTCGCGCCGACGGGGAAGTATCCGGACTCGCAGGTGCACAGCGCCCAGAACCCGTCCGTGGTGCAGACGCCGTGGCCCGAGCAGTCGACTCCCAGGCACGGGTTGGTCGCCGGCTCGGAGCCGCACGCCGCGCCGGCGAGGAGCGCGAGGACGGGCGCGAGGCCGTGCAGGAGGCGGGCCGGCTGGGGCGCCGCGCGGCCGGGCCCGGCATCGCCGATCGGTTCCGGAGCACGGTCCATGGGCGGCTTGCAGGTGCGGAGGTGCGCCATGGGTCGAGCATACGGTGGCGTCCCGCGCCCTGCAACGGGGTAGCGGAGGCCGGGGTCGCGGCAGGGCGCCGGCGCGGCCACTTGACCGGGTGCCGGTTCGGTTGCATGGTGGGGCCACGCTGGCGGGGCGAGGGCGGAGAAGATGGACGTCTGCTGCACGGAAGTCGCTGTCGAGCCGCGGGTCGCGCCGTTTCCCGAGTTTCCGCGGCGCCGGCCGCTCGCGCTCTCCGACCAGGCCGCGGTCCGCGCGGCCTTCGCCGCGGCATCCCCGGAGATGTCGGACTTCACCTTCGCCTGCCTGTGGATCTGGCGCCGGACGCTCGCGGTCGAGGTCGCGGCGCTGGACGGCGGGCTCGCCTTCATCGTCAATTCGGAGCGCTGCCCCCGATTCGCCCTGCCCCCGTTCGGCGCCGCCGATCCCGTCGGGGCCGCGCGCCGCCTCGCCGGGACGCTCGTGGAGGAAGTCGGGCCCGCCGCGGGCCTGCGGCTCGTGCCGTCCGGGCTGGCGGCCGAGCTGGGGCGGGACGGTTTCACCGCGGCTCCCGATCCGGGAGCCGCCGACTACGTCTACCGGGCGGCCGACCTGATCCAGCTTCCGGGGAAGCGCTACGCGGCGAAGCGCAACTGGGTCCGCCGCTGCCTGGCGGCGCATTCCTGCGAGTACGTCCGCATTCGCGGTCCGATCGTCGCAGAGTGCGCCGCGTACCTGGACGAGTGGTGCGCGGAGCGCGGATGCGACGGGGATTGGATGCTGCTGGCGGAGGAAACGGCGATGCGGGACGCCTTCGCGGCATGGGACGTCCTGGGCCTGCGGGGCGGCGCGATCCGCGTCGACGGGCGCATCCGCGCCTTCGCCGTCGGCGAGCGTCTCTCGGCCGCGATGGGCGTGCAGCACTTCGAGAAGGCCGACGCCAAGATCCCCGGGCTGTACCAGGTCATGACGCAGTGGTTCGCGCGCGAGGAGTTTTCCGGGTTCGAGTGGATCAACCGCGAGGAGGATCTGGGGAACGAGGGGCTGCGCAAGGCGAAGCTGAGCTACCACCCGGCGCGGATGATCGAGAAGTTCATCGTGGCCCCGACCGACTAGGCCCCCTGCAGGAACGACAGCGAGTCGCGATAAACCTCCTCGCGCGAGTGCAGCACGCCGATGCGCGCCTTCGCTTCCTCCAGCGCCGCCTCGATCACCCGGACGAAGATCTCCTCCGAACGCGCACCCTCGACCACGCGCCCGCCGATCACGAAGTGCGGCGTGCCCGTCAGTCCTCGCACCTTCGTGAATGCCACCATCGCCGCGACGCGCTCCTTCGCCGGCCCGTCCAGGTCGCGCTCGAACCGCGCCCCGTCCAACCCGAGATCGCGCGCCATCCGCACGACCGCCGCGCGTTCCACGTCCCCCTTGGCCTCGAGCAGTCGCGCGTGCATCTCTCCGAACCGTCCCTGCATCCGCGCCGCCTCGGCGGCCTGGGCCGCCAGGAGCGCGTGGTCGTGGATCGCCAGCGGATCGTGCACGAAGACCAGCCGGACCTCGTCTTCGAACCGCGCGAGGAGCTTCTCCACCGTGCGCTCGGCCTTCTGTGTGAACTCGCACTCGTAGTCGCCGAACTCCACCAGCGCCAGAAGCGGCTTCTCGGCGCCTCGCGAGGGCAGGGTCGAGGGGTCCATCCCGGCCTTCACCGGGGACTCGGGCTCCCCGGGGCCCGGCCCGCCCCACGGCACGCCCCAGGAGCCGGTGACGACCTCCTTGTCGATGCGGTGCGACACGTCGAAGTCGCGCCCGGAGCCGCGGGCCGAGGCGTCCCCGGCAGCGGGTCCATGACCCGCCGCGGTGCCGGTCGAGAAGTGCAGGATCACCCAAAGGATAGCCGCGCATCCCAGCAGAACGGCAGCGAAACCAAAGAGAATCACCGGACGCAGGAACGAAGCCCTCGCGGCGGCCGGTCGCGCCCCCGGCTGGGGAAACGGGGCGGGGGAGGGCGCGGTCCCCGGGGCGGCCTGCGCTTCCGGCGCGGTCCCCGGGGCGGCCTGCGCTTCCGGCGCGGTCCCCGGGGCGGCCTGCGCTTCCGGCGCGGTCCCCGGGGCGGCCTGCGCTTCCGGCGCGGTCGCCGTCGACTTGCCGCCCTGCTCGCCGTCTGCCGGCTCCACGGTCAGGCCCTCCTCTCGAGCGTCCAGCCCGGGGTCATGGCGGGAAAACAGTGGAGCATCGGGCCGTTGCCGGGGAGATTGCCCATCGCGGCCGTGACCATCACGGGCGACGCCCGGCGGCTCGCCTCCAGGATGCCGCGCAGTAGATCCTCCGGCGCGGTCCGCCACGCCCGTTTCGCGTTCCTCGTCCACCATTTCGTCATTGTCGATCGCCTCCCAACGAGCGAGGCTTCCTACGGGCGAGGGGGCCGGGAGATCCGTGTCCTATCCGCCCACCTTCGCGCGCCGCGAGTCCCAGTACATGTACCCGCAGAGGGCGACGAAGGTGCCGAGGCCGAGCCAGTTGCCGAAGGGGCCGACGTTGCCGAGGTCGGGGACGACGTGCGCGCCGGTCTGGGCCTCGAGCCAGCGCAGCAGGGCCGCCAGGACGCCGACCATCGCGCCGCCGGCGATGAGGCCGGAGGAGACGAGCAGGCCGCGGTCGTAGCGGGCCTGCCCGAGCTTCTCGTTCGCCTTGCCGCCGCTCTTCTTGACGAAGTGCGCGACGAGCGCGCCGCAGATGATCGGCGAGTTGTATTCGATGGGGATGTACATGCCGAGCGCCACGGCGAGGGCGGAGACGCCCAGCATCTCGATGAGCACGGCGATCGCCGCGCCGATGCCGTAGAGGAACCACGGCACGTTCGCCGATTGCATCACGCTGCGGGCGACCTCCGCCATCGCGTTGGGTTGCGGTGCGGGCAGAAGGTCGCGGTTCTCGAAGCCGTACACCTGGTCGAACAGCAGGATCACGGCGGTGACGACGACGGCGGAGACGATCGAGGCCAGGATGTTGCCCCACTGGATGATCCGCGGGGTCGAGCCGAGCCAGTAGCCCATCTTGAACTGGGTGACGAGCGAGCCGGTCATGGAGAGTGCGGTGCAGACGACGCCCCCGATGAGCAGCATGGCCAGCATCCCCAGCTCGCCCTTGAGGCCCAGGCGCGTGAGGACGATGGCGGAAAGCAGCAGCGTCGTGAGCGTCATGCCGGAGATCGGCGTGACGCTGATCATCGCGATGGCCCAGGCGGAGACGGCGGCGAAGAGGAACGAGACGAGGTAGATCATGACCACGGAGACGGTGGTCACGGCGTTCGGGCTCCCCACGTCGGGCAGCACCGAGAAGCGGATGTAGAACCAGAGGATGGCGGCGATGCCGAGCATCATGAGCACGACGGTCTTCATCGAGATGTCGCGGTCGACACGCGGCGCCTCGACCTGCGCCGCCCCCGGGTCGCGCTTCCGGAACATCTCCCCGAATGCCTTGCCGAAGGCCTGGCCGATGATCGGCAGCATGCGGATGATGGAGATGATGCCGGCGGCGAAGATGGCGCCGATGCCGATCTTGCGCGCGTAGTTGTCGAAGATGTCCACCGCCGACTGGCAGGCCAGGAGCGGATCGCCGGGCTGGATCGGGACGACCATGAACTGCCCCAGGTGGGCGAAGATCGGCACGATGACGAAGCAGGAGAGCAGCGAGCCGGCGAGGATCATCGCCGCGTAGCGCACGCCGATGAGGTACCCCAGGCCGGCGATCGCCGCGGTGGTGTTGAGCGCGAAGACGGCCTTGACCTTGTGCGTCAGCGGCGAGAGGAACCCGACCGCCTCCGTGGTGAAGTTCTCGGCCCAGGCCCGCACGGCCACCAGGGCGTCGTACACGCCGCCGATGATCATCGACTGCACGAGCACCATCGCCTGGCTGCCGCCCTTCTCGCCCGCGACGAGCACCTCCGTCGTCGCCGTCGCCTCGGGGAACGGCAGCTTGCCGTGCATCTGCGCCACGAAGTAGCGGCGGAACGGGATGAGGAAGAGCACGCCCAGGACGGCGCCCAGGAGCGGAACGACGAAGATCTGGAAGAAGCTCGAGTGCTCCTCGATGCCGAGGATGTAGATCGCCGGCATGACGAACACGCTGCCGCCGACGATGATGCCGCTCGTGGCCCCCAGGACGACGATGTTCACGTTCTCCAGGAGCGTGCTCTTGCGCCGGAAGAGCTGCGAGAAGCCGATGGCCAGAATGGCGATCGGGATCGCGGCTTCCAGGCCCTGGCCGAGCTTGAGCGTCAGGTAGGCGACCGCGGCCGAGAAGAACACCGCCATCCCCAGCCCGATGACGATCGAGCGGCGGGTGACCTCCGGCACGCCCTTCTCGTCGGGGATCGTCGGGACGTACTTCTCGCCGTCCTTCAGCTCGCGAAACGCGTTCTCCGGGAGACCCGCCGGGGGCTTCGTCGGCTGCTCGTCCATGGCCGCAGAGCCTAGCAGAGTCCGACCGCACCGGTCGACGGATCAGCGGACGCACGGCTCCCCGGTTTGGTGGGACTTGGTTTTGGGTGGGTTGGATCGGGGTACGATCCGAGAACGTAGAGTTGTGAACTATCCTGTTGCGGGAGCCGTGCAGGAACACGCCCGGGACGCCGCCCGTCGCTCCGCGGCACCATGGGTGCCGGCGGGAGCGGGCGACGACCGCGGTTCGTGCGCCATCCGAGAATCTTCGAGGCGCAACGCGAGGGACGGCGGCTTTCGTGCCTCACCCGGACTCCACGGCCGCCAGAACGCCCGCATCGTCACACCTCAGTTCAAATCGGCCTGCTGCGCTTCCTCCTGGGGCGCCAGGCCGAGCAGGTCGGTCTCGATGATCTCCTCGTAGTAGTGCTGTCCGCGCAGCCCGACCACGCGCTCGAGGATCTTCCCGTCCTTGATGAACAACGCCGTCGGAGTGGCCGCCACACCCATCGCCGACACCGCCCGCGGCGCGGTCTCGACGTTGAGGTGGGCCACCTTCACCCGTCCCTCGTACTTGCACGTCAGCTTGCGCATGGTCGGCACGAGCGCCCGGCAGGGCTGGCAGCCGGGTGACCAGACGTCGACGACCACGGGCAGATCCGAGTCGACGACCTCGGTCTTGAAGTTCTCGTCCGTCAGCGCGACCGGCTCGGCCTCGCACCCGCCGTCCAACCCCAACCACCCGAGAATACCCATCGCCGACCTCCACCTGTCCGAGCTCAACTGCCGATCGACGGCTACACAAGATCAGTGCCAGAGTGGACAACCGAACAGTATCGGAGGCTTGAAGCGCGCGATTCGTGGCCGGATTGTCCCGCGACGAGACATTCGAGACGCCGTGGGACGACGGCGCAGCGCTCGGCCGCGCGGGAGTCGTTCAGTCCGTTTCCAGGATCAGGTCCTGCGGGTTGGCGGGATCGACGCGAACGGGGACGGCGGCCCCGGGCTGAAGCTGCGCGGCGGCCATCGGCGAGAGCAGGAGCTTGGTGCTCGCCTGGTAGGGCGCGACGCCTTCCAGCTCGACCTGGAGGTGCAGCCGGACCTGGGGCACGTTGTTGATGCGGACGCCGGTGGACTGGATCCCCAGGACCCGTCCGACCGCGCGCCGGCCGTGCAGGCGAAGCCGGGCGGCCCGCTTGCCGGAGGCGCGCATGGGGAGTCCGACCAGCAGCATGACGACCCCCGCGATGCCCGGACCCAACGCCCAGGAGTAGCCCATCATGCCGCCTCCGGAGGCGCCGGCGACGATGGCGCCCCCGGCGCCGAGCAGCATGAGAATGCCGAAGATGACGAGGAAGGTGCCGACGCCTCCGCCCTGGGACGCGGCGGCATGGTGTCCGGCCTCGACGGCGTGGGCCGCGTTGGCCGCGGGGAAGCTGGCGGCGCACCAGTTCCACTCCGCGTTCGCCTGCAGGATCTGCTCGATCGCCAGGCGTCCCTGGGCGCCGGCCTTCTGCATCGTCTCCTGGAGCACGACCACGGCGCCCTGGAGCTGGCCGGCGCGCTCCCAGGCGTTGGCGCGCAGGATCGCGGCCAGGATGTCGTAGGCGTCCATGATCGGGACGTCGGTGTTGTTGGGTCCGAGCGCCTGGAGCACGCGGTTCCAGTCCTGCCGCGCGGTGGCGATGAAGGCGACGGAGAGCCGGTACGCGCTGTCCGACTCCAGGTCCTCCGGCTGCGGGTCGCACATGCCCAGCCACCGCTCCGCCGACGCCAGGTCGCCCATCTTGGCGGCATTGCGACTCAAGAACCCGAGCATCATCTGGCGGTGGCGGGGCAGGGTGAAGGCCTCGAGCGCGGTCTCGAACATCGCGCGCTGGCGCACGAGGTCCTTGCCCACGGAGAAGATGTTGGACAGGGCCATCGTGAGGAAGAGCAGCCGTTCGGCCGCCTCGTAGCTCCCCGTTGCCCGCACCTCGTTGCGCGAGCCCTGCCAGACCGCAAGCGCCTCCTGCATGCGGTGGGGGGGGATCTGGCCTCCCGGGCCGAACAGTCCCTGCAGGGCGGGCGGGGGCAGGAGCGGCCGCCCGTCCTGCGAGCGCAGCCGCTGGAGGCGCTCCGCCTCGTTGATCGGCGGGCGGTGGGCGAGGTCGACCAGCGCCCGTTCGTCGCGCACGGCGATCTGGTTCACGGTGCCGCAGTACTGGCACGGCACGCTGCCCCCCGTCGGCGGGACCTGCAGCGGACCCCCGCAGTTGCTGCACATGAGCATGCGAACGCCGTAGCTGAACGTGGTGTTCATCGTTCCCTCCGCGGCGCATCCTGCGGGAAGGGGGCCCGATGTGCAAGAGCCGGGAGCTACCGTCCCAGCTCCGGGAAGAGCTCGACCAGGCGCGCCAGGCGGGCCGCCGCGTCCGCGGGGCTGCGGCCGCTCGCCGTCTTCTCGGCCCGCAGCATGAGGTTGCGCGGCGTGACCTCGCCGCCGGCGAAGTCCACGGCGTCGACGCGGTAGCCGGCGGCCTCCAGGCGCAGGAAACGGGCGGAGTCGAGCAGCGCGTCGCCCACCCGCGCCCGCAACCGTCCCGACGCGGGCAGGCCGAGCGCGTCGAAGCCGCGGCCGATCTTCGGGTGGCAACACGGGACGCAGAGCACGTAGCGCACGTGCGCCCGGACGGCCCGGGCGAGGAACTGGTCGGTGGCGTCGCCGCACGCGTGCAGCGCCCAGGCGACGTCGATCCGCGGCGGCAGCGGGACGTCGGCCAGCCGGCCGGCGTGGAATTCCATCTCGTCCAGGCCCAGGTTGCGCGCGATGCGCCGGCACGTCGTGATGCGCTCCGCCGACTCGTCGACCCCGACGATGCGGGCGCGCAGGCCGAGGCGCGGCAACAGGAGCGTCCGGGCGACGAACGAGAGCACCGACTTGCCGCAGGCGCCGTCCAGGACGGTCAGCGGGCGCGAGCGCGGCGCGCCGCGCAGGGCGAATGCGATCTGCTCGGCGAACCGGTGCACCTCGAGCGCCTTCTTGCGCTCCCGCCGTCCGAAGCTGGCGACCTCCTCCGCCGCCCGGATCCGCTCGGCCTCGGCCAGAACCTCCCGCTCCGTCGGCAGCTCGGCCGTCCCCGGCGGCCGCACGCGGTACCTGGCGATTCCCATGGTCCTCCGCCGTTTGCCCTGTTCTCGGTTGTCAGTTCTCCGTCGTCAGATCCGGACACGCTGGCCGTGCGGCAGGCGCGGCACCGCGCTAGCCCTTCAGCAGGTGGCTCGAAATCACCAGGCGCTGGATCTCGCTGGTGCCCTCGTAGATATCGGTGATCTTGGCGTCGCGGAAATGGCGCTCGACGGCGTACTCCTTCAGGTAGCCGTAGCCGCCGTGGACCTGGATCGCCTTGGTGGTGAGCCTCATGCACATCTCGGCGGCGAAGACCTTGGCCATCGCCGACTCCTTGCTGAACGGACGCTTGTGGTCCTTGAGGAACGCGGCACGCAGGGTGAGTAGCCGCGCGGCGTCCAGCTCGGTGCCCATGTCGGCGAGCATGAAGGCGACGGCCTGGTGCTGGGCGATCGGCTTGCCGAAGGTCTCGCGCTCCTTGGCGTAGGCGAGGGATTCGTTGAGCGCGGCGGCGGCGATCCCGAGCGCCTGGGAGGCGATGCCGATGCGGCCGGCGTCGAGAGTGGTCATGGCGACCTTGAAGCCCATGCCGCGGTCGCCCAGGCGGTGGGAGACGGGGAGCTTCACCTCCTCCATGCAGATCGAGGAGGAGTGCGAGGCGCGGATCCCCATCTTGATCTCCTTGGGGCCGACGCTGACGCCGGGATGGTTCTTGAGGGGCAGGAGCACCGCACTCACGCCCTTGTGCCGGAGCTCCTTGTCCTCGGTGGCGAAGATGATCGCCCAGTCGGCGTTGGGTGCGTTGGTGATGAAGATCTTCTCGCCGGAGAGGAGCAGCTCGTCGCCCACCTGTCGGACGGTCGTGCGCATGGCGGCGGGGTCGGAGCCCGCGCCGGGCTCGGTGAGTCCGAAGCAGCCGAGCTGCTTGCCGGCGGCCAGCGGCGCGAGGATGTCCTTCTTCTGGGCGTCGGTGCCGTACTTGTAGAGCGGGTCGCAGACGAGCGAGTTGTTGACGCTCATGATGACGCCGGTGCCGGCGCAGGCGCGGGAGATTTCCTCCATCGCCAGGACGTAGGTGACGTAGTCGAAGCCGCTGCCGCCGTACTCGGGGGGGATGGCCACGCCCATGAGGCCCAGCTCGCCGAGCTTGGCGACGAGGTCGGCGGGGTATTCGCCCTTCTCGTCCAGGTCCTTGGCTCGCGGCGCGACCTGCTCGTCGGCGAACTCGCGCGCCATGCGCTGCACGGCCAACTGGTCTTCGGTGAACTCGAGCTTCATCGGTTGCGCCTCCTGTCGCCGTCGGGAGCCTGCGAGGGCTGCGCGGCGCGCAGCCGGCGGGTCGTCACGCGGGTCCGGCCCCCGTTGGCCTGCTGGGCCCGCTGCCCGCGGCCCGGCGTGAGCCGCGGGGACGAGGAGCCCAGGAAGGACTGCGTCGTGCGACGCAGCATGTCGAGCTGTGCGGCCGGCACCGGCCGGCCGAACAGGTAGCCCTGCAACTCGTCACACCCCCGCTCGCGCAGGAACTCGAGCTGCGTGTTTGTTTCGACGCCCTCGGCCACGATGCGCAGTCCGAGGTTCTGGCCCAGCGCGATCATGGCGGCGCAGAGCATGGCGTTCTCGTGGTCCTCGGGGACGTCGCGCAGGAACGAGCGGTCGATCTTCAGGGCGTCGACGCTGAAGCGCTGCAGGTAGGCCAGCGACGAGTAGCCCGTGCCGAAGTCATCGATCGCCGCGCGGATGCCGATGGCCTTCATCTCGTGCAGCCGCTCCACCGTCCGCTCCGGATTGGCCATGGCGCCCGATTCCGTGATCTCCAGCTCGAGCTGCCCCGGCTCCAGCTTCTCCTCGATCAGCCACCCGGCGATGCGGTCGACCAGGCGGGAATCCTCGAACTGCTGCGCGGCGACGTTCACGGCCACGCGCAGCGGCGGCAGGTCGGCCTCGCGCCACACCCGGAGCTGCCGGCAGGCCTCGCGCAGCACCCAGTCGCCCCACGCCCCGAGCTGCCGCGATTCCTCGGCCAGCGGGATGAACTTCGCCGGCGGCAGCAGGCCCTGGCGGGGATGGTTCCAGCGCACCAGCGCCTCCACCCCGACCAGCCGCCCGCGGACCGGCTCGATCTGCGGCTGGTAGTACAGCACCAGCTCGCCCTGGTCGATCGCCCGCCGCAGGTCCTCCGCCAGGGCGGAATGCGCGGCGGCGCGGGCGTGGATGGAGCGCGAGAAGAAGTGGAAGCGGTCGCGGCCCGATTCCTTGGCGCGGTACATTGCGGCGTCGGCGTGCGACAGCAGCTCGTCGAGGCCCGTCGCGTCGTCCGGATAGAGGGCGATGCCGATGCTCACGGACAGGCGCCACTCCCGGCCGCCCAGCGCGAACGGGAACCGCAGCTCGTCGAGCAGCTTGCGCGCGACCCGCGCCGCGTCGCCGGCGCCGGAGACCTCGTCGAGCAGGATCGTGAACTCGTCGCCCGCCAGTCGCGAGACCGTGTCGGACACGCGCAGGCAGCCCGCGAGCCGGGCCGCCACCTGGCACAAGAGATCGTCGCCCGCCGCGTGCCCCAGGGTATCGTTGACCGGCTTGAACTGGTCCAGGTCGGCGAAGAGCACGGCGACCTTCCGCGAGGCGCGGCGGGCCAGGGCCATGGCGTGGGCCAGCCGCTCGCGGAACAGCACGCGGTTGGGCAGACCGGTCAGCGGGTCGTAGTGGGCGAGCAACTCCAGCTCCGCGGCGGTCTTGCGGAAGCCCGTCAGGTCGCTGAACACGCCCAGGTAGTGCGTGACGCGGCCGCCGGGCCCCTTGATGGCGTTGATCGTGATCCACTTGGGGAAGATCTCGCCGTCCTTGCGCCGGTCCCAGACCTCCCCCTGCCAGACCCCCGTCTCCGCGAGCGAGCGCCACATCTGCTTGTAGAACTCGGGCCCGTGGCGGTCGGACTTCATCAACCGCGGATTGCGCCCCAGCACCTCCGCGGAGGAATACCCCATGATCCGGCAGAAGGCGTCGTTGACCTCGACGATGTTGCCCTGGACGTCCGTGATCACGATCCCGTCCGAAGTGGCCTCGAATACCGTGCAGTCGCGACAGCGAACCCCGGCCGGTTTCGTCCCGTCCATCGGCGGCGGAATCTAGTCGCGCCGGCCCCGGATGTCCACGCCGACGCCCGAACGGGCCGGTCGCTGGTGGCCGGTGGCTGGTGGCGGCGCGGCGCAGGCCGGGAGAATCCCGGGCGTTGCGCGGCGGCGGCCGGTGCGCGTATTGTCCCGCCCCCGGCGGGGGGAAGGGAGAAGCGAGTCCATGGGGCTGGTTCTGGTCACCGGAGCGGCAGGCCACGTCGGCGGCAACCTCGTGCGCGCGCTCCTCGCGCAGGGCCGCAAGGTGCGCGCCCTGGTCCACAACGACACGCGGGCACTGGAGGGGCTGGACGTCGAGCGGGTGAAGGGGGACGTGCTCGACCCGGCGACGCTGCGGCCGGCCATGGAAGGCGTCGAGGTCGTGTACCACCTCGCGGCGATCATCACCATCGAGGGCGACCCCGACGGCCGCGTGCGCCGGACCAACGTCGAGGGCCCGCACAACGTCGTCGCGGCCTGCCTGGACGCCAAGGTCAAGCGCCTGATCCACTTCAGCTCGATCCACGCCTTCGAGCAGATCCCGCTGCTCGAGCAGCTCGACGAGGGCCGGCCGCTGGAGCAAAGCGGGCGCGCGCCGGTCTACGATCAGACCAAGGCGGCAGGCCAGCGCGAGGTCTGGGACGGAGTGAAGAAGGGCCTCGACGCGGTGATCGTGCACCCGACGTCCGTCATCGGCCCGTTCGATTTCAAGCCGTCCCGGCTGGGGCAGGTGCTCCTCGACCTGTACTTCCGCCGCCTGCCGTCGCTGGTGGGCGGCGGGTTCGACTGGGTCGACGTGCGCGATGTCGTCGCCGCCGCGATGGCCGCCGAGACCCGGGGCCGGACGGGCACCAACTACCTCCTGGGCGGCAAGTGGCGCACGGTCAAGGAGCTGGCGCACGTGGCGGCGTCCGTGACGGGGGTCCGGCCGCCGCGCTTCACGTCGCCCTTGTGGCTGGCGAAGGTCGGCGTTCCTTTCGCCCTGGGCTGGGCGAAGCTGACGCGGACGCGCCCGCTGTACACCTTCGAGTCGCTCCACGCGCTGCAGTACTCCAACCGGCGGATCTCCAGCGAGCGCGCCCAGACCGACCTGGGCTACTCCGCCCGTCCCCTGGAGGAGACGATCGCCGACTCGTACGCGTGGTTCCGCGAGGCCGGAATGCTCGAGGGGGCGAAGCGGAAGGCCGCACGTTGAGCCCCGAAGAGCTCTACCGGCTCGTCTTCTGGGTCTGGCTCGGCATCGGCTCCGCCGTGTTCGTCCTGCTGCTCTTCGTCACGGCGCCGTACGGGCGTCACGGCCGCGGGGGATGGGGCCCGTCCATCCACTCCACGGCGGCCTGGGTCCTCATGGAGGCCCCCGCGCCGCTCGGGATGCTCGCCCTCTTCGCGCTGGGCGACCGCACGGCGGATCTCGTCCCGTGGATCTTCCTCGTGCTGTGGGAGGCGCACTACCTGCAGCGCACGTTCGTCTTCCCGTTCCGCCGGCGCGCCGGCGACCGGCGCACGCCGCTGGTGATCGTCGGCATCGCGCTGCTCTTCAACCTGGTCAACGCCTACCTGCAGGGCGCCTGGCTCTTCGACCTCGGCCCGCGCCTCGGGCGCGACTGGCTGCTCGATCCCCGCTTCCTTTGCGGCGTCGCCCTGTTCGTCGCCGGCATGGCGATCAACATCCACTCGGACGAGGTGCTGCGGCGCCTGCGGAAGCCGGGCGAGTCCGGCTACAAGGTTCCGAGCGAGGGCTTGCACCGGCTGGTCGCCTCGCCGAATTACCTGGGCGAGCTGATGGAGTGGTTCGGGTGGGCGCTGTTCACGTGGTCGCTGGGCGGCATCGCCTTCGCCGTCTGGACGGCCGCCAACCTCGTCCCGCGCGCGATCTCCCACCGCCGCTGGTACCGCAAGACGTTCGCGGACTACCCCCCGGAGCGCAAGGCGCTGATCCCCTGGGTGTTGTGAAGACCGCGTTTTCGCGGTCCGATCGGACGGAAAGGAGACCACGTCCATGTCGTTCCCTCGCAGGCCGTCAATTCGCTCGATCCCGCTCTTCGCCTTCGCCGCCACGATGCTCGTCCAACCGGCGTGTCGCAAGGAGCCCGCGGCCCCCAGCGAGTCCGCCGCCTCGACCGGACTCGCGGAGCCCGACGCCGGTGCGCCGCCGCCTCCCGCAGGCGCCGCGCCGGCCGGCGCGGAGGCATCGACGGCTCAGCCGCCGGAGGGCCCCGAGGCCTCCGCTTCGCCGACGCCCGCCGACGCCGCCGGTGATCCCGCCGAGGCGCAGGCCGCGTCCCCGGCGGGAAGCGGCGATGCCGCGGCGACCGAGCCCGCCGAGGCGGCGAGCGGTTCGCCTCCGGACGCCGCGGAGCCCGCCGCCGAGGCCGCTCCCGCCGCCCCCGCCATCGATGCCGCGGCGCTCGTCCGGTCGCGCTGCACGCGATGCCACACGGCCTCGCGCATCGACCGCGCCCGCGGCCGGGACCGCGACTGGTGGGACCGCACGGTGCGAAGCATGGTGCGCAAGGGCGCCCGCCTCAACGACGAGGAGCGGGCGGCGCTCCTGGACTACTTGAGTACTGCCGTGCCGTAGGCCCGCGGCGCGCTCACGGCCTCCACTGGGTCGCGATCCAGCCCCACACCGCCTCCGCCCACGCCTCGGCCCGCTCGTTCCCGAAGTGGTCGCGGGCCCGCCCGGCGTTGGGGACGGCGACGGGGCGCGAGTCGAAGTACGGGCACGGCCCCGTCCGGCCGCGCGCTTCCTCCACGAACTGGTCGACGCCCTCCAGGCGCGGCGGCCCGATCCAGAAGCAACGCCGCTCGCCGACCCGCTCCGCCAACCGGTCCCACCAGTGCAGGTACTCCGCCGGGTCGTGCAGCTCGTACTCGTTCGTCCCGAGCGTCACGATGACGATGTCCGGAACTACGTCCCGCAGAAGATGCGCCAGACGGTCGGAGCCGAGCCACCGGGGAGCACCGGCGCCCTCCCAGCCCTCGAGACGATAGGTCCCTCCCGCCTCGCGCACCAGCTCGCCGAGGCGCCTGCCGTAGCGGCCTGCCGCCAACGAGTCCCCGATGTGGAGGACCGACAGGCCGGTCCAGGTCACCCGGAGGTTGGCGGGCGGCGGTTCCAGGATGATCTCGCGGCCCGCGTCGTCGACCAGCCGCAGCGAGAGCGCCAGCCGGATCGGCCCGGCGGCGGTCGGCGCGCGAACCGGGGACAACGGCACCCTCAGCGGGGTGCCCGGCTCGAGGTCGAGCCACCCTCCGACGTCCGGCGACGGCGGCGCCGTTCCCGCCGCCAAGGGAACGGTCGCGGTGATGCCGTTTCCGAGATCGACGCGCATCGCGGGCGAGGTGCCGGAGCCACCATCGGCCAACCGCACGCGCGCGGCCGCGGTCCCCCGGTTCTCAAGCACCAGACTCACGTCGAACGGCCGATCGGCGACGACCTCCTCCGGAGCGACGAGGGTCCCGGCGAGCAGCGGGGCGGGTGCCGGCGTCGCCTCGCCGCCGTCTTCGGGGGGCGGGGATGTCTCCGACGACCTCGTCGCGTTCGCGTCGACCGGTGTAGGCGCGGCCGCCGCGGAGGCCTCCGCGGCCACGCTGCCCGGTCGCCCGGCGGGCTCGGAACGGCCGCGACAGCCGGGCAGGGCGAGCAGCAGGAGCAAGGTCGGCAAATGGCCGCGGCGCGGATGCATCGTCGCGAAGTAGTACCACCACTCGGGGAGAACGGACTGCCAATCCGCAGCCCCGGGAAGCGCTGGACCCGGAACCCCGCCTGCGGTACACACGTCCCCGGGAGGAGACACCCCATGCAGCGAACCAAAGCCCTCGCGCTCGGCCTCGCCCTTGCCGCGCTTTCCGCCTGCTCGTCCGGGGACGACGGGACGGGCGCGGAGGACGGGACCACCGATGTCCCGCCGGGAGAGGACGGCGCGCCCGACCTTCCGCCCGCCGACGACGCCGGAATCGACACCCCCGGGCCCGAGGACATCGACGAATCGGACGGAACGGCCCTCGAGGACGGGGCGCCGGAACTGCCTCCGGCCGACGACGGCGGAGCCGACGAGACGACCCCGCCGCCGTGCTCCACGACCCTCGCGGATCGCTTGCACAGGACGACCGTCGACGTCTCGCCGTACCCCGTCGAGACGTACGGCGGGGGCTGGTGGTCCGCCGACCGGCCCGTGATCCTGGCGACCCAGCCGGACGGGTCGTCGCGGGTGGCCTGGACCGACGGGACCGGCGCGGTCCACGTCACGCCGCTCGGACCGGACGACGCCCGCCGCGGCCCCGATTGGAGCGGGCCCGGCACGGAGCTGCGAGGATTCGTCGCGATGGACGACGGCGCCGCGGTGCTCGTCCGGCGCGACGACGAGATGGTCGCGGTCCGCTTCGGCGACGCCGACGGCGTCCGGTTCACCGTCATCACGGTCGGCGCGGAGTCCCACGACGTCGACGGCTCGCGCTGGATCGACGACTGGTCGCACGACGGACGCCTGGCCTGGTCGGGTACGCAGCTCGCGATCTACCACGGCCAGACCGGCAACTGGGGCGCCTCCGGGAACCACCAGGGCGACCGGCTCGAGTACCTCGACGCCGCCGGCGCCCGCACCGGCTCCGGGTGGGACTGGGGCTGCTCGCACAGCCTCGACGTGCGCCTGGCCTGGAACGGCACGGCATTCGGCCCGGTGTGCCTCTCGGACTGCTACCCCGGAAAGGGGATCTACTTCGCCCATAACTACCTGGTTCGCGATGAACCATCCGGAAATTGCGCGGGAACCAGCGACGCGTCGCTCGGCGGCCTCGTCCCCGTCGCCGGCGGCTTCTGGCTCAGCTTCATCACGCGCGAAGGGCGCTCCTCGGCGGACGTCGGGCTCGTCCACATCTCGAACGACGGGACGCCGGGGACCCCGTTCTTCCTGACCGACACCGCCGGGGGCGACGAGTCCGCGGCACACCTGGCGGCCTACGGCGCAAACCTCCTGGCGGCCTGGCAGGACGGATCGTCCGCGACCTTCGCCGTGGTCTCGACGGCAGGCGCATTCGTCGAAGGTCCGGTCGCCTTGTCCGCGTCCTTCGCCGCCCGCGACGACTTCGCGAACTGGCCGGGCGGAGACGTCGGGTGGGCCGTCGGCGCAGGGTCCGCGCTGCACGTGTTCCGCCTCGCGCGGTGCGAGTAAGGGATAGCGAGCGGTCGCAGGGGAGGCGAGCGGTCGAACGGTCGCAGGGAAAGCGAACGGGCGCGGGGGGGAAGCGAGGTGCGGGATGGGATGGTTCGACGATCGGGTGGCGTTGGTGACGGGCGCTTCCTCGGGAATCGGGGCGGCGCTGGCGCGGGAGTTCGCGCGCGAGGGCGCCGATGTCGTGCTCTGCGCGCGGCGCGAGGAGCGGCTGGAGGCGGTCGCGAAGGACGTCGAGGCGGCGGGGCGCAAGGCGCTGGTCGCCGGGTGCGATGTCAGGAAGGACGGGGACTGCGAGCGCGTGGTGGCGGCGGCGATCGAGCGTTTCGGCAAGCTCGACGTGGTCGTGGCCAACGCCGGGTTCGGGGTCGTCGGACGGGTCGACGAGCTGGCGCTGGAGGACTACCGGCGACAGATGGAGGTCAACGTCTTCGGCGTGCTGCGCACGTTCCAGGCCGCGCTGCCGGAGCTGAAGAAGAGCCGTGGGCGGTTCGTGGTCACCGGCAGCGTCAGCGGGCACGTGCCGCTGGGGAACACCTCGGCCTACTGCATGAGCAAGTTCGCCGTGCGCGGCTGGGCGGAGGCGGCCCACGACGAGCTGGCGCGCGACGGCGTGACGGTCACCCTGGTCAGCCCGGGCTTCGTGGAGACCGACATCCGGCGCATCGACAACCAGGGGAAGCTGCGCGAGGGCGCGCGCGACCCGATCCCGAAGTGGCTGCGGCTGTCGGCCGAGGGCGCCGCCCGTGCGATCGTCGTCGCCGCGGCGGACCGCAAGCGCGAGGTCGTCCTCACGGTCCACGGCAAGGCCGCCGTGTTCGCCTACCGCCACTTCCCGTGGCTCGTCCAGGGTGTCCTCGCCCGCGCCGTGGGCAAGAAGCGGTCGCGCGCGTTCAAGCAGGACGGGTGAGGGGAGGGCGGCGCACGCCCACCAGAGCACGGATTGCCGCATCGAGGCCGTCGAGCGTGAGCGGGTACATGGGGAAGATGCGGCCGATGACCGAGGCGGTGCCGTAGCGCCACGCCTGTGGCGGCTCGGGATTGAGCCACGCGGCACGGGGCCAGCGGCGGGCGAGGCGCAACAGCCAGTCGCGGCCCGCCTCGGGATCGTTCTCGTAGCGGTACAGCGCTCCCCACGGGTCCATCAGCTCGCTGGGCGCCATCGAGGCGTCGCCCACCAGCAGCAGCTTGTACCGGTCGTCCAGCAGCCGCATCACGTCGCCCGTGCGCACGCCCTCCTGGAGCCAGTTGTCCTGGTAGATCTTCCCGTAGACGCAGTTGTGGAAGAAGTAGAAGCGGAAATCCTTCAGGTGCCGGGACGCGTGCGCGGCGGAGAAGAGGTGCTCCACGAGCTGCGCGTACGGCTCCATCGACCCGCCGACGTCCATCATCAACAGCAGTTTGACGTCGTTGATCCGCGGCGCGCGGAAGATCAGCTCCAGCTCGCCCGCGTTCTTCGTCGTCTGGCGGATCGTCCCGTCCAGGTCCAGCTCGTCCTTGCAGCCCTCGCGGCGGAGCTGGCGCAGCCCGCGCAACGCCACTTTGAGCTGGCGCGTGTCGAGCACCCGGTCGTGGCGATAGGTGCGGAAACGCCGCTCCTCGGCGACACGGATCGCGCTGCGCGCTCCTCCCGGCCCGCCCACGCGCAGACCCGACGGGTGCCGCCCGCCGTGACCGAAGGGCGAGGTTCCGCCGGTGCCAATCCAGTGGCTGCCGCCGTGGTGCGCCTCCTGCTGCTCCCGGAGCCGCTCCTCGAACATCTTGAGCAGCTCCTCCAGCCCCAGCGTCTTGAGCTGCGCCAGCAGCTCGGGCGAGAGCGTGCGGTCCCAGCGCAGCGGGTCCGCCAGCCACTCGCGCAGCTTCTCCGGCAGGTCGATCGGCAGCTCCAACCCCCGGAAGACCTCCAGGAACGCCTCGTCGAACGCGTCGAAGTGCGCCTCGGTCTTGACCAGCAACGACCGGCAGAGGTGGTAGAACCCCGTCAGCGTCTGCCGCTCCAGCCCCAGCGAAAGGGCCTGCATGAGCGCCAGCCACTCCTGCAGCGACACCGGGACCCCCCGTTTCCGGAGCGCGAAGAACAGGTCGAGGAACACCCCGGTCGCCTGCGTGGTCGTCGTCGTGGTCGTTGTCGTACCGGCGCTCATCGCCAGCGGTAGTCCGCGCCGGGCTTGCGCGGCTGGGTGCGTCCGTGGATCGCGGCCGAGGCGACCTCGAAATCGGTTTCCTTCTTGATCAGCGTCCCCAGGAACGGGACGTCGTTCTTGAGCGCGTCCACGCCCAGACCCCCGCGCTGCAGCGCGGCAATCCAGTCGATCAGCTCGGAGGTCGAGGGCGGCTTGCGCAGCTCGACGTTCTCCCGCAGCCAGTAGAAGCGCTCCAGGCACTTCTCCAGCAGTTTCTGCGGCAGGTCGGGGTGGTGGACGCGGACGATCTGCGCCATCAGCTCGGTGCCGGGGAACTCGATGAAGTGGAAGACGCAGCGTCGCAGGAACGCGTCGGGCAGCTCCTTCTCGTTGTTGCTCGTGATGAGCACCACCGGCCGCTGCTGCGCGACGAACTCGTCCCCCGTCTCCTGGACCGTGAAGCGCATCTCGTCCAGCTCGCGCAGGAGGTCGTTGGGAAACTCCAGATCCGCCTTGTCGATCTCGTCGATCAGCAGCACGACGCGCCGGTCGGAGCGGAACGCCTCGCCCAGCGGGCCCAGCCGGATGTACTGCCGGATGTCGCGGACGTCCTTGTCGCCGAAACGCGAGTCGTGGAGGCGGGCCACCGTGTCGTAGACGTACAGCCCCTCGGCCGCCTTCGTCGTGGACTTGATGTACCACTTGATGAGCGGCATGCCGAGCGCCTCGGCGACGTTCTCGGCGAGCAGGGTCTTGCCCGTGCCGGGCTCCCCGCGAACGAGGAGCGGGCGGGCGAGCGCGACGGCGACGTTGACGGCGTCGCGCAGCTCGGGGGAAGCGATGTAGCGTCTCGTGCCCTGGAATTGATCGAACGGCTGCGGCATGGAACCTCTGCTCCCCCGTGTGAAGGCCGCGATCCTTGTACTCGACGAAGGTGTGGGGGGCAACAGGCAACAGGCGACCGGCAACGGGCAACCGGCAATGTGATCAGCCGGGGTACTTGCCCAGGATGTAGTCGGTGAGGTGCCGGACCTCGACCTCGGCCAGGCGCGCCTTGGCCTTGACCACGTCGCCGATGGAGACGATGCCGGCCAGATGCCCGTCGTCCATGATCGGGAGGTGGCGGATGCGCTTGCTGGTCATGAGATCCATGACGTAGTCCAGCGAATCGCCGGGAATGCCGATGAGGACGTCCCGGGTCATCACGTCCGACGTCTTGCGGGCCTTCAGCTCGTCGAAATGCCGCGCGTTCTCCCGCAGCACGTCCCGCTCGGTCAGGATGCCCACGATCCGCTCGCCATCGACGACCAGGAGCGAGCCCACGCCGGCTTCCGCCAGCGTCTTCACGGCCTGGAAGAGCGGCGTGTCCGGCGCGATGGAAACCACCTTCGAACCCTTGTTGCGCAAGATCTCGGCGACCGTCATGGCACCCTCCCTCACGGGACAGCCATAAGCCCTGGATCGGAAAGGTCAACCGGGCGGAATTCAACGGGGGCAGCGGAGATCGACGCGCGAGTCGCCGGAGAGCAACGCGACGGGCCCCGTCCGCGCGAAGTCGACCTCCGGACAGAAGTGCACCGACCACGGTTCGGGGACGAAGTACCAGCCGTCGCCCAGCGGGTCGCCGCAACGCGGCGCCGCCGGATCCCGCGGAACCTGGCGCACGAGGCATTGCCGGCGGGGGTAGCCCGAGGCGACGGCGAGTCCGAGGTCGCGCTTGAGCGGCACGCACTCGGCCCCGGTCGCGGGGTCGCGGCAGGGCTCCAGCCGGTTGACGATCTCGGCCGTCGCGGGCGGGCACCACGACGACGGGCACTCCGGATCCTCGTCGCACCAGCGCTCGTCGCTCAGCGTCTCGATCATCCAGCAGCCCGCCGTGCACGTCGCGCCGTCGAACGGCGGCGCCTCCGCGAGGCAGACGTAATCGTCGCGCAGGCTCTCCACCAGCCGGCCGCCGATCACCGCGAACGCCTGCGTCCAGTCGCTCTTGCAGATCGAGTCGACGTAGGCGTTCTTGCCCCACTCCTGCGCGAGCGCGACGAAGCGCCGCGGCGGGAAGGCCTGACCCATGGGGGTGTTGCAGGACGGAACGAGGGAGGTCGGTTCGGAGGGGTCGACCCACGCGATCATCTCGGGGACGTCCAGGCATTCGGTCAGGCCGTCGCCGAAGCCGATGCACTCTGCGGCGTCGGGCGGGACGCCGACGATCATCGCGAGGAAGACGTTGGCGTCGCCGGTGGACCGCAGGCTGCGGAACGCCGTGACGTAGTCCGACACGGGCTCCACGAAGTCCGGGTGGGTGAAACAGCGGATGTTCAGGTTGCCCAGGTCGTTGCGTTCCGGGTCGAACATCTCGGTGTGATCGGAGCGTACCGAGCAGTCCTCCTCGTCGGTGACCCAGATCAGCGCGAGAAGGGAGTCGTTGCGCAGGAAGCCCGCGTTGCAGCCGCCGGGCACCGTGTCGACCGTCAAGGCCCCGCGCATCGCCTTGAGCTGCTGCTCGAAGCCGCACCCCTGCGTGCCCAACGTCGCGATGCAGGTGAGATCCGTGGCCATCTGCTCCGGACTGTACTCGGCCGCATTGGTCGGGTTGCGTGCGAGGAAGTGGGGGTACGTCGGCGCACAGCCCAGAACGGCGGGGCTCGGAGTGCTCCGAAAACACCCGTTGTCGCCGACGTCCTCGTTCGTGCAGGTGGAGACGCGGTATCCGGCGACGCCCATGTCCGACGAGATGACGCCGACGTTGAGGTCCTCGACGGCGGCGTGGTCGGGGCGGGTGTCGCCGTCGGTGTCGGGAGGGTCGAGCAGCTCGGCGAGCAGCTCGGGGAAGCGTGCGGTGAGCGCCGCCTGTTCCTGGCTCATGGAGCCGGAGTTGTCGACCATGAAGACGATGTCGAGCTTGGTCAGGCCGGGCTCGCGCACGGTCCGGTCGGCCCACCAGGAAGGCGGCGCGTCCGCCTCCGCCGACGCGTCCGCGTCGGTTTCGGCGGACGAGTCCGCGTCCGCGCCGGCGGCGTCCGCGTCCGCCGGCGGCGGGGTCGTGGAGAAGCAGTAGAGCCCGCTCAGGTCGCGCTCGTAGCCGTCGTCGCACACGCAGACGGGGACGGGGCCCGTGGGGACGCACGAGCCGTGGTCGGAGCAGTAGACCCCGGCGCACGGGTCGCCGGGGTCGTTGGGCACGCACTCCAGTCCGTCCGCGGCCGGGTGGTAGCCCGGCCAGCAGGCGCAGTACGGCTCCGCGACGAACGGCGTCAGCCGGCACTCGCCCGCGCCGCTGCACGCGACCCCCGCGCACGGGTCCGCGGGGGAGCCGTCGCAATCGCAGCCGACAGGCCAACCCACCAGGGCGCAAAACACGGTCGCCATGGGCGGAACGAATCGGAATCGCTTCATCGCGGACCTCCGTGTCAACCGCCCACAGCATGACACGTCGCTCGGTCCCGTTCCAGTCCGCCGCCGTTTCCCCTGCTTGCCTTGGTCCCCCCTCAGCGTTCCTCTCAGCGACCTCAGCGTCTCAGCGGTTCGTCGGGGATCTCCGCGCCCTCTCTCCCCTCCGCGCCCTCCTACAACAGGAACCCGTCCTCGGCGGGGATGACGATGTAGACGTTGCGGCGGTCGAGCGTCGTGCCGCCGGCGACATCGAAGACCTCGATGTAGGCGAGGTAGAGCTGCACGTGCGATTCGTGCGGGCGGAAGTCGTTCTGGAAGACGATGCGGAAGACGACGGTGGTGCCGCCCGAGACGCCGTAGAACGTGGTGTCGTCGGAGCTGACGGCGGAGCTGGCCCACACGGGGTGCAGCTCCTTGATGAACAGCGTGGCGTCGACGGCATCGGAGGGCTCGTCGAGGCTTCGGGCGGAGACGTCCTGGGTCTCCGCGCCGACCAGGTCGACGATGCCGCCGACGACGACGTCGCTGACTTCGCCGCCGGTGGCGGGGTAGACGGTCGGCGCCCCGTCGCGGTTGAACGACCCGGTGGCGCGGGCGGCGGCCTCCAGGTCCGCGCGGCCCGCGGCGGGGAAGATGCCGATCTTGACGGCCGCGCCCAGGATCTTGACCTCGTGCGAGTTGAGGGCGGCCATGGTCTCCGACCAGGAGCGCGCGGTCACCGAGCCGTCGTAGTCGTTGAGCGAGTCGGTGCCGTTGTGGGCGGGAGCGTCGGTGACGACGACGATGATCGGGTGGCTGTCGTCGCGGAAGCACGCGGCGCCGAAGCCGGAGCCCGTGCTGCACGAGGCGCCGGCCGAGTCGTACAAGCCCTCCATCTGCGCCTCGGGCGTGTCGCCGCCGCCGCCGACCCGCAGGCCGTTGAGGGCGGTCTGGACGGCGCCGATGTCGTTGGTCACCGTCTGGCGCAGCGCGAAGGTCCAGTCTCCGGCCTGGCCCCACGGATCGGTCGGGAAGTCGCGAAAATCGCCCACGCCCATCACGACGTCGGCGATGGCGGCATCGACGGCGGGAACGATGACGCCGGCGAGCGAGGAGCGGACGTTGGCGATGGCGGTGGCCATGCTGCCCGTCGTGTCCACGAGGAAGAAGATGTCGCCCTTGCCCAGCCGCGCGGTGAACTCCAGCTCGCGCTCCTGCGGAGCATCCTCGTAGGGCAGGATCACGTAGTAGTCGGTGGGCGGGATGAAGGAGTCGGGGTTGACCGGGTCCGTGCCGGCCAGATGCTCGACGCCGTCGGTGAACCCGTCGCCGTCGGTATCCTCCAGCGTCGGGTCCGTGCCCAGGAGCAGCTCGTCGTCGTCCGACAACCCGTCGGCGTCGGTGTCGAGCGGCAGCGCCTCGGGCCGCGCGTCCTCCGCCCCCGTCCCGTCGTCCGGCAACGGCGAGTCCGGCGTCACGTCATCGATGGGGACGTCGGCATCTCCCGTCGTGTCCGCGCGGTCGACGACGTCCCGGGGTCCCGTGGAGTCGTCGCTGCCGGGCGAGCACGCCGCCGTGACGAGCGCCGCCAGCAAGCCGATCGCGAGCGGCAGGCCGTGCCGGCCCCCGCTTCGTGCTTCCGTGAACCGGATCCCCATGGCAGCCTCCTCCGCATTCCCCCCGCGCGGGCGGGTCGTTCGGACGCCCGGACCTGGGAGGAGGGTACGTCGGGACGGGGTGGGCCGCAAGGCGGCAGACGGATGACAGTTTGACTCCGTCGCGCCGCGCGCCTACCATCCCGCTCCGACGGAGGGAACGCCATGCCGGTCATCGACAAGGACGACAACGCCGCCAAGCGGGTGGCACGCGCGATCGTTTCGGACATCGTCATCTACAACAAGGCCAAGATCGAGGACGGGATCCGCAACGACACGCTGTTCGACCTCCTGAAGGAGACGATCGACGAGGGCCGGACCCTCTACCAGAGCCGCGTCTCGCCCGACCTGTTTCGCAAGAACTACTACGGCCGCGCGCTGGTCGATAAGCTCCTCAAGTCCAACGCGCAGATCCGCTCCAACATCTGGTGACCCCCCCGCCCGATCCGACCGCCGAGGCGCTCGATTGCGTCGTCCCGCCAACGCTGGCAGGCGAACGCCTCGACCGCGTCGTCACGTCCCTCGCGCCCGACCTCACGCGCTCCCAGGCCCGCCGGCTGATCGATCTCGGCCGCGTGACCCTGGACGGCACGACTCCGAAGGCGGGCGCGGCGGTCCGCGCCGGCCAGCGCCTCCGGGTGGAACCGCTGCCGCCGGAAGCCCTGAGCGTGGAGGCGGAGGACATTCCCGTCCGCGTGCTGTACCGGGACGACGACGTGATCGTGGTCGATAAGCCCGCGGACCTCGTGGTGCATCCCGCGGCGGGACACGCGCGGGGCACGCTGGTCAACGCGCTCGCGGCGCTCGGCGCCGGCGGCGGCGACCCGGCCCGGCCCGGCATCGTCCACCGCCTGGACAAGGGCACCTCCGGCGTGATGGTCGTGGCACGCAACGTCACCGCCCACGCGCGGCTCGCGGAGCAGTTCGCCGGACGGACGGTGGACAAGACCTACTTGGCGATCGTCGTCGGCGAGCCGCCGGCCGAGGGCCGGATCGAGACCCTCTTCGCGCGCCACCCGGTCGACCGCAAGCGCTTCACGTCCCGCACGACCCGCGGCCGCACGGCGCTGACGACGTTCCGCTTGCGGGAGCGCCGCCCCGGCTGCGCGATGCTCGAGGTGCGCCTGGGCACCGGCCGCACGCACCAGATTCGCGTCCACCTCTCCGAGGGCGGATGGCCGATCCTGGGCGACCCCGTCTACGGGCGAGCCCCGCGCGATCCCGAGCTGCGCCGCGCCGCGCAGGCGCTCGCCAGGCCGGCACTGCACGCGTGGCGGCTGGCCTTCACGCACCCGCGCACCGGCGAACGGCTGGCCTTCGAGGCGGATGTCCCGGCGGATTTCGAGCGGGCGTGGAAAGGGATCTCTCCCGGTGTCGTCGGCGGCACGTCCTGACCAGAATCCCCTTTGCGTCCTTTGCGGATCTTTGCGCGCTTTGCGTGAACTTCGGATCGGCCGATCACGCCCGCTCGGCCTGCAGGAGCTGGTGGAAACGGGTGGCGTCGTTGTGCATGTCGATGTTGCCGAACAGGCAGTAGACGTCCTCGTACTCGCGGCAGATGTCGCGCAGCCGGAGCAGCGCCTCCTCCTCGTAGCGCGAGCGGAAGCCCGCGGGCCCCGGGAGGTGGCAGTAGGCGAACGCGGGATCGGGCGGCCGCTGCGCCAGGGGGTCGACGCACAGCGTCAGGCCCATGTCCTTGGCGAAGGCGACGGCCTCCTTGGGCTCCCAGCCGCCCTTGGGCTCCCACACCCACCGCCGCTTCTGCCGATCGGCCTTCGTGAAGAAGTGCGTCATCGCCCGCAGCAGCGACTTGTCGGGGACGAGGTCCGCAGGCGTCTGGAAGACCAGCAGCTTCGCCTTCAGCTCCCTGGCCAAGGCCAGGCTTTCTTCGAACGCCGCCGAGACCTCCTTCGTCGCCGCGAACGGGGCGTATTTGCGCCATTGCGACTTCGCGGGCGCCGGCTGGTAGCGGAAGTGCTGGCTCCCCGGACCGTAGGTCACGAGCGGCGACACGGCGACCACGAACTCGAACCCCTCCAGCGACTCGCGAAGCCAGCGCTTGACCGTTCCGTCGCCGGGCGCCCGCACCAGGGTCTGTTCGATCTCGACGAGATCCCACTTGCGGAAATAGCGCGAGGGGGGAATCGGGAAGTCGATGCAGCCGATCCGAAGCGTCATGGCGGAGCGGATGCTATCATGCCTTCCCGCGAGAATGGAAAACGGTTTTTGGCAACCACAGATGAACACAGATGGACACAGATAAGGGGACAGGCGAGGGCGGAGGGGGCCCGGCGGCGGACGCACCGGATGGTGGGGGGCCGTCGCGGCCACGCAACGTCACGACGCTGATCGGGCTGGTCGCGGGCGCCGCCCTGATGATCGGGTTCCTGATCGCGACCTTCCTCTTCGTCCTGCTCCCAAGATTCCAGGGCAGGAACGTGCCGGCCGAAACCGTCCTTCCCGCCGCCGGACCGGGCGATGCGTCGGTTGACGCGGGGGAGGGAGCCGGCTCCCCGGAGGTCTCGGGACGCGTCACCGTTCCGCAGGGGACCGACTCGCGGGCCGTCCGCGTGCGCTGGCTCGATGCCGGCGGGAAGGTTCTGGGCGAGGTCGTGCCGGAAGGGAACGGTCGATTCCGCTTCGAGCCGCCGGAGGCATGGGCCGGCTCTTTCCTGCTCTCTTGCCCCGGCATGCCGTCGCTCGTGCGCCGCGCGTCGGGGTCTTCGGCCGGCTTCGAGGTGGCGCTCGCGCCGGGGACGACGCTGGTCGTGCGCGTCGTCGACGATACCGGCGCCCCGGTCGCCGGGGCGCTCGTCGCCCCCGACCTCCAGGATCCGTCATGGACGGAGGGCGAACGCCGGGCCGTGGCAAGCGCCGACGCGGTGGAGACGGACGCCGAGGGGACGGCGCGGCTCTTCCTTCCGTCGAGCGGGACCGTGGAGGTCGTCGTCGGGGCGGACGGGCATGTCTCGGGACGGTCCGATCCGATCGCGCTGCCGGCGGCGGAGCCGGTGGAGCTCGAGCTGCCGCGCGGCGGGCGACTGGTCGGGGAGGTCGTCGACCCTGCGGGTACGCCGGTGCCGGGTTCCACGGTCCGCGTCGTCGGCTCGGGGCTGTGGCCGGCGAAGGAATTTCTTTCCGATGCCGGCGGCCGGTTCGACGCGGGGCTGATCCCGCCGGGGTTCTACGAGGCCGAGGGGTTCGACGGGACGCGCGTGTCGCCGCTCCGGCGCGGGGTTGAGGTCCGGCCGGCGGAGACGACGACGGTCCGCCTGGCTTTGGCGCCCGGCGGCTTCGTCGCGGGACGAGCGACCGCCGAGGGCGCCGCCGCGGACGGCGCAACCGGCCTGGTCGTCACCGTCCACGGCCTCCAGTCGCGGCTCGTACCCCTGCGCGCCGTGGTAGCCCCCAACGGGACCTTCCGCGTCGGACCGCTCCAGCCGGGCCGGTACCTCGTGCGCTGCGCGCAGACCCCCTTCCTTCCGGCCGAGGCGTGGGTCGAGGTCGCCGGGGGCGGGGAGGGCGATGTCGCGCTCGAGCTGCACCTTGGCCGGAGTCTCGACGTCCGGGTGGTCGGTCCCGACGGTTCGTCCGTCGCCGGCGCCCGGCTCTCGCTGTCGGGCCGCGCGGACGACGGGGGTTTCGTCTTCCGCTCGCCCACGACGGAGGCGCTCGCGGCGCTGGACCGCCGCGGCCTCGCCCCGGTGGGCCGCCTCCTTCCGATCGGCGAGCTGGGCGTCCTGGAAGGCCCGCTGCCCCCGATCCCCCCGCGTCCCTTCGCCTGGCTGGAAGGCCAGGCGGCCGCAGGCGACGCACCCGCCGCGGTGCCGGCCGATGACTCACCGGGAAACGTTCGCCAAGGGGCGGGGCCTGCCAATGACGGGTCCGGTCTGAGAACCGAGAACCGACTACCGAAAACAGCTCCCCTGACCACCGACGTGAGCGGCACCGTCTCGCTCGCGGGCCTCCCGCCCGGCAGGTACACGCTCCGCGTGGCCCATCCGGACTTCGCGCCGCTGGCGCAGGAGGTCGTCGTGCCGGACCGGCCGGCGGCGACCTCGGTCGTGCTCCAACTCGTCGAGGGGTGCACGCTCGCAGGCGTGGTGCGCGACGCGGACGGGAATCCGGTCGCGGGTGCGGGCGTCCGCATCCAGTCCGGGCTGATGGAGCCGCTGGTCTGGCGCACGGACGAGGCCGGCGCGTTCACGGCCCCGCACCTTCCCCCGCACGTCGTGTTGCACGTCCAGGCGCCCGGGTACCTGACCGCGGACCTGGAGCGGGATCTGGCCGGCACGCCGTGCGCGGGCGAGGCGGCGATCGAGCTCGTCAAGCTCGGCGGGCGGATCGCCGGCCGGGTGATCGACACGCGCCGCTTCCCCGTCCGCGGGGCGCGGGTGCGGGCGGAGCCGACCGGAGGCGAGACGCGCTGGACGTCGCCGGGCGCGACGACGGGGGCCGACGGCTCCTTCCGCCTCGCGGCGCCGTCGTCCGGGGACGTGCGACTGGTCGCCTCGCACCCGGACTACGTCGACGCATCCGTCGTGGCGTCGGCCGGCGCGACCGCCGAGGTCGTCCTGGACCCGGGCGTGATCGTGCGCGGCTCGGTGACCGACGAGGTGGGCGAGCCGCTGGCGGCCGCCGTGGTGCTGCGGCAGGGCGGGCGGGAGGTCGCGGCGGCCGTGGCGGGGCCCGACGGGAAGTTCCGTGCGGGACGCGTGGCGGCGGGCGACTACGAGCTGCGGGCGACCGCCGCGGGCTTCGCCGACCAGACACTGGTGCTCGGCATCGCGGCCGCGGGGGAGGGCGAGGCCGGCGCCGAGCGGGTCGTGGAGCTCGTGATGCGGCGGGGGGTGACGCTGGAGGGGCGCGTGACGGACCGCTTCGGCGTGCCCGTCGGCGGGGCCTCGATCGAGCTGCGCCTTGCCGGCAGCGGGACGGCGCCGCGTTCGGCGCGTTCGGACGCCGACGGCCGTTTCGCCGCGACCGGTCTGGAGCCGGGGCGCTGGGAAATCGAGGCGTCGCGCGAGGACCTCGGCACGACCTCCGCCGTCGCCACCCTGGACGTCGGCACGCGCTCGCGCCCGGTCGAGCTGGCCTTCCGGGACGCGGCGACGGCCGCCGGCGTCGGAGCGACGCCGGGAGCGGCGACGGAGACCCCGTCCGGCCGCGTCGGCTACTCGGTGGTCAACGACCAGGTCATCGTGCGCGTGCCGGCCACCGTCACGGCGCCGGGGACCGACGCCCTCCTGGCGGGCGACACGATCTTCCAGGTGGAGCGCGAGCGCATCCGGGACCTGGAGACGCTGCGCGGGATCGTGGCGCGCCTGCACCGCGAGACGGTCTCGGTGGCCGTGCTGCGCGACGGAAGGCGCAGGTTCCTCACGGTGGGCCGCGAAGCGCTTCTTGCCGACGGGTGGGAGTAGGGGGGGTGGGGGGGAGTTGTTGGTTCTTGGTGGGTCGTCCGGGTCGAGTTGTTGGTCCGGAGGTGCGGGGATCAGCCCGGCGGCTCGTCGTCCATCGTGGCGATGTAGGGCAGGTTGCGGTGCTTCTCGGCGTAGTCGAGGCCGTAGCCGACGACGAACTGGTTGGGGATGGTGAAGCCGAGGTAGTCGATCGGGACGTCGACGAGCTTGCGCTCGGGTTTGTAGAGCAGCGCGCAGAGCCTGACGTCGGCCGGGTGGCGCGTCTTGATGTTCCGCATGAGGTAGGTCATCGTGAGCCCGGTATCGACGATGTCCTCGACGAACAGCACGTGCTTGCCCTCGACGGGGCCGGTCAGGTCGGCGGTGATCTCGACGACGCCGGAGGATTCCGAGCGGGCGCCGTAGGAGCGGACGCGCATGAAGTCCAGCTCCAGGGGGATGTCGATGGTGCGGACGAGGTCGGCGAGGAAGACGAAGCCGCCCTTGAGCACGCTGACCAGCAACAGATCGCTGCCCTTGTAGTCCGCCGAGATCTTCGCCCCCAGCTCGCGGGTCCGGTTCCGGATTTCCTCCTCGGTGATGAGCGGGCGGAGGCGATCGATCGAGGCGAACGGGTCGCGCTTGGCGTTCGGCATGTCCGGTCTGGTACCACGGACGCCGCGGACGGAGCAAGGTGGCGCGGCGGACGGCCGGTGTGGTATGCAGGCCGGCCGTGGAGCAGCAGCTTTTCTCGATCGTCTCGTACCTCGTACCCATGCTCCTGTCGTTGACGGTGCACGAGTACTGCCACGCTCGCGTGGCGTACTGGCTGGGCGACGACACGGCCTCCTCGCAGGGACGGCTCACGCTCAACCCCTTGGCCCACGCCGATCCGATCGGGACCTTCCTCATGCCGATCGTCGCCCAACTCGCCGGCGGCCTGCCGCTCATCGGCTGGGCGCGGCCGGTGCCGGTTTCCCCGCACCGCTTCACGCGCCGGGTCTCGATGCACGTCGGCATGGCGCTCACCGCCATCGCCGGCCCGCTCTCCAACCTGGTGCTGATGTTCCTCTCCGTCGTCGGCCTGCGGATCCTGTCCTCCTCGACCGATCTGCACTTCTACGAGCTGCTGCAGCTCGATGCCGCGCACAAGGCGCCGGAGCACATCGCGGCGCACCTGCTCCTGGTCATGTCCTTCATGAACGCCGGCCTCTGCGTGTTCAACCTCATTCCGCTGCCGCCGCTGGACGGCAGCCGGCTGCTTCCCGCGAGCCTGCAATCCCTGGTCGCGCCGCTGCAGGCATTCTCGTACGTCGTGCTCATGGCCATCCTGTGGTTCGCGGGCGGGATCATCCGCATCCCGGTGGCCTACCTGCTGATCGGGGCCTTCAACGTGGTCGGCCTGCCCACCGAGCTGTTGTGGTGGATGGTGCACGGCGGATGACGGAACCGGAAGGCCGCGACGACGCGCCGGGCGGGTCCGAGGGGACCGAGGCGCCGATCCACGTCCCGTACGAGCTGGAGCTGCCCGGCTTCTCCGGACCGCTCGAGCTGCTGCTGCACCTCATCCGCAAGCACAAGCTCGACATCCTCGACATCCCCGTCGCCTTCGTGACCGAGAAGTACCTCGAGTACATCGACGCGATGAAGGTCATCAACCTGGACGTCGCCGGCGAGTACCTGGAGATGGCCGCGACGCTGACGAACATCAAGTCGCGCATGCTGCTGCCGGCGTCGGCGGCCCAGCCCGAGGAAACCGTCGCGGAGGAGCCGGGCGACCCGCGCGCCGAGCTCGTCCGCCGGCTGCTGGAGTACCAGAAGTACCGCGACGCGGCCGACCGGCTCGGTGCCCTGGATCAGCTCCAGCGCGACGTCTTCGCCCGCCGCGCGGAGCGGACCGTGGGCCCCGGGGATCGGCCGCTGGCCGAGGTCGGACTGGGCGCCCTGCTCGACGCGTTCGCGTCGGTGCTCAAGCGCGTCAAGCCGGACGTCGCGCGCGAGGTCACGTCCGAGCGGATCTCCGTGGCGCAGCGCATCCAGGAGATCGTCGCCTTGCTGGAGATCCGCCGGCGGATCCGGTTCGAGCAGTTCTTCGAGGGCGCGGCGGGGCGGTTCGACGTGGTGGTCACCTTCCTCGCCCTGCTGGAGATGACCAAGCTGCACATGACGCGGCTCCTGCAGGCAGGCCCCGACACCCCGCTGCTCGTCGATTTCGTCGGGCGCGTCGACGGCACGGCCGAGGTGACGTCGGACCTGCGCGAGGACGAAGCCGTTGCCGCGACAGCCGCCGCCCAGGCGCCCCCCGACACGATCGCTGCACCGGACGAGGAGCCGCAGGAGGCGGACGACCGGGGCGAGGATGAGCCATGACGGACCAGCTCGACGAGAAGGAACCCGCCGCCGAGGAACCTCCCGCCGAGGACGTGACTGCGGCGGAGAACGAAGTTCGAGAGACGGGAGACGTGCCCCCACCCGCCGGCACGTTCGCGCGCGGCGACCTGCCGGCCGGGTCCGACGAGGAGCCGACGGCGCCGCAGGTCGTGCCGGACGAGGAGCCGACCGCGCCGCAGATCGTGCCGCCCGAGGAGCCCGCGACGCCGGAGGCGGCGTCCCCGGAGGACGGGGTCCGGGCGGAGCGCCCGGACCAGGAACCAACGACCAACGACCAGGAACGGGCTCCGGAACGGGGGCCGACCCCGGCGCGGGTCGAATACGACGACGAGACGCTGGCACGGCACGTCGAGGCGCTGCTGTTCGTCGCGCTGCGCCCGCTCAGCCTGGCGCAGCTGGCCCGGCCGCTGCGCACCACGTTCGCGGCCGTCCGCCGCGCGCTCAAGTCCATCGGCACCGCACGCGAGGCGAGCGGCGTGCGGCTGGTGGAGGTCGGCGGCGGCTGGCAGCTCCGCACGGCGCCCGAGTGTGCGGACGTCGTGGGCAAGTTCCTCGACGTCAAGCCGCTGCGGCTCTCGAAAGCCGCCATGGAGACGCTCGCGGTGATCGCCTATCGCCAGCCGGTGACCAAGCCCGACGTCGACGACATCCGCGGCGTCGATTCCGGCAGCGCCGTCAAGCTGCTGCTGGACCGCACCCTGGTCCGCGTCCTGGGCCGCAAGGAGGAGCCGGGCCGGCCGCTCCTGTACGGCACGACGCCGTCGTTCCTGGAGTTCTTCGGGCTGGGCAACCTCGGCGACCTGCCGTCGCTGCGCGAGTACGCCGAGCTGTCCGAGGACGGCCGCCGGCAGCTCGAGCGCGACCTCTTCGCGCGCTCGCCGGAGCCCATCGCGGCCGACGACGGCGCGCGCGCGCCGGCCGCGCGGCACTGGCAGGACCTGGTCGAAGTGCTGGGCGACGATCTGGGCGGGCTGCCGGACGGGGTCGAGGTCGAGCCGTCGGCGACGGGCGACCCCTTGGAGGACTACCTGCTGGACGCGGGACGAAGCGCAGGGAGCGGCGGGGCCGCGGCGACGCCGGCGGCGGAGCCCGCCGGAGACCGCGACCTCGACCCGGGAACGGACGATATGGAGGATCGGTCGGCGAACGACGACGCCTGCCCCGAGCCCGGTGGAGGGGAACACGGCGGCGAAGAAGAGGATGGGGGCTGAGGAGGAAGGACGATGGGCAAGCTCGTGTACTCGTTCGGGGGCGGGAAGGCCGAGGGCCGGGGGGCGATGAAGGAGCTTCTGGGCGGCAAGGGCGCCAATCTGGCCGAGATGGTCAACATCGGGCTGCCGGTGCCGCCGGGGTTCACGATCACCACCGAGGTCTGCAGCTGGTATTTCGCGCACGGGAACCAGTACCCGCCGGGGCTGCACAAGCAGGTCGACGCCGCGCTGGCGTTGATGTCGCGGCGCGTGGGCAAGAGCTTCGGCGACCCGTCCAACCCGCTGCTCGTGTCGGTCCGATCCGGCGCTCCGGCCTCGATGCCGGGGATGATGGACACGATCCTCAACCTCGGCCTCAACGACGCGACCGCGGCCGGGCTGACGAAGCTGACGGGCGACGAGCGCTTCGTCATGGACGCCTACCGGCGCCTGCTCACGATGTACGGCGACGTGGTGCTGGGGATCGAGCGGCACAAGTTCGACCACGAGCTGGACGAGACGAAGAAGCGGCTGGGGGTGAAGTTCGACAACGAGGTGCCGGCCGCCGAGCTGCGCAAGCTGGTGGCGACGTTCAAGGCCCTCGTGCTGCGCGAGACGGGCAAGCCGTTCCCGGAGGACCCGGTCGAGCAGCTCTGGGGCGCGGTCGGGGCCGTGTTCGGCTCGTGGAACAACGAGCGGGCCATCGTCTACCGCCGGCAGTACCGCATTCCCGAGCATTGGGGGACGGCGACGAACGTCCAGGCGATGGTCTTCGGCAACATGGGCGAGGATTGCGCGACGGGCGTGGCCTTCACGCGCGACCCGGCGGCGGGCGAGCACCGCTTCTTCGGCGAGTGGCTGCAGAACGCGCAGGGCGAGGACGTCGTCGCGGGCATCCGCACGCCGCTGCCGCTGGATCGCAACGCCGGCGGGGAGAAGTCGCTCGAGGCGATGATGCCCCAGTGCCACCGGGAGCTGGTGGCGATCCGCGACCGGCTGGAGAACCACTACCGCGACATGCAGGACATCGAGTTCACGATCGAGCACGGCAAGCTGTGGATGCTGCAGACGCGGACGGGGAAGCGCACGGGCTTCGCGGCGGCGCGGATCGCGGTGGAGATGCAGGGCGAGGGGCTGATCTCCAAGACCGAGGCGCTGCTGCGGGTCGAGCCCGACCACCTGAACCAGCTCCTGCAGCCGGTCTTCGACCCGAACGACCGCAAGAAGGCCGTCTCCGAGAAGCGGCTCGTGGCCAAGGGCCTGGCCGCCGGACCCGGCGGCGCCTCGGGCAAGGCCGTCTTCTCGGCGGAGGCGGCCGAGGCGTACGTGGCCCGCGGAGAGAAGGTCGTGCTCGTACGCATGGAGACGAGCCCCGAGGACATCCGCGGCATGCTCGCGGCGCAGGGCATCCTCACCGCGCGCGGCGGCATGACCTCGCACGCCGCCCTCGTCGCCCGCCAGATGGGCAAGGTCTGCGTGACCGGCTGCAGCGACATCGTCGTCGACTACGGCACGAAATCGTTCGGCACGCCCGGCGGCACGGTCGTCCGGGAGGGCGACCCGATTGCCATCGACGGGACGCTGGGCGAGGTGATGGTCGGCGCGATCAAGACGGTGCCGTCCGAGGTCCAGCGCGTGCTGATCACCAAGACGCTGCAGCCCGCGGACGCGCCGGTGTACCGCATCTTCGAGAAGCTGCTGGGGTGGGCGGATGAGGTGCGGAGGCTCAAGGTGCGCACCAACGCCGACCAGCCGGACCAGGCGGCGCACGCGGTCGCGTTCGGGGCCGAGGGCATCGGCCTGTGCCGCACGGAACACATGTTCTTCGGCGAGGGCAAGATCGGGCCGATGCGCGAGATGATCCTGGCCGACACGAAGGAGGAGCGCCAGAAGGCTCTGGACAAGCTCCTCCCGCTGCAGCGCGCCGACTTCACCGGCATCTTCCTGGCCATGGGTCCGCGGCCCGTGACCATCCGGACGCTCGACCCGCCGCTGCACGAGTTCCTGCCGCACGAGGAGAAGGCCACGGGGGAGGTGGCGCGGGAGATGAACGTGCCCCCGGCGAAGATCGCCGACAAGGTGCGGCAGCTCCACGAGTTCAACCCGATGCTCGGCCACCGCGGCTGCCGGCTGGGAATCTCGTATCCCGAAATCACCGCGATGCAGGGGCGGGCGATCCTGGAAGCGGCGCTGGACGCGCGAGCGAAGGGCGTCGAGGCGCAGCCCGAGATCATGATCCCGTTCGTCGGACACGTGAAGGAGCTGCAGCTCCAGGCGCAGGCGGTGCGCGACGAGGCGGCGAAGGTCTTCGCCGAGCGCGGGCAGAGCATCCCGTTCACCGTCGGCACGATGATCGAGATCCCGCGCGGCGCGTTGACCGCGGACGAAGTGGCCGGCGTGGCGGAGTTCTTCTCCTTCGGCACCAACGACCTGACGCAGATGTGCCTGGGCATGAGCCGCGACGACTCGGCCTCGTTCCTCGCCCGCTACCGCGAGCTGAAGATCTACGAGCGCGATCCGTTCGAGACCATCGACCGCGTCGGCGTCGGGATGCTGATGCGCATCGCGGTGGAGAAGGGGCGCACCGCCCAGCCGAAGCTCAAGGTCGGCATCTGCGGCGAGCAGGGCGGCGACCCGTCGTCGGTCGAATTCTGCCACATGCTCGGATTGAACTACGTCTCGTGCTCGCCCTTCCGCGTCCCGATCGCGCGACTGGCTGCGGCGCAGGCGGCGCTGCGGGAGAAGAAGGCTCCGGCCAAGCCCGCCGCAAGGAAGGCCGCGCCGGCCGGAAAGAACGCTCCCGCGAAGAAGACATCGGGCAGGGGCGCCGCGCCGCGCCGCCCCGCGGCGCAAGTGCGCCCGCGTCCCGCGAAAAAGGCGGCCAAGCCCGCCGCCCGGAAGCCCGCCGCGAAGAAGGCGCCGAAGAAGTCCCGCCGGTAGTCACGTCGTCCCCGGATTCCCCCGTGGGAACGCCCCGTGCCCGGCTTCCGTCGCGGCCGGGGAGCTCGGAACGGCGGCCCTCCGTCGTCGCGCCGGTTGTCTGCGCAGGTGCCGTGGTTACGGTCTGACCTGCGACGCTTGGACGGGACGTGCCGAGCGCCTGCGGGAATGGAAGCGGAGCGGTGGCGGCGCGATACGGCGGCCGTCGTCGCGACGCCCGAGGGAACGACGCGGGTCGTTCGGCGCGTGTGACGGTCGCGCAGGGGGTGTCAGATTGGGGCGAAACCGGTCGAGGCTGGCGGGGGTGGTGGTCGTCGTTGCGTTCGGCGCCTGCGTCGTCGAGGGATCGGGCGACGGCGCGTCCGGCGATGCCGCACCGGAGGAGGACGCGTACAGCTACCCGCTCTCGTGCCAGGAGATCACCGACGCCTGCCACGAGGTGGATCCGGGTAGCGGACCGATCCACGCGTGCCACGAGGCGTCGCACGACGTGGGGACCCGGGAAGCCTGCGATCCGGTCCGTGACGAATGCATCGCGCTCTGTCATGCTGCGGCCGATGCGGATGCGGGCGACGGCGACGGGGGCGACGGGCACGCGGAGCCCGACGACGCGGCGCACGCCGAGGACGGCTCGGCGAGTCACGACGCGCCGGGGGACATGGACATGCACATGGACATGGGGATGGACATGGGCATGGGGGGCCACGACATGGGCGGCTGAGCCGCCCGCGATCGTTCGATCGCTCCGGCACCGGTTCCGCGGCTTGCCCGCGACCCGAGGGACGGCACTCCGGTGAGGTGGATCTTCGCGGCCATGCCGGTTCTTGCGGCGCTGGGATGTTCTTCCCCCGGCGGCGGCACGCCGGACGACGGCGGGATCGAGGATGCGGCCGAGCCCGAAGCGACTCCCTCGGGCGCGACCTGCGCCGACGGTTCGACCCTGACCTACGAGACGTTCGGCCTCGCCTTCTTCGACGACTACTGCCAGCGCTGCCACGCCTCGACGGTGGTCGGCGCGGAGCGCCTCGGCGCGCCGTCGTCGATCACGTACGACGACGTGGAGAACATCCGCGCGCGCGCCGTCGAGATCGACGAGAACGCGGCGGCCGGCCCGCTGTCCGTCAACACGATCATGCCTCCGGGCCCGCCCCGCCCCGCGGAGGAGGAGCGACGCCGGCTCGGGGAGTGGCTCGCCTGCGGCGCACCGTGACCGAGTCGCGGGGAATGCTTGCCGAAACCCGCGGTGCGGCTGATATTGTCCACCCCTGATGCCGCGGCGTCGAGCCGTCCGGGGAGTCCGGCGGACACGCGCGCCGCGCCGGACGGAAGGGGTCCACACGATGAAGTTCCACGCATGCCGCAATCTTGTCGTCGCCACGGTCGCGGCCACGGCCGCGCTGCTCGCCGCGGCACCCGCGGGCGCCTACCAGCGCTGGAGCGACTGCGAGCCCTGCCACGGGGGGTTCCGCTCCAGTCCCTACAACCCCCCGGGCGGCGGGGCGGCGTGGCCCGACGACCTGCACGACGTGCACCGCAATGCGTCGTACATGGACACCGAATGCGACGTGTGCCACGAGGCGGGGACGAGGGTCGATCCGCCGATCGGAGCCTCCATCCAGGACGCGTTCGGCGCGACGCCCGGGCCCGGCTGCGCCGGATGCCACGGGGAAGTGGACGGCAGCGGGGTTTCCCACGGCTATGGCTTGCGGCTGCGCCACGCCACGACCTCCGCGGCGACCTGCAGCAACGCGACGTGCCACCCGGGGGATCCCACGCCGGCCCCGGAAGGCGAGCTGCCGCACAACTACGGCGGCACGCTCACGCTCGCGGACGAGCCGTGCAACCCCGCCCCGGACACGCTCGAGGATTGGTCCGGCGACGGCCGCGGGCTCGACAACGACGGCGATACGCTGTTCGACGGGGCCGACCCGGACTGCGCCCCGCCGTGCACCGACGTCGACCTGGACGGGTTCAGCCCCGACGGCGGCGTCTGCGGCCCCGTCGACTGCGACGACGCCGTGGCCGCGGTCAACCCCGGCACCACCGAGACGTGCAACGCGATCGACGACAACTGCGACGGCACCACCGACGAGGGGTGCGCCGCCGATGCCGACGCCGACGCCGATGCGGACGCGGATGCCGATGCCGATGCCGATGCCGACGAGGGCGCGGACGCCGAGGCCGAGGTCACGGGGGACGCGACCGGCGACGGGAGTGCCGACGGCGCTGCCGACGCCATCGACGTCGCGGGCGATGCCTCGGACGGCGGGGGGGGAGACGGCGGACCGCCGCCTTCGGGTGGCGAGGAGGGCTGTGGTTGCGCCGTCGCGCACGGCGACGCGGCGCTGAGCCTGCTGTTCGCGCTTTCCGTGGCCTTCGTGCTGCGCCGACGCCGCCGCTGAACACGCCGCCCCCACCACCGGGTCACTAGCCTTCCCCTGCGGCTCTGCCGCTCTGCGCGAAACCTGCCCTGAGCGATGTCGAAGGGATTCCTCTTCCCGTCCGCTGCGCGACGCGTCGCCCCCGGTTGGAGGGCCTTGCCGCCACTTGACGCCGGCCGTTCGCACGGGATAAGCCGCTGCTGCGCAGGTCGGGGTACGACTCCGGCCCAGCGGGGCGGGTGGGTGCGAAAAGGCCGGCGGAGCGTCCGGGCCCGCGGCGCCGGCCATCCCTCGCGGCCCGTTGGGGGGCTACCGGAGGCTTCGCATGACCCTCTCCGTGACCGGCAGGAACCTGACGATCGATGACGTGGTCAAGGTGGCTCGCGGCGGCGAGAAGGTCGAGCTGCACGCCGACGCCGAGGCGCGTATCCGGACGTGCCGCACGTTCCTCGAAGAGCGTCTCGCGGCGCGCGAGATCATGTACGGCACGAACACCGGCATCGGGGAGTTCTCGGAGATCGTGCTGTCCGACGAGCAGGTGAGCCAGTTCCAGCGCTTTCTCATCTACAACCACGCGGCGGGCATCGGCGAGCCGTGCCCGGTCGAGCACGTCCGCGCGGCGATGCTCAGCCGCATCAACGTCCACGCGCACGGGCATTCCGCCTGTCGTCCCGAGATCACCCGCTGCTACGTCGAGATGCTCAACAAGGGCGTGACGCCGGTCGTCTGCCGCAAGGGTTCCGTGGGCGCCTGCGGCGATCTGGCGCCGATGAGCCAGATCGCGCTCTCGCTGATGGGCGAGGGCGAGTCCTTCCACGAGGGTGCGCGAATGCCCACGGCGAGGGCGCAGGAGCGCGCGGGCATCACGCCCCCGGGGCTCCAGGCGCGCGACGGCCTCGCGGCGATCAACGGCTCGAACCTGATCACCGGCATCGGCTGCCTCACGGTGCACGACGCGGAGCGCTGGCTCCTGCAGGCCGAGATCGCCGCGGCGATGACGCTCGAGGCGCTGAAGGCGAACATGAAGCCCTACGATCGGCGGCTGCACGAGCTGCGCGGCTTCCCGGGGGCGGTCACCAGCGCGCTCAACCTGCGCAAGGTGATGGAGGGCTCCGACCTCGTGGCCGGCCGGACCAAGACCAAGGTCCAGGACGCCTACTCGATGCGCTCCACGCCGCAGGTGATCGGCGCGGCGCGCGACCAGCTCCGCTGGACCCGCAGCCAGCTCGAGATCGAGCTGAACGGTGTCGCGGACAACCCGATCTTCGTGCCCGGCGACAAGGTCGTGCTCACCGGCGCCAACTTCCAGGGCACGCCGATCAGCATTCCCCTGGACACGACCGGCGCCGCCCTGGCGATGATCTGCGTGCTCTCCGAGCGCCGCCTCAACCGGTTGACCAACCCGGCACTCTCCGCCGGGCTCCCCGCCTTCCTCACCAAGGGCGCCGGCATGTTCTCCGGCATGATGCTCAGCCAGTACACCGCCTGCATGCAGGTCGTGGAACAGAAGATCCTCTCCGGCCCCGCCTTCATCGAGTCCATCCCGGCGGCGGCGGACCAGGAGGACTTCGTCTCCATGGGCATGAACTCGGCCCTCAAGACAGCCCAGATCCTCGAGGTCGCCCACGGCGTCCTGGGCATCGAGTTCATGGCCGCCGCCCAGGCGCTCGATTTCCGCGACTACCAGCCCGGCCGGGGGACGGCCGCCGCCAAGGCCGCGATCCGCAGGCGCGTCGCGCACCTCGACGAGGACCGCCCGCTCTTCCCCGACCACAACGTCATGATGGACTGCGTCCGGAGCCTCGAGCCGCTGCGCGCGGTGGAGGAAGCGATCGGCCCGCTGGCGATCTACTGAGCTGCAACTGCCACGCCCTGCTGCGGCGCGTCAGCTGGAGGGAATCAGCAGTCGCCGCCCGTGGTGTGGCAGGTGCACTCGCATTCCGCGTTGGACTCGCACTGGCCGTCCAGCTCGCGGGCGCACGATGACGCGCCGTCGGAGACGGCCTCCGCGATGTCGTCGTCGTCCGCGCAGACCTCAACGGTGACCGACAACTCGAGGTCGTCGCACGTCCCCGTGCACGTGCACTCCCACTCGTCGTCCAGGTCGTCCTCGTCCGCGAACGCCATGGACGTCGTGCCCATCACGAACATCGCCGCCAACGCCAGAATTGCCTTCATCGACTCCTCCTTCGGGTTACCGCGGATGCGGTCGGTCGCCGCAGACCGCAAGCGGCCGGCCCCCCAATGGGCCGGGCGGGGCAGAGACTACCGATCGGCGCGGCATATTCAAGGGGGTGGCGACACGGCCCGCTTCAGGGAACGAGGAGTCCGGCCCCGCGGATCCGGCTCTCCTTGAGCCGCCGGAGGACCCCGTTGGCCTCTTCCAGCCGGTATTCCTCGACCTCCGTGCGGATCGGGATCCGGGGGGCCAGCTCGAGCAGCTCCTCCACGTCGCGGCGGGTGCTGTTGGCGACCGAGCGCACGGTGCGCTCGCCGTAGAGGAGCGGGTACTCCAGCTCCGGTATCGGGCTCATCGTGATGCCGGCCAGCGCGAGTGTTCCTCCGGGACGGAGGGCGCGCAACGCGTCGTGGACCTGCGGACCCGCGGGCGAGAAGATGATGGCCGCGTCGAGCGGGCGGGGAGGGGGGTCGGAGGGCGCGCCCGTCCAGACGGCGCCCAACTCGCGGGCGTGGCGGCGGTGGGCCTCGCTGCGCGTCAGGACGTGGACCTCACACCCGCGATGCACGGCAACCTGGATCGTGACGTGGGCCGAGGCGCCGAAGCCCCACATGCCGAGCCGCTCGCCCGGGCGGACCGTGCTCAGGCGCAGGGCGCGGTAGCCGATGACGCCGGCGCAAAGGAGCGGTGCCGCCTGGGCGTCGGGGAATGCGTCGGGGACGCGGTAGGCGAACTCGGCCGGGGCGAGGACCTTTTCGGCGAATCCTCCGTCGGCGTGGAATCCGTTGAATTCGGCATGTTCGCAGAGATTCTCTCGACCGTTGCGGCAACGGTCGCAGGCGCCGCAGGTCCGCCGCAGCCAGGGGAGGCCCACGCGGTCTCCGGCCCGGAACATCTCGACACCCGCACCCAGGCGCTCGACCACACCGACCACCTGGTGACCCGGAACGACCGGCAGGCGGGGCAGGGTCAGATCTCCCTCCGCGACGTGCAGATCGGTGTGGCAGACGCCGCAGGCGCGGACCGCCATCCGGATTTCGCCCGGGCCCGGCTCGGGGTCGGGCAGGTCGCGGGCGACGAGGGGCGCCGACTCGATCGGGGCGGGTCGCTCGAGGAGCATGGCGCGCATCCGGGCATTCTATCCCAACGTCACGGCCCTTGCGCCCCTTTGCGCCCTTCGCTCGAAATCGCTATGCTCCGCGACCAAGGCGCTCGATGGACTCCCGTGACCGGCTCGTATTCGCTTTGGACGTGCCCGACGGCCACGCGGCGCTGCGTCTGGTGCGGCTCCTGGCGGGCGAGGTCGGGACGTTCAAGGTGGGGTTGGAGCTGTTCTGCGCGGAGGGACCGGCGCTGGTGCGGGAGGTTTCGGAGCGCGGGGGCGCGGTTTTTCTGGATCTCAAGTTGCACGACATCCCGGCGACGGTCGGGCGGGCGGTGGCGCGAGCCTTGGCCGGGGGTGGCGTGCGCTGGCTCACGGTGCACACCGGCGGCGGGCGCGAGATGCTGTCGGCGGCGGTTCGTGCGGCGGGGGCGGGGGGCGGCGCGGTGGGGGGGGGCGGGATTCTGGGGGTGACGGTGCTGACGAGCCTGAACGAGGCGGGTGCGGTCGAGGCCGGGTTGTCGCCGCCGTTGGGGAATCTGGTCGTGCGGCGCGCGGCGCTGGCGGCGGACTGTGGTTGCGTCGGGGTGGTGGCTTCGCCGCAGGAGGCGGGCGCCATCCGCCGCGTGGTGGGGCCGGGGCCGTTGATCGTGACGCCGGGGATCCGGCCGCCGGGAGCGGAGGCGGGCGACCAGCAGCGCACAGCGCCCCCCGGAGAGGCGATTGCGGCCGGAGCCGACGTCGTGGTGGTCGGCCGGCCGATCCGCGATGCGGTCGACCCTGTGGCCGCGGCGCGCGCGATCCGGAGCGCCATCGACGAGGCGCTGGGAGGAGCGGGCTGATGCGTCGGCGTGGATCCACCGCCGCCGGCCATCCGCCGGCATCCCAGGAGGAGCTGCCTTCGGTCGTGGCGGGCCCGCGCCGTCACCGGAGCGGGAGACGCGTCGGGACGCCGTCCGAGGCCCCGCGGCCGCCGACCGAGCAGGTGGCGCTGGGGTTCGGCGGGCCGGAGGAGGAGGCGGAGGTGGACGTCGCGGCGAGCGAAGGGGGGCGGATCCTGCTGGGGCCGCACGCGGTCTCGGAGGCGCTGCGCGCGGGGCGGCGCGAGGTGCAGGTCGTCTTCCTTTCGGCCGAGGAGCGGGGCGAGCGGTTCCGCGAGATCGCGCGGCTCGCCAAGCAGCGCGGGGTGCCCGCGCGGCAGGCCGATCCGGACCTCCTGGAAACGCTTGCCGCCGGACGGATGCACCAGGGCATCGCCGCGCTGGCCGGACCCTATCCGTATCTCGGGCTCGGCGACGTCGAGCGCATCGCCGTGGAGCGCGGCGCGGAGACCCTCGCCGTGGCCCTCGACCAGGTCCAGGACCCGCAGAACCTGGGCGCGATCACGCGCTCGTCTGTCGCGTTCGGGGTGGACGTCGTGGTGCTGCCCGAGCGCCGGGCGGCGGGGGTGACGGATGCGGTGGTCCGGGCGAGCGCCGGGGCGACGGAGCTGATGCGCATGGCGCGGGTGCCCAACCTGGCCGAGGCGTTGCGGCGCCTGTCGGGTGCCGGCATCGAGGTGGTCGGGCTGGACCCGGAGGGGGAGGCGGACCTGGCGACGGCCGACCTTCATCCGCCGGTGTGCCTCGTGTTCGGCGCGGAGGGCCCCGGGCTGCGCCGTCTGACGCGGGAGTTGTGCCATCGGCGGGTGCGTATCCCGATCGCCGCCGGCGGGGTCGCGTCGCTCAACATCTCCGTCACGGCCGGAATCGTCCTGCACGCCATCCGGCATCCGCACCGGACCGAGCGGCCGTAGTCAGCCGATCAGCGCCCAGACGGCCAGCCCCGCGCCGTAGGACGCCGCGTTGGCCAGCGCGGCGGTGGCGAGGGCCAGCCACGGCCGTTGCGGGACGAGCAGCCGCCAGTAGACGACGGTCTCGACGAGCAGCACCGTGGTCTCGCCGACGACCAGGTAGAGGGCGTAGTTGGGCTTCGCCAGGGCCTGGGGGAAGAAGGACCACGGCACGTACCACAGGGCGGGGTGCGTCGCGGCGTTGGCGACCAGGGCGGCGACGAGCACGCGGGCGTCGGAGTGCAGGAGCCGCGCGCGGCGTGCGAGGTACAGCACGAGCGGCAGCTCGACCGCCAGGGTGACGGCGGCGGCGATCGCGTACTGCTCGTGGAACGTCATCGCGTCGAGCCTAGCACGACCGGGACGGCACGGACCCGTCCCGCGCCGTCCCGCCCGTCCTTCCGTCTCCCGCCGACCGTCGACCGCCGACCGCCGCCTCTCGCCGGCTCGCCGACCTTGCGCCCCTGCAAGGGCGCGGGTACCATTCCATCGGCATCCGGCGTCCGGGCCGGGAGGAAGGCGATGGAGCGGAACGTCCAGCGTGGATTTCCGGCGCAGGCGTGGTGGGCGGTCCTGGTCTTCCTGGCTGCCGGCTGTGCCGCCACGCAGGTCATGGAGGAGGACGACGGGGGCGGGCGTCCGGACACTGCCGGGTCGTGCGGCACGGGCGGCGCGTGCGAAGGGGGACGGGAGTGCTGTGACGGCGTCTGCGTCGCGGTCCAGACCGATCCGGAGCACTGCGGCTCGTGTGCGACGGCGTGCCCGGCGGCTTCTTCCGACGGCTGCCTCGCGGGTGCCTGCGCCTGCGGTGGCGCCGCGGCCTGCGGCGCGGGGTTGAGCTGCTGCGCGGGCTCGGGGTGCGTCGACGTCCAACAGGATGCACGCAACTGCGGCGCCTGCGGCGCGGCGTGTCCGGGCGACCAGGTGTGCCGCAGCGGCTTGTGCGTGCCCAACCCGTGCTCCTGCGATCCGGGCCTGCGCTGTTGCGGGACCGAGTGCGTGAACTTCCAGGACGACCCGGCGAACTGCGGCTCCTGCGGTCACGGCTGCGCCGCGGGCCAGGTCTGCGCGCTCGGGATCTGCGTGACGCTCGAGTGCTCCCCCGCCTGCGCCACGGGCCTCGACTGCTGCGGCTCGCGTTGCGTCAATCTCCAGTCGGACACCACCAACTGCGGCTCCTGCGGCCACGCCTGCGACGCCGGCGAAATCTGCCTCATGGGCGGCTGCTCCTGCGGCGGCGACACCTGCACCGCGGCGGAAGCGTGCTGCTCCGATGCCTGCCGCAACGTGGCGTCGGACACCGCCAACTGCGGCGCTTGCAACGTCGCGTGCGACGCGGGCGAGCGCTGCGCGCTGGGCGAGTGCCTGTGCGGCTCGACGCCGTGCGCCGACGGAGAAGTCTGCGTCGGCGGAACCACCTGCTGCCCGGAGGGGGCCGAGGCGTGCGGCACGACCTGCTGCGCCGCGGGCGAATCGTGCTGCTCCGGCCGCTGCGTCGATACGTCGTCGGATTTCGCCAACTGCGGCGGCTGCGGCAGCGTCTGCAACGACGTGGTCAGCGACCGCTGCGCCGGCGGCTCCTGCCGCTGCGGCAGCGCCGGCGCCTGCCGCTGGCGCGGCATCGTCGTCCCCTGCCTCGTGGACGACACCATCGGCCCGCGGATGTGCTGCTCCGGCGCCTGCGTCCCGGTCAACGGCGACAATTGCGGCCGCTGCGGCAACGTCTGCGCGAGCGGCACCTGCAACGGCTCGCTCGTGCCGCTCGGCGACCGCTGCCTCTTCCTCTGCGGCTGATCCGGCTCGGCTCCGCTTGCCGCTCCGGGACGGGTCGGGTATGGTCCGCGCTCGATGATCCGCGTGCGGCTCAACGGCGTGGAGCGCGAGTTCGCGGACGGCACGACCGTCGCCGCCATGCTCGCCGAGCTCGGCCGGGCGCCGCAGTGGGCCGCGGTCGAGCGGAACCGGGACGTGGTGCCGCGCACGGCCTACACGACGACGGCGCTCCTGGACGGTGACGTGCTGGAGGTCGTGCACCTGGTCGGGGGCGGCTAGGCGAAGGAGACGAGACGTTGGACACGTTGACGATCGCGGGGCGCGAGTTCCGCTCGCGGCTCTTCCTGGGTACCGGCAAGTACGCCACGTTCGAGCAGATGCGCGAGGCGCTGGAACGGTCGGGGACGGAGGTGGTCACGGTGGCGGTGCGCCGCGTCAACCTCGACGAGGCCGGCAGCGGCAAGTCGCTGCTCGACTTCATCGATCCGAAGCGCTTCCTCCTGCTGCCCAACACCGCCGGCTGCTACACGACCGACGAAGCGGTGCGCACGGCGCGGCTCGCGCGCGAGGCCCTGGGCACCCCGTGGGTCAAGCTCGAGGTGATCGGCGATCCGAAGACGCTGTTCCCGGACAACGAGGGACTGCTGGCGGCGGCGCGCACGCTGGCCGGCGAGGGCTTCGTCGTCCTGCCGTACTGCCTGGACGACCCCGTGCTCTGCCGCAAGCTGCAGGATGCCGGCTGCGCCGCCGTGATGCCGCTCGCGGCCCCGATCGGATCGGGGCTCGGGATCCGCAATCCGCACAACCTGGGCATCATCCTCGAGACGGTGACGATCCCCGTGATCGTGGACGCGGGGGTCGGAACGGCCTCCGACGCCGCCGTCGCGATGGAGCTGGGCTGCCACGGACTGCTGTGCAACACCGGCGTCGCCGGGGCCAAGGACCCGGTGCTGATGGCCGAGGCGATGCGCGACGCGGTGGCGGCGGGACGCAAGGCGTTCCTGGCCGGGCGCATCCCGAAGAGACGTCATGCCGCCGCGTCGAGCCCGACGCACGGGATGATCGAGTAGACCCGGGGGCGGGCAAGGGGAACGGAACGTGCGCCTGGGAACGGTGACGGCGGTGATCCTGGCCGGGCTGCTGGCGGCCGGCAACGCGCCGATGCAGTGCGCATCCGACGATCGCGAGCCGCTGCCGACGGTCCCCGAGGCGCCGGAGGAGTGCTACCTCCTGGCACAGCGGCTGCTCGCGCAGGGCGACGTCGGCGGGTGGCGTTCGGCGCTGGAGTACGTGATCGAGCGATTCCCCGATTCGCGGTACGCGGCGCGGGCGCGCGACGATCTGGCGCACGGGCCCTTGCCGCCCCCCGGCCCGGTCGCGCCGTGAGCGGAGCGGCGACGGCCGGGGCCGCGCCGCGGCTGCTGGTGATCTCCGACCGTTTGCTGGTGCCCCTGCGCGAGCTCGACGAGGTCTTCGCGCGGCTCGCGGACGTCGCGCCTCCGGGAGCGGTCGGTCTGTACCTTCGCGAGCCGGGGCTCGGCGACGCGGAGCTCCTGGCGACCGCGGCACGGCTGGTCGCGGTCGGCTCCGCCCGGGGTCGGGCGGCGCCGGTCTACGTCCGCGGGCGGGTCGACCTCGCCGTCGCCGCAGGGGCCGCCGGCGTGCAGCTCCAGGCGGACGGCCTCGAGCCCGCGGACGCGCGTGCCGTCGCGCCCGGCTTCCGCCTCGGCTACTCGGCCCACCGGCTCGACGAGGTCCGGGCGCTGGCGGCGGAGGTCGACCACCTGACGTTCTCGCCGGTGTACGCGACGCCGGGCAAGGGACCGCCGGCGGGGCTGGACGCCTTGACTGCCGCGTGCCGGGCGGCGGGAACGACGCCCGTCCTGGCCCTGGGGGGCATCGACGGCGCGGAGCGGGCGCGGGCGGCGGCGGCGGCCGGCGCCTGGGGCGTCGCGGCGATCCGGGGCGTTCTGGCGGCGCCGGACCCCGGGCGTGCCGCGCGGATCCTTGTGGAGGCGTTCGTCCCGGCCATTTGACGCTGCGGGACGGTAGCGCCTATCATGAAGCCGTGCGCTGGCTGCATCTCGGCCTGAAGATCGGTGCCTGGCTGCTCGTGGTCCTGATCATCACCTTCGGCGTCGGCGCGCTGTTCCTCAAGACCCGGCGCGCGCCGGACGATTCGATGGCGCCGAACCTGATGGCCGGGGACAAGTTCCTGCTCTGCTACCGTTGCGACATCGAGAAGGGCGATGCCGTGCTCTGCGACCACCCCGACCCGGCCCGCAAGGGCGTGAAGATCATGGGACGCGTGGTCGGCATGGAGGGGGACAAGGTCGAGATCCGGCAGGGCCTGCTGCGCGTGAACGACGCCCCGAAGCACGTCTCGACCGACTCGACGATCTTCGAGTACCGCGGCGCGGACGGGCGGTCCAAGAGCCTGCCCTACATGATCTGGGAGCACCCGAGCCTCTTCGGCGAGCAGGTCCCGATCCTCATGCCGAAGGACGCGAACGGGCAGATGCGGAACCACGACCCGGAGCAGGTGCCCCGCGGCAGCTACTTCCTCATGGGCGATCATCGCCCCCTCACCCTGGGCTGGACGGCGGACGGCAAGGTCGCGCCCGGCGGCGGCTGCAACTCGAGCTTCTGCTACGGCCCCGTCCCGACCGGAAACTGCCACGGCGTGATCTGGTTCATCTACTCCGCCGCCAACCGCGGCCACTCGGCCGCGTCCTCCAAGCGTCGTTTCTCGTTCATGCCCTGACCCGGCGCGCAACGGCCGCGGTCCCGGACGCGATAGCGGCACGTGGATCGCGCGGCACCGTTCCTTCGCGCCGTCCTGGCGACCTCGGTCGTCCTGGCCGCCCTCCTCGCCATGCGCCTCGGACTCGATCGGCGCGCCGGGCGGATGCCGGTCCCGGCGGGGTGGAGCGCGACGTCGACCTGTTTCGACGTCGCCGGCGCGACCGCGGATCCCGGACTGCGCTGCGCCGCGCGACCGGGCGTGGACGAGGCGGCGCCGCTGCCGCCTTGCGCGACCCGCGAGGCGCGGGCGCGGGTCGAGTTCCTGGCGCAGCGGTGCAACTGGCACGGCCGGCGGCTGGTCCTGGCCCCCGTGGCGGCGGGCGGGCCGTGCGCGCCGCGGCTCGTGCCGCTGCCCGCCGCGCTGCGCGTGGCGTTGGGCATCCCGCTGGATCCAGGCACCGCCGCGCGGGCCGACTTGGAGGCGCTGCCGGGGGTCGGGTCCGGGACGGCGCGCCGCATCGTGGAGGCGCAGGAGCGCCTCGGAGCCTCGTTCCGGCTGGACGCCGTGCCGGGCCTCGGACCGCGACGCGCCGCCCGCATCGCTCCGCTCCTGCAATCCGTCCCCGCCGCACCCCCCGAGTGCGGCGGGCCGCCCTGAGCCGAGTGCAGGAAATCGTCCCTTGCCTCCCGGCCCGCCGCATGCTAGCCCGCACGCGTTGGAGGTGGACGATGGCAAGGACGCACATGACACTCCTGGCGGCGAGCTTCCTCGCGGCCGTGCTCGGCTGCCGCTCGGACGACGACGACGACGTGGTCGACGCTCGCGACGACGGCACGACGGCCGAAGACTCGGTCGGTGCCGACGCGGACGCCGACGCCGACGCCGAGGTGCCCACGGAGGGCGGCGACGGCCCGCGCGAGGACACCGACGCGCTCTGCGGCAACGGCCTGGACGACGACGGCGACGGCTTCTCCGACTGCGACGACTACGACTGCGACCGCACCGCACCCTGCGACACCGAGCGCACGGATGCCCTGTGCGCCAACGGCCTGGATGACGACGGTGACAGCTTCACCGACTGCGACGACTGGAGCTGCGAGGGCACGACGCCCTGCGACACCGAGCGCACGGACGCGCTGTGCGCCAACGGCCTGGACGACGACGGCGACGGCTACACCGACTGCGACGACTGGGGCTGCGAGGACACCGCCCCCTGCGGCGAGAGCAACGATGCGAACTGCGAGAACGAGGCGGACGACGACGGCGACACGTACATCGACTGCGCCGACGACGGCTGCGGCAGCAACCCGTGCGTCACGGTCTGCCCGCACGAGACGCCCGCGACCTGCGGCGACGGCGCGGACGACGACGGCGACGGCCACGCCGACTGCGACGACTGGGACTGCTCGCGCGATCCCCGCGTCACGGCCTGTGCCTGCCCCGCGGGCGGCGAATGCACGGATGCGGCGTGCAGCAACACCACCGACGACGACGCCAACGGCCACATCGACTGCGACGACTTCAACTGCCTGCGCAACGGCCACATCACGGTCTGCGGCGGCGAGAACAACGACACGGCGTGCGGCAACGGCCTGGACGACGACGGGAACGGCTTTGCCGACTGCAACGACTACAGCTGCAGCCGCTCGCTGTGGGTCACCGTCTGCTGCGGCTGACGACCGGCTATGGAACTTCCAGCACCTCGAGACGCACGCGCACGACTCCGGCCTGGATCATGTCCAGCGCCTCGGCCGCGGCTCGCGAAAGGTCGAGGATCCGGTCGCGGCGGCCGAACGGGCCGCGGTCGTTGATCCGCACCTCGACCGAGCGTTCGGTGTCCAGCCGCGTCACACGCACGCGCGTGCCGAACGGCAGCGTGCGGTGCGCCGCGGTGAGCTCGTCGGGGTCGTAGGTCTCGCCGCTGGCCGTGGCGTGCCCCGCCAGCGAGTCGGAATACCACGTCGCCTTGCCTTCCTGGCTCGCCCCGACCTCGGGGTGGACCGGGGCCGCGGCCGCCGATCCGCAGGCCCAGGCCAGCGCGAAGACCCAGGCGATCCGCATGCCGGTCTTCACGGCGCTCCGCTCCCGCAGGTCGTGGCGAGCCAGTCGGCGAACGTCCCTTCCAGCAGCCGCACGTTGTCGTATCCGGCGCCGGACGCGAAGCGGCCGACCGCACGCAGCTCGGCGTCGTCCGACGCCAGGACCCAGTCCAGGCCCGCGTCGGCGGTGACGGCGGCCGTGAACGCCGCGCCGCCATCGATCGGCGCGCCCGCGGCGTCGAGGAAGGCGGCGCGAGGCACGTTGACGGCTCCGGGGATCGCGCCGTCCGCGAAGGCTCCGGCCGCGCGGACGTCGACCAGCTCGTCCCCCGCGGCGGGCGGGAAGAAGGGCACCGAGCAGAAGTCCTCGACCGCCAGCGCGGCCTCGTAGCCGGCTTCGATCCACCCCGGGTACCCGAGGCTGAGCTTCCAGACGTCCGTGTAGCCGATGCGCAGCGCCGCCTCGCCGACGGCCTGGCTGACGTCGCATTCGCTCCCCGAGCAGTAGAAGACCACGCGGGCCCGGAGGTCGGGCACGACGTCCGTCAGGGCGCGTCCGCCGTCGACCAGCTCGCCGGTCCCGTGGTTCACGACCGCCGCGCCGGGGACGCACGAAGCGCCGGGCAGGTGTCCGCGCCGCCAGTCGTAGAGGATGCGCACGTCGACGACGTGCGGACCGGGATCCCCGGCGAGCCATTCGCGAAGCTCCGCCGCCGGAAGCTGTTTGACGCCGTTGACGACCTCGTGCGGGTCCGGCTCTCCGCCGTCCCCACCGCACGCGAACCCGCCGCCGAGCAGGCAGGCGGCGCCGAGCGCCGCCGCGGCCAACGCGCACGCTCTCTCGCGCGCCCCCCGGTGGCGGTTCCGGGCGCGTACGTCCCGCACTCCCCGCACTCCCCGCACTCCCCGCTCTCCCCGCCCCGCCGGCCAGTATAGCGCCTTGACGGCGGGCGCGTTACCGGCAAGTGTAGCGGATTGATGTCCACGACCAGCATCCTGCGACAGCCACCCTTCGACGAAGCTCTCTACCTCATCGACGTCTCGGGGTTCGTGTTCCGGTTCTTCTTCTCCGTGCGGAACCTTACGACGTCGAAGGGCGAGCCCACGGGCGCGCTGTTCGGCGTGACGAAGATGCTGCACAAGGTCGTCGCGGACCACACCCCGCGGTTCCTCGGCGTCGCCATGGACTCGCGCACGCCGACGTTCCGGCAGGAATTGTACCCGGCGTACAAGGCCAACCGCCCCGCGCCGCCGGAGGACCTGCGACCGCAGTTCGGGTTCGTCCGCGAGATGCTCGAGGCGTTCGGCATCCCGGCGCTGCAGCGGGACGGCTTCGAGGCGGACGACGTGATGGCGACGGTCGCGACGAAGGTGGCGCCCGAACGACCCGTCGTGATCATCAGCTCGGACAAGGACCTCTGCCAGCTCGTGACCGATCGTGTGCTCCTGTACGTGGCGGACAAGGACGAGGTCTACGGACCGGCGGAGGTCGAGGCGAAGTGGGGCGTGCCGCCGGAGCGGATGATCGACCTGCAGGCCCTCGTCGGCGACGCGACGGACAACGTGCCCGGGGTGCCGGGTGTGGGTCCGAAGACCGCGGCGAAGCTGCTCGCCGAGTTCGGCTCGCTGGAGGCGCTGCTGGCGGGCCGCGACCGCATCAAGAACCCGCGGATGCGCCAGCTGCTCGAGGAGCACGGCGACGCGGCGCGGAAGGCGTTGCCGCTGGTGGCGCTGCGCCGCGACGCGCCCGTGGAGTGGAGCCTGGAGACGCTGCGCTGGGCGCCGCCCGACCCGGAGCGGCTGCGCGCGGCGTACAAGCGCTTCGAGTTCCACACCCTGGCGGCGGATCTGCCGTCCGCGGAGGGCGCCCCCGGGGCGCCGGCCGCGGGGGGGGCCGAGGCGGACCTGGCGCCGGTGCGGTCGATGGACGAGCTGCGGGCGCTGGTGGCGCGGATCCGCGAGGCCGGGATGGTCTCGGTCGACACCGAGACCACGGCGCTCGACCCGATGCAGGCGGAGCTGGTGGGCATCTCGCTGTCGGTCGACCCGGGCGTCGGCCGGTACGTGCCCGTGGCGCACTCCGGGGCGGACGCCGCCGGGAACCTGCCGCGCGACGAGGTCCTCGACGTGCTGCGGCCGGTGCTGGCCGACCCGGCGATCGCCAAGATCGGCCAGCACATCAAGTACGACTCCATCGTCCTGGCGCGCTCCGGCGCGCCGCTCTCCGGCGCGACCTTCGACACGATGCTCGCCAGCTACCTCCTCGACCCCGAGAAGCACCAGCACCGGCTGGAGCAGATCGCGCAGGAGCGGCTGTCGCGGGGGATGATCTCCTACGAGGAGGTGACGGAGAAGCGGCGGGGGCACCAGCTCCGCTTCGACGAGGTGTCGATCGACCGGGCGGCGAGGTACTCGGCCGAGGATGCCGAGGTCGTGCGCTCGCTCTACGACCCGATGCGCCGGGCGCTGGAGGAGGCGGGCCTCACGGGGCTGCTGGGCGACCTGGAGCTGCCGCTGTCCGAAGTGCTGGTCGCGCTGGAGATGACGGGGATCTCCGTCGACCCGGCGCGGCTGCGCCGTCTGGCCAAGGAGCTGGCCGTGGAGGCCGGCCTCGCGGAGCAGGAGGCGCACCAGCTCGCCGGGCGTCCCTTCAACCTGGGCTCGCCCAAGCAGCTCGCCGAGGTGCTCTTCGACCAGCTCGGGCTCCCGACGGTGAAGAAGACGAAGACCGGCCGGTCGACGGACGCCGAGGTGCTGGAGGAGCTGGCGGCGATGCATCCGCTGCCGTCCAAGGTGCTCCAGTACCGCTCGCTGACCCGGCTGGTGTCGGGGTACCTCGAGGCGCTCCCGACCTTGATCAACCAGCAGACGGGCCGCATCCACACGTCGTACAACCAGGCGGTCGCGGCGACGGGACGCCTGTCCAGCTCGAACCCGAACCTGCAGAACATCCCCGTGCGCACGGACGTCGGGCGGCGCATCCGCGAAGCGTTCGGGACGGAGGAGGGCTGGCGGATCGTCTCGGCCGACTACTCGCAGATCGAGCTCCGGATCCTGGCGCACCTCTCGGAGGACGCGCTCCTGTGCGAATCGTTCCGCCTCGGCGAGGACGTGCACGCCCGGACCGCGCGGGAGGTGTTCGGCGCGATCGCGGGCGGGGCGGCGGTGACCGAGCTGCGCCGCCGGGCGAAGGTGATCAACTTCGGCATCATCTACGGCAAGACCGATTTCGGCCTGGCGCGCGAGCTGGGGATTCCGAAGTCGCAGGCCCGGCAGTTCATCGCCGACTACTTCGCGCGCTACGAGGGGGTGCGACGCTACCTGGATCGCGCGGTCGAGGACGCACGGGCGACCGGCATGGTCCGCACGATGCTCGGCCGCCGCCGCTTCCTGCCCGACCTCAAGAGCCGTAACCCGGCGGCGCGCGGGCAGGCGGAACGGATGGCGATGAACACCCCCATCCAGGGCTCGGCCGCCGACCTGCTCAAGCTGGCGATGATCCGGGTGCACCGCGAGCTGGGGGCATCGAAACTGCGGGCCCGCATGCTGCTCACGGTCCACGACGAGCTGGTGTTCGAGTGTCCGGAGGAGGAGGTCGGCGACCTGACGGCGCTGGCGCGCCGCTGCATGGAATCCGCCGCCACGCTGTCGGTACCCCTGGTCGTCGATGTCGGCTCGGGTCCCACCTGGGGCCGGGCGCACTAGAGGAAGAGAAAAGCATGACCAAGCGCATCACGTCCTGTCTGCTGCTGCTCGCGGTGCTGGCCGCGGCGTGCAGCAAGTCCAAGCCCGGTCAGCCAACCTCGGGAGGCGCGCCGGCGCTCAGCGGCGCGGCGCGGGACGGGGGCCCGGCCCCGGACGGCGCCACCGGCTTCCCGATCGCCGGGGCGGGTCCCGCCGTCCCCGGAGCGCTCGCACCGCTGATGGCCTCGCTGCGGGCCGAGGTGCAGCCGAAGATCGCGGAGTGGATCGGCGTCGGGAACATCGGCGACCTGACGCTCTACGACATCGACCTGCAGGTCGACCCCGACGCCGGCTCCTTCCGCGCCGAGGAGACGCTCGACTTCGCCAACCGCACCGGCGAGACCCTGAACAGCGTCGCGCTGCGGGTCTACGGCAACCAGTTCGGCAAGGAAGGCGAGCCGGCGCCGGTGGAGTTCACCCGCGCGACGATCGACGGCGCGCCCGCCGGGCTGGAGCATCCGGGGCCCACGACCTGGGAGGTGAAGCTCCCCCGCCCCCTTCCGCCGGGACAGCGCGTGACCATCGTCTGCTCCTTCACCGGTCAGGCCCCCAAGCAGGAGCAGGGACAGACCGGCATGCTCCGCCAGGGCTGGGACATGCTGAAGGACCTCTTCGGCATGGGCGGCGGCGGCATCGAAGGCTACGGCATCCTGAGCGTCGGCGACGGCATCCTCAGCCTCGCCGCCTGGTATCCCGTCCTCGCCCGCTGGTACCCGGACGAGAAGCGCTGGGACCTCTCGGAACCCACCGGGATCGGCGACGTGGGCACCGAAGATCTGGCCAACTACCGCGTGCGCGTGCGGGCGGCGGGCGAGGCCGTCGTCGCGTCGAGCGGCGTGGAGGTCGCGAGGGGGGCGACGCCGACCGACGTCACGTACGGCGGCGTGGCGCTGCGCGACTTCACGGTGCTGGTCTCGCGCACCTACCACGTCGTCTCGCGCAAGTCCGGCGAGACCAAGGTCAGCGTCTACGTTCCGCAGGGACGCGAGCCGTTCGCGGAGCGGATCCTCGACTACGCGCTCTCGGCGGTCGAGGTCTACGAACGGCGGTTCGGCCCGTACACCCTGACCGAGCTGGACGTCGCGGCGGCGCCGCTGATCGGCGGGGCGGGCGGGGTCGAGTTCCCCGGCATCGTCACCGTCGCCACCATGCTGATGCAGAACCTCTCCGAGTCGCTCGGACCGCTCGCCCCGCCCGGCATGGATCGCCTGCCGATCCTCGACGAGATGGTCGAGTTCGTCGTGGTGCACGAGGTCGCGCACCAGTGGTGGAACGGCCTCATCGGCTCGGACTCGGTGCGCCATCCGTTCATCGACGAGGGCATGGCGCAGTACTCGTCGATCCTCTACTTCGAGGACCGGTACGGGTCGGAGCGGGCGGCCAAGACGGGTGACCGCAACGTGAAGGTCAACTTCCTGCTCTACCGGATGCTGGGCAACGCGGACGGCGTCGTCGACCGCGGCACCGGCGACTTCTCCGGAGCGCTGGAGTACGCGGCCCTGGTGTACGGCAAGGGGCCCTACTACTGGCAGGCGGTGCGCCGCGCCATCGGCGACGAGAAGTTCTTCGAGACGCTCCAGCGCTACTACGACGCGTACCGCTACAAGGTCGCGGCGCCCGACGCCTTCGCCAGGCTGGCGGGCGAGCTGGCGGGGCAGCCCGACGAGATGATGGCGCTGCACCGGCGATGGCTGCTCGAGGCGCACGGCGACGAGGACCTCGGCAAGGCGAACTTCTCGCAGCTCATGCAGATGGTGCTCGGCGACGCCGGAGGGCTGGGCGGCCTGGCCGGGCTCCTGGGCGGCGGCGCCGACGGCGGCATGGCGGCCGGAGGCGACGGCGGCGGCATGAACATCGGCCAGATCATGGGCATGCTCCAGATGCTCCAGGGCGGCGCGGGCGCCGACGGCGGCACCGGGATGGGCGCGCCCGGTACGGATGGCGAGGGCCTCGGGCTGCAGCAGCTCATGGGCCTGGCACGCGGATTCCTCGAGCCGCTGGCGGCGACCAACCCCGACGTCGCCAGGCTGCTGGAGCTGATGGACAAGATGCAGCGCGGCGAGCCGGTCGACCTGGTCGAGGCGATGGCGTTGGTCCAGAAGGTCCTCGCCTCGATGCTCGGCGGGGAAGCCGCTGCCCAGCAGATCATCGGCCAGGCCCTCGGCACCGCGCTCGGCCAACCGCAACCGCCCGCGCCGCGGCCGAGTCCCGACGCGGGGCTGCCGTAGCCGGGAGCCGGCCGGCGCGGCGAGACCGTTATCGTCGCCGCTCCTCGCCGGCCGGCACTTCTAGCGCAGGTCGCGGCGGTAGCCGAGCGGGTCCTGGTACGGCGGCGTGGGGATGAGCAGCTCGTAGCCGCCGTCCGGACACGCGCCGCGGACGGGGATCAAGCCGACGTCCTCCGCGTTGATCCGGTAGGCGAGCGTCTTGCGCTCGCGCGAGTCCGGTGCCCAGCGCCGGCCGGCGTCCTCCAGGTCGAACACCTCGAAGAGTCCGGGGCCGTCCTCGACGATCTGTTCGAGGCACAGCTCGGTCGTGCCGTCGCCATCGACGTCCGCCGCCAGCGCCCGCTGGATGATGACGCGGCTGCCCGAGTCGTGGACGGCGTGGTCCCACTGCGTCACCACGGCCACGACCCGCGCACGGCAGCACGTGCCACCGTCGGCCGGGCCGAGCGGGACGCCGATCGCGATCGCTTCGGCGTAGCCGTACATGCCGTCCCACTCGAACGAGGCCTTCAGCAGCCCGAGCACGAGGTCCCGGCCGCCGACGCGCAGCGTGCCGGTGGCCCCCAGCCGGCAGCGGGTCGCGCCGCCCTGCGGTGACGGACCGAGCTGCTCCGCCGCGTAGTACCGGCAAAGCTGGGCGTTGCCGATCCCGGTTTCCAATCCCTCCCCCACGTACGGTTGGAACTGCTCGTAGCGGTCCATGTCCGGCCAGTCCATCTCGAAGGCTTCCACGACCAGATCGGCGCGGGGGAGGACGGGCGGCGTGGCGGCATCGCGGCGCGCCGTCGAGCCGCAGCCGAGCACGAGGGCGAGAGGCACCGCAAGGACGGCGGCGGGGGCGCGGGAGCGGCGGGTGGTGCGTTTCACGGCGCCTCCGACGCGGACCGCGGGGCCTCGATTCATCGCCGGGGCCCTGCTTCGCGCGGCCCTCCTTGACTTCGGCCACCGGACCTGCGGAATTGTCGGCATGACGGAGCCATCGGGGGTGTCGGGGCCGCAGCGACCGGACGTGTTCACGCCCGACCTGCTGCGCGGGCGCGTCGCGATCGTCACGGGCGGCGGCACGGGGATCGGACTGGCCACGGCCGAGCTGCTCGGGCGGTGCGGCGCATCGCTGGCGCTGGCCGGACGCACGATGGAGCGGCTGGCGGCGGCGGCGGCGCGCCTGGCCGCGGCGGGCTTCGAGGTCTTCTTCGCCGCCTGCGACATCCGGGAGGCGGCGCAGACCGAGGAGTTCACGGATCGCGTGCTCGAACGGTTCGGGCGCATCGATGTGCTGGTCAACAACGCGGGCGGACAATTCCCGACGCCGGCGGAGGACTTGACGGCCAAGGGGTGGGACGCGGTGATTCGCACCAACCTCACGGGGACCTGGAACATGACGCGGGCCGCGGCCGTGCGGGCGATGATCCCGGCGCGTTCCGGGCGCATCGTCAACGTCATCGCCGACGTGGAGCGCGGGTTTCCGGGGATGGTGCACACGGGTGCGGCGCGCGCGGGCGTGGAGAACCTGACGCGGACGCTGGCGGTGGAGTGGGCGGGCTACGGCCTGGCCGTCAACGCCGTGGCGCCGGGGGTGATCCGAACGGCGGCGGTCGCCAGGTACGGCGAGGCGATCCTCGAGCAGCGCCGCGGCGAGATCCCGCTGCGCCGGCTGGGGGAGCCCGAGGAGGTGGCGGAGGCCATCTGCTTCCTGGCTTCGCCCGCGGCGACCTACATCACGGGTGTGACATTGCCGGTCGACGGCGGGGCACGACTGGCGGGTCATCGTTGGCCTGTCGTGATCGGGCCGGACGTCCCGGCGGCCGGGGCGCCGGCGGGCGAGGAGCCGGTCCGATGACGTTCTTCGGGCCGGAGCACGAGATCCTGCGCCAGGCGGTGCGGCGGTTCGTGGCGCAGGAGATCGCGCCGCACGTGGATCGCTGGGAACGCGAGGAGTCGTTTCCGCGCGAGCTGTACGGCAAGTGGGCCGCGGCCGGGTTCCTGGGCGCCGGCTATCCCGAGGCGCTGGGCGGGACGCCGGCGGACATCTTCCATCGGATCGCGATCAACGAGGAGCTGGTGGGCGGCGGCTCCTCCGGCCTCGCCGCGAGCCTCGGGGTGCACATCATCGCGCTGCCGCCGATCGTCGCCTTCGGCACCGACGAGCAGAAGCGGCGATTCGTCGCGCCGGTGCTGTCGGGGGCGAAGATCGCGGCGCTGGCGATCACCGAGCCGGACGCGGGTTCGGACGTCGCCGGGCTGCGGACGCGCGCGACGCGCGAGGGCGACGAGTACGTCGTTCACGGGTCGAAGATGTTCATCACGTCGGGCACGCGCGCGGACTTCCTCACCACCGCGGTGCGCACGGGTGGCGAGGGTGCGGGCGGGATCAGCATCCTGGTCGTGGAGACGGCGCGGCCGGGAGTCTCGGTGTCGCGCAAGCTGGAGAAGCTGGGATGGGCCGCGTCGGACACGGCGGAGATCGCGTTCGACGAGTGCCGGGTGCCGGCGGCCAACCTCATCGGCGAGGAGAACGCCGGGTTCAAGGTGCTGATGGCCAACTTCGCGACCGAGCGGCTATTCCTCGCGGTGATGGCGCTCAAGCTCGCCGACATGGCGCTGGGGGCGGCGCGGAAGTACGCGGCCGAGCGTCGCGCTTTCGGCCGGCCGCTGACCGGGTTCCAGGTGCTGCGTCACCGGATGGCGGAGATGGCGACGCGTCTCGAGGTCGCGAGGACCTACGTCTACCACGTGGCGGCGCAACTGCGCGACGGCGACCCCTGCATCGCCGAGGCGGCGATGGCGAAGAACGCGGCGGTGGCGGCGGCCATGTGGATCGTCGACGCCGCGTTGCAGATCCACGGCGGCTACGGGTACATGCGGGAGTCGCTGGTCGAGCGACTGTACCGGGACGTGCGCCTGTTCGACATCGGCGGCGGCACGCGCGAGATGATGAACGAGATCATCGCCAAGCAGTTGGGGCTCTGATCGTTGCTACAGGTGACCGCGCGACAGGAGGACGCCGGCCTTCCCCGCGGGGCTGCCTCTCTGCGGCTCTGAGACCTTGCCGGCAGGCACGTGCGACGCCCCCAGCCGGGAGCATGCACGCGGCCGGTAGACGGCGCGTGGACGGTTGCCGCGGCACTTCGTCGTGCCTAGCTTGCGGACCGTGGGCACGGAGGGCGAAAGCACGCAAGCGGGGAGGGGGGAACGGCTGGGTCGGGCCCCGCACGCACACGGGCTCGTCGCCCGCTGGGTAGCGCCTTCGCTCCTCGCCGCCTTCCTGCTCGCCTGGTCGGTCGGCGTCCGGGGAGACCCGCCGGGCGAGAGCCAGCTCGATCTGGGCATGCGCTGGGCGGAGAGCAGCGTGGAGGTAACGCTCGAGGCCCAGAACGTCTCCTGCGACGGCGCCCACACGTTCCTCTTCGAGATCCAGGGCGCGACGTGGCTGACGATCCCCGGCTCGCGCACGGTCACCGTGCCCAAGGGCGAGACCGGAACCTCGACGGCCGTCGCCAATCTGCGGGGCCTCGCCCCCGGGACGTACCACGCCAAGGTCAAGGTCTCGTGCACCTCCTGCCCGCCGCCGCCGGCCTGCGAGGTCGACCGCACGACGTTCGACGTCTCTGTCGACGTCAACGTCGCCGCGACGTTCGGCGCGGACCCGCGCGACTCCGGCCTGGCGACGTTCGGAAACGGCATCGCCGACTGCTGCACGCTGCTGACCCAGCTCTCCACGACGCTGGGTCGCACCGGCTTCGGCCAGGGGGCGCGCGGGGCCGCCATCCTGAAGCGGCTCGACGAGGCGTACCTCGAGAACGGCTGCAGCGACGTCACCTTCATCGAGACGATCGACGGCGACCAGACGTGCCGCGGCGTGCCGGTGGCGACCACCGTGGAGCAGTACGGCGTGTCGCCCGGCCCCGGCGAGGCCGTCTACTTCAGCAACTCGCTGGGCGGCGAGGAGATCGCCATCGGGTTGGACCTCTCCACCCGGGGCATCTGGCAGGCCCGCAAGTCGCCGGCCGACTACTACGTCTGCCTGGTCGACGGCCGGATGGCGGTCGTCAAACGCCAGGATCTCGTCCACAACTTCGCCCACGAAGGACTGCACGCCCTGCGCGAAGGCACCTACAACCTCAACGGTCGCGCCTGCCTGGAGGAGGAGCGGGACGCCTTCGCGGCGGGGAACGAGGCGTGCGAGGCGATGCACCTGCCGCTGTCGACCGACGCACCCGGTCCCGGATACGGCGCAACCCCGAATCCGGGCTACCAACCGGTGACCGGGCGATGACGATGCGACGAAAGCCGCGGACGATTCGCGCGGCGCTCGCCCCGCTCGCGGTGGGCGCGGCTCTGCTCGCGCCGGGCGCGCCCCGGGCCGACGAGGCCGCGGAGGAGACGTGTCCCGAGGAGCCGACCATCCGAGTCCGGTTGACCGGCGCTTCCGGCGAGGACACGCCGCGGCTGTCCGGGCTCCACGTCCTCCTCGCACCCGGCGTGATCCACGTGCCGCTCGACGGCGAGGACGACCCGGGGTACCAGTGGGGGCTGGGCGCGGCCTGGCTGTTCCGTCCGGTCGATGGTCCCTTCGCGATCGACGCCGGCATCGGCCTCGAGCACTCGATCGGCAACCCGCCGGACCAGGCGGGGTACGACTTCGAGAGCCACCAGGTGCGCGTCGAGGCGCAGGCGAGGCCGGGCGCGGTGCTGGTCGGCGAGGCGCTGTGGGTCTTCGGTGAGGTCGGGTTCGGCTACGTCGCCTGGCCGACGTCATCGACGGTGGGCTCGATGACCACGGAGAACGCGACGCACGGGCTGGTCCTGACCCTGGGTGCGGGGGTCTCGTACACGGTTTGGGATGGTTTGGCAGTGGGTGGGGGCTTCGGCTTCGATCTGCAGTGGTTCTTCGCCGGCGGACCGGCCTCGGCCTCGCACAATTTCGACTTCGCCGTGCTTGCCGGCTGGCACTTCTAGTACGACCGCGCGCAAGTTCGTTCCTGGGTCTCGACGGGTGGCATGCGCGAGTCGCATGGCGGTGGGCAGGCCGATCGCTCAGTGGCACGGCTCGTAGCAGTCGTCCTCGTTGGCGGGCCCCTCCGCCCCCCAGCACTCGCGGCAGGCCTGTGAGTCGGGGCCGGTGGACGACCTCCCGGAGCCTCCGGAACCACCGCCACCGCACACCGAGCTGCAATCGAGCGTCCCATCGAAGTAGGCGCCGCTCTCGACGCCGTCGACGTAGCAGGAGAGGCACGCCCGGTTGGTGCACCGATCGCAGTCTTCCCGTGCCTCGATCGCGTCCTGCGCGCACAGGCTGCAGTGTCCGGCCTGGGAACCGCCTCCGCCCCCCGACGCCCTGCCGCCGCCCGACGGTCCGCCGCCGCAGACGTCCACGCAGCCGGCCTCGTTGGGGGCGAACATGCACTCGAGACACGACTGGTTCGTGCAGCCGGAACACAGGGAACGGTTGTCCGGGTCGGCCGAGCAACGCCGGCACGCGTCGTACTGCGAGCGGCGGGCGGGCGCCGCCGCGACCGCGCCGCCGGTGGCGGGCGTCAGATCCTCGATACCGAGACCGGGACCGGCCGTGGTTGCGAACGAGGCCGAGGCGACGCCGTCGTGGAACGAGTAGTGGGTCACGCCGACGGGATCGACCGTCCCGAACGCGACGCCCAGCCACTCGCCCCAGCGCAGTCCGACACCATCCTGCACGCCGGCGTCATTGTTCCACCGGACGCTGTAGCTCCGGCCATCCGTCGAGACGTCCACCGTCGTCGTGTACGTGGATCCGTCCGGACCCGCGCCCGTCACCTGGTAATGACCGCCTGGATCGGAACCGCCACCACCGGTCCACGTCTCGGTTCCGACGCCCGGGGCGATGCCGGCGATCGTCCAGCGGCCGGAGAGCGAGCCGTCCGATCCGATCCGGTACAGGGCCACGCCGATCCGCTCGTCGTCGCTCGAGGCGACGAACAGGTGTCCGCCATCGGCGAGCGGCTGGAACAGGCCGATGCCCGGATGCCGGCCCTCGGTCGTCCCCGGAGTGTTGAAGGCGAGGCCGTACACGTCTCCCTGGCGCACGATCTCCACCTCGCCCCGGTATGCCCCGCCTTGGCGCGTCTTTCCGGACAGGCTCCACTTCCCCACCGGGTCGGTCCCCGGCGCCGGCTCGCCGCCGGCGGGGATCGCGGCCCCGCCGGCCCCCGCCATCGCGCCGGACCCGCTCTCGCCGCTGCCGAAGACCTTCCCGCTGACGCACTCGGAGTACGTCGCACCCACCTCGCCGCATTCCGCGCTCGCGCACGCCTCGACGGCTGCGGCGAGCTTGTCCGCGCCACCCGTCTCCCACGCCTGGCACGACTCCGCGGCGTTGTCGCGAATCCGCACGACGAAGCTCTCGGAACCGGGCACGTCGGCAAGCGACAGGGCGGCGCACTCGGCGACCTTGGCGACGTACGTACGGCAGGCGACGGAACCTGCCGGTGCCGCGCCGCCCGCGGCGCCACCGGCCGCGGCGGCGGCGGTGCCGTCTCCGGCGGCCGTGCCGGCTCCCGATCCCGTCTTCGTCTTTGCCGGCGCCTGCCCGTTCGTCGACGCAACCCCGCCGGCTTTCGCCGGACCTGCGGCCGCTCCGCCGACACCGGCCCCCGGCGCTTTCGCGGCCGGCGGGCCGCCGGCGGTCCCTTCGCTCTTCTTGCTGCAGCCGGCAATCACCGTGACCGCGACCAGAACCGACACCACGAATCCGGCACTGCGAGCCGCCACACTCTGCTCGAACAACATGAGTTCACCCCCAAGCGAAAAAGACCATGCGCCGCACCGTGCCGAGCGACGCTAGGAATCGTAGGCGTCGCGCACCTCTGGAGTCAAGGGCGGCCCTGCGCCGTGGAGGATGAGAGGATGCAAGGCACAAGACCGACGTCGGAAGACCCCCCTCGGCAGTGGACCCAATCGGCAGGCAATTCCTGCCAGAGCGCGCCTAGAGTACTGTGCCGCCAAAGCCGGCGGCCGCTTCGCCCGTAGGATTGTCGAGGCTGGTCCCCGGAAGCGCCGGCGGGCCCGTGGCGCTGCCGAGGTAGACGAAGGCGTTGCCCTCGTCGACGGTCGGGGCGTCCTGGAGCGGGGCGCCGGCGACGAGGTCGGCGTAGCCGTCGCCATCGATGTCGCCTGCTCCCGCGACGTTCGTGCCGAACGCGCCGCCGGGGTCGGCCGCCGGGTTGTCGAGCAGCAGCGTCCGGCCGGCGGACGGCCCGTCCGGGGACCACCACACCATCACGCTGCCCTCCTGGAGAACCGGGGCGTCGTGTCCCGGAACGCCGACGAGGAGTTCCACGAAACCGTCCCCGTCCAGGTCTCCGGCCGACGCGACGCATTCGCCGAAGCGGTCGGAGGTCTGACCGAGCGGGTTGTCCAGGGTGAGATCCGGCATCGAAGCGATGCCCGCGAGCCCGCCGGAGTAGAGGAAGGCCATTCCCTCGTCCGGCGCGACGCCGTCCCACAGCGGGGCACCGACGAGCAGATCGGGGTAGCCGTCGCCGTCCACATCGGCCGCCGAAGCGACGCTCCAACCGAAGCCGCCACCGGCTTGACGGATCGGATCCAGGCTGAAGTCCGGCGTGACGGGGACGGCCCCGGCGCTGCCGAGGTAGACGAAGGCCATGCCCTCGTCCGCCGCCGACGCATCCTGCAACGGGGCGCCGACGACCAAGTCGGCGAAGCCGTCGGCGTCCAGGTCGCCGGCGGAGGCGACGCTCCAGCCGAAGGCGGCCGAGACCTGGTCGGCCGGGTCGTCCAGGGTGACGTCCGGCGTCGTGCCGATGCCCGCGGCGCCACCGAGGTAGACGAAGGCGTTGCCCTCGTCAACCTCCGGCGCATCCTGACCCGGAGCGCCGATCACCAGGTCGGCGAAGCCGTCACCGTCAAGGTCGCCGCCGGAAGCCACGCTGCGGCCGAAGTTCCCTCCGGGGTCGTTCGCCGGGTTGTCGAGCGTGGCGTTCGGTACGGCCGGGAGACCGGAGGCGCCGCCCAGATAGACGAAGGCGTTGCCCTCGTCCGCAGCGCCTGCATCCTGCATCGGCGCGCCCACCACGAGGTCTGCGTAGCCGTCGGCGTTGAAGTCGCCGACGCCTAGAGATGCGCCGAACGCGCCGAAGTCCCGCGCGGCAGGGTCGGCGAGGACGAGGTCGGCGGCACCGGGGATGCCCGTGGGACCGCCATGGTAGACGAACACGGTCCCGGCTTCGGCGGCCGTCCCGCCGGGGTGCCGCTGTCGTTCCGCGCCGACGACCACGTCGGCATACCCGTCCCCGTCGAAATCCCGCGCTTCTCGTCCGACGTCCGCGTAGCGGACGGCGCTCCACGACGAGCACGCGGTTCCCACGCAGGCGCGCACGCGCCAGTAGTAGCGGCGCCCTGCCGGGGCCGAAGCGGCGACGTCGAGGTCTGTGGCAGGGCGGTGAACGGCAGCCGTCAAGCCGATGGCATCGATCTCCGGGCTGGGGAAAGCGCAGGCGCCGAACCCCGGAGTCGAGCAGGAATCGTCCACCTGCAGGTCGTAGCTCAGCGACAGGCAGGTCGAAGGCGGGAGCCAGCGGAACTCGGGGCGGAGCGTTGCCGCCGCCGGCGGCGCATGGACGCTGCCGGTGGCGGCGCCGTTGGACGGGGAGAGCGGGACGGGGGCGGCCGGCGCGGACGCCGTGCATCCTTCCCAGGCGCAGGCGGTGGAACAGGTACGGTTGCCGGCGCATCCGCCGGCATCGCACGCCTCGCGGGAGCCGGCCGGGCAATCGAAGCCGTTGTCGGCGACGGTGTCGCAATCGTCGTCGTCCCCGTCGCAGGCCTCGGCAGGCGCCGTGCAGTCGGTTTCCCAGGCGCAGGCGGCGCAGGCCTGCGAACCGGTGGATGAACAGGCGGTGGTGCAGGCACGGGAGGAACTGCCGTCGCAGGCTTCCCGACCCGACCAGACGTAGCCGTCGCCGCACAAGGCGGCGAGGCAGGAGGCCAGGCAGGCGTCGGTGTTGTCGATGTTCCCGTCGTCGCAGGCCTCGGCGGTCTCAACGATCCCGTTGCCGCAACCGGCCGGAACGCAGAAGCCGAAGTCGGCGGGGAGGCTGCCGCCGCCGGCACGGCACAACGTCCCGGGCGGGCAGGACGGGTCGCCGGACGGAAAACGGCAGTGACGGCGGCAGATGTTCCCGCGACCCGCGATTCCGGGACCGCACGAGAAGCCGGCCAGGCAGGCGGTGTCTGCCGAGCACGAGATGCCCTGGCCGCCGGTCCCCGCCGCGTCGCAGAAGGAGGCGAGCGGGTCGAAGCGGGTGCTGTAGCGGCACGCCTCGCCGGGCGCGCAACCGGACGCAGCGAGAGCGTCGCACCCCTCGGAACAGACCGCGACGTCGGGGTACGGGTAGCTGGAACCCGATTCCAGATCGATCAACGAGTACAAGCAGCGCGACAGCGGGCCGACCGCGGCGCAATCGGCATCGCCGCCGCAAAGGCGGGAGCAGACGTACACGACGTCCGGAGGCGTGCCGTCGGTCAAGCACAAATGACGAGCCGCGCACGCCCCCGAGCCACCGACGGTGCAGTCGGCGCCGGCCAAGCCCGTGCCGGCGGGTGTGCAGTTCGTGTACCAGCCGTCGGAGTCCGCTCCCCCCGGAAGGCAGGTCTGACCAGGTTCGCAGCCGTCGTCCGAGACGAGGTCGCAGCCCGTCGAGCAGACCCGGACGCCCCCGGCGACTTCCAGGGCGCACCCGGACCGCGGCGTCCCGTGCGCCGCGACGCAATCGGCATGTTCGGCGCAGAACCGCAGGCAGTACGTGCCGAAGCCGTTCGGCACGCACGTGTAGAATTCCGCGCAGGTGTCGGTCACGGCCGGCGGATCCGCCTCGACGCAGGGCTCGTTGCTGCCGCCGGTCCCGATCAGGTCGCAGACGGGTCGGCCCGAGGTATCCGCCCAGGGCAGATTGCAGCGAAAGCCCTCGTCGCATTCGGTCTGGACCGCGAAATCGGCACGCGAGCAGCTCCCGCCGTCGAGCGCCTCTCCCTCGGCGGCGTCGCCGTCGTCGAAACCGCCATCGTCCGCGATCTCGTCGCCTGCCGTGTCCTCCCCCGCCTCGGCAATCTCCTCGGGACCGCCGGCGTCGTCCGCGCCGGCCTCACGATCCACGTCAGCGTCCGGGATGCGCAGGCAGAGCATTCCACCCTCGTCCGACTCGTACCCGGGGTCGCAGTCGCACCGCGGCCGGCCTGTCACGACCCGGCAGTCGCCGTGATCGCTGCACGTGACGCCGGCACAGGGCTCGATCGGGTCGTTGAGCACGCAGCGCAGGCCTTCCGGGTGATACCCGTCGTCGCAGGAGCAGAAAGGGGCCAGGCCGTCGGTGACGCAGGAGCCGTGCAACGAGCACGACACGCCGGCGCACGGATCCGCCGGGCCGCCCGGCTCCCCGCCGCAACCGGGCAGTGCGCCGAGCAGCCCGAGGCCGCAAGCCGTCAACCGAACTCCAAACCGCGCTCGGCCCATCAGTCCGCCCCCTCCGCCGCCGCACGGCGCGTCCGCATTCTCATGTGCACACGCCGAACCCGGCGGGCACTCCTTCCCACATCGTCACCGGCCTGCAGGTCGTGCCGCTCGGGCACGAGGGCTCGCCGGACGGGTACCGGCAGTGTTGCAGGCACGCCGATCCGCCCGGAGCAGCGTACCAGCAGGACAAGCCGGCGCCACATGCGGCGTCCGAGCGGCAGCCGCCGCCCTGACGACCGGGACCGGCCGTGTCGCAATAGGACACGGTTCCGCCGCCGGCAAGGCCCGAGTAGCGGCAGGTCGCGCCCGGCGGGCAGACCACATCCGCGAGCGCGTCGCAATGGCTGGTGCAGGCAAGAACGCCGGGAGTGGGCTCGCCCGAGTTCCACCCGACTTCGATCAGGCACCGCGAGAGCGGGCCGACCGCCGCAAGACATTCGTCATCGGAGGAGCATAGCCTCTGGCAGCGCAGCACGTCGAACGTGAGGAAGCAGCCGAAGCCGGCGGCGCACGCCGCAACGCCTTCTTCGGTGCAGTCGGCCTCCTGCGTCCCGGACCCGACCACGCCGCAATCGGTGATGGCGCCGGAACTGCCGCCGTCCACGATGCGGCAGGCGCGCCCGTCGCCGCAGGCGTCGGCGAGCGTGTCGTCGCAGCCCGAGGTGCACAGCCTCACCCCGTCCACCGGAACTCCCCCCGCGGTCACCACCGTCCGGCATCCGGACCGGGACGAACCCAAGGCCACAGCGCAGTCCTCGTCCGCGGCACAGAAGCGGCGACAGCGGCCGGTCCGCTCCGCTCCCAGGCAGGTGTACCCCAGGCCGCAGGTGTCGGTGAGCGCGGGCCAGGGCACGGCCTCGCAGGGGTCGTCGTTGCCGCCCTCGCCGATGTCGTCGCAGACCGTGCGAGCGGTCGTGCCGGCAATCTCGTCGATGTTGCAGCGGTAGCCGGCGCGGCAGGCGGTCTGCACCGGCAGATCGTCCACGGCACAGGTCCCCCGGTCGATCGCCTCCGGCGTGTCGTCGGCCTCGCTGGCGTCGCCGTCCTCCCCGCCCGCATCGTCTCCGGCGTCGTCCCGTCCCGCGTCCGCGTCGCGTCCCGGTCCCTCCAGGCACAGCAGTCCGCTTTCGTCGGCGGCGTACCCCGGATCGCAAACGCAGGCCGGCAATTCGTCGACCACCAGGCACTCGCCGTGACCGTTGCAGGTGACGCGGCGGCACGGGTCCACCGGGTCGTTGGCGACGCAGTCGCGGTAGCTGGGATGGTAACCCGGCTCGCATCCACAGAAGGGCGACACCCCGTCCGTGATGCAGAGCCCGCGCAATGAACAAACCACGCCGGCGCACGGATCGTACGGCGCGCCGGGGCCGTCGCAGCCGCCAAGAACGATCGCCAGCAGGGCGCCGACCGCAGCGGCCGCGCCGGCCGGCCGGCGACGATCCGTTTCCGTTCCACCTCGCACGCCGACGTTCCCTCGCTCTCTCCCGCACCGGGACCACCCCCGGCCGCCGCCCGCCTACTCCTCGATCTCGGGAGAAGCATCCGCGGCGTCTCCGGCGACCTCGCCGGCGACATCCAGCACGGGCGCCGCGCGATCGCACGGCACGCCGGGGTCCCACATCGTTTCGTCCACGAACGCGCCCGGAACGGGAACCGCGACGCACGTTCCCGAACCCAGACACATCTCTCCACCGGCGCACGCGGCCAGATAGCAACCGGCCGACAGCTGGACGCCGACGTCGGTGGCGCCTGATGCAGGCCAGACCGTGCGCGTTTCCTGGAAGATGACCGGACTCCCTCCCAAACGACCTTCGATCCGGAACACCAACCACGAGCGGTATTCCGCGCCGACCTCGATCCCCACCCGCAGCGGGAAATCCGCCTGGCGCACCAGCGGGATCGAGCGTTCGATCGGCACGCAGAGAGGCCCATCCTCGGTCCGGGCCGCGGTGACGAAGACCCGGATCTCGTCGACCTGCCCGGGCACCGCAAGCGTCGTGTCGATGGTCAATCGCAGCGTGCCGGCTCGGTCCTCGCCGCAACCCGCCGGCAGACACCATGCAGCCGCGATCAGCCACGACGCGGCGATCGGAACGCATCGGACGAGCGGCGACGGCAGGGCGTCGGGCATCAGCGGACCCTCAGCAGCAGGTCGAGCGCCGGTTCATCCTCGGGCCACAGCAGCACCGTGGTCGTCGCGGCGCCGGCGCCTGCCAGGAGGACGCCGCCGATGATCCACGGCCACGGCCCCGACCAGAAGCCCTCCGTATCCTCAGGGGTGGCGGGGGTCGGAACGATCAACGGGGCGAGGTCGAAGGAGACGACGACCTGGCCGGACGACGGGACGATCACCTCCCGCGTCTCGCCGATGAACCCGGGCGCCTCGACGCGCACCCGATGCGGCCCGGGCGCGACCTCGCGGGTCAGCGCCGCCGGCTCCGGCGACGCGTCGTCGATCGACACCAGCGCACCCGCCGTGCGCACCTCCACCCGCAGCACCGACGGGACGACCGCCATCGGCAGGAGCACCAGTTGCACGGGCGAAGCGGCGCCCTCCAGCAGCAGCACCGAGATTCGTGCGTCCTGGTGGCCGTCCATCCGGCCCTCGAACACGTGCGTCCCGGGCTCCAGCCGCAGCGGGGCGGCGAGGGGCGCCATCCCGACGTCGCGGCCGTCGACGAGCAGCGTGGTTCCCTCGACGTTGCTGGTCAGGGTCACCGTCCCCAGGTAGCGCTCCAAGGCGGCGATCCGACCCGCGGCCTCGGCACGCGTCGTCTCGGAGACGACGTCACCGTAGCGCTCCAGCAACTCGGTCCACGACCGGTGCGCGTCCGCGTGGCGACCCGCCTGGTCCTGGTACACGGCGATGTTCTTCAGCGTGCCGGGTTGGGGAAACAGCGCGTAGCTCCCCTCGAAGTTGGCGATCGCCGTCGTCCAATCGCCGGCGGCCGCGGAAGCGACACCCTCCTCGAACAGCCGGCGCGCTTGCGCTTCGACCTCCGGCTGGGCCCCTGCCGAAAACGTCAGGCTCGACAGCACGACGACCGCCGCCAGCCACGGAGCACCAGCCGTCGCGCGCCGTGCCACGCGTCGCCCGGGAACGTGCCGGATGCGGGTCGTCACGGCACGACGCCCCACGACGACACCGCGCCGTCGACGGCACTGCGGCCGTCGCGCGCCGTGCTGGCGTCGCGGCCCGCCGTCGCCGGCCCGCGTCCTGCCGCATCGCGCGCGGCGGCGCCACGGTCGGCGGCGCTCCCGCCCAACGCGTCCTGCGGCACGGTCTCGGCTGGAAGGGGCACGAGTTGCACGGGCACGGTGAGTGGTGCGGCCGGCGACACGATCTGCGCCCACGGTTCGTACCCATCGGCCTCGACGACCACACGGATGCCGCGGCCCGAACGCGGCACCTCGAACGCGGGACCCGCTCTCGGCTCGCCATCGGCCGTCACTTTCGCTCCGGACGGCACGTCGACAAGTGTGATCCGCACCGTCCCGGTCCCGGTCGGGTCGGCGTCCGGCACCGCAGCCGGCGGGCCCTCGATCGCGTCCGGCACGACGTCCAGCGACTCCGACGGGTGCTGGACCTCACCGGCGCCACGTGCTTCGGGCGGGGCCGTCGGACCGGCGGTCGGAGGCACGGCGCCGTGCATCGGCGGCGGCGCCGCGGGCGCAGTCGCGGCGACAGGCGGAGCCGGCGGAGGCCCGCCGGTCGTCGGTGGCTCCGGCCGGGTGCCGCGCAGCACCAGGAGGACGACCCCCGCGATCGCAACGGCGGCGGCGACGCCGCCGATGATCCACCGCGTCGAGCGCCGCGGAGCCCGGACTCGGGTCGCGCCCGGCACCGCCCCGGCTCCCGGCGTCGCCGTGTCGCCGAGCACTCGCGGGGCGATCCGCAGACCCGCGGGGCGGCCTTCCGCACCGGCCGGCAACAGACGTGGCACCGTGGGCAAGGCATCGTCGCCGACGTGAACCGGCGCCTTGGCCGTCTCGCCGTCGAACGGCGGCGGGACCGAGGAGGGAGACCGGCGGCGGACCGCGTCGCCGACCGTCGCCCCCTCCGGCGTCGCCAGCAGGGCGCGCCGCATCTCGGCCGCCGTCTGGAAGCGGAGCCCCGCGTCCCGCGCCATGGCGCGCTTCACCGCGTCCTCCAACTCGGCAGAGATCGTGTCGCGGCACCGGCGCACGGAGGGCACGGGCGCGGACAGCACGTTGTACATCGTCCGGTTGTAGTTCTCCCCGGCGAACGGGTTGCGGCCGCAGATCATTTCGTAGAGGATGACGCCCACGGCCCAGACGTCGGCGCGTCCATCAACGTCCGTGTCGCCGCGGGCCTGCTCCGGCGACATGTAAAGGGGCGTCCCGAGCACCGTGCCGGTCCTGGTGATCGCCATCTCCGCATCGTTGCTCACGTTACGCACCTTGGAGATTCCGAAATCGAGCAGCTTGACGAAGTCCGGTCGCCCGGCCACGCGGGTGAGAAAGATGTTGTCCGGCTTCATGTCGCGGTGGACGATGCCGGCCGCATGCGCCGCCTCCAGCGCCTCGAGCACCTGGGACAGGATGTCGATCGCGCGCGGGATCGGGAACGGCGAGACCGACGCCATCGCCTCGGTCAGCGGCTTGCCTCGCAAAAGCTGCATCACCAGGTAGGGCGGCCCACTGGCCGTGTAGCCGATGTCCGTCACCTCGCAGATGTTCTCATGGCCGATCTGGCCGGCCGCCTGCGCCTCCCGCGTGAAGCGCTTCACCGCCTCCACGTTTTGCGAGTACTCCGGCTTGAGCAGTTTGACCGCCACCCGGCGCTTGACCAGCGTGTTCTCGGCCTCGAACACCGCGCCCATGCCGCCCTCACCCAGCAGCCCGATGATCCGATACTTGCCTTCCAGCGAATCGCCGGGTTCGAGCATTCACGTCACCCCCGAGATGCCCTCAACAGGCCGGGCGACCCATTATGGCTCGGACCGAGCGTCCGGGCAAGACGCGCGGCCTTGCAACCCGACCTTCCGATCCCTCATGCCTTGCGCCCTCGTTGACTCCGGCCGGGCATCGACCGAAATTGCGCGCATGTGCGGGATGGCCGCGTCGCCGAGGCGCCTGCTGATCGCCACGCAGAACCGGGGGAAGGTGCGGGAGCTGGAGCGGATGCTCGAGGGGCTGCCGGTGGAGCTGGTCCTGCCGGTGGACGCGGGCGTGGCGCTGGAGGTGGAGGAGACGGGGGCGACGTTCGAGGCGAACGCGGAGCTGAAGGCGCGGGCCTTCGCGGCGGCGTCGGGGCTGCCGACCCTGGCGGACGACTCGGGCCTCGTCGTCGATGCGCTGGACGGCCGGCCGGGCGTGCACTCGGCGCGTTACGCGGAACCGCCGCGGAGCGATCGGCGCAACCTGGAAAAACTGCTGGCGGAGCTGCGGAACGTGCCGGACGGGCGGCGCACGGCGCGGTTCGTCTGCGTCGCGGCCCTCGCGGTACCGCCGACGGCGCCGGCCTTCGCGGGAGTCGAGCCGGGGGCGGTGGCGTTCTTCCGCGGGACGTGCGAGGGGCGGATCATCCGGGAGCCGCGGGGGGCGGACGGATTCGGTTACGACCCGGTGTTCGTGCCGGACGGACTGGAGCGGACGTTCGCCGAGCTGCCGGCGGCGGAGAAGGACGCGCGAAGTCACCGCGGGCGGGCGATCGATGCCCTGCGACGGCGGCTGTTCGCGCGGCTCGCGACAGGACCCGCCGAGGCGTGATACCGTGCGCGGCATGGTTGGACGCTCCGGCGCGAACGCGCGGCTCGAGAGGATGTTCATGGCCCTGCTGATGCTGGCGGCGAACGTCGGGGGAGGGTGCGGGAAGCGGGAGGAGGTGCCGTGCCGGTGTCCGGACGCGACGCCGCCGGCGGCGCCGTCCATCGGCGCGTCCGTGGAGCACGCGTCCGGCGCGGGCGTGTCGGCGCACGAGCCGACGGAGGCGGAGGCGCGACGCTGGCTGGACGAGGACTACGTCCCGGCGGTGCGACGGCTGGAGCGCGCCGCGTCGCTGATGTCGTGGAACGCGTACGTCTCGGGCAACCAGGATTTCTACCGCGCCAAGGAGGACGCCGACATCCTGTATCGGCGGTTCCATTCGGACCGCAAGACATTCGAGCGGCTCAAGGAGCTGAAGGACTCGCCGGCGATCACCGACCCGCTGCTCAAGCGCTCGCTCGAGGTGGCCTGGCTGCAGTACCTGGACAACCAGATCGACCCCGCCCTCAACGCGCGCATCGTGGAGCTGTCGACGGGGCTGGAGGAGCGGTTCAACACGTTCCGCGCGGATGCCGGCGGCGTGAAGAAGACGGACAACGAGCTGACGAAGGTGCTGCGCGAGACGAAAGGCCCGGACGAGGCGCGGACGGCTTGGGAGGCGCTCAAGCAGGTCGGGCCGCTGGTGGCCGAGGAGCTGCTGGAGCTGGTCGAGCTGCGCAACGAGGCGGCGCGGCAGGTCGGTTTTGCGGACTACTACGCGATGCAGCTCGCGGTGGCCGAGCAGACGCCGGAGGGCCTGAAGGACCTCCTGGACCGGGTGGCGGCGATGACCGATGCGCCGTTCCGGCAGTGGAAGGGCGCGATCGACGCCGAGCTGGCGGCGCGGTTCGGCATCACCGTCGAGGAGCTCCGGCCCTGGCACTACGGCGACCCGTTCTTCCAGTCCGCGCCGCCCGTCGAGGGGCTCGACGCGGACGGGATGTGGAACGGGCGCGACATCCTCGCGGTGGCGAAGTCGTTCTATGCGGGGATCGGCCTGGAGACCGAGGCGGTGCTGGCGCGGTCCGACCTCTACGAGCGCGAGGGCAAGGTGCAGCACGCGTTCTGCTTCGACATCGATCGCGGCGGCGACGTGCGGGTGCTCCTGAACCTCCAGCCCACGGCGCGGTGGGCGGAGACGACGCTGCACGAGCTGGGGCACGCGGTGTACGACGTGGGCATCGATCCGGAGCTGCCGTACGTGCTGCGCGGGGCGGCGCACCAGCTCACGACCGAAGGCGTGGCGATGATGTTCGGAGGGCTGGCGGCCAGCCCGGACTGGCAGGAGGCCGTGCTGGGGAGCCGTCCCGGCGCCGAGCTGGCGGAAAAGCTGCGGCAGCGTCAGGTCCGTTCCTGGCTCGTCTTCGCCCGCTGGGCGCTGGTGATGACCGACTTCGAGCGCGAGCTGTACGCGGACCCGCGCCAGGATCTGGGCGCGCGGTGGTGGGAGATCGTCGGCCGCCACCAGCTCCTGGTCCGGCCCGAAGGCCGGGCGGAGCCGGACTGGGCGACGAAGATCCACCTCGTGACGGCGCCCGTCTACTACCACAACTACCTGCTGGGCGAGCTGTTCTCGGCGCAGCTCCGCGAGCATCTGGCGCGCGAGGTCCTGCACGTCGACTTCCCGGCGGGCGTCGTCTTCGCCGGTCGCGGGGACCTGGGGCCGTGGCTCCGGGAGCACGTCTTCGCGTTGGGCAAGCGGCTGCGGTGGGACGAGTTCGTGGAGCAGGTCACGGGACGGCGGCTGGGCCCGGAGGCCTTCGTCGCGCAGATGGAGCCGTGAGAGGGGTAGGGCGATGCAGGGATCGAGCTGCGGAGGTGGCGGCGGCGCGACACGCGACTCCGACCGCCCGTTGTCGACGTCGCCGACCGTGCCCATGGTCGACACGTCGTTCGCCAAGGCCGCCGAGCGGATCCGCGAGACGCGGCCGACCGTGATCGTGCTCGCCGGTCCGATCATGGGCGCGCGCATCGCGCTGACCGGCGCCCCGACCGTCTTCGGGCGCGCCTCGGGCTGCGACGTGACGGTTCCCGACGAGGGCGTGTCGCAGCGGCACATGGAGATCGTGTGGGGCCCCGACGGCGACTTCGAGCTGCGCGATCTGGGGAGCCTCAATGGGACCCTGGTCAACGGCGAGCGCGTCGGGCCGGAGGCCCGCCCGCTGTGCGCCGGCGACCGCATCCTGATCGGCCACACGCCGATGCGCTTCATGCACTACACCGCGGCCGAGGACGACCTGCTCAACGACCTGGAGCTGCGGGCGCTGCAGGATCCGCTCACCGGCCTCTTCAACCGCCGCTATCTCGAACAGCGCCTCGACCAGGAGGTCACGTTCGCCGCACGCCACGGCAGCATGCTCTCGCTGCTGCTCATCGATGTCGACCACTTCAAGGCGGTCAACGACGGCTACGGCCACCCCGTCGGCGACCATCTGCTGCTCGAGCTGGGCTCGTACCTGCGCGGCTGCGTGCGCACCGAGGACGTCGTCGCCCGCCACGGCGGCGAGGAGTTCTCGATCATCCTGCGGCAGATCGACGCCGAGGGCGCGCGCACCCTGGCCGAACGGCTGCGGTCCGGGGTCGAGGCGTTCCCGTTCGTGCACGCCGGGAACCGCATCCCCGTGACGATCTCGATTGGCATCGTCACGGTCCGCGGCCGCAAGGGCCTCAAGCGGACGGAACTGCTGGAGGCGGCGGACAAGCAGCTGTACGTGTCCAAGGAATCGGGGCGTAACCGCGTCAGCGCCACCGCGATGTGAACCCAGGCGCATTTCGCGCAAAGGACGCAAAGAAACGCAAAGGACGCAAAGGGAGGCAGGGTTTCGCGAAACCCTGTTTCCTGCCTCTTTGCGCTCTTTGCGGCCCTTGGCGCGGGCTTTGCG
>JACRCZ010000048.1 GCA_016218765.1 Deltaproteobacteria bacterium | reverse complement strand
GCCATGCCGCAGAGCAGCACCACACACAACACCAGGACGCACTTGTCCCTCCGCCTCATGCGTCACCTCCCGACGAATTGTCCGGGTGGCCGGGCCTGCGAAATCCGTTCCCCGGTCCGCGCGACGGGCAATCGCCCGAATTCGCTGCGGCACGGATCGCGACCCGGCCGCGCGCCCATGACATTCGTGTCGCTCGCTCGAGCTCCGCGTCACCGGCGCCGCCGGTCTGCCGCAAGTCGTGCGGGAGCAACCGCGACTGCGCCGCCGGCCAGGTCTGTGACCACGGTTCCGCGAGCTTCTGGGGCGTCTGCATGTAGCCGGCGAAGCGATGTCACAATGGGAACGTCGTCGGCTCGTCAGGAGGGCTCGCTCCGCTGCCGCCCTACACGCACATCCATCCGCGCTCGCACGTCTGGCCGAAGGCGCAGCACGTGTCCCCGCACTGGGCCTCCGACGGGCAGCAGCCCCGCACGCCGGGCGAGTCGAACGACGGCAGGCACCGGTCCGAAAGCTCGCAGCACATGCCCTCGCACACCCGCTCCGTCGGACAACAGCTTCCCTGCCCGCCCAGCCCGCCGCCCAGACACGTCTGGCTCGGGAAGCAGCACAACGACGCCCGATCATCCGCCCCGCCGCACTGCTTGTCCGTCGGACAGTCCTCCGGAACGCAGTACAGCCGCACCGCGGCGCCCTCCTCGAGCTGCGGCCAGCCGTCAACTGCCGGGAACCAGGCTTCCGGACACTGCGGATCCTGCTCGCTCCACACCGCCGGAACGTAGATCCAGCCCTCCTCGCCGAGGAACGAACAGTCGCCGCCCGGCGTGCCCCACGAGCGACGCGCCTGGCGCAGCAGGCACCGCCGCTTCCCCGCCTCGTCCAGCCCCAGGTCGCGCTCGAGCGGCTCGCACGCCAGGCCCCAGGCGGGATCCGTGCAGTGTCCGGCCCGGCCGGCCAGCGCGTCGGCCAGCGTCGCCGGCGGACACCAGGCCGACGGACACCCCGCGTCCTCCCGGCACGGACCGCCGTCCGGCAGCGTCTCCACCGCCAGGCACTCCGCCTGGCAGTCCTCCACCGCGTCCACGGCGCTCGTCACCGGATTGAACTCCGCATTGCCCGAGAGACACGACGACGCCGACAGGCGCTCCGCCGTCCGCACCGCGAGCCCGGCCATCACGTCCGACCAGTCCTCGCGGCAGATCGACCCGACCACCGCCGCGTCCCCGAACTCCGCCGCCAGCTCGACCAGGCGCCGCGGAGGGAAGGCCTGGCCCATCGCGGTGTTGCACGAAGGAATCATTGACGTCGGATCCGTGGGATCGATCGCCCCCAGCATGGCCGCGTCGGCAAGGCACCCCTCCATCGAGCTGCCCGAGCCGGCGCAGCTCGCGACGTCCGGTGGCACGCCGACGATCATCCCCAGCACGATGGCGTCCCTCATTCCCGGCTTCGCGGCACGCAACGCGTCGCGGATCGCCTCCACCGGCTCGATCAGCTCCGGATGAAGGAAGCAGCGGATGTTGAGGTGACCAAGGTCGGCGCGGGACGGGTCGAACATCTCCTCGTTCTCCGGCGGCACGCTGCAGTCGTTCTCGTCGGTCACGAAGACGATGACCAGCGTCGCCCGCTCGCGCAGGAAGCCCGCATTGCAGCCCCCCGCCCGCGCGTTCGTCGTCACCGCGTCGCGCGCCGCGAAGAGCTGCTGCTCGAAGCCGCAGCCCTGCGTGCCGAGCGTCGCGATGCAGCCGAAATCCCGGGCCAGCTCCGCGACCGGGTACGCCTCCGCGTTGTCCCGGTCGCGCTCGAGGAACGGCGGGAACGATGGGTCGCAGGTCGGCTCGGACGCCGGCGGCGCGTGCAGCAGGCAACCGGCGTCGCCGTCAGTCGGCTCGGAGCACGTCGAGACCCGGAAGCCGCCCGCCCCCATGTCGGTCGATACCACCCCGACGTTGAGGTCGTGCACCGGCGCGTAATCCGCCCGCCCGTCCCCGTTCCGGTCCTCGGGCGAGAACAACGCCTCCAACAGCGACGGCATCGAGCGGGCGAGCACGGCCTGCTCCTGCGACATGGAGCCGGAGTTGTCGACCACGAACAGGAGATCGACCGCTCCCGATTGCAGGTCCACCGCGGCAAGCTCCACGCGTTCGGGCGGCCCCGCGGCCTCGCCCTTGCACCCGCACACCGCGAGACATGTCCAGACAACGGCTGCCACCAGCACCTTCATCGCGCACCTCCACGTCGTTCCTGGAAGACAGGGTACGCCCGCGCCCGACCCTCGCGCAAGGCGTCCGGTCCGGCGTCCGGTCCGGAATGTCCGGACCGGAAAGGCGTCGTCCGTTATCAGGAAGCCAGGAAACTCATCGTGCGAATCGATCGCGCGGGCGCTCCAGGACCCGACGCGGCCGGAAACGAGCGTTCCCTGCGCGCCGTGAAGCCGCGCACTACCAGCCCTCTTCCGCCTCGAAGCGCTCGCCGTCCCGTCGACCCATGTCGTAGGTCTCCTGCACCAGGTCCGGTCGAGTGTAGTCCCACTTCGCAACCGGAATCGGTTGCGAAGGCTGCACGAACCGCCGGCGCGGGTCGCGCTCCAGCTCCCCGGCCGCGGCGCGCCGGGTCAACAGCACCAGCGCCCGCTCGCAGCCCGCGGGCAGCCCGAAGGTCGGCACGTTGTCGACGAGGCCCCCGTCGAACACCGGACGGCCCGCGTAGCGCAGGAAGGGCGTGACCGGCGGCGTGCAGGACGAGGCGAGCAGTAGCGCCGCCAGCGCCTCGGCCGCGGCCCGCCAATCCCCCGCGTGCGCCGCCAGGACGTCCTGGACCCGCACCAGCTCCGGGACATAGCCGATCGCCCGGGGCCACCTCGGATGCATGCCCCCGCGGACCCGACGCTCCAGCAGGTACGCACCGAACCCTGCCAGCAGCGCGCCCACCGGAGGCAGCCAGCGCGGCGGGCGCGCCAGCAGCACGTCGATCGGCGGACCCGCGGCCAGCGCCGCGATCGCCCCGGCGTCCAGCGCGTCCAGCAGCACGTCGCGGTACATCCCCAGATGCGGGAACACCGGGTCAGGGCCCAGCACGTTCGCAGGACGGATGTTGCGCGGATTCGCGGCCGCGAGTGCCGCGAAGCGTGCGCGGCCCCGCCCCACGCGACCCGCGAAGAACATCGCGGCCATCGTCGCTCCCGCGCTGACCGCCACGACGTGCCGCGGCTCGATCGCCGCCCGCTCCCCCGCCGTCTCCAGGAACCCCACCTGCCAGAAACAACGGCACCCGCCCCCGGCGAAAACCAGCGCGTCGACCGCTCCTCCCCGCTCCGACATGCGCGCCATCCTGCCCACCACCACCCCCACCGTCAACACCGCCGGACGACTCGTGCGCGCCCCGACGGGTCACCCGGGCACGGGCCGGTCCGGCTCATCCGGGTCCTTGCCCGGCGGCGACGGCTTGAGGAACAGCGGCAGCGCCAACGCCGTCGTGTTGCGGCTCTCCTGCACCGTGCCGCGCACCACCAGCCCGCCCCCGGCGGGAATCCGCGCGATGACCATCGAGGCCGTGACCTCCTCGTTGTGCCGCACGAAGGCGCCGAACTCCCGCACCTGCCCCGCCTCCGCCCAGCCCGTCAAACCTCCGTCCCCCACCTTGATCTCCCGCCGGAACCGGAACGGGACGACCCCGGGCGGCGCGTCCGCACCCGGCTGGCGCTCCACGTCCAGCCGCACCGTCAGTCCCCACAGCACACGACGCGAGCCCGCCGAGACCTGTCCGGACACCGTGCTGCGCAGGATCACGTCCACCGCCGGCCCCGCGTCCAGTCGCAGCTCGAAGGTCCGCCCGCCGTCCGCGAAATCCTCCGCCAACGCACCCTTCGGCAGCCAGTACGCGACCATCCGGCGCACCCGCACGACCACGAAGACCACCCCGCCCACACTCACCACCGTCAGCACCACCGCTACCACCCCGCCCGCGCCGGACGAACCGAGCCACGCGACGAGCAGGTCGCCCAGACCCGCCTGCATGGCGATGGCCAGCGCCGCGAAGGCCAAAAGGACGATCAGGACCACGCCTCGACACCCTCCCGCACGGTCGTGCCGTGCACCCGCCGGCAGTAGACGCGGACCGGTCCGCTCACGGGACGCCCAACGAGTCCACCGGCAGCACGCCGCCCCGGCACCGGACGGCCCGGATCTCCGCCTGCCGTCCCGCGGGCGCGAGGTCGTCGTCCTCCTCCCGGCCCGGAACGACCAGCATCGCTTCGCCCGTCCACGCCGCCGCAAGCGGCGCCGGCCCGGACGCCGCCCAGGCCAGCACGTCGCGCCAATGGAACGACACCCCGGCCGCCGCGGGATCCATCACCACCCGGACCGACCGCGACCCCGTCACGATCGCCCGCAGACCCTCGCCGTCGCACTTGAGCGCCGTACCCGTCAGGCGCGGCCAGCACGATGCCTCGCGCTCGCACTCCCCGGCCGGTTCCGGCCAACCGAGCGGCGCCCCCTCCCGCCACGCGGCGATCGCCTCGCCGTTCGACGCGACCAGCACGTCGCCGGTCCAAGCGACCGCGACGCCCGACATCTCCACCAGCTCCGTGGCCTTCGCGCCGGACCCGCCCGCGCCCGCCGCCGCACAGCCGGACTCGGACGGGTACCCGCGGAGACAGAAGCTCGTATCCTCGGCCACCACCTCCCCGGGACGCGCCGCCGCCAGGACCAGGAACGTCGCGCCGTAGATGTGCTCGTCGAACACCGGCAGCACGACTCCGTGATCGGTCCGCACCATCGCCGAAATCGGCCGCGTCGGCGCCAGGAACGACTCGCGGTGCAACACCACCGCCGGCGCGCCGAACGCCAGCCGCTCGATCCCGATCGCAAGACACCACGCCCGCTCCTCCTCGTGACGGCAGCGGACCGCGCCGTGGCTCCGCGCGACCAGCACGTCGTCGCCGTCCGATAACACCGCGAGCGGACAGACCGCGGACGAATCCCGCGTCCGCTCGTCCAGCCGATCGATCGCGATGACCTCGACCTCCCCCAGGCGCTCGCCGCGCTCGTCCAGCCACGCGGCGGCGTGGATCACCGTTTCCCGCGCCGCCCCGGCCGCATCCGGCTCGAGCGCGTTCGTCGCGCACCACACCGCCACCGTCCGGTCGCCGGCGCGCGCCAGACGGATCCGCCCGATCCGCCCCGTCGTCTCCTTCAACCGACGGACCTCGCCGCGCGGCACGCCCGCCGCGTCGTAGCCGCGCCAGAACAACGTCGAAGTCTCCGCCCCGTCCTCGGCCTCCCGCGCCTCGCTCCACACGGCTACCGCACCCCCGGGGACGGCCAGAAGGTCGATCGGAGTGCGTACTGCATCGTCACCGGGGGGTCCCGTCGCGCCCGCTGCCCCGCCCGCGGCACCGACAACGGCTACCCCCTCAACCGTCGCCTCGCCGCCGCCCGCCACGGCGTCCGCGCCGGCCGGGACGCCCGGGTTCGGAACCGCGGACATGTCGCCCGCGACCTCGCCGCCGGAATCGCCGCGCGCGTCAACGGCGGCCCCGGCCGCCGCCGCGTCCGCCCGTTCCCCGTCCCCCAACGCGAACCCCGTCTCCGCGCCCCCCACCGCTGCGCCCGCCTCCCCGGCGGCCAGGCCCGCGTCCCCAACCGCCGCCTTCCGGCAACCGGCCGGCACCAGGACCGCGGCGAAGACCGCCGCCAGCGCGAACTGCCCCCGGAACCGCCGAGCGGGAGAGTGTGGCATGCGTCGACCTCAGCACGCCGCGCCACCGCTGGCAAGCGCGACGGTGGGAGCCTGGGAGTACGCGCGTTGTCGTGAGGGCCCCCGACGGAACGGCCGAAGCCCCGGTGGAAGAGGACGACGGCCGCCGCCCTGTCGAACATCCTCTTCGAATGACCGTGCCTCGGTCCCTGACCCGGTCCGCCGCTGCCTACGTCGTCAGCGACTTGCCCAGCAACCAGAGGACCAGCACCGCCGTCGCCCCGTGGAATCCCACCGCGCCCCAGAAATCCTCGAGCTTCGGACCGCGCGGCCCCGTCTTCCCCAGCTTCATCTCGATCAACGTGCTCACGATGCAGGCGGCCGAGGCCAGCCAGACCAGGATCGTCGCCAACCACCAGTACCACACGTCAACCGCCCCCCTTCGACTCCGGCTCCCCCGCCGCAGGCGAAGGCCCCCCCGCCGGCCGCGTCAACAGGAAGGACGCCACGATCATGCACGTGGCGTGGAAGGCACCCGCCCCCACCACGTCCTCCAGCCAGTCGATCCGCCCCGCACTCGTCAACGACTCGACCACCGTGCTCCCGACGCACGCCAAAGCCGCCAGGATCAAGGCACCCGCGATCGTCTTCCGGAGCATGACGGCCTCTCCTTTCCCGCCTCGGCTACCGCGCTCCTCCGCGCCGGCACCGCCTCCTCGCCCGCCCCCGAGCATGTTACCCGCCCCCCATTCCCCTCCGCAACCCAGTTCCTCGTTCCAGTTCCTCGTTCCATTCCCTGCTCCTTGCTCCTTGCTCCTTGTCCCTTGTTCCGTTCTCCCGTTCCCGATTCTCCATTCTCCATTCTCTCACTTGCGCCTCGACGTCTCCCTACGCTACACCGTCCCCACGCTCCTCCGCGGGCGCCCGAGGGAGGTCCGCACATGGACACGAAACGGTCCCGGCTCGATGACGTCGCGGCATCCTGTGCCGCCCTGCTCGCCGCCGCATCGCTCGCCGCCTGTGCCGGGCCGATGTACGCCCGCGACACCATGCCGGCGTACGGCATGCCGGAAACCGCGGCCGAGGCCGGCTCGTGGGCCCTTCCGGGAATGGGCTTCTCCGAGCCCGATGCGCTCGTCCTTGCCCAGGCCGACCGCGCGGCCGGCGATGCGGCCGGGCCCCCCGCCGGCCCCGCCGCACCCGCAGGTCCCGAAGCCGTCGCCCCGGACGGCTCCGTCGTCGCCGACTCGACCGGTGCGCCCGACGAAAATGGCGCGGACCTGACCTGGGAGGAAATCGCGCTGCCCGAGGTCACTCCGCCGGCCGAACGGCTCGTGATCAAGACCGGCACCATGCGCATCGAGCTCGACCCGCCCGAGGACGGGCCGGCCAAGGTCACCGAAATCGCCGGCCGCTTCGGCGGCTACGTGTCGTCCTCCTCCGAGACGTCCGTCGTCATCCGCGTCCCGAACCAGTCCTTCGAGGAAGTCCTCGAGGCGATCGCACAGCTCGGAAACGTCGCCGAACGCGAGGTCCGCGGCGAGGACGTCACCGAGCAGTACTTCGACCTCAACGTTCGGCTGCGCAACGCCCTCGCTGCACGCCTCCGCTACCTCGCCCTCCTCGAGCGGGCCGAGACGGTCGAAGAGGCGCTGCTGGTCGAGCACGAGCTCGAGCGCGTCACGCTCGACATCGAGGAGCTGCGCGGAAAGTTGCGCTACCTGCGCGACCGCGTCCAGGACGCCACCATCACCGTCTGGTTCGTCCAGGAGTACGAGCCCCCCGAGGAATCGACTCCCGGCCCCATCGGCTGGATCTTCTACGGCGTGTACCTCGGCGTGAAGTGGCTCTTCGTCTGGGACGAGCCCGGGCCGGGCCGGTAGGGGAGGGCCGATGCGTCGCCACCCGGTCTCCGCGCGGTCGCTCCTGCTCGCCTGCCTGCTGCTCGCCGTCGCCTGCTCCCGCAAGTCTCCGCCCGCCGGCGACGTCCCCCCGCTCGCGCTCACCGATGCCGCGCGTGCTCCGGAGGTCGGACCCCCGCCGGACGCTCCGGAGAGGGCAGGGCAGGGCGATGCGGGCTCCGCCGTTTCCGCGCCGCTCGAGCCTCCCGCCTCCCTGGGCCAGGCCGTCCACGGCGGCATGGGCGCCCCCTCCGGCTTCGAACAGTTCTACGCCTACGACCGCCCGGCCTATCGCAGCGCCGGCACGCCTCCGACCCTGCCGCTCGCCGAGCTTCCGCAGCATCCGACGCGCGATGCGACGCTCGCCGCGCTCGGCGTCGATGCCGCCGCGCGGGAGCGGCTGCGGCAATCCGCCTTCGTCGTCGTCGCGGCCAATCCCGGCTTCCGCTACGACGACCTGGGGGACGCGTTCGAGGCCATCGATGCCGCCCCGGGCGACCTGCCGCTCTACGTCTCGATCGATGCCGCGCTCCACCTCTACCACCTCGTTTTCGACGGCCTCCTCATGAAGCTCGAGACCGATTCGCTCGCCCCGCTCCTCGTCCGTCTCCTCGACGCCTTGCGCACCGCGGCCGCCGCGGCCACGGACGCGCCCGGCATCGTCGGCGAAGCCGCGCTGCGCAACCTCGCCGTCCTCGACACCGCACGCCTGCTCCTCGACCCGGAAGCGACCGTCGACGATCGCGTCCGCGCCTCCGTCCAGGCCGAGCTCGCCCTCATCGAGGCGCGCGGCGGTTCCGCCCTGAGCCCCGTCTTCGGCATCGAGGAGGACTACACGCAGTACGTCCCCCGCGGCCATTACACGCGCACCCCGGCGCTGTCGCGCTACTTCCGCGCCATGATGTGGCTCGGGCGCATGTCCTTCCTCGTCCGCGCCGACGACGACCCGGAGCCGCGCGGACTCGTCCCGCGCCCCGTCGCCCGCCGCTTCGCCGCGCAGTCCCTGCTCCTCGTGCAGTGGTTGCGCGAAGCCCAGGTCGACGGCACCGCCGCCCTCCACGCCTGGTCCCGCCTCTACCGCACCACCGCCTTCTTCGCCGGCTTCGCCGACGACCTGACCCCCATCGAGATCGCCGCCGCCGCCGAACGGGCCCTCGGCGAGCTCTGGTCCCCCTCGGCCATCGAGGCCCCCGAACGCCTCGAGGCCCTGCGCCTCCAGATCGCCGCCCAGCGCGTCCCGAAGATCCAGGGCGGCGCCGCGTTCGGCGGCGGCAAGGCGCCCCCGGAGCTCCCGCCGCTCGCCGAGCCCCTCACCGCGACCGAGCAGGCCCTCCTCCCCTTCGTCGGCCTCCGCCTCTTCGGCCAGCGCTACGTGCCCGATGCCGAGGTCATGGCGCGAACGGCGTTCCCCGGAGTCACCACGCACCGCGGCGACGGAACCCCGTTCACCCTCGTCGCCGGCGCCGCCGGCCCCGTCCGCGGCTTCAGCCGCGGCCTGGACGTGATGGCCCTCCTCGGCGCACCCACCGCCCGCGGCAACCTCGCCGCCATGGGCGACGACGCCTATGACGGATACGCCGCCGCCCTCGCCGCCGCAGCCGAGGTGTTCCCGCCGCCGGGCGATACCCGGTGGCACGCCAACCTCTACTGGGCCTGGCTCGAGACATTGCGCGAGGCGGTCGTCCCCGCGGCCCCGCACACCCAGCCCTTCCAGGCGACCCCCGCCTGGAACGATCGGCTCCTCGCCGGCGCCCTGGCCTCCTGGGCCACCCTCCGCCACGACACGATCCTCTACGTCAAGCAGCCGGGGGCCCCCAAAGGCGCCCCGATCCCCCCCGCGGCCGAACCCCCACCCGCCTTCGTCGATCCCTACCCCGAGGTCTTCGCCAGGCTCCAGGCCCTGACCCGCATGACCCGCCGCGCCCTCGCCGACATGCGACTCGTCGAGGCCGACGGCGAGCCCGCCGCCGTCCTCGACGCCTTCGACGGACTCTTCGGGCGCCTCGCCGCGATCGCCGTCGCCGAAGTCGAGGACCGCCCGCCGACCGCCGACGACCGCGTCTTCCTCGCGTCCCTGCCCGGCGTCTGCGACGGCCTCCTGTCCCGCGTCGCGCGGCTCGTCGCGACCGGCGACGGCCGCCCCGCCGTCGACGTGCGCACGACCCTCGTCGCCGACGTCATGACCAACGCCGATGCCGGCGAGGTGCTCGAGGAAGCCAGCGGCCCGCTCGACCTGCTCGTCGCCGCCGTGCGCGCCCCGGGCTCCGCGAGCCTCTTCCTCGCCGCCGGCCCGGTTTTGTCCTACTACGAATTCCGCGCGCCGATCGCCTCGCGCCTCACCGACGAGGCCTGGCGCTCCGCGATCGACGTTTCCCCACCCGTCGCCGCCCCCTGGACCTGCACCTTCCGCGTTCCCTGCGCGGCCGCCCCCTGACGCGCCGTCAGTCCCCGAACCGCACCGCGCCGCAGCGGCTCGCCTCGCACCCCGCCGTCCCGGGACACGACGGACACTCCACCGCCAGGCGCCGCAGCCCGAACCCCACCAGAGGCTCGAGCGACGGCTCCGGCGGCGCCGCCGCCAGCTCCAGCAGCACCTCCCGCACCGTCGCCTCGTCCTCCGCCGCGCCCAGCGCCAAGAGCAGCCGCAACGCCCGCTCGCGCTCTCCGATCGCCGCCGCCCCCTCCGCCACGACCCCCCGCAGACACTCGACCCCGTAGACCCCCTCCGCAAGACATCGGGCGTCGATCGCGTCCGCCGCGGCCCACGCCAGGAGCAGCCCCGGCAGGTCCTCCTCCACGAGGACCGCCGCCAGCGACCCGCCCCCCGCCCCGCCGCCGTGGGCACGCAGCTCCTCGTCCAGCTCGCCGCCGCCCGCCGCGCATCCCCCCTCCGCGTCGTCCGCCGCCGCCCCGCACGCCGCGCGGAAGTCCGCCCGCAGCGCCGCGAACGTCGTCGCTCGACGCTCGACGAACCCGGGCCGCGCGTACCACGGCACCGCAATCAGCTCCTCGACGTCTTCCGCCCCTTCCCCCGCCGCGCCCGCCGGAACGTTGAGCACCACCCGCTCGATCGGACTCTGCGGCGGCCGGAACACCGGGACGTCGAGCTGCACCTCCGCCAGCACCGCCGTCGTCCGCTCCAGCGCCGCCACGAACGCGTCGTCCTCCGCCGCGCCCGGCGCCGCGAGACGTGCCAGGAGCTCCGCGAACGGCAGGATCGCCTCCAGCCGCGCCGGCGTCGCACCGTCCGCCGCGGGCGTCCCCGCCTGCTCCCGCAACCGCACGAACAGCCGCGCCGCGAGAAGGCGCGCCGCCAGCCCGCCGCACCACGGACCCACCGGCTCGCGCTCCCGCAGCCACGGGAAGCGCTCGTAGCACGCCCACAACGTCGGCTGCCCCCGCTCCGCCCGCCCCGGATGCCGCGGCAGGTTGAAACACGCCCCCAACGCGCTCTCCCGCAACATCACCTGCCGGCACTGCGGCCCCGTCAACGACAGCTCCAGTTCCGGAACGCGCCGCGCCTCCTGCGCCGAACAGAACTGCGCCTCGCGCTGGTACGCCCGTCGCATCACCTCCCAGCAGCGGCCGTCCGCCAGCTCCATCGGCTCCGGCACGAACCCCTCCGCCGGCGCCGCCGGCTCGCGCCCGAACGGCTCCACCCGCGCCCGGCAGTACCGCTCCCGGTCCGCCTCCGACATCGCCTGCCACGCCGCCGCGTGCCCCGGGTTCTCCCGCTCCGGCAGCACGCACGCCGCCAGCGCGTCCGCGTAGTCCGCGAAGTCGATCGCCCCGGGCGCCGGCGCCTCCCCTGCCGCGAACGGCGGCGGCCACAGCGCGAAGGGCGCCCGACCCGCGTCCGTCTGCTCCAACGCCAGCAGCGGCTCCACCCGCTCCAGCCGCAGCCGCAACGCCTCCGCCACAGCGTCCGCCTCCGCCGCACCCGCCGGATCGCGCCGGTACAACGACCCGAAGGCCCGCGCCGCACGGCCCCGCACGAACGCCGCGTCCCCGTCCACGCCCTGGGCCCGAGACGGCGGGAAGATCGCGTCCTCCCGCACCCCCGCCAGGCTCGGACGCCCCGCCAGATCCGCCAGCACCGCCAACGCCTGCGGCGTCGGACGCCCCAGGCGCACCAGCGATTCGAGCAGCCCGCCGAACACGGCCCGCCCCGCCGCGCCGGGAACCCCCGCACCGGACCCGGTCGCTCCCAGCGGCGCCGGAAGCGCCTCGAGATTCGTCGCCGCCGCCCGCACCAGCGACGCCAGCAGGTCGACGTTCTGCCCGTCCGGTCCCGCCGCCCCCACCAACGCCAGCGTCTCCGCCGCCGCCAGCGCCCACGCGATCGTCGCCGCGCCCCCGTCCCCGGCCAACGCCTCGCCCCCGCGCGTGATCGCCCCCGCCGCCTGCACGATCTCCGACCGCAGCACCTGCACCGCCAGCTCCGCCGAAGAGCCACCCGGAACGTCGGCGCCGCCCCAGGCCCGCGGCAGCACGTCCGCCAGCGCCCCCGCCGCCCGCCGCAGGATCTCACCCGGCGACGCCACGCTCGCCACGTCCCGGTTCGGCCCCAGCGCCTTCCACTCCTCCGTCCGCTCCAGCAGCGCCGGATCGGCCACCGCCGCCAGTACCCGCAACAGTTCCCGGATCACCGCGTCACGCCAACCCCCGCCACGCGAGCTCGCCCCGACCATCGCCCGGCGGATCGCCAGCCGCAGCGCACCCGCGTCCCCGGCGTCGCCCGCCGGCACGAAGAAGCCCGTGACCAGCGCCTCCGCCGTCGCCCGCGCCGCCGCATCCCCCACCCGTTGCAGCAGCCGCCCCAGCGCCTCCGCCGCCGCCAGCCGCGCCGACACCGGCACGGACGGCGAGGAATCCCGCAGCACCGCCGCCACCGTCTCGATCCCCGCCGGCTCCGCCGCCAACCCGCCCGGAGCCGCGAGCAGCGTCTCCGTCCCGTGCACGCACGCCAGCAGCAAATCCTCCCCGGTCACCGGCGGCACCGTCGCCCCCGGCGAGGGACCCGCCTCCCCGAGCGTGCCGCCCCGACGCAACAACCCCCCCACCGCCGCCCGCAAGGCCTCCGCGCCGCGCACCAGCGCCGGCCCGGAAATCGCCGGACCACCCCCCGCTTCCGCCGGCGCCAGCAGCGCCAGCAGCCCCAACAACGCGGCGTGCGCCTCCGACACCGTCGCGCGCTCCGGAAAACGCTCCGCCAGCGTCGAGACGAACACCCGGTCCAGCACCGCCCCCCGGCGCGTCGCGTCCCCGTCGTGCGGCTCCACGATCCCCAACGCCGCCACCATGCGCGCCCGCGCCGCCGCACCCGTCCGCTCGTCCCCGAACGCCTCGATCAGCACGGGCGTCACCCGCGCCGCCAGCGAGCCGTAGCTGTCGTGCCGGATGCCCGGGTCGGACGACGAACCGATCTGCGCCAGCAGTCCCTCCAGCTCCCCGAGCCCGCTTTCCCGCGTCGCCGGATCCCGCAGCCGCCCCACCATCCGCCCCACCGCGTCGTCGCTCACCCGGACCCCCGCCTCGCCCGGACCCGCACCCCGGCCCCCGCCCTTCGAACAAGCGCCGACCATCGCCGCGACGAGCGTGAGCCTCGCCAAGGTCCCCATCCCGACCACGCCCCTACCCATCCTTCTTGCGTCCTTTGCGTCCCCCTGCGGGCTTTGCGCGCCTGCCCTGAGCGGAGTCGAAGGGGAATTCCCTTCCCCTCCCCTCTAACGTACCAAGGAACGACGTGGCGTCATCCGGCACCTTCACCCCGAAATGCTCGGCCACCGTCGCCCCCGCGTCCGCGAACGTCGCGCGCGTCCCCAGGTCGCGCCCCTCCCCCGAGCCCGCGACCATCGCCAGCAGCGGCACGTGCTCCCGCGTGTGGTCCGTCCCAGGCGTCGTCGGATCGCACCCGTGGTCCGCCGTCAGGAGCAAAAGGTCGCCCCGACGCAGCAGCGGCAACAGCTCCCCCAATCGCCGATCGAACGACTCCAGCGCCCGCGCGTACCCCCGCGCGTCGTTGCGGTGCCCGTAGGAGCTGTCGAAATCCACCAGGTTCACGAAGACCAGCCCCGCCTCCACCCGCCGTGCCAGCTCGATCGTCCGCACGCAACCGTCGTCGTTGCCCTCCGTGTGGATCGATTCCGTCACCCCCCGCCCCGCGAAGATGTCGTGGATCTTCCCCACCCCGATCACCGGAACACCGGCGGCCGCCAGCCCGTCCAGCACCGTGGGACGCGGCGGCGGCATCGCGTAGTCGCGACGGTCGTACGTCCGCCGGAACGCCCCCGGCGGACCCTCGAACGGCCGCGCGATCACCCGGCCGACGTGGAACGGGTCCAGGATCCCGCGCGCCACCTCGCACCCACGATACAGCTCCGCCAGCGGGATCGTCGCGGTGTGCGCCGCCACCTGGAACACCGAGTCGGCGCTGGTGTAGACGATCCACTTGCCCGTCGCCTGGTGCTCGGCCCCCAACTCCTCCAGGATGCTCGTGCCCGAAGCGGCCTTGTTGCCCAGAACCCCGCGCCCTGTCCGCGCCGCGAACGGCTCCATGATCTCCGGCGGAAAACCGCCCGGAAACGTCGGAAACGCCCGATCGCTGGCCACCCCCGCAATCTCCCAGTGGCCCGTCGTCGTGTCCTTCCCGGGACTGCGCTCCCCCATTCGGCCCCCCCCCCCCGCCGGCCGCACCCCCGGCGGCACGCCCCGCACCGCGTGCACGTTGCCCAGTCCCAGTCGTCCCAGGTGCGGAAGAGCCAGCCCGCCCGCCGCGTCTGCGACGTGCCCCAGCGTGTCCGCACCCTCGTCGCCGAACACACCCGCGTCCGGCAGCGCCCCGCAGCCCACCGAATCCAGCACGATGACGAATGCTCGCTTGCCGCTCATCGGCGCGATCCCTACCGGGCCGCGCCCCCGGGGTCAACCGCAAGAGGTGCCGCAGCCGGCTTCGAATCCCTGCCCTGAGCGAGCGAAGCGAGTCGAAGGGCCAGTCCTGAGCGAGCACCGCGAGTCGAAGGGCCTGCCCTGAGCGAGCGAAGCGAGTCGAAGGGCCTGCCCTGAGCGAGCGAAGCGAGTCGAAGGGCGGGTCAACCGCCGGGCCGCGGGACCCGGCGCTCGATCGCCTGCATCGACCGGCCGATCTCGTCGAGCAGCGCGCCGAAGGCCCGCTGCGCCTCCAGCACGCGACGGCGGTGCAACGTCGCGTCCGCCGCCCCGGGAGACGTCGGGCCACCGGCACCCGCGTCGACCTCGAGCGCCGCGACCCGCCCGCGGAATTGCCCGACCTGGAACCGGATCTCTTCCAGCTCCTCCGTCTTCGTCCGCAGGTCCCGCTCCAGCGCCTCGACCTCCGCCGCCGCGTCCCGCCACCGGCGCGCCGCCTTGCCCGCCGTCTCGAACACCACCACCGAGCTGACGATGCTGCCGTCGCCCTGGTCGAACTGCGCGAGCTGGTCCCGCGCCTGCAGGAAGTCCCGCTCCGCATCCCCCGCCGTCGCGCGCGTCTTGGCCAACGCCGTCCGCAGCCCCTCGATCTCCCGCCGCGTCTTCGCCTCGTCCTGCGACAGCTCGTCGATCGCACGCCGCAAACGCTCCAGCGTCCCACGCCCGTGCTCCACGAAATCGTTGTACTCCCGCTCCGCTCGATCGGCCGTCGCCTGCGTCCGCCCCAACCCCTCGATCAGCCCCGCCACACGGTCCAGCTCCGAGCCCAGTGCGTGGTCGCGACTTCCGCCCGCGCTCTCCCACGCCTGCCGGCACGCCGCCAGCCGCTGCCGCAGTTTCGGCACCGTGTCCCCGGGGAAGTGCATCGCGTCGACGCCCGCCGTCCGCACGGTCGACACCGTCGACTGCTTCAGCCGCGCCGCAGCCCGCTGCTCGCAGTCCCGCAATGCCCCGTCCAGCTCCTTCGCCGTCGCGTAGCGACGCTCCGGCTCCTTCTCCAGCAGCCGGAGAATGACCTCGTCCGCCTCCGGCGGACACCCCGGGCGCACCAGCGACGGCGCCTTCGGCGCCTCGTGGATGTGCTGGTAGATGAGCCGCGCCGTCGACCCGCTGAACGGCAGCCGCCCCGTCATCAGCTCGTAGAACACCACTCCCACCGCGTACAGGTCCGCCCGCGACGTGATCTCCCCGCCCATCGCCTGTTCCGGCGAAATGTACTCCGGCGTCCCGAACACCTGCCCCGCCGTCGTCAAGCGCTTGTCCCCCAGGAGCTGCGCCAGCCCGAAGTCCAGGATCTTCACCGTCTCCCCGCCGTCCGTCCGCCGCTCCAGGAAGATGTTCTCCGGCTTGATGTCCCGGTGCAGGATCCCCAGGTCGTGCGCCCGCTGCAGACCCCGGCACACCGGATGCAGGATCTCCGCCGCCCGCTGCAGCGTCACCGCCCCGCGCGTCACCAGGTCCGCCAGACTCTCCCCCTCCAGGTACTCCATCACGAGGTAGACCAGCCCGTCCTCGGTCTCCCCGAAGTCCGTGATGTCGATCACGTTCTCGTGGTGGATGCGGTTCGCGGCCCGCGCCTCCCGCAGGAACCGCTCCTTGTGCACGGGATCCTCCGAGAGCATCCGCGCCAGGATCTTCACCGCCACCGTCCGCTCCACCTGCTCGTGCCGCGCCTTGTAGATCGACGCCATCCCCCCTTCCGCCATCCGCCCCTGGATGCGGTAGCGGCCCCCGATCACGCGCCCGATCAACGCGTCCGCCTGGTCGCGCAGCAGCGATCCGTCAATCGGGCAACGCTCGGCGTCGCCCAGGAACTGCGAGTTGCACTGCGGACAGACGCGCATCGCTCCGGCCCCCGTTCTCCAGCCGTCGAGAATACGGTGCCCGCCCCACCCAAGGCAAGCGCACGGATTGGACTTCCCGCGCCGCCGGTGCAAGATCCCACCGCGGCGGCGCCGCCGCGCACGGAGGATACCATGCCGAGACCCCACCGCTGCCCCGTCGCCCGGATCGCCACCCTGTCCGTCGCGGCTCTCCTCGCCGCCGCCTGCGCGAAGAAGGAGAACCGCAGGGAAACGCCCCCGCCCACCCCGGCCGCCGCGCCGGAGTCCACCGACACCGAATCGCAGACGGGGCCCGCCGAGCGACACACCACCCACAACGCGCCCGCCGCAGGCCAGGAAGCCGACGGCCGGCCTCTCCACGCCGACGTGCCGCCCGCCGCCCTTCCTTCCGAATCGTCCGCCGGCGGCGCCGCCGTCTGGATCACCGCCCCCAACCTCTCCCGTACGATCGATCGCGTCCTCGCCCTCGTCGAACGCCACCGCGACGCCGGCGGCGAATTGCTCGCCCAACTCCCCGCCGGTCCCGCCCTGCGCGACACCGTCGAACAGCTCCTTCGCGGCGGCCTCTTCGCGGAAGTCCTCGGCCTCGGCGACCCTGCCGCCGTCGACCTCTCCCAGCCCGTCCGCGTCCGCCTCTCCTTCCCCGCCACCGGCGCGCCCATGGCCGTCGTCTCCCTCGGCACTACCAGACCCCTCGAGCCCGCCCGCTCCGGAAAACTCGTCGGCCTCCCCACCCGCGACGGCCGCTACCTCGTCGGCATCGGCGTCGAACCCGACGCCGCAACGGCCTGGCCGGCCGACCCGCCCGGCCCTGCCGCCCAGGACCTCGTCGCCAGGATCGCCGTCGGCACCGCACTCCCGGCCATCGTCAAGGCCCTCGGCGATCTCAAGACCCTCGCCGTCAGCATGAGCGGCAGCGAGCCCATGCCCCCGTGGGTGCCCGAGGTCGTCGGCGGCCTGGCACGCTTCGCCGTCGATGTGAGCGGCATCGACGACCTCTCGCTCGGCCTCCTCGTCGGCGCCTCGCCCCAGGAAGCGCCCCTGCGCATGACCCTCGGCCTCCGCCCGCGCCCCGACGCCCCCACCGCCGCCGCCTTCGCCATGCTCTCCCAGGGCGCACCCCCGTTCGGCCTCCTCGATACCATCGATGCCGGCGGCGACGCCTGGATCGCGGCACGCATGAGCCCCGCCGGCATCCGCGCCCTGCTCGACGCCATCGCCACCCCGACCGAGCGGTTCCTCGGCCAGGCCCTCCCCGAGGATTGGCACCCGCCGGTGCTCGACGCCTTCCGCGCGGCCGTCGAGCTCATGGCCGGTGGCGATGGCCGCATCGTCGGCGCCACCCGCACCCTCGCCGGCGGCCGCAACGCCTTCTCCTTCGTCTGGGGCGTCGGCGCCGGCCAGACCGAGGCCGTCCGCGCCGCGTCCCGCAAGTTCGGCACCGCCCTGGCCGACGTCCTGCGCCGCCTCTCCGACAAGTTCTCCTTCGGCGCCACCGTGACCTGGACCGAGGCCGCGGCGAGGTCGGGGGACGTCGACGTCGATCGGCTCTCCATCGTCATCCCCCGCGCCGCCCTTGGCCCCGTCGCCGCCATGCTCCAGCCCGGCGACGGCGACCTCCGCTGGGACGTCTCCGTCGCCGTCGGCCCCTCCCTCGCCGTCTGGACCTCCGATCCCGACCCAAGCGTGATCCAGCGCGCCCTCGCCTCGCGCGCCCGCGGCGGCGGCGCCGCCGCCGGCACCCCGCCCGCCGAACGCCTCGCCAACGCGGACGCCGACCTCCTCGAGCTCGCCTGGATGGACATGGCCGCCGCCTTCCGCGACAACCCTGCCATGTCCTGCCCCCCGGGCACCTCCTTCCCACCCCTGCCCATCCAGCTCGAAGTCCGCGCCGCCGCCGGCGGCATCGAAGCCGATATCGACTTCCTCCCCGGCGGCGCCGATCCCCTCTTCCCCTTCCTCAAGGCCGTCGCCGCCTGCGTCCCCCCGAAGCCCCCGATCGGCCCGTGATTCCCTGCTGCCGATTCCCCGTTGCACCCTCGCCCCCGCAGCGCTATACGGCCCCCGAACTCGTCGGCCCGCGAGGCGACATCGGTCCGTGGGAGCGGATCAGGGCCTCGCCAGAGAAGGAGAGAAGAAGCATGACCGCGAACAGATGGATGCTGGTGGCTCTGTTGCTGGGGGTGGGCGCTCTCGCGATCGTCGGCTGCGGAGACGACTCCGCCGCGACGGACGGCGGCGACGTCGCGGACGGCGACGTGACCGAAGGCGGCGCCGACGCCGATGCCGACGCCGACGCCGATGCCGACGACGACGGCGACGCCGAGCCCGAGGCCGAAACGACCTGCGACCCGGCCTGCAACCCCGACGACTGCGAGCAGTGCGTCGGCGGCACCTGCGAGTCGACCTGCGACACCGGCGAGACCTGCGACGGTGCCGGCACCTGCGTCGTCGAAGGCCAGGGCGCACCGTGCCTCTCCGACACCGACTGCACGGTTGGGACCTGTCTCACCGAGTTCGCCGTCGGCGCTCCGGGCGGCTTCTGCACCGAGGATTGCACCGATACGTGCACCGTCGGCCAGTGCGTCAACGTCGGCGGACCCGGCTTCTGCACCAACGACTGCACCACCGCCGCCGACTGCCGCGACGGGTACGACTGCTACGACATCGGCACCGGCACCGGCGCCTGCTGGGCGAACTGCTCCGACGACACGCAGTGCACCTCCACGGGCTACTGCGCGGTCAGCACCACCGGCGGCATCAGCTACTGCCTCTGCGGACCCGGCGAACACCTCAACCCGGACGCCACCGACTGCGTCTACGACACCTGCACCGACCTCGATTGCCCCGCCAGCAACCGCTCCTGCAACCCCGCCGGCGGCTGCGCCGGCGCCTGCGCCGCGTGCGACGCCTGCGATCCCGCCACCTACGTCGAATCCACCAATCACTGCTACCCGCCCGGCGCCGTCTGGGGCGGCCCCTGCGACGCCCACGCCGATTGCCCCGGCTCGGGCACCCCGGGCATGGACACCTTCTGCGACCCCGCGGGCGGCGGCAACTGCTACCAGTCCAACGGCCCCGACTTCGCCGCCGAAGGCACCCCGTGCAACGGCGACGCCGGCAGCGTCGGCGTCACCCTCTACGACTTCACGGGCACCCCGTACCTCATCTGCGCCCAGGAATGCGCCACCGACGCCGATTGCCCCGCCGGCCTCGCCTGCGAAACCGGCGGCGACTCCGGCACCGTCCAGTACTGCTGGGCCATCATGGATTGCGGCACCTCCGGCTGCAACGACCCGGGCACCACCCTCTACTGCTCGGCCGGCGGCGCCTGCTACCAGGACGCCTGCCTGCCCGCCAACCCCTGCACCACCGTCGCCAACGCCACCGGCGTGTGCCAGAACGACGTCAACGACTTCCGCTGCGTCTGCGACGACGGGTTCATCTGGAACCCCGCAACCGCCACCTGCGACACCTTCACCTGCCCCGCCACCGACATCGCCCCGGGCGGCTCCAGCGGCAGCCTCGACCTCTGCACCGGGACCACCGACTACGACGCCGCGGGTGACGGCTCCCCCTGCACCGGCTACGCCTCCTCCGCCGAGGAAATGCTCTTCCGCCTCGTCGTCCCGGCCTCCTCCATGGTCACGGTCACGATGGACGCCACCACCTTCGACGCCTCGCTGTGGGTCACCCCCGACTGCGCCGACCAGCTCGGCGCCGCCTGCGTCGTCGGCGCCGACGCCGAAGTCGATGCGGCCGAGGTCGTCACCGTGCTCAACTTCGAAACCACCGCCGCCACCTTCATCGTCGTCGCCGACTCCTACAGCGGCTGCGGCACCTTCACCCTCTCCGTCAGCGCCGCCTCCGCCGTCCCGTGCGGCGACGGCAACATCGATGCCGCCACCTCCGAGCAGTGCGACGACGGCGATACCGTTCCGGGTGACGGCTGCTCCAATCGCTGCGAAGTCGAGTTCGGATGGAGCTGCGACAACAGCGTCTCGCCCTCCGTTTGCACCGCCGTCCCGTCCCTCGGCACCTTCGCGCCCGCCGCCGCCATCCCGACCCAGACCGGCGGCCCCCTCGCCGGCGGCGCCTCCGTCGCCTACGGCATCACCTTCAGCGCCCCCGTCCTCCTCGACGGCGCCGCCCTCGCCACCGCGGGCAACCCCGACATCACCGTCAGCGACGCCTCCGGCACCGTCGCCACCCACGCCGCCACCGGCACCGCCGAAGGCTGGACCGACGACAACCTCCCCGCCGGCGACTACGTCATCACCGTCACCGCCGCCGGCACGACCTCCATCCCGAGCTTCACCCTGACCCTCACCACAACCGTTCCCTGATTCCAGTCATTCCCCATTCCCGTTCCCAGTTCCCATTCCTAGTTCCGTGCTCCTAGTTCCTAGTTCCTAGTTCCCACTTCCCATTCCCCATTCCCAGTTCCCAGTTCCCAGTTCCCATCGTCCCCACCTTGCCCGCCTCCCTTCCGCGTGCTACGAGCCCCTCGCCCGCTGGTGCCGCCACGGCGTCACGTCGGGGGAAAGGAGCTCGACCATGTTCAAGACCTGGACGATTCTCTGCATGCTTGCCGCCTTCACCGTGTTCGCCGGGGGTTGCGGCGATGACGACTCCGGCAACGGCGACGCCGACGTCACCACCGACGAAGGCGGCGCCGACGCGGACGCGGACGCCGACGCGGACGCCGACGCGGATGCGGATGCGGACGCGGATGCGGACGCCGACGCCGACGACGGCGGCGGCGGCACCGGGACCTGCGACGCGCCGGCCGCGCTCGCCTGCGACGATGACCTCACCGCCGAGACGACGCTGGGCCAGCTCGACGAGTTCCAGGACTACTCGGCCTGCGAAGGCGCCGCGAACTGGACCGGTCCCGAGATGGTCTACGAGCTCGCCCCGGCCGACGACGCCGTCGTCACCATCACGATGACCCCCACCGAAGCCCAGGACCTCGACCTCTTCATCTTCCAGCCCACCTGCGCGCTCGACATGTGCACCACCGCCATGTACGACGGCGGCGCCGGCGTGGCGGAAACGCTGACCGTCAACGTGACCGGCGGCGAATTCTACTACGTCGTCGTCGACGGCTGGGACGGCGCCGTGGGTGCCTTCACCCTCGAGGTCCAGTGCGGGGCCGCCGAGATCTGCGACAACGGGACCGACGACAACGGCGACGGCCTCGCCGATTGCGCCGATCCCCAGTGCGCCGCCGACCCGGCGTGCGACGAGGTCTGCGACAACGGGACCGATGACAACGGCGACGGACTCGTCGATTGCTACGACCCGCGCTGCACCGCCGACCCGGCCTGCGCCGAAGTCTGCGACGACACCACCGACAACGACCTCGACCTCCTCGCCGATTGCGACGACCCCGACTGCGCCGCCGATCCCGCCTGCATCGAGACCAATTGCGCCGATACCCTGGACGACGACGGCGACGGCGACGTGGACTGCGCCGATCGCGACTGCACCGGCAACACCGCCTGCGCCACCGGCTCCGCCGCCGGCGGCGAGGCCTGCGCCGGGAATACCGACTGCGCCTCCGGCGCCTGCCTCACCGAGGACGGCTGGGGCTGGGTCGGCGGCACCTGCGTCGGCCAGTGGGCCAACCCGGGCGACTGCTCCACCATCACCTGCCCCTCCGGCACCGCCTGCGCCTGCCTCGGCGTGGGCGCCTGCGGCTGCTTCGACGCCTGCGCCACCGCGACCGAATGCCGCCCGGGCTACGACTGCGTCGATATCGACGGCGACGGCACCAACGACGCCTGCGTGACCAACTGTGCCGCCGCCGCCGAGTGCACCGTCACCGGTTACTGCGACACCGCCACCGGGTTCTGCCGCGGCGACGAGCTCTGCACCGGAGGCATCGATGAGGACGCCGACGGCGACGTCGATTGCGCCGACGCCGACTGCGCCTTCGACGCCGACTGCGTCACCACCACCCCCCTCGCCGGCGGCGCCACGTGCGCCGCCGCCGCCGCCGTCACCATGCCCGCGGGCGAGCGCGGCGTCGTCGTCGTCACCGGCACGCTCGCCACCTCCGACGGCGACGATCACGACCCGCGCTGCCAGCCCGATGACTCCGCCGACGTCGCCTACTCCTTCACCCTCGCCGCCCCCGCACGCATCACCATCGACCTGCTCGGCGGCGCCGCCGCCCCGGGCCTCGCCTACACCGTCCTCTCCCTCGCCTCCGATTGCGCCGCCCCCGACCTCGCCTGCAGCGACGACGCCGGCGCCCTCTACCACTCCACCATCACCGGCTCCCTGGCCGCCGGCACCTACTTCGTCATCGTCGACGCCTACAGCGCCTCCGAAGGCGACTACACTCTCGGCTTCCTCTTCGCCAATCCGTAACGCCGCCCCCCCCAACCGCCGCCCGCCGACCGCCGACCGCCCCGCCCCCGTCCCCGCCCACCGCCGCCCGCCGACCGCCGACCGCCCCCTCCCCCCCCCCGTCCCCCCCTACATCCCCGCCTCGGCGAGGATTCGCGCCTCCACCTCGCCCAGCTTCGAGAGCAGCTTCGCCAGCACCGCGTCCCGCCCCAGTACCCCCGCCAGGAAATAGTCTCCCGCCATCCGCCGCGCGAACAACACGTGCTCGTTCGTCTCGATCACCAGCTCCTGAAGCCCCCCCACGCACAGGCGGGGACCCTCGCGCGACACCGTCGAGAGCAGCAGCCCCAGCACCGCACCCGCCACCTTCGTGTCGTAGGGGTCCAGATAGGAATGGTAGTCGACGACCTCCCCCTCCTCGTCGCAGAACGCGACCGCCTGCAGCCCCGGCACCTCCGCGACCATTTCCCGCAAGGCCCGCGTGAACGCCGTCTTCTGCAGATCGCGCTGCGGCACGAACCGGCGCGAGATCGTCACTGCGGTGCGGCCTCCGCCCCCCCGGGCTCCTCCTGCGTCAGTCCCAACAGCTCCGGATGGGCCCGCACCCCAAGCCGCGCGCTCGCCTCCCGCACGAGCCCCATCGCCCGCTGCACCTCGATCCCCATCTCCCCCTTTTCCAGCAGCTCCGGGATCGCCGCCTCGAACGACAGGTTCCGCGCCGGCGCCACCTCCCGCAGGTACAACACGTGCCACCCGTAGGCCGTCCGCACCGGCTCGGACGTCGCTCCCGCCTCCGCCAGCACGAACGCCGCCTCCAGGAACGCCGGATCGTACCCCCCCTCCCGGTCGAACGGCCCGATCCGCTCCTCCGCCACCCGCGGCAGCGCCGCCTCGTCCCTCCCCGCCGCCCGCCACCGCTCCCGCCAGCGCCGCTCCAGCACCGGACGCAGCGCCGCGAACGCCTCCGCCGTCTCCGCGCCTCGCGCCAGCGGCACGAACCCCGCCACCACCTCCCGCGCCTCGTGCCACGCCGACATCGGCGCCGCCGCCGCCCCCCCGCGCCGCCCGACCCCGCCGCCGCTCTCGTCCAGGATGATGGCCAGATGCTCGACCGTCCGGATCTCCGGACGCACGAACCACGTCTCGTGCTCCCGGTACGCCCGCAACAGGTCCGCGCGGTCACGCTCACCCGGCGGCTCCCTCAGCTCCACCTCCCGCGCAAGCAGCGCCCGCACCAGCACCGAGCGCCTCTCCCCGGCCATCGAGGCGAGACGGTCCAGACCGCGGTCCCGCGCCAGCCTCCCCATCGCCGCCACCTCCACCGCCCGCGCCAGCGCCTCCTCGAGCCCCAGACCCTCGGTCGCCGCCGCCGCGGTCACCCACTCCCGCGGCACCGCCTCCCCGGCCACGATCGCCACCGGCCGATTCACCGGCGCGGGCGCACGGCGCTCCTCGGCCGCTCCGCAGGCCGCGAGCAGCATGGCGGCGATCAACCAGGTCGCCATTCGCGCCCCGCGCGCCGCCGTTCCGCTCATCACTCCCGCCCCCGACCCGCCAGCAGCCGTACCCCCGCCGCCACCAGCATCCCCCCGGCCACCAGTCCCACCAGCGCCGTCACGATCCGCCGGTCCGCCAGCAGATCGAGCGACCCCACCAGCGGCGCCATGGCCGCCGCCACCAGGAGCGTACCCAGCCCCTGACGCACCGCGCGCGTCAAACCCGGCCCCCCGCCGCCTCGCGCAGCCGCCCCCGCAGCACCCCCAGTTTCACGAAGACCTCGCTCGCCTGCTCCCGCCGCAGCGTCCCGCACCCGCACGCCGGCGTCAGCAACGACCGCGCCCGAAGCTCCTCGCGGTCGAGCCCCGCGGCCACGAGCGACCCCTCCGCTTCCCGCCACCTCCCGAGCATCGCTTCCGCCGGCGCCCCCGCGTTCGCCTCGTCCGTCGGCACCAGCCCCCACCCGATCCGGCCCCCGCGCGCCAGGAGCGCCGCCAGCGGGCGCGCGGCCGCCGCCAGCGACGCCGCGTAGCCGTAGACGTCCGCGAACACCACGTCCGCACCCGCTTCCAGCACCAGCCCCCAGTCCGCCGCGCCGCAACAGTGCACGCCGGCCACTCCGCCCGCACCGTGAATCGCCTCGATCGCGGCCGCCAGCGCCGCCACCGCGTCCTCCGAGCGCACCCCGAGGTATCCCGCCGCTCCCAGCACGCCCAGCGTCGGCTCGTCCACCGACACGATCGCCAGCCGCCGCGACGCGCCCAGCGCCTCCGCCTGCGCCCGTGCCGCGGCCGCCGTCGCCTGCACCGTCGCGTCCCGCAGCTCCGCGTCGAAGAAGATCGGCCGCTCCTGCTCGTCCAGCGCCCCCAACCCCAAGGTCACCGGACCCGTGAGCTGCCCCTTCACCGCCGCCCGCCCGGCCGTCTCGGCCAGGAACGGCTCCCACGCCGCCGCCTCGCGCGACGAAAGACCGAACCGCTCGTGCTCCCCCGCCAGCAACGCCTCGTACGTCTCCGCCAGCCGCGCGGGCCGTTCGTCCTGCCGCACCGCCATCACCTTGCGCGCCGCCTCGTCGATCCGCAGGAACGGGATCGGGACCGCCGCCTGCGGGACCATCGCCTCCAGGAACGACCGCCGCGGGAGCTGCGGCCAGAACGGCACGTCCAGCGCCGCCTCGCGCAGCATCGCCAGACCCTCCGCCGGGTCCGCCACCGGCAGGCTCCCGATGCCCGTCGTCGCGAAGCAGGGCAGGGCGGACAGCTTGCGCGCCGGCATCGACTACTCTCCCCTCCCGGCACGCACCGCGCGCAGCAGCTCGTCCGGATCCAGCGTCATGCCCGCCAACAACCGCATCTGCGCCGCGCCCTGGTGCGCCCACATCACGTCACCGGGGATCGCAGCCGCCGCACCGGCACGCGCGGCCGCCGCCAGGAGCGGCGTGCGCGCCGGGTCCAGCACCAGGTCCAGCACCGTGCGCCCCGCCAGCACCGACGGATCCGCCAGCGGCAGCTCCACGCCGTCCGCGCCGACGGGCGTCGCGTTGATGAGCACGTCGAACGGCACGTCCCCCGCCTCGCGCCACTCGGCACAGCTCCCCCCGACCGCCTCGGCCAACGCCGCCGCACGCCCGAACCGGCGCGACGCCACCACCACCGCCGCCCCGGCGTCCGTCACCGCGCGGGCCACCGCCCGCGCCGCCCCGCCCGCGCCCAGGATCAGCACCCGCCGCCCGGACAGCGCCTCGGCTCCCCCCAGCGCCGCCACCGCGCCGTCGCCGTCCGTCGAATGCCCGATCAACCGCCCGGCCTCCAGCACGATCGTGTTGACCGAGCCGGAGCGCCGCGCCGACGGCGCCTCCTCGTCGATCAGGTCCCGCACCGCCTCCTTGTGCGGCATCGTCACCGACAGCCCCGCCACCACCTCGTCCCGCAGGAGCTGCAACACGGCGGCCGGTCGCGCCGTCGGCAACGGCACGTAGCACAACGGCCGGCCCGAACGCGGCAGGAGCGCGTTGTAGACGCGCGGACCGGGCGAACGCAGCGCCCCCTTGCCCCCCAGAAGCCCGTACACCAGCGGCGGCTGCCGCCCCATCGCCACCCGCTCCGCTTGCGCCGCCGTCCACTGCCCCGGCGCCGTCCGCCCCGCCTCGTCTGCCGCGACGTACGTCCAGGCCGACCCGAACGCGCGGTACGCCACGCGCGACAACACCCCCGCCTCCCCCGTCCCGATCGCGATCACGTCGCGCCGGCACCCGGACGCCGCGTCCCGCAACGCGCACAGCTCCGCCGCATCCTCGATCGGCACCGCCAGCTTCAGCACCTGCGCCCGGAAACCCCCCAACCGCGCCAGCGCGGCCAGCGGCGTCTCCTCCGCCCCGGACGCCAGGTGCGCCGACACGATCCGCCGCGTGCTGCCCGGCGCGTCGAAGAGCGGCCCCAAGAGCTCCGCCGGCGTCGACGCCTCCACGTCCACGTACGCCACCTCCAGCGCCATCGCCTCCCGCAACAACGCCACCCGCTGCTCCTCCCCGCCCTTCCACCCTCCACCCTCGCGCGCCGCACGCACCGTCACCAGAAGCCGCCGCGGCGACGGCAGCCGCCCCAGCAGCTTCGCCGACACCTCGTCGTCCAGCAGGTCGAGCCGCACCTCGTGCAGCGCCGCGTCCGGCAGCCGCTCGATCCGCGCCGCCAGCGCCGCGAACGTCCGCTCCGTACCCGTCACGCACAACATCGCCCAAACCGCCTTCCCGCCCCTCCCCCCTCCCGCCGCACCGCTACCCGCTCCCGGGACCCGTGGTCAAGGCTGCATTCCCATTTCGGACGCATCCACCCTTGTCTGCCGCCTCCTCCCTGTTGTAGCCTTCCCGCCATGACCCATCCTGCTCAGACGGCACGAGAGTACCTGATGCAGGCGCTCGAAGCGACCCAGGGAGACCCCGCGCTCGAGTCCCAGCTCGGCCGGCTCACCCAGGTCCTGGCCAAGGCGCAAGGACTCCTCTTCCAGGCCACCAAGGAACCGCCCGACAGCTTCGAATGCGGCGGCATCCTGAAGGGCGCCATGGAACACCTGGCCCAGGCGCTCCAGATCTTCCAGGACGTCCAGGGCGGCGGCGCCGCCACCCAGGTCGCCGCCAGCGCCGTGGCCAAGTGCCTCGCCATGCTCTACCCCATCGTCCAGGACGCCAAGAAACGCTTCCAGGAGGAGAAGCAGCGCGTCTCCCAGCTCCCGGCCGAACAGCGCGCCTCCCTCGCCAACGCCACCCCGGGCGCCTTCGCCGGTACCCACGTCCCCGCCCGCACCATCAACTGGAACGTCCTCCAGCAGCTCACCCTCGACAGCGAAACCCAGTTCTACTGCGGCTTCACCCAGAACCTCGACGAAGGCGGCCTCTTCGTCGCCACCTTCGACGTCAAGCCCATCGGCGCCAAGGTCCTGTTCACCTTCGAGCTGCCCGGCGGCCGGCAGATCACCGCCAAGGGCCGCGTCTCCTGGGTCCGCGACTACGACCCCAAGACCCCCGACATCACGCCGGGCATGGGCCTCAAGTTCATCAACCTCCGCGACGACGACCGCCGCGCCATCGAGACCTTCCTCAAACGCCGCGTCCCCATGTTCTTCGAACAGTGAGGCCGGGAGCAGCTCCGTGCGGCTCGCCCTGCGCACCCTGCGCGTCGCGGGCCTCGGCCTCGGAGGCCTGATCGTGGCCTTCGCCGTCTTCTACCTCTGGGGCTCCTCCGGCTTCGACGACACCGATCCCCTCCCCGTCCCCCCGGAACGCTACGGCGGCCACCGCTCCTTCACCCCGCCCGTCGCCCGCGCCTCCCGCATCCGCGTCGTCTCCTGGAACATCGCCTACGCCCGCGGCCGCAAGGACGACGCCGGCGACCTGCGCGACGAAGCCACCATCCGCCGCAACCTCGTCGGCATCGCCCACCTCCTCCGTACCCTCGACGCCGACGTCGTCGCCCTCCAGGAAGTCGATTTCGGCGCCGCACGCACCCACGGCATCGATGAAGTCGCTTGGCTGGCCCGCGAAGCCGGCTACCCCTGGGCCGCACGCGTCGAAACCTGGAACTGCCGCTACATCCCCTTCCCCTACTGGCCCCCGTCCCAGCACTACGGCCGCATGCGCTCCGGCCAGGCCGTCCTCTCCCGCTTCCCCATCGCCTCCAACGTCCGGCACCTCCTCCCGCAACCCGACGAGAACCCCTTCTGGTACAACGCCTTCTATCTCCACCGCGCCCTGCAGCACGTCGAGCTGTCCGTCGGCGGAGGCATCACTCTCGACGTCCTCAACGTCCACCTCGAGGCCTTCCACCAGCGCAACCGCGAGCGCCACGCCGACCTCCTCGTCAGCCGCGTCCGCTCCCTCCCCGACCGCCCACGCCTCGTGCTCGGCGACTTCAACGCCATCCCGCCCGAAGCCGTCCTCCGCGCCCGCTTCCCCGACGAGCTCGAAACCGACATGACCACCGATCGCACCATCGCCACCGTCCGCACCCTCGGCCTGCAGGAAGCCCTCCCGCCCGAGACCCCGGACGTCGACTCCTTCACCTTCCCCGCCGACGTCCCCAATCGGCGCCTCGACTATGTCTGGTTCTCCCCGGATACGCGCCGCATCTCCGCCCGAGTCGTGCGCGAAGCCGGCCCCCTCTCCGACCACCTCCCCGTGCTGGCGGAAATCGAATTCCGCTAGGGGCGCACCGGCGCCACGCAGCGGAAGCCCAGATGTTCGTCCGAATACCCGGGAACCTGCCGGAAACGGTTGGCGTTGCGCAGGTACGCGACCGCGGACTCCCACGCGCCCCCGCGAAAGACCCGCTCCGTGCCCGTCGGCGGCCCCCCGGGGTCGACGCAGCCGCCCGCGCCGCACGCCGTGTAGATCGTCGCCGCGTACCAGTCCGCCACCCACTCCTGCACGTTGCCCGCCAGGTCCCGCACCCCGTACGGACTGGCACCCGCGGGACGCGCCCCGCCCCGGTCCGTGTCCCCCGCGCACCCCGCGAAGTTCGCCAACGTGCACGTCGGCTCGTCCTCGCCCCACGGGTACGTCCTCTCGTCCTCCGACCCGCAGCCCGACGGCGCCGCAATCTCGCATCCCCCGCGCGCCGCCTTCTCCCACTCCGCCTCCGTCGGCAGCCGCTTCCCCACCCAACGGCAGTACGCCTCCGCCTGGTCGCGGTCGACCGCGATCACCGGATACGCCGCGTAGCTCGGATGCGAATAGTACGACGCCCGCGTCGCCGAGCCGTCCGCGTGCGGCGCCGTGCAACCCCCGGCCGCGACACACTCCGCAAAACCCCCGTTCGTCACCTCGTCCGTGTCCATGCAGTACGCCGACACGTCGACCACGTGCTCCGGCTCCTCGTCGCCGTCCCCTTCCCCCGTGTCGCTGCCCAGCAACACCGGCCCGCACGGCACGTAGCTCGTCCCCGCCGGACATGGATCCGGCCCCTCGTGGCACCACATCCCCCCCTCGCCCCCGACGTCCTCCACCCCCCCCTCGTCCGTCCCTCCCTCCTCCCCCCCATCGATCGGCGAGAAATCCGTCAACACGCTGCACGCGGCAAACCCCAGTCCGATCCCCACCGACACCACCGCCACGCGCGCCACTGCCCGGTCCCTCCCCCCTCTTCCCTTCCCCCTATCTGTGTCCATCGGTGTCCATCTGTGGTTTTCTTCTTCCCCCCTCACAGCCCCGCCGCACACAGCCGCGCCGCGATGTCCGCGTAGAACGCCAGGTGGTCGAACGGGCCGCCCGGCCCCGAATCCGCGAGCTGCCCGATCTCGTCCCAATGGTCGCCCGGAATCGTATCCTGGAACGTCCCCCAACGCGCCGACGCCACCGGCACCAGCCCGTCGTTCGGCCCGTGCCCGGGCTCGTCCCCCACCAGGAACTCGTAGCTCGGGATCAGCAGCGGGTCGACGACCTCCCCCGAGCTCGCCGCCTGGCAGGAGAAGTCCAGCACGCCGCAGCTCTGCCCGGCCCACGACCAGTACACGACCCGCGGGTCGTCCGGGTTCGACGGGTTGAACTCCTCCCGGATCACGCTCGTCCGGAGCTGCCCGAACGCCGCCCGCGTGTCCGCCTCCGAACCGCCCAGGATCGCACCCCACGCGTCGAACAACGCCGAAAGCACCGCCGTGCTGACCGGCAGGTCCCCCAACAAGGCGTCCGCCACCAGCGTCCCGTCGTTCGGCGTCGAGATCATCACGATCGCGCCCACCCGATCCCCGTAGCCCAGCGTCGAGACGATGTACCGCGCGTCCAGCCCCCCCTGGCTGTGCGTGATGAAATCGACCTTGCGCGCGTGCGTCGATGCCAGGATCTCGTCGAGCTGCGCCGCGTACTGCCGCGCCCGCGTCGGCGTGTCGTTCACCGCGTCGCTCGTGGGCACGTACACGTCGTACCCCTGGCCCTCCAGCTCGTCCTCGATGCCGTAGAAGTACTCCAGCGACCCGAGGATCGTGTCCCAGCCGCCGAAACCATGCAGCAGCACCAGCGGGAACCGCGTCGCCTTCCGGCCGCAGCCGGCCCGGCAGCTCGCCGAAAGCGCGTACGACCCCGCGTCGTGCAAATCCAGGTCGTGCACCAGGAGCAGGTACTCCCCGCCCGCCGGGATCGTCGCGTCCAGCGTCGCCGTGAAACCCGGCGCGCCCACCGCGTCGGCCAGCGGCGCCACCGCCCCGCCCCCGAAGGCCCGTGCGTCGTACAGCGCCAGCCGCGCCGTCACCATCCCCGCCGCCTCCGTCGTGGCCTCGAACCGCAACACCATCCCCGTCGCCGCCACCACCCGGTACCCGTCGACCACGCACGGCCCGTCCAGCGTCCCCAGCCGCGTCAGCGGCCCCGAGCCGACCAGGTTCAGCTCCGGACGCTCCCGCCACAGGCTCAGCGGATCCGTCGTCCGCGTGCACTCCTCCCCGTCCTCCGCCGCGGCGTCCTCCCCGCCCTCGTCCCGCGCCTCCCCGCCCTCGTCCTCCCTCCCGTCCCCGTCTCCGACGTCGACGGCTCCCTCGTCCGGCCCCGCCTCCAACTCGATGTCGCCCCCGTCGTCGCTCCCCCCTCCGCTCCCCCCGCCCGAACACCCGGCCAGGTGGAGAAGGAGCGCAAACACGACCCACGCAGTACGCATCGTCACCCTCGACATCGCCCCGCCATGGTACCGCGGCCCGCTCGCCGCGCAAGTTCGTCCCTGTCCCGCCCCTGTGCTGCTCTGCGCCTCTGCTTCCCTGCGCCTCTGCGCGAAACTCCCGCCCCGTCTGCCCCCTACGGCACCGGCACCGCCGCGATCCCCGCCACGCTCCGCAGCTCCGCCGCGCGCTCGGCCGGCACCAGGATCGATGCGTGCCGGAAGTCGCTCTGCCAGAGGATCGGCAGCTCGGCCGGCAGTCCGGGCTCCGCCCCCGCGAAGCGCGCCGCGATGCGCTCGGCGCGATCCAGTCGCTCGGCGCGCGTCTCCGCCCCCCACGCGGCCACGCCCTCCTCGAAGTCGACGTGCAGCGTGTGATAGCGGTCCCCCGCCGCCTTCGCCCCCAGCGCCGCCAGATCCACCAGCCGGTCGAAGAGCCGGTTCCATGTGTAGTCCGAGACCCACGGCGGCGTGCAGTAGCCCATGAAGTCCGCCGTCCCGGGCGGCCAGTACCGGCCGTCCCGCGGATCCCGGCCCCACACCCCGATCACGCCTCCGGCATGCGGGAACGCACGGTCGTCCCGCGGCACGCTGCAGCCCGAATGCCCGCGCCCGAAGACGTGGCCCAGCTCGTGCACCATCGTCCACGCCGACTCCGCGCCCGTGAATCCCAGCCCCGCGCCCACCCGCACGTTCGACGCCGACGGCTCCGTCACCAGGTAGCTCTCCCCCGCCACGCACATCGGCGTGCAGTAGGCCGCGAACGAGTCGTCCGGCGATACCAGCGAGTAGTAGTGGCTCTGCGGAATGTCGTCCTCCGCCGCCTTCAAGTCCGAGATGTACGCGTTGAGCGCCCCGAAGTTGAACCCGCTCCAGCTCGGCGGCCGGTCCCAGTACACCTCCTCGTGGATCGCGATGTCCCACGCCACCGCCGGATACGCCGCCAGCAGCGTCTCCCGGTACAGCTCGATCTGCTCGGCGCTCATGTCGGGGAAGTACTCGTTCCCGTCCCGCGCGTAGCGGATCGGGATCAGCACCAGACGCGCCGGGTCGCGCGCGCTCCGCAGCTCCACCGCGCGCGTCGAGCCGTCCGCGGGATACCGCGCCGCGTGCGGCGTCCCCACCGGCACCGACGGCGCGACCGGATCCAGCACTGCCACCGCGATCGACAACGCTCCCGTCACCTGCTCCGCCGTCAGCTCGAACTCCGCCAGCGACTCCGGACGATCGTAGGACGACGCCCCGTCCGGCACCAGCGACGTCTCCTGCCAGCGCATTCCCGCCCCGAGGTCGACCGCCAGCGCCACCGTGACCAGCCGGCCGTCGAACTCCGGGCCCGGCTCCAGCCGCACCACGATCGTCGCCGCCTTCCCGTCCGCCACGACCGCGGCCAGCTCCGTCCGCTCCTCCCCGTCGGCCCACAACGGCACCTCGACGGACTGGAACACCGAGACCCCGGCCACCGTCACGTCCGGCGCCAGCCGCAGATACCGGCTCGCCCCGGCGCCCGCCGGACCATCGTCGCAGCCGCCGCCCGCCAGCCCCCCGCCGAGCAGGCCGAGCACCGCGAGGGCCGCGAGCACCCGCCCCCAGACCCCTGATCTGCGATCGGAACACCACACGAACGCGCGAGCGTGCGATTCCATCACCCATCCTCCGCCCGTCATGGTACCGCGCCCGCGCCTCCCCCGCTATACTCTCCCCACGGGCTCGGCCCGAGAAGGAGGTCCCCATGCGCCCCCCCATCGGTGCCCATCGGTGTCCAGCGGTGGCTTCTTCCCCCTCCCTCCCCCCCATCTGTGTTCATCTGTGTCCATCTGTGGTTTCCCTTTTTCTCTGCGCCCTCCTCCTCCTCTCCCTCTCCTGCAGCTCCTCCTCCCCCTCCCTCCAGTCCTGCGAGAACCAGGACGATTGCCCCCCGGGACTCCTCTGCATCGACGGCGCCTGCCGTGCCCTCGATGCCGCCGCCGACTCGATCGCGGAGGACGGCGGTGACACCGCGACGGACGTCGACGTCGCCGAATCGGACATCATCTCCGACGCGGACGCGGACGCCGACGCGCCCGACTCCTCCTGCCCCACCGGGACCACCGCCTGCGCATCCGCCTGCTGCACCGACGGGCTCGAGCGCTGCCGCGAGAATGCCTGCATCGCCGACCTGGGCGAGTGCACCACCGGCGACGATTGCTGGTCCGATTCCTGGTGCGAAGCGGGTTTCTGCGTGCCCTACGGCGTCCCCCCGGACCACCAGTTCGACGATGACTGCTCCCGGCCCATCGACATCGAGACCATCGTCCCCGACGTGCAGTGCCGCTGGACCGGCCCGCCGGCCGGCGACGCCTCGCCGGACTGGGTCCACGTCATGAGCACCCCCGTCGTCGTCGACTTCGACTTCGACGACGACCCCGCCACCCTCGCCCCGTCCATCGTCTTCACCCCGTTCCCCACCTCCGGCTCCTACCGCAACCCCGGCGTCCTGCGCGTCATCGACGGCAGCGATTGCAGCCAGCAGTGGAGCTTCCCCGCCGCCGAGGACGCCACCATGGCCCCCGCCTCCGTCGCCCTCGGCGACATCGACGCCGACGGCCGCGCCGAGATCGTCGCCGCCGCCCACGGCGGCGGCCTCGTCGCCTTCCGCTACGACGAGACCACCGCGACGTTCGCCCGCTGGTGGCGCTCCGCAACCTGCGACGCCTCCGGCGGGCGCACCCCCGACACCACCGGCGGCTCCGACCAGTGGAACGGCCCGTCGCTCCACGACCTCGACGACGACGGCGCTCCCGAGATCATCTACGGTGCCACCGTCTACTCCGCCGACGGCTGCATCCGATCGAGCACCTTCGGCTACCCCGCCTACCACCGCGGCGTCGTCCCCGTCGTCGCCGACGTCGACGACGACGGCACGATGGAGCTGGTCTACGGCAACGCGCTGTACGCGTGGGACTCCACCGCCGGCGACCTCGTCGCGGAGCCCTACTTCGTTCCCGGCAGCCTCGCCGCGGGACAGGTCGCCGTCGCCGACTTCGGCGTCTTCCCCCTCGCCTCGTTCGGCGATGCGGACCGCGCCGAGGTCGCCGTCGTCTCCTCCGGGCAGGCCCGGGTCCAGACGATCGAGGGAGCCGTCGTCTTCGGACCGGTCGCGCTCCCGGGCGGCGGCAGCGGCGGCCTGCCCACCATCGCCGACTTCGACGGCGACGGCCGCCGCGAGTTCGCCTCGGCCGGCGGCGCCAACTACGTCGTCTTCGACCTCGACTGCACCCCCTCGGGCGCCATCGGCACCTGCGCCTCCGGCCGCACCGACGGCATCCTCTGGACCCAGCCGTCCCAGGACCTCTCCTCCAACGTCACCGGCTCGTCCGTCTTCGACTTCGACGCCAACGGCAGCGCCGAGGCCGTCTACGCCGACGAGTGTTTCCTGCGCATCTACGACGGCTCGACCGGGACCGTCGTCTTCAGCGCCGCTCGCTCCTCCGGCACCACCTACGAGAACCCCGTGATCGTGGACGTGGACGGCGACTTCCACGCCGAGATCGTCTCCGCCGTCAACGACTACGCCGGATCCCTCGGCTGCCCCGCGGCCGATCCGCTCTTCCCCGCCGCCTCCTTCGCCGTCAACCACGGCATCGTCGTCCTGCGCGACGTCCTGGACCGCTGGGCCGCCTCCCGTCCCGTCTGGAGCCAGCACGCCTACGCCGTCACCCATGTCGGCAACCGCGGCGAGCTCCCCCGCAGCTCCGCCGTCGCGCTGAACTGGCGCGACCCCGAGCTGAACAACTTCCGCCAGAACGTCCAGGGCGAGCTGGATGCACTCGGCGTCCCGGACCTCACGTCCTCGGGAGATGCCGGACCCGTCCGCCTCCCCTGCACCAGCGGCGTCGGCACCCTCCAGGCCCGCGTCTGCAACCGCGGCCTCCTCCCCGTCGGCGCCGGCACCGTCGTCAGCTTTCGCACCGGGAGCGTCGACGGTACCGAGCTGTGCCGGGCGACGGTCGCCACCACGATCGAGGTCGGAGCCTGCGCCCTCGTCTCCTGCGACGCCACGCTGGGCTCCGCCCCGATCGACGTCTACGTCGTCGCCGACCCCGACGCCGGCGAGGACGAGTGCCTCGAAGCCAACAACGTCGGCCTCCTCTCCGGCGTCCAGTGCGAGATCATCGGATGAGGCCGAACCGCGAGGTCCGGCAAGCGGCCACCCGCGCGCGCCCGCACGGAACGGCGGCCGTCGCCTTCGTCGCCCTTGGCCGGGCCGGGTTCGGAGGCGCGGCCTTCGCGCAGGACGCCGCCGACGACGGCCCCGACGCCTGCACCGCGGCGGGCCGCCGCATCGGTCGCTTCGTGTCGCGAAAGCTGGACTGGGAAAACCGCCGCCCGCGCGTCGAGCGCGTCCGCACGCTGGGCGACGGCGAGGTCTGGTACGCCGTGGACATGGGCTCGTGCTGCTCCACCGGCGAGACCTGCGGCGGCAGCTCCGAGGCCGACGACGCCCTGGTCGGCGCGGCCGGCGATGCCCGCTTCCTCCTGACGCCGCAGGAGCTGCCCGCGATCGAGCTGGCCCCGGTCGAGCCCTGGGACGAGCCGCTTCGTCTCGACGGGTGGAGTCGGTTTCTCGCGGCCGCGTCGGCCGGCCCGGAGACGACGGAGGAGGCGCAGGCGCTCGCTCGGCTGATCGCCGGCGACCTCCGCCCCGGCCTCGGACTCGTTCCCGGCGAGGACGACCTCCAGGCGATCCTCGCCGCGAAAACCGACTCCGTCGAGGCGGCGGCCGCCGCCCGCGAGAACCTGCGCCGGGACGGCGCGGACATCGTCGAGTCCCGGGCCGACCCGCGCGACGGCGGCTTCGACGCCGTGATCTGGCTCAGCGACTTCGCCCCGGACGACGACGCCGCTCGCCTGCGCGGCTCGAGCAGCGGCTTCTCCTCCTCCGACGCCCTCCAACGACTGCGCCTGCGCATCGAGAACGACGGCGCCGTCTCGCTCGTCGAAGACGTCGCCTTCGTCATCCCGGGCTCCGGCGTCGGACGCTCCCGCCCGCAGCCGCAGGTCGGCCGGCCGCCTCTCGCGGTCCCCGGTCCCTGATCGCGCCGCGACCGGCGCGCGACTTGACGCCGCAGCACGGCCGAGCCAGGGTTCGGTTCGTGTTGCGTGGCGGAGGACGACCATGAGGACCGGCGGCCATGATCCTCGATGACTTCGCCCCGCGCATCGAAGCGGCGTTGAGGTCCCTCTCCGTGCCGGGATGCTCGCTGGCCGTCGTCGGGGCCGACGGCGTTCGCGAAGCCCGCGGGTACGGCGTCGCCGATCTGCGGGAGAATCGGCCCGCGACCGAAACGACCGACTACCACTTCTGCTCCGTGACCAAACTCCTCACCGCCACCGGGATCATGCGCCTCGCCGAACAGGGGCGGCTCGGACTCGAGGATGAAGTCGCCCGGCTGCTTCCGGAACTCGGCCTTCCACCCGGCATCACCGTGCGCCAGCTCCTCAACCACACCTCGACGCTGAAGGACGACTACCGGGTCTTCCTAAAGGCCCACTTCGAGGGCGAAGCGCCGCCGGGGCTCGAGCGGACACTCAGGGGCTACCAGTTCCGCGCGACGGGAGCTCCCGGGTCCCGCGTGTCCTACTGCAACACCGGCTTCCTCCTGCTCGGCGCCCTCCTCGAACGGCTCGGCGGGAAGCCCGTCACCGAATGGATGACCGGCGAGCTGCTGCGCCCGATCGACATGAAGGCCGGCTTCCGCATGCTCGATCCCGCCGTCATGGCGCGGGCCGCGACGGGGTACTTCGCCCGCTGGGACCTGATGAAGTTCCTCTTCCGGCTCGGAATGCCCGAGCTCATGAGACGGTTGTGCGCGACCACCGTGGGACCCTACACGGAGCTCCGCCACTACGACCTGGATGCCACCCCGATCGGCGGCCTCGTGGGCTCGGTGCTCGACTTCGCCGCGTTCCTCCGGGACCAGCTCGCGGAAAAGAGCCTGCTCCTGGGCGACGCGTCGCGCAAGGCCATGCAGACCCTGAGCGTCCGTGGTGCCGCCGGGATGTGCTCCCGCCTCGGGGTCGGACTCGGCTGGAAGCTCGGCGAAGGCCGGCACGGGGTGTTCCTCAACCACGAGGGAGGGGCGCCCGGATACACCACGGAGGTCCGCATCTACCCCGGCAGGAAACTCGGCATCGTCTTCGCCTCGAACCGCTTCGCCAAGCGGATCAGTCGCGCCTTCCACCCCGTCTTCGATGCGCTCGCCGACGCCCCCTGACGCGAACCGGTCCGGAACCGGTCGCCCGCTTCCCGCCGGACGCTGCCCTCACGGGCCGGCCGGGGTCGATGGCTCGTGTCGCGCGTCGGGCTCCACGACGCGGGCGCCGCCGGGGACCACGGCCCAATCGAGCGGCGTCGCCAGGACGAGGTCGGTGTTCGCGACGTCGGCCGAGTCCCAGTCCAGCGCCAGGCTCTCGGCATCCCGGCCGTCCGAAAGGAAGATCTGCCCCGAGAGACTGACGAAGAGCCACGGAGCGCCGGCGGCGTCGACGTCGGCTCGACCCGAGGCGTTGAACTCGCGGAAATACTCGACAGCCGCGCCGGGCGCCGCGACCGCCAACTCCCCGCGCGCGAATGCCTCGACCAGATCCGCCCGGCGCGCCTCGTCCAGCGGGCGGGCGACGGCACGCCCCTCGTCGATCACCGTGCGGTGGTCCTCGTTCAGGCCCCCCCACTGGTTGGGGTAGGCGACCGTGTCGTAGTCGCGCAGGTCGACCCCGATCGGACCGCCCGTCGAGTTCACGATCCGGAAGCGCACGAAGAACAGCTCGCTCCCGGCACGCTCGTACAGACGCCGCTCGACCTCCAGCGTCCCGAGCCGTCCGGCGCGGACGGTCATCCACCCGGCGGCCGGGAGGGACGGCGCCGCATCCGCGGCAGGCACGGCCGCTTCCGCGCCGCGGTCCGAGGCGGTCGAACCGCCGCCGCGCGCGCCACAACCGGCCGCCAGGAATCCACAGACGACGATTAGCGCCCGCACGTCCCGCATTGCCCGCACCTTCCTTCCCTCCGCGAGGCTCATCCTACGGTCGTCGAGACGGGACGATCCAGAGGGAAGGGCACCGCGGAGTGGACGGAAGCGGACGCAACGCTTCCGGCCGCCCGCCTCCACGTGCTACACAGTCGCGCCCGCCAAGCCGGGCGAAGGGGGCCGCCATGACCGACACGAACGACGCGCCGGACACCGAGCCGTTCAACGCCGCCGACTGGTTCGTCGACCGGAACGTCCGCGAGGGCCGCGGCCGCAAGGTCGTGCTCCGCACCCGCCTGCGCGACTACACGTACGACGACCTGCTGAAGATGGTCAACAAGACCGCGAACGCCCTGCGCGACCTCGGCGTCCGCATCGAGGATCGCGTCGCCATGGCCCTCCTCGATATCCCCCAGTTCTACGCCGTGTTCCTCGGCGCCATCCGCATCGGCGCCGTCCCCATCCCGCTCAGCACCATGATGACCGCCAGGGACTTCGAGCTCCAGCTCAACGACTCGCGCGCCCGGGTCTTCGCCGTCAGCGAGGAACTGGATCCCGTGATCCACCAGATCCGGGGCGACCTGCCTCACCTGCGCGACTTGATCGTGATCTCCCAGAAGGACGGCGCCCGCATCCCCTTCCAGCAGGCCTACCGGCGCGCCCCTTCCATCGTCAAGACCGCGGCGACCACCAAGGACGACCCGGGCTTCTGGCTCTACTCCTCCGGCTCTACCGGTGCGCCCAAGGGCGTCGTCCACGCCATGTTCGACATGACCGTCACCGCCCGCAACTACGGACAGGGCGTGCTCGGCCTCACCGAAGACGACGTCGTGTTCTCCGCCTCCAAGCTCTTCTTCGCCTACGGCCTGGGCAACAGCCTCTCCTTCCCCCTCGCCGTCGGCGCCTCCGCCGTCCTCTGCCCCGAACGCCCCACGCCCGAAACCGTCCTCTCGTACCTGCGCGACTTCCGGCCCACCGTCTTCTTCGCCGTCCCCACCCTCTATGCCGCGCTGCTCGACTGGATCGAGCGCCGCGAAGCCGAGTCCGGCGGCGCACGCCACCCCGACGCCGCCGCGGATCTCTCCTCGGTCCGACGGTGCGTCTCCGCCGGCGAGGCGCTCCCGGCCGACCTCTTCCACCGCTGGAAGACCCGCTTCGGTCTGGAAATCCTCGACGGCATCGGCTCCACCGAGCTGCTGCACATCTTCCTCTCCAACCGCCCCGGCGACGCCCGCCCCGGCAGCACCGGCAAGCCCGTCCCGGGATACGAGCTGCAGCTCGTCGACGAGGCCGGACGGCCCGTCGCACAGGGCGACGTGGGCAGCCTCCTGGTCAAGGGCGGCTCCGCCGCCCGCCTCTACTGGCACCGGCCCGAGAAGACCCGCAGCACCATGGTCGGCGAGTGGACGGCGACCGGCGACAAGTACCACGTCGACGCGGACGGCTTCTGGTGGTGCAGCGGCCGCGGCGACGACATGCTCAAGGTCGGCGGCATCTGGGTCTCCCCGGTCGAGGTGGAAAGCGCCGTGTGCCGGCATCCCGCCGTTCTGGAGTGCGCCGTCGTCGGACAGCAGGACGAACACCACCTCGTCAAGCCCAAGGCCTTCGTCGTCTTGCGCCAGGCCCGGCAGCCGTCCGAGGCCCTGGCGGAAGAGATCAAGGCCCTGGTCAAGTCCGACCTGGCGGCCTACAAGTACCCCCGCTGGATCGAGTTCGTCCCCGCCCTGCCCAAGAGCGCCACCGGCAAGATCCAGCGCTTCCGACTGCGCGCCTGACATTCGTGCGGACAGGCCTGTCGCAGGGTCGATCACCTGTCGCAGGACCTGCGCGGCGCGGCCACGTCCGGCAGCCCGCGCGGCGATCAGCACGGCCCGGACCATGCGCCGTCCGGGTCGACCGAGACCCCGGCTACTTTCCGCGGGTCTTCGCACCCCCGGGAGGATCCCGGGGCGGCAGCCGCCCGGCCCGACGCGCGGCGTCGTGCAGCAGGAACTCGATCTGGCCGTTCAAGCTGCGGAACTCGTCCGCCGCCCACCGCTGGAGCGCGTCGAGCAGCTCCGGCGAGAGCCGAACCAGGAACGGCTTGCGGTCTGCCATCAAATTCGACCCAGCACGACCAACCTACCCCTGGTACAATGTCCCCGTGTTCACCACCGGCTGCGTCGAGTGCTCGCTGCACAGCACCACCAGCAGGTTGCTCACCATCGAGGCCTTGCGCTCCTCGTCGAGCCGGATCACCTGCTTCTGCGCCAGAAGATCCAGCGCGTGCTCCACCATCCCCACCGCGCCCTCCACGATCTTCTGCCGCGCCGCCACCACCGCCGTCGCCTGCTGCCGCCGCAGCATCACCGCCGCGATCTCCGGCGCATACGCCAGATGGCTGATCCGCGCCTCCGTCACCTCGACCCCCGCCTGCGCCAGCCGCTCGTGCAGCTCCACCCGCAGCTTGCCCGAGACCTCCGCCGTGTGGCCGCTTAGGTCCACCTCGCCCGCGTCGTGCGCGTCGTACACGTAACCCGTCGCCAGGTTGCGCAACGCGGCCTCGCTCTGCACCCGCACGTAGTTCTCGTAATTGTCGACGTGGAACGCCGCCTGCGCCGTGTCCACCACGCGCCACACCACGACCGCCGCGATCTCGATCGGGTTGCCGCGCTTGTCGTTGACCTTCAGCTTCGCCGTCTCGAAGTTGCGCACCCGCAGCGAGATCGCCCGCTTCGACAGGAACGGGTTCGCCCACCGCAAGCCCGGCGCCCGCGCCGTCCCCCGGTAGTCCCCAAAGAGCTGCAACACCCGCCCCTCGTTCGGATTGACCAGGAAGAAGCCCGCCAGGCAGAACACGTCCACGACAATCACCGTCACCGCCGCCGCCACCACCGCCGGCCCCGGATGCCGCCCCGCCAGCGCCAGCCAGACCCCCACCCCGATCGCCACCACCACGAACAGCACCAGCAACGGAATCCCCGGCGCCCCGCTCCGTTCCTTCTCCTTCATCGCTCCCACCTCCTGATAGCATATTGATAGCACCACGATTGCAGATGTCAAGCCCCGCCCCCCCTCTTTGCGCCCTTTGCGTCCCTTTGCGCCCTTTGCGCGAACTCCGGCTCGCCCTTACCCCGCGGCCTTCATTGCGCGGAATCCCCCCGCCCGGTACGCTTGCCGGACGGAGGAACCCCGATGAGCCCAACACCATGGACGTGCTGCTTCCTGCTCGCCTGTTGCGTTCTTCCCGCCTGCGGCGACGACAGTTCCCCCACCGACGCCGCCCCGGACGACGCAACCGGCGACGACGCAGCCGTTGACGACGCGCTGGACGAGGACGTCGCGCCCGACGACGCGGCCGGCGACGACGCCCTGGACGGCGAGGACGCGCCCGACGACGCCCCACCCACCGACGTCTACTGCCTCCCCTGCCGCTGGGACGCCGATTGCGGCCCCACCGGAACCTGCGCGCTCTTCGACGGTCTCGAGATGTCCTGCCTGCCGAGCTGCGCCGGCGGCCTCCCGTGCCCCGACGGCTCCGAGTGCACCACCCGCGACGGGGGCGAATACTGCGCCCCCGTCGCCGAGACCTGCATCGTCTCCGGCCTGGGCGAACCCTGCCGCGCCTGGGGCTGTGACGGCCGCTTCGACACCTGCTCCGACCCCGCCGGCTCCACCTCTGGCTTCTGCACCCGGGCCTGCTCCCGCGACATCGATTGCGACCCGGGCTTCAACCGCTGCGCCGACCGCGGCGACGGCGTCCGGGCCTGCCTCGAGCCCCTCCCGCCGCCGCCCGAGCGCTGCGGCGCGAACCCGCCCGCCACCGGCGTCGGCGCGTCCTGCGTCGGCGGTGCGTCCTGCACCGGCGGCTCCGACACCTGCCTCCGCACCGTCGACGCCCGCCTCCCGGAGCTGTGCTCGAAGCCGTGTACCGCCGCCGCCGACTGTCCGGCCTCTTCCCGCTGCCTCCCCGTCGCCGGCACCTCGCCCGCCGACCTCGATCGCTACTGCCTCCCCGACGACTGCATCTGTCTCCAGCGCGTCCCGGGCTCCATGCTCGACGACGCGCTCGACGCCCTGGGCCTCGACCGCTGCGATCTGTTCTTCAGCAAGGACTCGATGGACCGCTTCGGCCCCGAGCTGGCGAACGATCGGTTCCGCCTGCCGTGGTACGACGACATCCACGGCGAATGGCTCCGGGGCGAGCCCTTCGTCCGCGACCTGGTCGGGGCGCTCGATGCCGCCACCACCCCGCGCGGACTCCTCCTCCGCGCCGCCGAGCGCCAAGGCCACCCGATCCTGGACCGCCCGCACGACCCGGCCGTCGATCCCACCGACCCCCTCACCGAGGCGATTGCGTCCCTCATCGACCACCACGGCGGTCCCGCCGACCGCGACGCCATCGCCGCCGAAGCAGCGACGCTCCCCGCCCCCCTCCGCTCCGCCCTCGCACCCGTGATCGTCGCCCTCGACGAGGCCGCGACCGCACGGGACGTCGCCATCGCCCCGATCGCGGCGAACGACTCCCTCGTCGCCCGCATCCGCTCCGATACCCCGGGCCTCGTGTTGCCTTCGACCAGCTCGCTCACCGTCACCCGCCGCGACATCCAGGACTTCCTGATCGATGATTTCGGCTACGCCACGCTCTTCCAGGCCGGCGCCGACCTGCTGGCAACCGTCGAAGCCGCCGACCTCGACCGATTTCTCGACGACACCGGCTTCTCCGCCACCTGGGATACACCGCTCGGCATCATCGCCGTCCGCGACGGCGCCGACGACGCCCACGAAACCGCCGACCTCTCCGGCGACATCCTGCTGCTCGTCGACACCGGCGGGAACGACACCTACCGCGTCCAGGCCGGCGCCACCCGCTCGCGCAACAACCCCGTGTCCCTCGCCATCGATCTCGGAGGCGCCGACATCTACGGCTACGACGAACGTCCGCGGCCCGCCGACACCCCGCCCCGCCTCCCCTCCGACGCGCAGGGCCGCTACCCCGGCGACGCCTACTACGGCCCCTTCTCCCTCTCCACCATCGGCCGGCAGGGCAGCGGCTCCCTGGGCATCGGCATCCTCCTCGACCACGGCGACTCCGGCGACGAATACCGCTCCCTCCGCATGAGCCAGGGCTGGGGCTCCCTCGGTGTCGGCATCCTCTACGATGCCGGCGGCGACGACCGCTACCTCTGCGAAGCCGGCTGCCAGGGCGCCTCCACCTTCGGCGTCGGCATCCTCCTCGACGCAGGCGAAGGCATCGACCACTACGAGGGCTACTACGGCGTCCAGGGCTTCGCCTACGTGCTCGGCGCCGGCATCCTGTACGACGACGGCGGCGACGACACCTACCTCGCGCAGCCCGACGACGTCCTCTACTACAACCCGCAGGACCCCGGCCGCTCCAACTCCAGCATGTCGCAAGGCATGGGCTTCGGCCGCCGCTCCGACCTCGGCGGCGGCGGCGACGGCGTCTACATGTCCGGCGGCCTCGGCGTCCTGCGCGACCTCGCCGGCAACGACGACTACGAATGCGCCGTCTTCTGCGAAGGCTCGGGCTACTGGTTCGGCACCGGCATCCTCGCCGACGGCAGCGGCGCCGACCACTACGACGCACGCTGGTACGTCGAAGGCGGCGCCGCACACTATGCCATGGCCGCCCTCTGGGACGCCGCAGGCAACGACGTCTACAACGCCACCGCGCGACGCCTCAACGTCACCCTCGGCGGCGGCCACGACTTTTCCACCGCCTTCCTCATGGACGACGCCGGCGACGACTCCTACGGCGCCCCGAACCTCTCCCTCGGCGCGGGCAACGAGGACGGCTTCGGCTGGCTCGCCGACCGCGCCGGCGTCGACTCCTACGAATGCTCCAGCGACTTCTCCTTCGGCAACGCGCAGGTCGATCCCGCCTCCGGCGCCCGCACCCTCTTCCCCACCATGGGCCTCTTCTTCGACGCCGACGGCGACGACACCTACACGCGCCCCGATACCGCCGTCCCAGCCGACGACTCCCTCTGGACCCAGCGCGTCCACGACACCGACCCGATCGAGGAGTTCGAGTACGGCGCGGGCGTCGATCGCACCGCCGGGATCGTCGGACTGTAGGAGAGCGGTCACCGCACCGCGTAGGCCACGCCCAGCCCGATGTAGTTCGCGATGACGTAGCCAAGGACGCCGGCCAGCACGGCAGGCAGCACCAGCCGCTCCCAGTGCACGGCGACGGCGAAGGCCGAGGCCGTCGTCGGGCCGCCGATGTTCGCGTTGGACGCCACGATCGTCTCCGGCAGCGGCAGCCGCAGCGCCCGGCAGACCCCGAACAGGAACACCATGTGCACCGCGATGATCGTCGCCGCCATCGCGAACAACAGCGGACCGCGCTCCACGATCGTCCGCACCTCCGCCGCGGCGCCCAGCGCCACCGCGAACACGTGCATCAGGAACACCCCCAGCTCCTCCGCGCCGGGCAGCTCCCCCAGATGCCGCGGGAAGATCGTCGCCACCGCCACGGCCAGCCCCGTGATGAACAGCGCCACGAGGTGCGGCGTGCCCGCCACCCGCGCCAGCAGCGTGCCCGTCGCGACCGTTCCGAACGCAAAGGCCAGCGACGTCGCCAGGCCTACCACCGTCGCCGGCGGGCGCTGCGTCTCCGTACCGCGCGGCTCGGCCTGCGGCGGCTCCGACCCGCCGGACCGTGCCGGCACCGGACCGCCCACCGTCGCCTGCGGCTCCTTGGTTTCCGAACCGCGGGCTTCAGCCCGCGGCTGCTCGGGCTTGCCCGGACGCTGGACCCCGCCTGTGCGGTCCCGCGAGAACCACCGGTGCAACCGCGCCGACCGCGCCGCCGCAATCAGCACGAAGAAGTACAACGTCATCACCAGGTTGTCCGCCGCGATGGCCGCGGACGAGATGCCCGGCGAAAGCTCGGTCGCCCGCGAGATCGCCAGGAAGTTGATCGATCCGCCGATGTACGTGCCGACGAATACCCCCGTCGCCTTCCACGACTCCGGTCCCACCGGCACCAGCCACGCCGCCACGAACCCACCGAGCACCGTCCCGAGCGCGCCGACCAGGAAGGCGCCCAGTGTCGGGCCGGTCTCGCGGAAGATGCGCACCAGATTCGCGCGCACCAGCAGCAGCGGCAGCGCCAGCGGCACCACCCAAGCCCACACGAGGTCCAGAGCCGGGGCGTCCGCCGGGATGACGCGCGCGTTCGACAGCGCCATCCCCGCCAGGAGCGCCACCATGAACGCCGTCACCTTGCGCGCGAAGGCGAACCGCTCCTCCGCCCACAGCGCTCCCGCCGCGCACGCGGCAAGGATGGCGAGCAGCAGGGGGGTTTCGGCAGCCGGAACGAGCGGTTCCACGCGACCCGTCTACCTCCTTGGGATCCTCGACGTCGGCGCCCGCCGGGTCAGAGCGCCACGGCGTGGATCGCTCCGACGGCATCGATGTCCGCACCGGGAAACGTCGAGCTGCAGGAATCGCGGAGGTCCGTGATGCGGACGAAACGGTACGAGACATCCGGTGCGGCCACGGCCGCGAGGTCGACCTGCGCCGGCTGGCCGCGCACGTCGCCCACCTCCGTCCAACTCGTGCCGTCGACGCTGATCGCGATGTGCATCGCCTCGACGTCCGGCCCGCACTCGAACACGTGCAGGTCGGCGCCCGGCCCGTCGACGAGCCCGTTGTCGGTGAACTCGACGACCAGGACGCCGCCGCAGCCGAGCGTCACGGCCGTGGGCGGCTCGTCATGCTCGCCGTGGTAGTCCGGCACCGCGAGCGCCGCGGCCGGATCGGTCCAGCCCGCGGCCGTGCGCGCCGGATCGCCCGGCTCGGCCGAAACGATGCGGTCCGCGAAGGCGCGGGCGCCCAGCTCGAACGTCACCGCCGTCCCCTGGTTGTCCGTGAACGTCGCCGGCGTCGCCGCCGCCCCGGCCTCCGTCCCCGCCTGTGGACAGGCCGGACACGACGGACACGACCCCGGACCCGGATGCGAACAGCAAGATCCCGACGCCAGCAGAACGACCACGACCACGATTGCAGTTCTCATGGTTCGTGACGCTACCAACCGGAGCGAGGCCGATCAAGCCGACCGCCCGCCCTGACGCTCTACCGCTCTACCGCTCCACCGCTCCCTTCACGGCGCCTCCTCCCCCGTCAACGCCGCGTACAGCTCGCGCAGCTCCCCGTCCGTCTCGCCCGCCCGCACGGACATCCGGCCGTCCAGGAGCAGACCCTGGTACGACGCCACCAGGTACAGGCGCCCGTCGATGAACAGCGCGTCGCTGTCCCACGCCCCGTACTGCCGCATCCCACGCTCGCTCCGCCGCGCCAGATCCCCGTGCAGCCCGGACCGCAGCCGGATGCCCACCGACGGGCGGTCGTCGCCGTCCTCGGGCGGGAACCAGATCACCCGCGACACGTCGTCCGGCGTCAGTCGCATCGTATCGCTGCGATCCAGACGGTAGAGCACGCCGTTGGCCTCGACGACGTCCCGCGACTCCCCCACGACCTCGGCGGAGTACGTCCTTCGTGCCCGCACCAGCTCGGCATGGAACGACCGCAGGTCCTGCGGCCGGTACCACGTCCACACGTCCGAGATCGTCGGATACCCCACGCCCAACGCCAGCACGACCGCGGCCGGAACCGGCATCCAGCGCCACAGCCGCGCGCGAGGCGGCTCCCCCAGGCGTCCCAACGCCGCCAGCGAGCCCGCGATCGTCATCGCGATCGAACCCGTGAAGACGTCCCACGGCACCGCCGCGAGTCCACCCGGTCCGCCGACGCCGAACCGCGCCACATCGACCGCCGTCAGCACGAGCAGCGCCAGGCCGACCGCTCCCGCCGCTCCCCCCGCGACGCGAAACCACCGCCGGCGCCCGACGCCCATCGCCGCCGCCACGCCGACCCCCGCCCCGACCAGCAGCCCGGCGACCAGCCACACCAGCGGCGGCTGCGGTCCGAGGAACCGGTACCCCGCCGGCGACACCCACCACGGCCGGAAGCCGTAGAGCCACGGCCGCACCACGTCCGATGCGACGCCCGCGGCGAACGCAAGACCCGCGGCCAGCGTCGCCGCGATGACCGTCCAGCGCACCACGTACCGCACGCGCGCCAGCGTCCGCTCCGGAGTCGCATCCAGCGACTCGCGGACCGGCCCCGGCGCCGCGGTCGCGCCGCCCACCGGTGTGGCCGCGGCTTCATCGGGCGTGGTGCCGTCCGGCTCCATCGCACCCATGTTCCGCGGACGCGACCGCCCGGTCAACCCTCTACATCTGCCAGCAGATCTGCTGGATGCGCGGGTCCGTGATCGACCCGCACAGCCGCTCGCCCTCGAACGCGCTGCGGCAAAACGCCTGGAGGTTCGCGTCGCGGATGAACCCGCACGAGCTCTCCCCCTCGAACCCCACCTCGCACAGCGTCTCCAGGTCGTCGTTGTCCAGGAAGCTGCACGCGCCCATGTCGTCGATCGCGATCGAGCACATCTGGTCCAAATCGTCGGCGTCAATGAACCCGCACGCGCCCTCGTCGAGCGCCGCCCGCCGCAGCTCGTCCAGGTCGTCCGCGTCCGCGCCCAGCCAGTAGGCCACCGCCAGCGCCGTGAGCCCCGCGCGCCCGCCGAAATCCGCCGTCGCGAGCGGCGCCGCCCCGACGATCACCGGCGGCGGGGGACCCGCCACGACCGGCACCGCCACCGTTCCCACGACCACCGGCGTACCGACCACCGTCGCAACGCCCGCCGGCACGGGCCGGGTCACCACCGCGGTCGCCGCCGCGCGCACCGACCACACGCCGTCGGACGGCAGCGCCCGCCCGCGCTCCTCGACGATCGTCGCGCCGTTGCAGTCCGCCGCCAGCAGGTCCCAGGCGCCCCACGACCCGTCGAGCGACACGGACATCTGGCTTCCGGGCGCCATGATCTGCCCGCCCAGGAGGTCGTTGCCCCACGTCGATTGCCCCGCGGGCGTCAGGTACAGCCGGCAGATCGTGTACGCCGTCCCGTTCGCCAGCACGATGGCCGACGGCCCGACCGCCCCCACGATCGTCGGCGGCGGCGGCCCGACGACCGCCGGAACCGCCACGGACCCCACGATCGTCGGGGGCGGCGGTGCGCTCACCGTGCCCACCACCGTCGCGCCCTGCGTCGTCGTCGCCGTCACGGTCACGGTCGCCGCAGGTGGATTGGGCGCCTGCACGATCACCGTCGGCGGCGGGGGAGGGGGCGGAGGCTCCGGCACGCGCACGACGACGGTCGCCGGGGGCGGCGGATGGGGTGCCTGCACGACGACGGCCGCCGGCGGATTCCCCGTCCCGACCGTTACCGTGCTCGGCGGCACGTACGCCGGCGCCGGCGTCGACGCGATCAACGACGGCGGCGGCGGCTGCACCACCTGCGCCGCCGGTGCCCGCGCCACGAAACACCCTCCCATCCCCAACGCCGCCACGATCCCCCACGCCATCCAGCAAGCTCGTCTCATCGTCCCCGCTCCTCCCCCCCGTTGCGTCCTTTGCGGTCCTTTGCGGCCGCTGCGCGCCTGCCCTGAGCGAAGTCGAAGGGAAATCCGCTTTCGCGCTCCTCCCCGCGGCCTTCGTGCCGGCCTTGGACGCGCCCCCCACCACCGCATTCTGCACGATCTCCCTCGCAATTGGCGCTATGATCCCTCCCGTCCCCGCCGCCGGGGAGGGAAGGGGTCCGACCATGCGCAGCGCAGCCATCGGAATGGTCGCCATCGCCATCCTCATCGCCGCCGCACCGGCCGGGGCCCAGGTCGAGCTGATCGGCACGTACGTCGACTACGTCGGCGTCGCCGCCAACGGCGTGCTGCTCAACGAGGCCGGCCACAGCATGCGCTACCGTGAGACCGTCGGCGGTCCCGTCTGCGGCGACGCCTTCTACCCCGGCTCGCCCTACTACGCGATCGTCTTCGAGGCCACCGACTCCTCGAGTTTCCTCGTCCAGAACCTCAACGGCGGCAGCGCCGGCTTCGCCACGACCGGCAGCACCACCATCTCGGGACGCTCCATCCTCTGGTCGGGCCGCTACTCCGACGGTCTACGCGACGTCACCCTGGCCCTGGACTACTACCTCGGCACCGACGACCGCGCGGTGCGCATCACCGCCACGCTGACCAACAACGGCGCGGCGTCGCTGGCCGACGCCTACCTCCTCTTCCAGGACGAGTGCGACTTCGGAGTCGACATCGGAGGCGGCTACGCGACCGACAACGATGTCGTGCGCCAACCCCCCACGGATTCCACCGCCCTGCGCACCAACGGCACCACCTCCCCCAGGACCGTCGTGCTCGCCGCCGGCTCCGCCGACGCCCGCGCCCGCGTCTCCTCGACCGTCGACACGTTTCCCGACAGCCCTTCCGCCACCTGGATGACGCCCGTCGACGACAACGGAGCTTCCGGCGACTACTGGTCCGCCATCGTCTTCCACGAGCCCGCGCTCGACCCCGGCGAAACCACCACCTTCGTCTGGTACTACGTCTGGGCCGAGGACATCGCCACCGCCATCGCCCGCTTCGACGCCGTCGCCGGCGCCGTCCCGATCGATGGGGACGGCGACGGCTACACCACCGCCGCCGGCGACTGCGACGACGGCAATCCGCTGCGCCATCCCGGCGCAGCCGAATCCTGCGACGGCCTGGACGACGACTGCGACGGGACCACGCCCGCCGACGAGCTGGACGGCGACGGCGACGGCTTTGCCTCGTGCGAAGGTGACTGCAACGACTCCGATCCCTTCATTCACGCAGCCGCCGTCGAGCTGTGCAACGGCTCCGACGACGACTGCGATGGCGCGACCGACGAAGGCGCCTGCGCCGCCGACGCGGACGCGGACGCCGACTCGTCCGCCGAAGCGGATTCCTCCGCGGAGGCCGACGTGGATTCGGGTGCGGACGCGGACGCCGATTCGGACGTCACCGGCGACGCGGAAACAGCGGCGGAGGCCGACGCCTCACCCGATACCCCCGCCGACATCGCCACCGACGGCACCGGCGACACCCCCCGCGACGTCGTGGACGTCGGCCCCGGCTTCGCCGAAACCGGCTGCGGCTGCCGCGTCGCCGGCACCAGCTTCGGCCCCGCCGTGTCCCTTCTCCTCGCCGCCGCCGCCCTCCTTCTCTCCCGCCGCCGACAACGCTGACGCCGCGCCTCCCCCGCCGAGTCGTTTTTCATTTTTCATTGCATTTTTGCATTTTCCATTCCCCCATCCGTCCGTGACCCACGGCGCGCGCTCGTTGCCGCCCGGATCGCCCCGTTGTAGCCTCCGCGCCAAGAAAGGTCGCCGATGCCGTCCCCAACCGCCCACTCCCGTTCCCACCTTCCGCGCCTCGCAGCCCTCCCGAACACTCGCGCCGTAGCGGCCCTTGCCGCCGTGTTTGCCTGCCTCGCCCATCCTCACTCCGCCCTCGCCGACCCCCCGGATCTCTCCCCCCCCGACGACCAAACGACCGCCGACGCGTCCACCATCGAACGCCTCCGGAACCTCGACGCCACCGAGCAGCTCCTCCGCGGCGACACCGTGGCCGCCGGCGACGACGGCCGCCTCCTCGTCAAGGCCACCTACGAGCGCGGCGTCCGACCCAAGGTGCGCTTCCGCGTCACCCTCTCCACCCCGGACGGCGGCACCATCGAGGGCCTCCTCAAGGTCAAGCAGCAGAACTACCGCGACTGGGTCGGCGAGATCTTCTCCTACCGCCTCGGCCGCGCCCTCGGCATCCGTCTCACCCCGACCGTCGACCGCTGTTTCCCCCGTTCCATCCTCGACGTCGGCCTCGCCGATCAGCCGGCCGAGGTCGCCGAGCTGGTGACCTGGGAAGGGGAGGGCGACGAGACCCGCGCCTGCGGCTCCTTCACCTACTGGGTCCCCGAGTTCCAGTTCAAGATCGGACCGCTCGCCTCGCTGCCCGAGACCTTCGACAAGCTCACCGGCTGGATGGGACCGAACAACCGCGACTGGGTGGCCGCCTCGCAGCCGCTCCAGGATCTCACCGCCGTCTTCCTCCTCGACTTCCTCGTCTTCAACGAGGATCGCCCGCACAACGTCGGCTCGGTCCGCTTCCCCGATTCCGACTCCCAGCTCCTCGTCGCCATCGATTTCGGCGACTCGCTCTACAACCCCTCCGGCCGCGACGTCCAGTGCCGCCGCTGGCTCTGGCGCATCAAGGTCTTCCCCCAAACCCTCGTCGACAGCCTCCGCAATCTCGACCCCGACACCCTCCGTGCCCTGCTCACCCGGGAATTCCAGGGCGCCACGTTGGACGAGGACATCGTCGGCGCCGTCCTCGACCGCCGCGAGCAGGCCCTCGCACGCATCGATGAGCTCCTCGCCACCCACCCCGACGACACGCTCTATTGACCAACGGGCGAGCGGTCGAGCGGCCGAGCGGCCGAGCGGTCGTCTCGTCCGCTCGCTTCCCCCCCGTCCGCTCGTCCGCACGCCTCGTTCCGTGCTATACGCGCCCTCATGCGAGCCATCCCATGGATCTCCGCTCTGGCCTTCCTTGCCGCGGCCGCCTGCAACGGCGGCGACTCCTCCCAGCCCGACGCCGATGCCGCCGATGTCGATGACGCCACCGACGCGGAGCCGGACGCCGAGGCGGAAGCGGAAGCCGACGCGGAACCCGAGATTGCCGATGAGGGTGACGCCGAGGCTGAGACATCCCCCCCGGATCCCTGCACCACCCTCGGCCTGCCCGTGCGCGAGTTCATCGATGCCCCGGACGACCCCGCCCTCTACGCCGTCGCCGCCGACGTCTCCTTCGAGACCTGGGACGGCACGTGGACCCTCTCCGCAGCCTGGAGCGGATGCGACGTCTACCTCTTCATCCAGGATACCCCGCAGCAGGAGTCCGGCTGGACGCGAGGCATCTGGGAACGGGACGTCAATACCCTCCTCGCCCGCTCGCCGCGCAACGTCCACTACTTCTTCGTCTCCACCCACGGCGCCCCCGTCGTCCGGAACGAGTCGCTCACCGCCCTGCAAGGCCGCGTCGACACCGCCCTGGGCGCAATGAGCGAGGACGATCGCGCGTGGTGGACGGGCCGCATCCACTACCTGCCCGGCCGTGCCAGCGGCTTGCCGGGCTGGCTGGGCGCCCAGATGATCTCCCCCGGCTGGGGCGTCGCCATCGACCGCTTCCAGCGCCTCCGCTTCATCGGCTCCTACGCCGACTTCGCCCGCTACGACGCCGGCCGCGGCTGGTTCGCACCCAACCTCTCCATGGCCGCCAACGAGGCCGTCTACTACAACTTCGAGGCCGAGCGCGATGCGGCCCTGCAGGCCGAAGACGCCACCGTCGTCCACCTCCTCGCCGGCGAGGTCGTCTCCGATCCGGGCTGGGCCGGCGCCCGCACCACGATCGATGTCGACCTCCCGGACGCCGCCGCCATGGCCGGCTTCGACACCCTCGAGCTCGATCTCTACCTCGGCTGCGTCGGCGACGGCGAGTACGGCGACTGCCCGGCCTGGGACTACATCAACTCGCTCTACCTCTGCGACGAATCCGATCCCGACATCTGCGACGTCGAGCTCGGCCGCTGGATCACCACCTACCACCGCGAAGGCCGCTGGGTCCACGACGCCAGCGCCCTCCTCCCGCTCCTCGGCGACGGCGGCAGCCGCCGCTTCGCCTTCTACTCGCAGCAACCCTACGAGACCACGCTCGACCTGCGCTTCTCCGATGCCGGCAAGCCCGTGCGCCCAGAGCAGGCCGTGTACCTCTTCTCCGGCGGCGCCCTCACCGCCGACTACGACACCGCCCACCCCGCCATCACCCTCCCCGTGCCCGCCGACGCCGCGAAAGTCGAGATCGCCACCGTCCTCTCCGGCCACGGCATGGCCGACCTCGGCAACTGCGCCGAGTTCTGCAACGTGAACCACCACTACCTCGTCAACGGCACCGACAACGTCCGCAGCTTCCCCCAGGCCGGCACCGACGACGACTGCATGCAACAGACCGGCCAGGGCACCGTCCCCAACCAGTACGGCACCTGGTGGTACGGCCGCTCGGGCTGGTGCCCGGGACGCGAAGTCCCCATCGTCTCTCTCGACGTCACCGACCAGGTCGTCCTCGGCGCCGACAACACCTTCGAATACCGCGCCGACTACGGCGGCGCACCGTACACCGGCAGCGGCGCCAACATCGATCTCACGTCCTGGCTCGTGATCTCGCGTTGACCGCCGACTGCGGCCCGGCAGGGGAGGGGGGCGAGCGCGCGGAACGCCATCCGCTCGCCGCCCTCGTCATGCTCCTGGGCACCACCGTCGCCCTCGGCCTCTCCATCGGCGTCTTCACCCCCCTCATCGCTGCCCGGCTCGATCGCGACGGCGTCGCGCCGCTCGTCAACGGCTTGACCAGCACCGTCATGTACCTTGCCATCGGCCTCGGCGCACTGCTCGCCGGCCGCGTGATCAAGAGCCAGGGCGTCCGTCGCACCTTCCTCGCCGGGAGCATCGGACTCGGCCTCACCGCCCTCCTCTACCCCGCGCTCCCGACTCTCGCCGCCTGGTTCGCCTTCCGCGCCCTCTCCGGCGGCTTCGCGGCGCTGTTCTTCGTCTCCACCGAGGTCGCGGTCAGCCTGATCGGCGACCCCGCACGCCGCGCCCGCAACCTCGCCCTCTACGGCGTCGCCTTCTCCGTCGGCTTCAGCACCGGCGCCGCCTCGTGGCCGTTCCTCGATCCGCTCGGCAACTGGCCGCCGTTCCTCGTCGTCGCCGGCGTCTCCATCCTGGCCGCCGGCCTGGCTCCGTTCCTCTTTCCCGACGCCCGTCCTCCCGTGCGCGACCGCCCCGAACGCCGCAAGCAGCCGCGCCTGCCGCTGCGCGCCCCGATGGTCATCGGCTTCAGCTACGGCTTCTGCGAGGCCATCGTCACCGCGCTGCTCCCCGTCTGCACCGTGCGCCTCGGTTTCTCCAACGACCAGGTCGGCTGGTTCTTCGTCCTCGTCGTCGGCTCGGGCCTCGTGACCCACATCCCCGTCGGCGTCGCCGCCGATCGCGTCGGACCGATTCCGCTCACCCGCGCTGCCGCCTCCATCGCCCTCGTCGGCGTCTGCCTGCCGCTGCTCCACCTCGAGCTGACGACCATCATCCTGTGCTGCGTCCTCGCCGGCATCGGCGTCGGTTCCATGTACACCCTGGGTCTCGCCGAGGTCGGCCGCCGCGTCGACATCCACACCCTCGCCGCCGCCAACGCCCGCTTCACCGCCTCCTACGGCGTCGGCTCCGTCCTCGGCCCGGCCGCCGGCGGCCTCGCCATCATGCTCCTCGGCCCCCGCGGCTTCTTCTGGAGCCTCGCCGCCTGCCTCGCCGTCCTCTCCGCCGTCAGCTTCGCCGCCCACCCCGCCCCCGCCCCCACCGCTCCTCCCGTCGTCCGCTGGCGCTCCCCCATCGACATCCTCGAGTTCGACGACTGCACGTAGGGTGGAGCGGTGGAGCGGTGGAGCGGTGGAGCGCTCGCGTGAGTCGCGCCGCCTCTCCGTGGCATCGTCGCCCGTCACGACGTACTATCCCGTCATGATGCACCGTGGACATCGTGCCGTTTTCGGACTCACCTGCCTCTCCCTCCTCGCCTGCGGCCCGGCCGGAAGCTCCGGCGACGCGGGCGACGTCGCCGCCGACGCGGTCGACGCCCTCGACGTGACCGAGGAGGCGGAGGCGTTCGTCTGCAACTCGCCCCCCGGCGAGGAGTTCGCCGACGATCGCTTCTACCACCCGTGGGCCGTCCTGCCTTCGTCCGAGGTCCCGGCCCCGCGGGACTGGCAGCTCCGCCGCGGCATCATCCACATCCACTCGCCCTACTCCCACGACGGCTGCGACAACGAGCCGTTCACCGACGGCGTGCGCAACGAAGAGTGCTTCCAGCAGCTGCGCCAGGCCCTCTGCGACACCGGCCAGGACTTCGCCTTCCTCACCGACCACGCCACCCTCTTCGCCGACCACGAGTTTCCCGACATCCTGCTCTACGCCCCCGGCGACACCCTCATCGAGCGCGACGGCAACCCCGTCGCCAACCGCATGGCCTGCCCCGACGGCCGCGAGATCATCATCGCCGCGGGCACCGAGCAGGGCTCGATGCCCATCGGCCTCGAACACCACGTCGGCGACACGCCGGCCGAACGCCACGACAACTACAATGACACCACGCCCGCCGGCATCGAGGCGCTCAAGGCCGCCGGCGCCGTGGCCCTCGTCCAGCACACCGAAGGCTGGCCCGTCGAGGAGCTGCTCGCCATGCCGCTCGACGGCTTCGAGATCTACAACCTGCACTTCAACCTGGAGGACGGCATCGCGGAAGCGCTGAGCCTCCTGACCGAGCTGCGCCGGGCGCCGTGCCGCGTCCCCGTGCCCGAGCTCGGCCTCGTGCCCATCTGGCGCGAGAACGACGCCGACCTGCTCCGCTGGTCCAGGGCCCTCGCGATCCGCCGCTCCGCCGGCGTCCTGGCCACCGACGTCCACCGCAACACCTTCAACGGGACCAGCCCCGATGGCGAGCGGATCGACTCCTTCCGCCGCCTCACGCATTGGTTCTCCAATTACGTGCTGCTCCCCGCGGGCGCGGTCGACGACGTTGCGCTCAAGGACGCCATCCGCCGCGGCCGCCTCTACGGCGGCTTCGACTACCTCGGATACCCCGTCGGGTTCGACTTCCACGCCGAAGCCGCCGGAACGTTCTACGAAATGGGGGACGAAGTCCCGGCCGGCGAGACCGTCGTCCTGCGCGTCGTCGCCCCCACCGTCAGCAAGCTCGACCCGGACGGCCCGCAGCCGGTGATCACCGCACGGATCCTCCGCTCCGACGACGGGACCTGGATGGAAGTCGCGACAGGGCAGGGCACCGTCGAGCTGCCGGCGGCGCCCGTCGGCGTGTACCGCGCCGACGTGCGCATCGTCCCCGAACACCTCCGCCCCTGGCTCGGCCTCCGCGCCGACACCTACGTCGTCGACCACGCCTGGGTCTACTCCAACCCCATCTACGTCGGCGTCTCCTGGCCCCCCGCGCCGTAGCACTCCGCGCCGTGCTATTTCGGCTTCTTGTCAAAAACCTCGTCGAGCCTGGCGCGCGCGGCTTCGGCTCCGGCGCGGGACGGGTGCGGCGAGCGCCGGGCCTCGAAGCGGCTCGAGACGTTGGAGCGCTTCGGGTCCTCCGCGAGCGGGTACGACTCGTCGCAGCAGCGCTCCGGCCGATCCGGGTCCCAGTGCTCGCAGTTCCGGCAGGAGTGCATGTCCGCGCCGCAGTGCGGGCACACGTCGAACCGGGCCACCTTGTCGATCATCTCGGTCGTGCGCCCGCACGACCAGCAGTAGAAGGTCCAGTTGGGCATCGCACCTCTCCCGCCGAGAGCAGCCCGGCGAAGCGTCGCCCACCCCGCCGCCACCCTGAACACGCGCGGCCGGGCCGTCAACCTCTCAACCCCCACTGCGCGCAGGCTTGACCGCAGACGGCAGTCTCGACGATCGTCTCCGCGTCGCCCTGGGACGGGAGGTGCGGCTCGTGGCGAACAGCGAGACAAGGCGCAAACGCACCGCGCGGACAGCGGCGCCCGGATCCGGCGCCGGACACACGCATCCCCGTGCGACGGCGCGTCACCTGCCGCCGGCACAGCGGAATCGCCTGGGGCCGACCCTGGCCGCCATCCTCGACGCCGAGCTTCGGCGCGGCAACGCGGTCGTCTCGGCAGCATGCTGGACCGCCCACAGCCACTTCACCGTCACCCTCGAGAAACCGCTCGACTACGCCCGCCATGCGCCGGTGCTAGAGGGGCATCCCGAGATTGTGCGCTTCGAGAGCTGGGATCCGCACTACGCCATCCAGGATGGGCTCCGGGATCCTGCGCATGACAGCTTCCTGGTCGGCAGCCCGCCCGTCATCGACGAGTTGCGTCCCCTCCTCCAGGACCTGGTGGCGAAAATCGTCGCAGGCCGGACGGCGGCGTTGGCCCGCGCCGGGGTGCTGCCGGCGACGCTGCAGCGAGAACTGGCCCGGTGCGCGAGACGCGGCTTTCCCCTCGTCCTCCCCCCGCAACGCGCCTACGGCCTGGACGGACCCGGCAGCAGCCTCGCGGGTTCCCGCCTGCCGGACCGCAGGGCACCGACGTGGCGAATCCAATTCCGGTTGTGGGACGCCAACCCCGCCCCCGATAGCCAACCCACGCCCTTCGTGATCGGGCTCGAAGCCACGCGTCGCCCGACGGGCGACCTGAAGATGCGGCTGGTCGAAGTCGATGACCTTCGCGCCGGGCGGCGCCAGGCGCTGCAGGAACAACACATGAAACGAACGACCCCGACTCCTCGAGCCCCTTCGACCGCCGGCCCCGCCGGCGTCGTCGAGTCCTTCATCCGCGAGATGAACCGATGGGAGAGGCGCTGCTGGAGGTCGGGCAGGGCGGACGCGGCAGCGCTGGCAGGAATCTTCGACGCGTGCTGCCTGCCGGGCGATCACCACCGACTCACGTTCTCCATCTACGGGTATCCTCCCACGTACGACCCGCGAAAGGAGAAGGTACTCGGCGTCGAACAGGCCGAGCGCTCCGCCGTCGTGAGGACCGACGGGAGCTGGCGGCCCAAGACGGTCGAGTTCCGGTACGAGCTCGCGCGCCGGGACTCGGAATGGCGCATCCGGCGCAAGAAAGCCACGTTTGACGACGGCTCGGGACGCCTCGAGGACCTCTGAACCGCCGCCCCCCTCTTGGCGTGCCTTGCCTCTTCGCGTCCCTTGCGCGAAATCACGCCGCCCGCAGGCTCTTGAGGAATGCCGGCACCGTGCGCAGCCGGAAGTGCGTCACCGAACGCGAGATCAGCCGCCCGCTCTCGACCTCCGTCACGACGCCGAAGCACGTCGTGTGCGAGACCGGCAGGTTCCACGGCTGGATGTTCACCTTCTCGCCCACGTAGCGATAGCGCACGCCCGCGACCTCGAACTCGAACCGGTAGCGCAACACGTGCTCGTCGAAATACCGCAGCTCCAGCCGCCCCTGGCACGGCGCCGCCTCGCACAGGCCGCCGATCGTCACCGTGCCGTCGAGGTCCTGCGTCAGGAACGAGCCGCTCCGGGGGTCGAGCCACCGCACCAGGTCGTCGGGACCCCACGTCACCGTGAACGAGAACTCGTGCCGCCCCTCCGGACCCGCCCCGGGCTCGAACACGTGCGTCCCGCTCATCACCTCGTCCATCCGGAACCCGAACTTCTTCTCCGTCACGCCGCGCACCAGCTCCATCAGCCGCTCCATCGCCCTACTCCTTTCCCCGCGCCGTCCGCGCCGGCTTGCGCGCCAGGAAATACGTCGCCACCTCGCTCATCGCCGCCGCCAGCGGCGGCAACAGGTGCGCGTAGAAACCCAGCAGGTTGATCGCACTCACCATCTCCACCCGCCGATCGTCGACCACCGCCTTGAAGATGATCGTCCCCACCTTCTCCGGCGTCATCGAGTACAGCGGCAACAGCTTCATCGACAGCCGGTCCGCCCACGTCCCCCCCTCCACCCCGCGATAGAACGGCGTGTTGACCAGGAACGGATAGACCGTCGTCACCCGGATGCCCTTCCCCCGCAGCTCGAAGTGCAGGACCTCGGAGAACGCCCCCTCCGCCACCTTGATCGCCGCGTACGCCCCCCAGGTCGGCATCCGGAAGAACGCCTGGCCCGAGGAGACGTTCACGATGTGCCCGGACCCGCGCGCCGTCATCGAGGGCAGGAACGCGTAGATGTGGTACAGCGGCCCCCAGAAGTTCACGTCCATCAGCTTCTTCCAGGTGTCGAGCGTCGTGTCCGCCAGCTCGCCGTGATGCCCGATGCCCGCGTTGTTCACCAGGATGTCCAGCCCGCCCAGCTCGTCCACCACCCACTTCGCCAGCAGGTCGACCTGCGCGCGATCCGTGACGTCCACCACCCGCGTGTGCACCGTCGCCCCGCACCCCCGCAAACGCTCCGCCGCCCGCTCCAACGCCTCCGGCTGGATGTCCGTCAGCACCAGCGTCGTCCCCGCCTTCGCGAACTCCTCTGCCGTGCAGAGCCCGATGCCGCTCGCCGCCCCGGTCACCAACACCGTCTTCCCATGCAGATCCTTCATGACGCTCCTCCTCCCCCGTCGCCCACCGGGGCCCCGAACCCGTGAAACGCGAAATCCACCATCTCCTCGATCAATCGCTCGAGCGGCAGCTCCTCGTACCGCCCGTCCATCCACTGCTGCACCCCGGCGAACGCCATCCCGATCACCGCCCGCGACACCACCGCCGTGTTGCACGGCCGCGCAAACCCGCTCCGCACCGCGTGGTCCAGGTAGAACTGCGCCAGCCCAGCCAGCCGATCCTGCACCCCCGCCAGCTTGCGCTCGAACGCGGCATCGACCGCCGGACCCTCCTGCACGAGCCGACGCACCAACGCCCGGTCCCGCTCCGCCGCCGCCGCAATCCGCTGGATCGCCGCCACCGACGCGTCCCGGTACTCCCGCGCGTTCCGCGGCAGGTTCACGCTCATCTCCGAAAACTGCCCCAACACCGTCTCCACGAACCGATCCAACAACGCGTCGAACACCTCCCGCTTGTCCCGGAAGTAACGGTAGAACGTCCCCTGACCCGACCCGGCCTCCGCCACAATCTCCGAAACCAGCGTGCGGTGATAACCCTGGCGCCCGATGACCACCGCCGCCGCGTCGAGCAACACCTCGCGGCGCCGCTCCTTGCGCTGCCGGTCTGCCTGCCTCCGAAACTCCGTCGTCATGACCACCATCCATCCACAACTACGTATATAAACGATACGGACGGACGTGTCAATCCCAATTTGAAGGCTGCGGGGAGAACATGATCCATGGTCCCGAAGCTCGCGCAAAGGGCGCAAAGAACCGCAAAGGACGCAAAGGGTGGGATACCATTCGACCAAGCACCGCCCGCGGGCGGTGTCCATCGCCGACGAGGTGTAAGTTGAGAACCCAACCAGCCCGCGATCGGTCCCTCGCGCGCATCACTGCCTTGCTTGCGCTCCTCGCCGCGACCTTCCCCGGCTGCCGCGCCCGCGCCCCCGCGTCCGTCACCGACCACTCCGGAGAGAGTCTCCCTTCCTCGTCAGCCCGCGAAGCGGGCTTCGTGGTCCCGCCCGGGGTCTCGCCCCCGGAAGCGGATTCCTCCTCAGCCCGCGACGCGGGCTTGGGGGTGCAGCCCGGGCCTTCAGGCCCGGGAAGAGGTGCGGCTCCATCCCCGGGCTGGCTGGTGCGCAATCCCGGCCCCACCCTGCAGACCCTCGTCGCCGTCGAATGGTTCTCCGACTCCGAGGCCTGGGCCGCAGGCTACGGCGGCGCCGTCGTCCGCAGCACCGACTCCGGCGCGAGTTGGGACCTCGTCGACGTTCCTTCCACGGCCGACTGGATCGCCGTCGGCCGCGCCTCGGACGGCGTCATCTGGCTTGCCAGCAAGGACGGCACCCGCTTGCGTAGCGCCGACGGCAGTGCGTGGGAGACGATCGCGACGCCGTCGCCTGAACGCGCCTGGGGCGGCGACGGCTCGACCTTCCAGCGCGGCCCCTCCGGCCGCATCCTCGTCGACCGCTGGAAACGCTCCTGGGTGGTCACCAACTTCCTCGAGCGCATCGAGGGCGCGACGTTGACGATGGTCGGTCCCCTCCCCGGCCGCGCCGACGCCTTCGCTTTCGCCACCGAAACGCGCGCCTTCGTCGGCGGCGGCTGGTTCGACCTTCGCCACATGCCCGTGACGACTCCCGGCGCGGAGGGAATGGCCGTCGACCACACGGGGTTCATTCGCCGCAGCGACGACGGCGGCGCCTCGTGGCTCGATCCGCGCACGTTCTTCGAACGCTACGTCCGCTTCGCCGTCTTCGCCGACGACGCGTCGGGCGTCGCGCTCGGCGGCGACGCCTTCGTCCCCGAGACCAACGCGCCCCTCGAAACCACCACCAACGGCGGCGAAACCTGGCAGACGGCCGGCGCCTGGACCGAAACGCCCGGTGCTCCTCCCGCCGGCCCCGCCGACCTCTGCGTGCCCGACGAGCGCCTGCGCCGCGTGCGCTGCACCTGGGACGACGGCAAGACCTGGTTCGGCGGCCCCTTCCCCGGACCGGTCCCCGGCAGCGAATCCAACCCCGACGGCCGCGACCTCGCCGTCCGGGACCTCGACCACGCTCTCGGCGTCGGCTACGGCGGTCGCATCTACCGCGCCGAGGGTGATCGCTGGGTCTCCGCGAACGACGGGCCCACACCCCACCTCTCCGACCTGGCCGTCGCCGGCTCACTCGCCGTGGCCGCCGGCCAAACCTCCGTCCTCCTCTCGCGCAACCTCGGCGAGACCTGGTCCGACGTCGAGGTCAACCTCCCTCCCGTCACGGACGGCTACGAGGAGGCGTTCCTTGGGTGGTCCGCCGTGGCCGTTCCCGACGCGACCCACATTCGCCTCGGCACGAGGTGGGGACACGTCGTCGCCAGCGACGACGGCGGCGCCACCTGGGAGGAACGCTCCACCGGCCTGCCGCTCGACCTGCCCGGCGAATCCACCGACTACTCGTACCCCGGCATCGCCATGCTGCACTTCCTCGACAACGACCACGGCCTCGCCGCCTCTCGCCTCCGCCTCTTCGCCACCGCCGACGGCTGCCGTTCCTGGACCGTCGTCCCCCTGCCCGGCGCGGCGGGCCGCTCCCCGCGCCTGCTCGCCGTCCTGCCCTCTGCCCCCTCGCCCACGATCCTCCTCTCCGACGGTCGCGCCCTCTGGCGCAGCACCGACGACGGCCGCACCTTCGCCGAACTCGATGGCGGCGGCCTCCCCGGCCCGCGCTCCTACTTCACGATCAACTGGCTGGGTTCGTCCGGCGCCGACACCGCCTGGCTCGTCAACGCCAACGTCGTCTACCGCTCGACCGACGCCGGCGCCAGCTGGACCCAATACGGCTTCACCGGCGACGACCTCACCGTCATCGGTGCCCGCACCCTCCCCGACGGCACTCTCGAGCTCTTCGACGGCTCCGGCGCCGGCCTCGCCATCGGCGCCTCCGCCGAGTGGTCCGATCCCCCCGTCCGCACGCCGCCCCTCCCCGGCGCCTCCGGCACCCGCCTCGTCTTCACCCCCAACGGCCGCGGCATCCTCGCCGGCGCCTCCGGCCTCGCCGCCACCCTCGACCCCTGACCCAATCCCCCCCGCTCTTCCCCCCTGCCGCTCCCCCGCTCCACCGCTCTAATAAATATCCAGCTGGTACGCCCCGCAGTCCCCACTGCCGTACCCGTCGACGAAGACGTAGTACAGGCCGGCCGAGAGGCTCGCGCTGAAGTACGAAGCGCCGGCCACGCCCCAGTAGTCGTCGTCGCAGTCGATCTCCGTGCCCGTGCATGTGGCCGAGCGCACGTAGAGCGAGGTGTCGAAGGCCGAGTACTGGAGGTCGAAGTTCCACGTCCCCGCCGACGGCGCCGTCCAGGCGAAGACCGCGTCGTTGCCGCCGCTGCCGGCACAGGAGCCGGCGTAGTCGGAAGCCAGCGCGCAGGTGTCGCCGGCCCAGCTCCCCGCCCCCGAGATCGCCGGCGCCGCCGCGCACGTGTCTCCGCCGCTCACGCTCAGGTAGACGTGCAGCGTGTAGGCCCCCGACGAGCAGCCGAAGAGGCCGTTGTAGCCGTCGACAAAGACGTAGTACGTCGTTCCCGCCGTCAGGCTCACCAGCACCCGCGACTGGCTCCCGCTCCCGCTGTCGTCGTCGCACGCGAGCTGCGTGCCCGGGCAGCCGCCCGAGTGCACGTACAGCACCGTGTCGAAGGCCGAGCCGTTCGTGTCGATCGCCCACGTGCCCGTCGTGGACGGCGTGAACGAGTACACCACGTCGGGACACGCCGACGAAGCGCACGTGCCCGACGTGTTGTTCGCCATCCCGGACGTCGTCCCCGTGTACGTCCCGCCCGCGCCTGCCACCGTCAGCGGGCAGGCGCACGTGTCGCCCGTGCACGAGCACCCTTCGTTCGTCGAGCCGTCGCAGTCGTCGTCGCACGCGTTGCCGCACACCTCCGCCGCCGCGCAGCAGGTGCCCCACGCACAGCCGGCCGAGCACGTCTGGGTGCCGGCCGCGCCGCACGAGTTGCTGCACGCCTGCGACGAGGCCGGGGAGCACGCGCCGCCGCCCACGCACGCGCTCCACCCGCCCCACGTGCAGGTCGCTCCGCAGCTCCGCGACTGCGTCCCGGTGCTGCAGTACCCGCAGGCCTGCGACTCCGTCGCGCCGCGGCAGCACGTGCCCATCCCGTCGTCGCACAGCAGGTCGCAGTCGTCGTCGGCCCCGTTGCACGACTCCGACGGCGGATTGCACGGGCCCCACGTGCAGTCGGCCTGGCACAGCCGCGTGCCCGTCGACAGGCACGACGTCGTGCAGGAGCCCGTCGTGCCCGGCGTGCACGAGCCCGCTCCGCACCCGCTCCACGCCCCCCACGCGCACGACGGACTGCACGTGCGCGACTCCGTCCCGCCGCACGCGCACGCGCGCGTCTCCGTCGAGCCCGCCGCGCACACGCCGCCGCCCGTGCACGAGCCCCACGCGGCCCAGGCGCACGTCGCCCCGCACGAGCGCGTCTGCGTCCCGCAGAAGCCGCAGCTCTGGCTCTGCGTTCCGCCCCGACAGCACTCGCCCACCCCGTTGTCGCAACCCGCCACGCAGTCGTCGTCCGCCCCGTTGCACGTCTCCGCCGGCGGAACGCACGTCCCGCTCCACGTGCAGCTCGCCGTGCACAGCTCCGTGCCGCTCGACCCGCACCCCGTCGCACACGAGCGGCTCGACCCCGGCGTGCACGCCCCCGCGGCACAGCCGCTCCACGCACCCCACAGGCACGTGCCCAGGCACGTGCGCGACTCCGTCCCGCCGCAGGTGCACGCCCGCGTCTCCGTCGCCGCCGGCGTGCAGACCCCGCCGCCCGTGCACGAGCCCCACGCGCCCCAGCCGCAGCTCGCGTTGCACGTGCGCGTCTGCGTGGCGCACGCCCCGCAGCTCGCCGTCTCCGTCGCACCCCGGCAGCACGTCCCCACCCCGTCGTCGCACGTCAGGTCGCAGTCGTCGTCCGTGCCGTTGCAGACCTCCGCGGGCGGCGTGCAGGCACCCCACGAGCAGGTGGCCGAGCACGTCTGCAGGCCCGTCGTGCCGCACGAAGTCGTGCAGGACTGCGTCGCCCCCGGCGTGCACGCCCCCGCCGCACACCCGCTCCACGCGCCCCAGGCGCAGCCCGAGCCGCACGTCCGCGACTCCGTGCCGCCGCAGGTGCACGCCCGCGTCTCCGTACCCCCCGCCGCGCACTCGCCCGCCCCCGTGCACGCCCCCCACGAGCCCCACGCGCACGTCGCGCCGCACGAACGCTCCTGCGTCCCGCAGAACCCGCAGCTCTGCGAGCGCCTCTCGCCCCGGCAGCACTCCCAGCCGTTGTCGCAGCCCGCCAGGCAGTCGTCGTCGAACCCGTTGCACGTCTCCGCCGGCGGCGTGCACGCGCCCCAGGCGCACGTGTTCGAGCAGAGCTGCGTGCCGGCCGAGCCGCAGCTCGTGCTGCACGACATCGTCGTCCCGCGCACGCACGCGAACGTCTCGTCCGTCCCGCCCTCGCAGTCGTCGTCGATCGCGTTGCAGCTCTCCGCCGCACCGGGATGCACCGCCGCGTCCAGGTCGTCGCAGTCCGTCCCCGTGCACGCCGCGTCCGCATACGTGTCACGGTCGCGATCCGGCGCCGTCGAGACGCACGCCCCCGCCCCGCCCCCGGCCGCCGGGTCGCACGCGTCCGTCGTGCACGCGATGCCGTCGCTGCACACCGGCGCCGTCCCCGCCCCGCAGCCCGTCACCGCCGAACAGACCTCGGCCCCGTTGCAGAACGACCCGTCCGAACACGGCGCGTCGTTCGGCGTGTTCACGCACCGGTCCGTCCCGGGATTGCACCGGTCGTCCGTGCACGCGATGCCGTCGCTGCACGCCGGCGGCGTCCCCGCCGCACAGCCCGACCGCACGTCGCAGATCTCCTGGCCGTTGCACAGCACCCCGTCGTCGCAACGCGCGTCGTCCGCCGCGTTGCGGCACCGCCCCGTCGCCGGCGTGCACGAATCCTCCGTGCAGCCGACCCCGTCGTCGCAGTCCACCGGCACCCCGGGCCCGCACCCCGCCGCCGGGTCGCACGCCTCGTCCCCGTTGCACAGGTCCGCGTCCGCGCACGCCGCGTCGTTGGGCGTGAACGAGCAGGCTCCGCCCGCAGGGTCGCACGAGTCCACCGTGCAGCTCACCCCGTCGTCGCACACCACCGCCGCACCCGGAACGCAGAACAACCCCGGCCCGCACGTCTCCACACCGTTGCAGTCGTCGTCGTCGTCGCAGTCGACGTCGCTCGCGCACGTCGGCGGATCCGCACACCCGCCCCGCGCCGGATCGCAGATCTGCGGCTCCGTGCACAACGCGTGGCTCGGCGTGTGACGACACTCCGCCGTCAACGCGTCGCACGCGTCCACCGTGCAGTCGAACTCGTCCGAACAGTCCACCGGCGTCCCGGGCATGCAGCCCAGCACCACGTCGCACGTCTCCGCACCCGAACACGGATTGCCGTCGTCGCACGCCATGTGCAACGCCTCGTGCTTGCACATCCCGTCCCGCGGGTCGCACGAGTCCACCGTGCACTCGATCCCGTCGTCGCACTCCTCCACGCTCGAGCACCCGGTCTCCCCGCCCACGTCCGCGTCGTCCCCCGCCTCCCCCTCGTCCCCGGCGTCCGTCTCCCCTTCGATCTCGCCCCCGCCCCCGTCGCCGTCCCCCTCCTCCTCCCCTCCCTCGATCTCCTCCCCCCCGTCGCCGCCCTCCACCGCTTCCCCCGCCTCCGCGTCCGCCGGCGACCCCGTTCCCGTCGCGCACCCGACCGCCGTCACCGCCGCGCAAACCCAGAACACACCAAGCGCAGTCGACCGCGAAACGCGTGCACGCATGGCCCCTGCCCTCCATCCTCCCGACGCCCGCCGGGACAACGCGCGAATTATACGGGACATCCCGCCCATCGTCCAACTCCCCCGCACCTCCGGACCAACGACTCGACCCGGCCGACCCACCAAGAACCAACGACCCTCCTCCCCCCCCCGTTTGCACGAGACATCCAACCGCCTTACGGGGTATCTAGCGGGGAGACCGCGCAAGAGAAGGGAAAGGGGATCCACCCATGGCCCAGCTCGAACCCGTCGTCGTCATCGAGGGCGCCCGCACGCCGTTCCTCCGCTCGGGCACCGACTTCGCCGAGCTCACCGCCTACGACCTGGGTCGCATGGCCGTCGCCGCCCTCCTGCACCGCACCCGCATCGATCCCAACGCCATCGACCTCCTCGTCATGGGCTCCGTCGTCGCCGACCCCGCCACCACCAACCTCGGCCGCGAGGTCGTCGTCGGCGCCGGCATCCCCGTCTCCTGCCCCGCCTACACCGTCACCGTCGCCTGCGTCTCCTCCCTCCAGGCCGCCATCGACGGCGTGCGCGCCATCCAGACCGGCGCCGCCGACGTCGTCGTCGCCGCCGGCGCCGAGACCCTCTCCGACGCCCCCATCCGTTTCCGCAAACCCGTCCGCAAACGCCTCATCGCCTCCCAGAAGGCCAAGGGCCCCCGCGACTGGCTCAAGCTCCTCGGCGGGCTCAGGGCGGCCGACCTCCTCCCCGAGGCCCCGGCGATCGCCGAGTTCACCACCGGCGAGACCATGGGCCAGAACTGCGAGCGCCTCGCCCGCCGCCTCGCCATCGGCCGCCGGGAGCAGGACGAATACGCCGTGCTCTCGCACACGCGCGCCGCGAAGGCGACCGAGGCGGGACTGCTCACCCAGATCGAGCCCGCCTTCCTCCCGGCGCGCAAGAAACCGATCACGGCCGACAACGGCTTCCGCGGCGACACCACCCTCGAGAAGATCGCCCGGCTCTCCCCCGCCTTCGACCGCAAGCTCGGCAGCGTCACCGCCGCCAACAGCTCCTTCCTCACCGACGGCGCCGCCGCCGTCCTCCTCATGAGCGAACGCAAGGCCCGCGCCCTCCACCTCGAGCCCCTCGCCGTCATCCGCTCCTCCTCCGTCGTCGGCATGGACCCGCGCGAGGAGTTGCTGCTCGGTCCCGCCCTCGCCATGCCCCGCGCCCTCGACGCCGCAGGCACGACGCTCGACGACGTCGAGGTCGTCGAGCTGCACGAGGCTTTCGCGGCGCAGGTGCTCGCCGTGCGGAAGATGCTCGCCGACGGCCCGTTCTGCCGCAACCGGCTGGGCCGGGACCGTCCGGTGGGGCTCATCGACACCGCCCGCCTCAACCTCTGGGGCGGCTCGCTCTCCCTCGGCCACCCCTTCGGCGCCACCGGAGCGCGCCTGATCCTCAACGCCGCGCACCGCATGCGCCACGAGAAGGCCCGCCGGGGCATCGTCGCCGCCTGCGCCGCCGGCGCGATCGGCATCGCCATGGTCCTGGAGCGGCCGTGAGGAGGACGCGATGAGCACCAACCTGCGCCTCGAACGCCGGGACGACGGCGTCGTCATCCTCTTCCTCGACGTCGCCGGCCGAGCGGTCAACACCCTCTCCCCCGCGCTCGTCGATGAGCTGGAGCGCGAGACCGCCCCCTTGCTCGACGATCCCTCCGTCCGCGCCCTCGTCGTCGCCAGCGGCAAGCCGCAGAACTTCGTCGCCGGCGCCGACCTGAAAGTGCTCGAAGGCCTGTCGCCCGCGGACATCGAAGGCCTGTCGCGCCGCGGCCAGAGGCTCCTCGACCGCGTCGCCGCCTCGCCCAAACCCGTCGTCGCCGCCGTCCACGGCGCCGCGCTCGGCGGCGGTCTCGAGATCGCCCTCGCGTGCCACTACGTCGTCGCCTCGGACGATCCGGAGACCGTCTTCTCCGCCGCCGAGGTCATGCTCGGCCTGCTCCCGGCCGGTGGCGGAACGCAACGCCTGCCCCGGCGGATCGGCCTGCCCGCCGCGCTGCCGCTGCTCCTGGCCGGCGGCCGCATCCGCGCCCGCAAGGCCCACAAGCTCGGCCTGGTCGATGCCCTCACCACCCCCGGCGGGATCGCCGACACGGCGGCCCGCGCCGCCTTGGCCCTCGCCGAAGGCAGGCTCGCACGTCGCGACCTGCCCCTGGCCCAGCGCGCCCTGCTCCTGCCCCCGCTGTGCCTCCTCGTGCTCCGCACCGCGCGCAAGCAGGTCCTGCGCCGCACTCGCGGCCTGTACCCCGCGCCGCTCGCCATCCTCGACTGCGTCCAGACCGGACTGCTCAAGGGCGCCGCCGCCGGCCAGGAGTGCGAGAGCCGGCACTTCGCGAAGCTCGGCGCCGGCCCGGAGTCCCGCTCGCTCGTCCGCCTCTTCCTCGCCATGACCGAGGCCAAGAAGTCCCCCGCCGGCGCGCAGCCGCGACCCATCCACCGCGCCGCGATCCTCGGCGCCGGCTTCATGGGCGCCGGCATCGCCTCCGTCTCTCTCGGCCTTGCCCCCGTCGTCCTGCGCGACATCAACGACGACGTCCTCACGAGCGCCGCGAAGTCGATCGACGAGGGTCTGCGCAAGCAGGTCAAGTCCGGCGCCCTCCACCGCGACGAGGCCGACCGGCGCCGCTCGCGCCTGCTCCTGACGAAGTCCGCCGCCGACCTGCGCGGCGCCGACATCGTCGTCGAAGCCGTATTCGAGGATCTGGCCCTCAAGCGCCGCGTGCTCGCCGAAGCCGAGGACGCCATCTCCCCCGAGGCGGTGTACGCCTCCAACACTTCCGCCCTGGCCATCGCACGCGTCGCGGAAGGCGCGAAGCATCCCGAGCGCGTGCTGGGGATGCACTATTTCTCGCCGGTGCCCAAGATGCCCCTCCTGGAGCTGATCGTCGCCCCGCAGACCGCGCCGTGGGCCGTCGACACGGCCCGCGCCTTCGCCGCCGCGCAGGGCAAGTCGGTCGTCGTCGTCAAGGACGGCCCGGGATTCTACACGACCCGCATCCTCGCGCCGTACCTCAACGAGGCGATGATCGTCATCGGCGAGGGCGCGACCATCGAGGCCGTCGACGGCGCGCTGCTCGACTTCGGCTTCCCCGTCGGCCCCGTGGCCCTCGTCGACGAGGTCGGCATCGACGTCGGCGCCCACGTCGCCCGCGACCTCGGCGCGCTCTTCGTCGAGCGCGGGGGCGTGGTCAACGCCGCGCTCCCGAAGCTGAAGGAGGCCGGCTTCCTGGGCCGCAAGAGCGGCCGCGGCTTCTATCTCTACCCGCCGCCGGGCAAGAAGGCCCGCAAACGCCCCAACGGCGAGGTCTACGCGTTCTTCGACGGCCGCAGCGCGCGCGACATCCCGGCGGCCGACCTCGCCGACCGCCTCGCCCTGCTCATGGTCGCCGAGGCGATCCGGTGCCTGGAGGAAGGCGTCATTGCTTCGCCCGGCGACGGCGACACCGCCGGCATCCTGGGCCTCGGCTTCCCGCCCTTCCGCGGCGGCCCGTTCCGCCACGTCGACGCCGTCGGCGCCCCCGCCGTCGTCCGCCGCATGGAGGACCTCGCCGCCCGCCACGGGCCCCGCTTCGCGCCCCCGCCGATGCTGGTCGACCTCGCTCGCCGGGGGGGCAAGTTCCACGGGGGAGCGTGAGTCGTGAGTAGGGGCGCCACGCAGCCCCGCCCGAGCGCCGCGAGCGGCGGGGCGAGTGCGCCCGGCGAGTCGAAAGGAGACCGGTGATGCCCTCCCCGTACTTCACCCCCGAACACGACACGTTCCGCGCTTCCGTGCGCCGCTTCCTGGAGAAGGAGGTCGCGCCGAACGCCGACGCCTGGGAGAAGGAACGTCGCATCCCGCGCTCGATCTTCGCCCGCATGGGCGAGCTGGGGTTCCTCGGGCTCCTCTTCCCGCCCGAGCTGGGCGGCGCGGGCGGCGACGTCTTCCACGCCGTCGCCTTCCTCGAGGAGCTGCCGCGCTCCCGCATGGGCGGCTTCTGCGCCGCCGTCTCCGTCCAGCAGTTCATGGCCACCCAGCACATCTTCCGCTGGGGGACCGAGGCGCTCAAGCAGCGCTACGTCGCGCCGTCCGTCGCCGGCAAGGCCGTCGGCGCGCTGGCCGTGACCGAGCCGGACGCGGGCTCCGACGTCTCCGCGCTGCGCACCCGCGCCGTCCGCAAGGACGACCATTTCCTCCTCAATGGCAGCAAGATCTTCATCACCAACGGCGCCGACGGCCAGTTCCTCACCGTCGCCGCCAAGACCGCGCCCGAACACGGCGTCGGCGGCATCTCCCTCTTCGTCGTCGACACCGACCTCCCCGGCGTCCGCGTCGCCCGCCGCCTGGAGAAGATCGGCTGGCACTCGTCCGACACCGCCGAGCTGGCCTTCGAGGACGTCAAGGTCCCCCTCGATCGCCTGATCGGCGAGGAGAACATGGGCTTCTACTACCTCATGGAAGCCTTCCAGCTCGAGCGCCTCTGCGGCGCCGCGATCGGCGTCGGCTCGGCGCGGCTCTGCCTGGACGAGACCCTGGCCTACATGCGCGAGCGCAAGGCCTTCGGCCGCCCGCTGACGAAGTTCCAGGCCCTCACCCACAAGCTCGCCGACCTCGCGACCGAAGTCGAATCCGCGCGGTGCCTCGTACACCACGCCGCGTGGCTGCACCAGAACGGCCACGCCTGCGTGCGGGAGTGCTCGATGGCGAAGCTCCTGGGCACCGAGGTCGCCAAGCGCGTCGCCGACGAGTGTCTCCAGCTCTTCGGCGGTTTCGGCCTGATGGAGGAGTACCCGATCTCGCGCTTCTACCGCGACGCCCGCCCCGGCACCATCGTCGCCGGCACCTCCGAGATCATGCGCGAGATCATCGCCCGCATCCTCGTCGATGACGCCGAGCCCCCACCGGTATCAGCTCGTAGCTCGTAGCTCGTAGCCGGTAGCGCCACCAGCCGCCAGCTTCCCCCACCAGCTACCAGCTACCAGCTACCAGCCACCAGCCAGACCTACTCCCCCTTGTACGCCGGTGGCCTCTTCTCCGCGAACGCCGCGAAGGCCTCCTGGAGGTCCTTCGAGGGCAGGAACGCCGTGTTCCACAGCAGGACCTGCCGCAGCCCTTCGGGCACGCTCTTGGCGTCGCCCCACTCGAGCATCCGCTTGACGCCCTGGACGCTGAGCGGCGCGTTGGCGGCGATCTCGGCGGCCAGCGCGCGAGCGGCGGCGAAGAGGGCGTCGGGCGTGTCGTGCGCGCTGTTGACCAGGCCGATGCGCAGCGCCTCGGCCGCGTCGATGTTGCGCCCCGTGTAGGCCAGCTCGCGCGTGTGACCCTCGCCGATGATCCGCGGCAGGTGCTGGAGCGAGCCGAGGTCCGCGACGATGGCCATCTTGACCTCGCGAAGCGAGAACCGCGCGTCCTTCGCACACAGCCGGATGTCGCACGCCGACGCCAGGTCCAGCCCGCCGCCGATGCACCAGCCGTGGATCGCCGCGATCACCGGCTTGCGGCACCGCGCGATCGCGTCCACCGACGCCTGCAGCTCGCCCAGCATGTCCAAGAGGCGCGTGCGCTCCAGCGCCCCGACCGGTCCCCCCACCAGCGGCGCCAGGACCTGGAACATGCCTGGGAGGTCGAGCCCGTAGCAGAAATGGTCGCCCGAGCCGCGCAGGATGGCGACGCGCACCTCCGGGTCCTTGTCCAGCGCCCCGAACACGAGCGGCAGTTCGCGGAACAGGTCGGGGCCCATCGCGTTTCCCTTGGCCGGGCCCAGCAACGTCACCTCGGCCACGGGTCCCTCGCGACCCACGCGCATCGACTTCAGCTCTTCCGTCATCGCCTCCGCCTCTCTTTGCCGGCTGGCCCGTCCCCCGCGTCTCGCGTAGCATCCGGTTCGATGACCGGTCAAGGTTCGGGGAAGGAACCACCGATGAACCACCGCACCACCTCCTCACCGCACCACCGCTCCACCGCTCTACCGCACCACCTCCCCACCGATGGACACCGATGGGGAAGGACGATACGGGCCGCGGCCGCCGCGTTCGGCCTGTGCATCGCCGTCGGACTGCCCGCGTTTTCCTGCAAGGGACAGTCCGGATCGCCGCGCCAGGCGGGCTCGCCGTCCCCGCCGACGCGTGACGCGCCGGCGGCATCGCCGGCGGAGTCGCCCGCCGCCGCATTGGATGCCGCTGCCCCCGAGCTGCCGGACGCCGCGACGCCTCCCCCCGCCACGGAGGCGAGCGGCGACGGTCCGGACGCCGACCCGGCGGACGCCGCGCCGCCTCCCCCACCCGTCGCGGTCCTCGCCGACCTCTCGGGCCCCGGCTCTTGCGCCGAACGCTTCCATCGCGACGCCATCCCCGCGGCGACCGCACGCCAGGTCGTGCTCAACGAGCTGCACCTCATGTCGATGGCGCTCGACGCGCTCGAAGCGAAGGCCTGGAACGGCGCGTGGGGCGATCCCCTGCCGCTTCGCGCCGGCGACTTCGAGGCTCGCGAGGTGCACCGCATGGTCGCCGACGAGGAGCGCAAGGGTCGGGACCTCACCGTGCCCGCGGAGTGGGAGCCGGTCTACGTCTCGGAGGAGGCCGCGGCCCAGGTCCAGGCGGAGATCCTCCGCGCGCGCGGGGAGTACGTCGCGTTCCTGCGCGACCGCGGCGTCCGGGAGGAGTACCTGGCCGAGTTGGACCGCGTGCTGCCCGGCACCGCCGAACGCATGAAGTACTTTGCGGACAACGACCCGGACGCCGATCCGACCGCGACCGAGCCGCTCGTCCTCGACGAATCGACGATGGAGCAGGACTACTCCCGCCTCGTCCTCGGCGTGCACGGCGCGGACGTCTGGAACGGCTCGGAGCTGTGCCGCAACGCGAAGCTCCTGGGTCCGGAGCCGGACGAAGCGGAGGCGCTGCGCGAGTGGCATCGTGGCTGCCGCGACGTGTCGTTGCGGCAGACCGTGTACCACGAGCTGACGCACGCGTTGCAGAAGGCGTACGTGAACCTGCATCTGCCTCCCGCGTCGCGCGACTCGCGGGCGAACTGGATCGACGCCGTGCGAACGCTGTCGGACGTCGAGCGCTCCATGTTCTGGCGCTGGGGCGGGCACGAGGCGCTGGCCGGCGTGGCGAACTACCACCTGGCGCAGGAGCGCCAGGCGGATGGCCTGTCGTACCAGGTGCTCGTGGCCGCGTGCGGGCTCTCCCAGACGCAGGCGAGCACCGCGTGGGAGCACTGGTTCGGCCGCCTTTCCGACGCGCGCGATCTTCTCCTGCGCCTGCGGGACCGGTTCGACCGGCAGTGGCCGGACTACCCGCCGGACGATTTCGGCGATGCGCTGGTGCAGGCTTTCGAGCCCGACGGCTGGGCGGGCGACGTGGGCGGCCTGCGCAGCCTGGCGCTGAAGCTCTCCGCGTTGCCCGCCTACGCCGGCTATCTGCAGCCGATGCGTCCCGAGGACTCCGGCGGGTTCTGGGCCGCGTTGCGCGAGCCCCCGCCTTCTTGACTTCGCCCCCGTCGGACGATAGAAGCGCATCGCCCCCGGAGCCCAGGTAGCTCAGGTGGTAGAGCAGGGGACTGAAAATCCCCGTGTCGGCGGTTCAACTCCGTCCCTGGGCACTCGAAAAACAAAGGAATCAAGAGCTTCTGCGAGGGCGGGATCTGTTCTCCTGTTGCTGGAAACGCCCCAAAGTGCCGGTTCGTGTTGACGACAGCGTTGACGGTCGACGGGTCGCAGCCGGAGGTGTCATGGACGCGACGGGATGCCGCCGCGACGCGTCACCGGCCTCGTAGCGCTGGGCGCCCGAATCCTACCGCTCGACTGCTTGGCGGAGGAACTCCATGAGCTCGCGTCGCTTCGCACCATTCCGCCCGAAGTCGTCCTTGTTCCCGTGCACCAGCATGTAGCCCGTCACCCCTGTCGCCTTGACGAGCGGCGTGTCCCTGATGGCGGCCTTGATGGCGTCCTCGATGTTCTTCCACTGGCGCGGCTTGGCACTCCGGCCCAGCTTGAGTCCCGACGTGTCGAGCACCTGCACGAACGTGGCGGCGGCATCGAACGGTACTGGGCGGTCCCCGAGCTTCTCGTGGATGAGGTACTTCGCCAGCGTCGTCGTGAGGAACTTGCCGCAGATCTTCGTCGGCCCGACGTCAGCCTCCTCGATCTCGACGACGACCTTGATGCGGTAGTCCTCGACGCGGTTGCCGACGAGAATCACGGCGTCCACGTTGCAGATCTCGGTCGCGTTGCTCGGCTCCTCCGACAGAAAGAGCGGCAGGTTGTGGTGCCCGGCCTTTGGGACACCGCACGCTGGGTCCAGAAGTGGCCTGACGCCGCTGAGCCCCTTGGCCGCTTCCTGCACGATGTCCCCGATGACTTGATGAAGACGATGTTCCATGGTGCCCTCCATTCCCGCGGGACTCAGGCGACGTCCCACCACTCGCCGTCACCATGCTGCTCGACGCTGGGAACGAACTCGCGGAAGCGGTCGGCGGCCGACGTGTGGATCGGCACGACCTTGCGCGGCGCGACGGCCTCGACGAGCCGCTGCAGGTCGGGGACCGCGGCGTGGCCGCTCGCGTGGTGGATGGTCATCCCGATGCCGAGCCGGTCCAAGAACGCCTTCAGCTTCTCCCCGGACGGCTCCCGCAGATAGCCCGGCCACATCGACCACACGGCATGGGCGCCCACGAGGCAGCCGGCCTTCTCCATTTCCCGGGCCATGCTCGTGCGGAAGATCGTGACGAGCTTTCCGGAGCGTTCGCGCAGCTCCTCCGGGTAGATCCGTCGGGGCCGAACCGCATCCGTTCGGTGGAACTCGGCCGACTGGATCACCTTCATCCGCTGGCCGTGCGGCAGGTAGACGCGCACCCGGTCCCAGTGGGCCTGCGGGATCGTCTCGCGTCCCGTGGCGGCGGCCACGGCTGCCGCGTAGAGGTCGAGCACGAGGTCGCGATCCGAGCGGATGGCCGACCGGTACATGGTGACCAGCCGGTCGATGTTCTGTGGGGAGAACAGCGCGAGCACCATTCCGGGCGTTGCCCGGAACGTCCCGACACAGGCGTCCTCGACTTCGGCCTCGGTGATGGCCCGTTCGGAGCCGTCCGCGTCCGGCCGGATGCTCGTTCCTTCCAAGACGAGCGCGTCCACGTCGGCGGGAGGGTCGCGGAGCAGCTCGAGGAACGTGCCGGGCTTGCGTCCGTGGGCCCGCACGTCGCCGCTGTAGAACAGGCGTCGCCCGTCGGCCTCGACGAGCAGGCAGTACGAGTCGAAGGCGCTGTGGTCGATCAGGTAGGGCGTGACGGTGAACGGGCCGAGCGTGAACGGCTGGCGGTGCCGCAGGAAGCCGGCCGGCTCCACCGTCATGCCGGCGCCGGTGAAGAAGGCCGCCTCCCGCATGATGTTGTACGCCGCTTCCCCCTCGTAGAAGGGAACGGCGGCCGGGACCTTGCGGGCCAGACCGTAGTGGTCGAGGTGGGGGTGGCTGATGATGACTCCGAGCAGGGAGGGATCGGCGCTCGACAGGCCGGCGACTTCGGGCAGGGACAGATCGGCATCGAATGGGAGGTTGAGCGGCCAGCCGAGATCGAGGAGAAGCCGGTGGCCTGCAGCCTCCACTTCGATGCAGTTGCCGCCGATCTCGCTCGCCCCGCGGTGGATCCTCGCCCGCACCTCTCCTCCCGGAGCCATGGTACGCCGTTTCGACCACCGCGTGTCGGACGTTGGGCCACGTCGGCGCGATGCCGGCGGCGTTCCCCCGCGTCGTCAATTGCCGCTCGTCACCGCCGTGGCGGAACGAGCGCCCAGTCTCCTACTTCTTCGCTCCGTCGCTGGCGACCTTGTCCGGTCTCGACTCCGGCGGCGCGGGCAGCAGACCGACGCTGACCGTGGGACCCGCGGGCAGGAGGTCCGCAGCCGCCGAGAGCGTCTCGAAGGCGGACTGGGCGTAGACCTTGTCCACCATCGCGGTTGTGGTGTGGCGCATCAGCCGGGCGTTGGTGCCGCGGGGGACCCCGGCCTGCTCGAGCCAGCTGGAGAAGGTGCGGCGGAGGTCGTTGGGCGAAACGGGATCGATCTCGGCCTTGTCGCAGGCGAGGCGGAGGTCCCGCCGGATGTTCCGCCACGGGGTGAGGAGCTCCGCCTGCCCGGCGGGACGGTGACCGAGCAGCGCCATCAGCCACGGGACCGCAGCAGCGGCGAGGGGAACGGTCGTCCCGGCCTGCTCCGTCTTTGTCCCCGGAATGTAGAGGCGGCGCTTCTCGATGTCGACGTGCTCCGGCCGCAGCGCAGCCGACTCCGATAGCCGGACCCCGGTGAAGACCATGATCGCGACATGCGCCCGCCGGTCGGCCGGCAACTGGAGGAGGAGCTTCTCGAACTCCGCCGGGGAGAGCCAGCGCTTGCGGGGCACGTAGTGCGGGCTGAACCCCGTGGGGATCAGATCCTCCGGGTGGCCGTCGTAGACGCCCCGCTTGCGGGCTACGCGCAGCGCTGCGCGTAGCGTGATCAGTTCCTTGGCGATCGTGTTGGTGCAGGCACCCTCGACCTTGCGCGTGTCGATGTACGCGGCGACATCGTCCAGCTTCAGCGAGTTGACGTTGTGGTTCCCTCCGAGGAGCCGGATCAGGTGCCCGGCCTTGACCTTGTGCATGCTCACCGTGCCTGCGGCACGTCCGATCCGCTCGCGGTCGGCGATGAAGTAGGCGAGGGCGTCGCCGAGCGGGTGGGTTTGGTTCTTGGCATCACCGGCTTCGGCCACGTCACGCTCGACCTGACGAGCTCGAGCTTCTGCGGCGCGTCGGTCGGTGCATCCGGTGGTGCGCCACATCCGCCGGCCGTCGGGCAGTCGGATGAGGGTCTGCCAGACCTGCCGGCCCTTGGGCCGGAAGAGCTTCGACATGAACGAACCTCCGTGAACCTCCGGGCGAACTCCTCGAGGGTCCGCTCGGTGACGCGCACGACGCGACCGACGCGCAGGTGCGGCATGAAGGCGACGATCCAGCGGTAGGCGGTGGTGCGGCTGACGCCGAAGCGCTCCGCGACCTGCTTCACGTCGAGCCACCCGGTTGCCCTGTCCGGCGCCATCTTCGGCTCCGGCCGCCCGGGGTCCCGCACCTCGCGCGAGTACCCCCGGGGGACCCACGATGAGCAGAGCACGCGCGGAACTGGGGGGCCGGGGAACCGGGTGGGGAGAGAACGCGGAACGCCCGGAAGCGGAATCCTCTACTTGCGGAGCGCGAACTTCACGCGCTCGGCGACGGCATCGAAGTCGTAGTACATGACGTCGCCGACCTTGCGGCGGATCTCGTCATCCACCCAGTCGAATGCGATGACGAACAGCGACACCGCCAATCGGTGCCGGCCGTGGGCGATCGGTCGAAGAATCGCTGCGAGGCGAGCAACGATTTCGTTGAACGGGCCTATTGGTCGACCGGGCGAGCGCTTCTCGTCCGCTGGGGCGAGCAGCTTGAGCCGCTCCCCAGCACCAACCAGCTCGCCCAAGAGCCGGGTCAGAGTCTTGACATCCCCCGCCCCCCACCCGGCCTCTTCCAACAGAGCGAGAAGCTCCGGTGCCGGTTCACCCCGTGGCTGGAGCGCGCGGAGCAGCGCGTCGACCGACGGACGCAGCTGGCCGGCGTAGTCCACCACTCGACTAGCCCAGTTGGCCTCACCGTAGCGTGCGACCTCGAGCTGGTGCAGTGCCTCGTCGTGGTGCCTCACGACAGCGGCCAACTGCTGGACGACGTCCAGCTGTGCCTCGCCGGACTTGGGGAAGAAGACGTGCCTTGACCGGCGGTGCGAACGGGTCGGCCGCTTGTCGTCGGGAAAAGGCGGCGGACTGGCCACCGCTTCCTTGATTCTCCCTACGGGCACCGTCGTGATCGCCTCGAAGGCCTGAGCGGCCTCATCGCCGCGACAGAACGTGTGCTGCGATGCGCCCAGCCGCCGGGGGCCGCCGCTGGAGCCGTGCGGGGGCCAAGGGATCCCGGTCATCGTGCTCCGACTTGTCTTGCGCCCCGTCATGGCGACGACGTCTCCAGCGACGTGCAGCTTCGCCGACTTCTGGTCGAAGATCCAGCTCGGCTACGAGCAGATCCCGCCCGCGTCGCGGAAGCTGTGGTAGCCCTCGCGCCCGACGATCAGGTGGTCGAGGATGGGGATGCCGAGCAACCGGCCAGCGTCGGCCAGCCGCTCGGTCAAGACGCGGTCCTCGGGGCTCGGCTGCGGGTCGCCGGAAGGGTGGTTGTGGACGAGCAGCGCTGCGGCAGCATGGCGACGGACGAGCGGCGAGAAAACCTCGCGGGGGTGCACGACGCACGTCGAGAGCGACCCGACCGCGACGAGGTGACGGGCGATGATCCGGTTCCGGGCGTCGAGCGCGACGACGAGGAAGCGCTCCTGACGGCAGCGAGAGAGCCGCTCGCCGAGCGCCTCGAACGCCTCGGCGGAGCAGCGCAACGACGGTGCCGGCGCCTCTGCGGCGAGAACGTGACCGCAGGCGGGGCATCGTGCCGCGCTCATGCCGCACCGCCCGCGTCGGCATGAACCTCGCTGATGCCGCCGGCACGACCGCGGCGCCTTCCGTGCGGAACCGGCACACCGGCCCGCTCCGCCAGCTCGACGCCGAGGTCGCGGATGCGGCGGCAGATCGTCGGCACCGACCGGCCGGTCGCCTTGGCGATCTCGTGGAGTTCGTGGCCAGCGCCGCGCATCTCGATCATCTCCTCGTCGGAGGAGGGGAGCGAGTCGAGCCAGTCGCGCAAGTCGATCGAGCTGGCGAGATTCGCCTCCAGGTTCGAGACGCCGAGTCGGGCCAAGCCCAGCGACAGGTCCTCGTGCCGCTCCTCGTCGTCGCCGTCGTCGTGGTCGTGCACACCGTCGAGCCGCCGCAGCTCGACGCCGCGCTCCTGCTGGACGTAGACGTCTTCGCCCCAGCGCGTGCCGTCGCCGCTGACGAAACGCCGCGTACGGTCGGTGGTCCGCAGCCGGGCCACGTGGACCACGAGAGCGACGTCCGGGCTGTTGCCCAGCAACGACTGGTGCCGGTACCACGCCCAGCAGTGGGCGACGCCCTCGGCGACGCGGTCCTCCCGGTCGGCGGCGTAGTACACGGGCCTCTCGCACACCCGCATCGCCCCGGACCGAACGATCTCCTCGAACCGCCGGCGGGCGGCGTCGAGCGCGACATCCTCCGTGCTCAGGTTCATCTCCGGCTCCTTGCTCTGGGCGCACACGAGGAGCCGGCTGGATCCCCGCGGCGCGGACGTGCGCCTTGGGGCGCGGGTTCATTCGGACGTTCGGGACTCCAGCGGCACGGTCGGGTCAGCCGAGCAGACCGGCGGCCCGCAGGACGTCGAGGCGGAACGATCGGTCGCGCTCGACGTTCGCCATCCGCCAGCGGGCCGTCGAGTCCATCGCGCCCGCATGGATGCGGGGACCGAAGTCGTACTCGTCGTCGGAGTCGTGGACGGTTGCGGAGCCGATCTCGGGGTTCTCCGGCCTGTCGGCCGGCGTCATCGTCGTCATGATGCAGTGCACCTTCCCGGCGCGTGAGGGTCGTGTCGCCGGGTGCTTGGGTTTGGGATGTTCTACGGGGCGCGGCGTGGGCGGTGGTCGATCACGAGCGGTCCCACGTCGCCGTCGCGGGCTCCTCGCCGGGGAGCTCGAGGCGCAGGTCGAGCTCGTACACGTCCTCCATGCCGATCCGCTTCCGGGGAGCATCGGCGAGGGACCAGTCGATCTCGGTCAGCGGGATGCAGACCGTGACGACCCCGAAGTCGTCGGAGCCGGCGCCGCGCACATGCAGCGTCACCAAGATGCGAGCCGGCGCCGTCGGCTGCGATGCCCTGCCGGTGATGATCTCCTTCGCCGCCGCGGCGACCTCGAGGTACTGGCGGACTGCGCGTAGCTGGTCCGGGTCAGGGTTGCCGTCCGCGTTCACCTCGACCGCGGGCAGGCCTCCCGCGAGGCAGTCCACGTGGAGGAAGCGCCGGCCGTAGGAGGCGTAGGCCCCGTCGCCGTACTCCTCGCCGGGACCGTGGGTGGCGAGGAAGACGATGCCCATGCGCCCCAGCTCGCGGAGCTCCGAGTCGGCCGCGTGGTTGGCGGAGTCCTGCGTCAGGAACACGCTGCCGTCGTCGTTCTCGCGCTCCACGACGAAGCCGATCTCCTCGAACGCCGACCGGTCCACGGTCCGGCAGGTCACGCCCACCCAGCAGTGGTCACCCATGTCGTGGCCTCCTTGTTGCCCGTCGCCGTCGCCGGGGCTGGGGGACGACGTTCAGCCGTTCGCAAAGGTCGTCGATCTCCGACGGGCTCATCGGCGCGTGTCGGCCCCCGTTGGTTCGGATGTCATCGATCGGCACCGGGACGCACGGCTCCCGCTGGAGCAGACGCAGGCCGGCGAGCACGTGTCCGAGCTCCCGGTCCGTCAGCGGCGCGGCCATGGCGCCTCCGGCCAGCCCGAGGCTCGCGCCTGCTCGAACTGCTCGCGGGTGATCTTGCGGGTCATGCTGGAGACGTGCGTGTCGCCGAACTCCCCCTCCGGGCACGCGACGCTGTAGCAGCGGGTGAACCGGTAGCCGCGCATCTCGGGCTGCTCGTAGATCCGGGCTTCCCGGCGGATCTCGGACAGCGCCTCGTCGGAGTAGTCGCCCGGGAACTGCGGGACGGCCGGGTCGAGGATCTCGCCGTAGATGACGAGGCCGCTCCAGATGCGAATGAAGAAGTCCCCCGGCGCTAGCACCGCCTGCCACGGCTGGACCTGCCCGTCCGCCTCATCGCGGGCACGCTCTACCTCGCTCATCATGTCCTCGTAGGTGTTGAAGGCTTGGAAGTGCATGCGGCCCTCCTCCAGCCGCGGGGGTCATCGAAGCCGATGCCCCCGCGGTGGTGTTGGTGGCGGAAGCCTTGGGTGGGTCAGAAGGCCGGTTCCTCCGCGGCCGCCTCGGTGACGGCGCCGCCGGCCTCGCGCTCGGCCTCGAACGTCTGCTCCGGGTTGTAGGTGGCGAACTGCTGGTACAGCGCCCTGTACTTCCCCGCCGGCTCGACGGGACGCACGTCGTGGAACTCGGGCACGAAGTACGTGCCGCGGGCGTTCGTGACCTTGCGGAGCCGGAGCGTGGCCGCGGCGTCGAACAAGGCGAGCCGCTTCTGCAGGGCGATCGTGCGAAGGACTCGGACGGAACGGATGCCCGTACCGTGGAAGGCGATCATGAGCGGCGCCTGCGTCTCGAGATCCACCGCGACGACGATCGCTGTTTCCCGGCAGCGAGGCGGCTCCTGTCGCGACAGACCGTCGTCCGTCTTGACGCGGCGCCAAACGGCCGCCCCGCAGACCGGCTTGAGGCGTCCGCCGGCGAGGACGCAGCACTCCTCGCTGACGGGTCTCTCCACGGTGGACGCGGGGAGCCTGCCGTCGTTGCTCTTGCACACGGGATCCTCGCCCAGCGTTTCTGCCCAGCAGATCCGACCGCGCCTGATCGCGAGCGGGACGAGCTGCAGCTCCCGTCGCTCCTCGCCGGTCAGCGACGACCGGAAGGTGCCCGGGCTTCCCTCCTGCGAGGTCGGCTGCACGATCGTCAGCCTCGGCAGCACGAGGTCGTCGGCCAGCAGGTCGTCGAACCCCTCGGGGACGTTCTGCACCGCCAGTGGTGCGGGCACCGGCGTAGCCGACGATATTGCGGCGGCCGGCGTCGCGGCCGGCTCGCCCGGGGCGGTCGGGATCAGGGACAGGGCGCTGCTTCGGTTCTTCCGCATGACCTTCACCTCCTTCAGCTCACCCGCCGAGGGGTGAGCTCCTCGTTGGGGATTACCTTCTGCACGAAACCCGACAGGTCGCCGTGTCGGCACATCCGCATGTACTTGCAGGGCCCGAACGCTCCCCGGCACGCTGGCCCGGCCTTCGCGAGGAACCCGTGACGGAGCGAGGAGCGGATCGCCTCCGCCGTCCTCCACGCCACCTGTATGGCCTCACGGCGCCGCGCCTCGTCCAGCGGCAGCGCGAGGCGGGCGAAGTAGCGATCGGGCTCCGCAGCGTACGTCTCCACGACCCGTTGCTCGAAGTCGGTAGGAGTCTCCGTCTTCTTGGGCCTGACCGCCGGCTTCACGCAGATGTCCAGCATCGTCCCCAGAGGCGGACCGAGCTCGTCGCCCAGATGCTCCATCGCGAGGGTCTGGTAGATGCTGGGCTGCAAGCTGAAGCGCATCGCCTCGACGAAGCTGTCGAGCGCCTCGCTGGTCGTCTTCGTTTCCAGTAGCCACCAGCCGGAGTCGGTCGCCCCGCGCCGACGGACGACGGCGTCGAGGCGGCCGCCGAGCAGGAACGACCGAGAGGGCCGGCCGGTGGTGGGGTTCCGGAGCGGCGCCTCCAGCGCCAGCTCGACCTCGACGGCCTCGCGGTCGCAGTCCACGTAGGGGACGCCGCCGCCGTTGGCCGTCGCCGGACCGACGTACCGGTCGTGCCACGCCCGGACCATCCCGCGGGTCTTGGCCGCGTCCCAGCGCACCGACTCGGACAGGGCGGCGGCCTCGAGGTCGTCGAGAACCGCCCGCGCCTTCGCGGCGTGCTCCTCGATTTCCACGCTGGCGGCGGCCAGCGCACCGGCCAGCGTTCCGCGAAGGTGGAGCACCTCGATGCCCCGGTGGAATCCGGCGCCGATGGCCAGCGCTGGGGAGTAGTCGGCCGGCACGAGCAAGCGCTCGTAGCGCAGCTCGTACTCGTGCTGACACCTGCTGAACGTCTCGATCGAGGAGAACGTCAACACCCGGACCTGCCGGGCCGGTTTCGGCTTCCGCTGCGTGGCGCCGAGCGTCGATTCCGCTGGTGTCGTGACCTGTTCGACGGCTTCCATCAGCGCTGCTCCTCCTCGTCATCGTCGAAGTAGTCGACGATCAGGTCGATCGCCGCGGTGACCACCGCCACGGCGATCACCTTCGCGAACGAAACCCATCGGACTGCGGCTTCTCGCATCTGGACTCCTTCCTGTTGTTCGTGTGGTTCGACCGGAACCGTCGCCGGGCGGGTGTCCCGGAGCGGGACGTCCGGGGTGACTAGGCCCGGCCCGCCCGACGGCGGATCCGGCTGGGACGGGGCCGCGTGGCTCCCGAGGGCGGCTTCCATGGTCAACTGGGCGAATTGGACCGTGTCGAGCGGCAGCAACACGCGTGGACGGCCGGCAAGACGTGTTCTCTAACCCATGGGTCTTATAGCAGAAATGGAGGTTGGTCTTGCGGTTCCTTGGCCTTTCGCTGTGCAGCATGCCGTCTCTGCGTCCCGATCAGGCCCGGTGCGTCGCCTTCGCTTCGCCGGCGCCGATGGGGCACCAACCGGCCGGGCGGCCAGCGGTGGCCACGCAAGTCATGTAGTTGAGAAGCAAGGTGCGGTCTGGCTGCTGCCCGCATGTATTGGCTCCTGTTGGGGTATCGCACGTAGGTCGTCCGGGTGACTGACGGTCGGTCACGAAGTCCGGGCGTGGGCGATCATTTCCGCTGCCTGCGGACCCGTGCCGCTCGTGCTCTTCGGCACGCCACCGGCGCGTCGTGTGGACTTCGGCTGACGGTGGCGCGGCGGTATCATCGGGCGATGCAACCCGCCACCGACCTCGACGATGATGACGATCTTGACGACGGTCTCGGGCTCCTGCGGTCCGGCCGCGCCGACGTCGGGGTGCCCGACGCCGCCGATGGTGCGGACGAGGACGAGGCGCTCAACCCGCCCGGCGTGCCGTCGGTGATGGACCTTGTCGGCGAGCAGTACGACGGGGACCATGGGCCGGCCGGGGTTGGACGTCCCGAGGACCGTTCGGCCCGCGGCACGGCATCCCGTTCGGGCGACCCCCGACGCGCCCAGCCCGCGCCCTCCCTTGTCGGCGAGGTGATCGCGCTCTCCATCCGGAAGGACTCCAAGAGCCCGACGGGCTGGACATTGACGCCGTTTCCCAAGGACGAGGTCGAGGACCGCCGAGCGCTTGGGGCCGCGCTCGAGGGCGTCGGTGGTCCGCTCCACTCCCTGATGGACGGCACGCCGATGGGCAAGCTGCAGGTGGACGCGGGTCGAGCGATCGCCTACGGCCTCGTTGGCGGAGCCGACCCGTCCTCGATCGAGGTCGCGCTCCTCGCGCAGCTGACCGGCGCCGCATGGGTCACCTACTCGCGGGCGGCTACCGCGGCGACGCGGTTCTTGCAGCAGACGGATTCCCCGGCGGCCGGCTCGCGGGCTGCGCTCGATGCGTCGCGGACGATGGCGATCACGTCTCGGACATTCCTGCGACTGCTTGAGGCGATCGAAGTGGCCAAGACCCGGGCGCGGGAGCGCTCCTCCGTGCCCCGGTACGTCGTACGACGCGTCCCGCGTGAGGAGGGTGAGGATGGCCGATGACGAAGTTGGAGCCCGTGCCTGCCGACCGAGATGAACGAGACGGGGAAGCCGTTCCGGACGCCGTGGACGTGGCGATCGCAGAGATGAAGCAGAAGATCGAGGAAACCCGGCGGGCGCTCCATGGCGTGGACGGGGCAGAGGAGTCGGCGCTGGGCCTGCACATGGCCACCAAGCTGCGGTTCGAGCGGCAGTTGCTCAAGACCTACACGGACCTGCGATGGCTGCGGAGGAGAGGGTGGGATTCCGGTCGGGGCGTGCCAGCGCGGGACGAGCGGAACTCCAAGACGTAGGGGAGGACGGGCAGATGACGCTCCTCGGCGATCCCGAAGCACGTCGCGTCCACGCAATCGATCTTGATGGTCTGGCGGCTTCCCCGGTGCTCGACCTCGTACCGTACCTGACCGCGGATGAGATCGGCCGCGGCATCTCCAAGCCGGAGCTGGGCGACGTCGTAGAGGTCGAGGTCCTCGTCGGGGACGAGGCGGGGCTTGGGGGCGTACACGTCGTGCTCGGAGTACATCCGACCGCGTTCGCCGGCCGGCGATGGGTGGCGCGGTGTCCAACCTGCGGCAGTTCTGCACGCCTACTACGGTTCGTGAGCGACGGCGTCCGGTGCAGCCGATGCGTCGGGCTGCCGCGCTGGTCGGAGCGCCACGGCCACAAGTTCTGGTACAAGGACCTCGTCCGCCCGCTGCGGCAGGCCGCTCGGCTCCGCCAGCGAGCATACCGATGCCCCGGGGGGGCGCCCAGCCGAAGGTGCCTGCACCGGGCGGCGCGGCGCATGCTTGCTGAAGCCGCTGTCGGCGCAGCCCGCCTTCTGCTCGTGGCCGATGCCGCGGCCGGATCGGCGTGGAAACAACCTGACCGTTCGGCGTTTTCTCCCCGATCTGCTCGCTTGACGATGCGAGCCGAGGGACCTATGCCGTGAGCTACGCCGCAAGGTCGGCGCCGAGCTAGACCCCGAGGGGACTCGGTCCCCGCAAGGGCTCATCCAAAGGGCCAGAGCGCCCATCATCATCGCCCGGACAAGGGCACGCGTCCCCACGGTTGCTTCTCTTCGCAGGGCACCGCCTCCGCCACGAGGCGTGCCCGATGGAGGCGATGGTGATGACATCCGCCCCGAACAACGCTAGCACATCCGAGCCGCTGACACCGAACTCAACGTCGGTAGAGTGGCCGCCCGCCGGATGGGGCGCCGACAGCCTCACGCGCATCGTCGAGAACGCCGTCATCGGCCGAGGCTGGAAGGTCGAGCTCACCAGCGGGCGCTCCGACAGGCGCGTGGTCGCCCCCGGGGCCGACGGTGGGCCGCCGCCTGACTGGGGCGAGGTCCTCGACTGGATCAAGGAGCACCCGGCCGCGGTCCCCGTTCTGCTCCCGGGGTTGGGGTCTAGGGTGGTGAGCGTGACCGCCGTGGGCGTGAGGGCCATGAGCACTCTGAACGCCGCCATGCCCAGCAGCGAGCGGCCGTTCGTGCTGACCGCCGGTCCGTATGCGGCCGAGGCCGTCTTCGCGTTCCCGCCGAACGCGGCCGTGTTCGAGCGAATCGAGACGCGGCCGAGCGACTTGATCCTCGCGGCCGACGGTGACACGTGCGACCTAACGGGCTATCAAGCCGAGCCGCGCTGGCTTGAGGATGACCGCCCCGTTCCCTCGCTGCCTGCGGGTCTCGCCGACGAGGTCGGGGCGGAGATCGTGCCGATCGACGGCACGCCTCGGTTCGTCGAGTTGGGCCGCGTAGGCCCGGCACCGTACTGGTGGTCCACCCGCGAGAGGCTGCGCCGGTATCCCCGCTGGCATGCCGACGGCGATGATGCCGTCGGCACCATCTGCACCTACACAAGGCCGGACGCTTTGTCGCCGCACGTAGCCGACCTCCTGCTCGAGAGCGACTACACTGGCCCCCGTGCGTTCGAGTTGGCGCGGCGGGACGCGGTGCTCGAAGTGCAGGAGATGATCGGTTTCGGAGTTCCACCGAGCGCGATCGCGGTGATGTTCACCGGCGGCAAGAGCTTTCACGTCCGCCTTTGGTACGCGGCTTTCGGACAGAACCCGGGTCCCAGCAACAACCTCATCATGCGGCGGGTGGCCGAGCGGCTCTTCGGCAGGCTCGCGAGGTTCGATCGGTCATTGTTCGATCGGCGCCACAAGTCGCGGCTTCTTGGCACGCGGCACGGCAAGACCGGCTTGTGGTCCGTTCCGGTTTCAATCGACGAACTGCAGCCCGTGAGGGAGGCGGAGCTGAAGGACCGTGCACGCTTCCCTCCTGCCCTCACCGAGGCAGACCAGCCCGACCCGGAGCCCGTACGATCGCTGGCAGCAATCTGGCTCGAGGAGGCAGGCAAGGCCGAGACCGACCCCGGGCGGCGAAGCAGCACTCCCCGGAAACCGAAGGAGCCGTCGGGCCGCAGGCCGGCGCGTGTCTCCGGAAGCCCACCGACGCGACGCGCCGCGGCGCGTTCCGCGGCGAAGCTCGCCGACGAACCCGCGTGCGTCGCAGCGCTCCGATCCCGGACGGGGACGCCTTCCGGCAAGCGGAACGTCGTGTCCGTCGCCATCGTTGCGTACGCCCGCACGCGTCAGCTCAAGGAAATCGACCGCCGCCGGTTGTACAAGGACGTTGCCGCGAACCTCGGCTCGGCGGACCTCTCGGCGTCGCAGCGCGAGCAGCGTCTTGTGGCGGCCGATCGCTCTGCAGCTGTGTGCCGGGACGATACCTACGTGTTCGCCGCACGCAGCTGCCAGACGCTGCGTGACGCTGGGCTGCCGTGCGCCCCGGCGTGCCCGATGCGCGCCTTGTGGAAGAACCGCCGGCGCCCCGGCGTTCGGTTTCCGGAGCCGCTCCCTGAAGGGGTCGAGCCGCTCGTGCCGGCGGCGGTGCCGGCCGGCTCCACGCTGGAGGAGATGCTCCAGCAGGTCCGCAACGAGATCGCTACGGCGGTGCTCGCTCCGAAGCGTGGGGGGCCTGTGGTTCTCGTACGTGCACCGCCCGGAACTGGCAAGACGACCATCACGTTGCGCGAGGTTCTCGCCCTGATCGCCCGCGTGCCGGGCAGGTTCCGCGTGCTGTGGGCGAGTGATCGGCACGACCTACTCGCAGCGCTCGAGGGGAACTGGCCGGGACTCGTTCACGTCCCCCGCCGGTCGCCGGAGAACTGCGACCGATGGGTCGAGATCGAGGCGTTGACGAAGGCCGGCTGGGGTGGCGCCGCGACCGCGAGCGTGTGCCTGCGCTGCCCCCGGAACCCGCGCCGGCTGGGCGTTGGGTCGGTGCCCTGCGAATACCAGGTCGCGGTCCAAGACCGGACTGCTCCACACGCAGTCGTGCACGAGTGGGCGTCGCTGACCGACGTGGCGATGCAGTTCTCGTACGTGGTGATCGATGAGGACGTGCTGTCGAGCTGCTTGCGCGAGCGTCGGTACCGCCCCAGCGATCTTGAGCGGGCGGTGGAGACGTTGGTGGGAGCGTCCGAGGAGCAAACGGCTGTGCTCCGGCGTGCCGTTCGCGTCGTCGCCGAGCTGCGGTTGAAGCCGGAGAGCCTGACGCGGCTCAAGTTGCGCGAGGCGCTGGGGGTCGTCGATGCCGCCGCCTTCGCCGACGACGTGGATCGGATCGACTGGAAGGCGGTCGGTCCAACGCGGCGGAGCGGGCTGGATGCGTACGCGGACCGGGTTGGGTTTGAGGGTCTTCAGCCCGCAGGGATCCGGCGTCCGCCGGTCAACCCGAAGCCGCTGCTGCTGGCCCTTCGCGACGTGCTGCGCGGCAGGGCTGCCGCAGTGGAATGGGATGGCTCGGGATGGCGTGTCATGTGGGTGGAGCAGCTACGGACCGGCAATCGTCCTGTGCTGGTGCTGGATGCGACTGCCGACCCCGTGCTTCTCGAACGGGTACTGGGGCGGCGGGTCGACGTGAGGGATCTGCGCGTGCCCTTCACCGGGCCCGTTCTGCAGATCGTGAATGGGCGCTACCCGCGCGCGACGTTCTTCGAACGCACTTCGGGTGGTCCGGTCCTCCGCCGCCGCGCGCTGGAGCAGATGATCCGCGTCGTGGTTGCTCGTGCCGCACGCGTCGATGGCCCGACCCTTCTGGTCACGTACAAGAGCGTCGTTGCGGCGCTCCGGACCGCAGAGCCCGGACTGGGCCCGCTGCCGGCGAACGTCGAGGTCGCGTGGTTCGGGGCTGTCCGCGGCGCCGACCTGTCGGGATACCGGCAGATCATTCTGCTGGGGTTCCCGTTTGCCAAGCCGGACGACGTGCTGTTTGCGGCGCAGGCGCTGCATCAAGGGGACGAGGAAATCGACGAGGCGACCGCCGAGGAGGTCGTCCCGTACGCCGCGATCAACGACTTCGATGACCCGGCCGACAACCCGGTCGGGCACGAGGGTGGACCTGTCGGCTTGCGACTTCGGAGGTACATCGACCCCCGCGTGGAGCGCGTTCGCCGGATGATGGAGGACTCTGAATACTGGCAGACCATCAACCGGATCAGGCAGATCAACGACCCCGCCAAGATCACCGTGCTGCTCACCAGCATGCCCATCCCGCGCGAACACGCGGTCGCAGTTCGTCTGGTTGAAGTGGATCGCTTGTTGGCGGACGGCAGCGCCCGAGGGGAGGAGGTGAACGCGGCACTCGAGGCGGCCGCCGCGGTTCTCGACGAGCTGGGATTCGTGGCGGTCTGGGTCGTTGCCGAGCGTCGCTCCGATCTGGGGCTATCCACGGTGCGGCGTGCGGTTCTGCAACTGGCCGCCGAGAGAGGGCTTCCGCGGCTGGCCCTCCGACGGCGAACTGGCAGAGGCGCCCCTCGCCGAGCGTACGGCGACGCAGATGCCTGTAGCCGGTACCCGGGGCACGAGGTGTTCGAGGTCACGGTTCGGGATGGTGCCGAAGATGGCCCCGATGCGGACTCTGTAACGTCTCGGAATGATGTACCAAACGATTTCCTTCCAGACTCTGTTGAGGATCTCTCTTCTACAGCAGGTGAAAAGAAGTCTGGAGGAGGCCAAGGAACCCGTTGAGGCGGGGGGGGGGCGGACCGACTCGGTCTTGATCTCGGCTCCTGCTGGTCACCTCGACAGGCGGGCGACACCGGCCACTGCGGGCTTCCGCGAGCGCGGTCGGGCCCCCGCCCTGTGCCCCGGTTCCGCGGTTGGCGGCCGCCCCCGTCTCACCGTCCGGTTGACGGGGACGGTGAACAACTCCGGGACTCCGACCTGCAGTAGAGCGGCGAACCGGGTCAGCGACCTGACCGTGAGGTTTTCGCGCCCGCCCTCGACGCGCTGCAGGAACTTGATGCTGACCTCGGCCTTCTCCGCAAGCCGCTCCTGCGTGTAGCCCTTCTGGCGGCGGAGCTCGGCGATCCGACGCCCAACGTCCCGCAGCACCCGGTCCGGGTCGTGCTCGCGCATGCACCCGAACGGTCCGCCGACGGGGCGTCGTTGACCACCAACCTATAGGTTGGCATTATGCTAGCGAGCTCCGATGCGCGAACGCATGCCTGCGTTGGCATCTGCGGGAGGGACGATGAAGGCGACGAAGTGGATGGCGATGGCTAGCGTGCTGCTGGGGACTGGATGCGGGAAGTCCTCCGGCCCGTCGGTGTCTGAACGAATGGAGGCAGTCCGCTCCGCCAGCGTCGGGCCCGCGATGACCGCCGACGAACTGGTCGAACCGTACGAGCAGAATCCGGTCGCCGCGGCGAGCAGGTTCGACGGGAAGATGGTCGAGGTCACGGGCACGCTGCGGGAGTTCGAGACGATCAACGCGTGTTCCGACGGCAAGGAGCGGGCGAAGCTGTACGCATGCGCGTCGTACCCTGCCGCCCGCCTGAACATCCGGGAAGAGGGCCAGTGGATGTTCGGGCGCTCGGTCTGCTGCTTCAACCCCACGGACGATCCCGTGGAGAAGGAATCGTTGAGCCGGATCGAGCGAGGCCAGCAGGTTCGTGTCCGCGGCGTGGTGGCGGGATTCGCCGCCTACGCGACATCGGTCGTGCTCTACGACTGCTCGATCCGACTCTGATCCCCTACTTCCATGTTGTCGCGGGGCGCTCCCGTGGTCGACGGCAGGTGTCGTCGCCGCGCGCGGGACCCGCATTCGTGTCGGTGACCGGCCACGGCCGGTGATGTGGTGGTCGGCTGGATGCGGTATCCTCGACGACCCCGGCTTGGTCCGAGCCGGAGCAGCGACGACTGCGGCACGCCGGGGATGGAGGGGACGATGGCAACGATGCTGAGCCTGTTGGAGTTGCTGACCGCGAAGGGCTTCGACCTGCCGCCCAAGCGCTGCAAGGTCCACTTCGCGACGACGGGGTCGAGCGGGGCGGGGCCGTTCGAGGCGTACCTCGCCGGCACGTTCAAGTCGTGGCAGGAGGACCAGAGCCACCGAAACTTCAAGCGGGAGTTCGTGGTGTCGCTGATCCAACTCCACCGAGCACGGTGGCTGTTCGCCGGCGTTTGGCGCGTGCTCGGAGTCGAGCCGAACGGCCGTGGCGGCTTCACCTACCGCACGGAGGCGGTCGAGCAGTTCAACCCGCTGGTCGGCCGCGTGATCGTCACCTTCGAGAAGAAGTTCAGGCAGTCATACCCCTACGCGGAGACTTGTCTCGACAAGTTGCAGGTGACCGAGTTGCGGCCGGAGAAGATGTCGGTGCGGGAGTTCCCCGGCTTCGACTCGGTGTCGGTGTCGTTCGACGAGCTGAGCCTGATCGTGCGGGACGGCGTCCCCAGCTGGAAGAGCGTGCTGTCGTCCTTCGGCGGCATCTACCTCATCGTCGATTCCTCCACCGGCAAGCAGTACGTCGGACAGGCCCCCGGGCAGGGAGGAATCTGGCAGCGCTGGTCCGCCTACGCCGAGACCGGTCACGGTGGGAATGTGGAGCTGCGCGACCTCCTCCGGGACAACGGCAAGGAGCATGCGCGTCGGTTCCGGTTCGTGCTCCTTGAGGTTGCCGACCGACGAGCGGCTACCGAGTATATGGTCGCCCGGGAGAAGTACTGGAAGGACTCACTGCTGACGCGGGAGTTCGGCCTCAACCGGAACTAGTCAGTTGCATCTGCCCGGCCGAGGCGCGGTTCGGAACAACGTCGAGGGAGGTTGGCGATGAAGGAGGACATTCTCGAACAACTGGTTGAGGACTGGTACGTGGCGAGGACGGGGTGGTTCGTCAAGCACAACGTCAAGTTCCGGCCGGATCCCGCCCACCCGGACTACGACCGGAGGAGGGACTCGGTCCACTCCGACATCGACATTCTGGCCGTGTCGGCGATCGCAAAGGGTACCGGACGTGTGGAGGTCGTCACCTGCAAGTCGTGGCAAGGTGGCTTCGACCTACGGCACTGGAAGAAGGTGCTTGAGGGCGAGGCTACCTACTCCGAGCGCGGCGCCAAGTTCAAGCCACGCGAACCGTGGAAGGGCTTCCACGAACTCGTCTCGACCAAGTGGATCGAAGCATTCGTGCGGCAGATCGAGCGCGAAACTGGTCAGCGCAACCTAGTCTACCGCATCGCGGCGACGAGACTGCTCGGCGGGGACTCGGACCGCAAGGCTCTTGAAGGATCGACCATCATCCGCGACCGTTTTCGTCGGTGCGACTCGGCCATCGACCTTCGGATCGTCACACTCAACGAGATCCTGTCGGAGTACTTCACCCGAATCCGGCAGAAGAAGACGCCCACACCCGAGGCGACAGAGGTCGGCAGGCTTCTCCAACTCGTCGCTGCGGCGGGGTTCCGACTGGATTCGCAGCCCTTTGATGACGCCGCTGCAGACGTCGAGCCGCCGGATTGAACCCGGGGTCTCACCACGCTGGGGCGACGAGGGGTTCGCGACGTCGCGCGTCCGGGTGCTTCTCGTCCTGCAGCTTCCACATGCCGATCAACGTGTACTCGGCGACGAGGGAATCGAGCGAGCGGGCGACGAAGGATGTCGGGTCGGGCCGCGTGGCGCCGAGGGAGCGGACCAGCCAGTCGGCGGCGAGGTGGTCGCGGACCAGCGCGGCCGCGGAGTCGAGCGAGCCCTCGCGGCAAAGTTGGTCGAGCACCCACCAGCAGAGCTGCACGTAGGTCTGGAAGTTCCTCCCGGCTCGGCGCGGCAGGACGGCGGGCAGCACCTGCCCGGCGATGACCTGCTGGTCGTACGCCGGGACCAGCGTCGGCAGGAGCAGGTGCGCCGCCTTGGACGGCAGGACGTGGCTCGCGGACTCCTTCACCCGCAGGGCATCGAACGCCGCGATCCAGTCCTCGGCGAGCTGCGCGACCCGCGCCTCCGGCACGGCGGACAGCCGCGCCGCGGGCGCGGCCGTCTGGACGTCGCGCAGGAAGGCGGGCAGTTGGTCGTGAAGCCGCGCCTTCTTCTCGTCGAGGGTTCCCGCGCCGCGGAACGCGCTCCACTCCGAGAGCGACCAGCAGAGATGGCGGAAGACGGCGTCGGAGATCTCGCCGTTGGGCCAGAACGGCAGTTCGGCGCGGTCGCCGAGCGCGGCCACGAACGGGAGAACTTGGATCGCGTGGTCCCAGTACGGGTCGGCGAGGTAGCGGCGGAGGAAGTCGAGCATTGGACCTGCGTCGTGGCGGAACTGGAACACCGTTGCCCTCGCTCTGGCCGGCAGCGATCCAGCCAACCCACGCTACACCGGGCAAGCAGGGGCTACCAGCCCGCGCGCCGCTGGGCCTCGCCAGCATCGAACGGTGCCTGCCGCCGCTGCACCGCTTGAACCCCGGCCCGGCGACGGGCATGCTCCCGACATCGGGACGACCAGCCGGGAGGCGAGGATGTCGGATACCACCAAGAAGGAAGACAAGGAAGCGGCGGCCGGCGAAGGCGTCGGCGAGCCCGAGCCGAAACGCCGGGGGCGTCCACCAAAGGAACTGCCCGCCTACGAAGGCCCGGCGTTCGGACTCGAGGCGTCGAAAGTCGAGCAGGTCTCGACGGCGAGAATCGACATCGAGGACACGACCTTCCAGTTCCGGGTGGACCTCCGCGCCGAGGCGCTCGTCGACAGCATCAGGAGCCACGGCATCCAGACCCCGCTGGTCCTGCGGCTGCCCCCCGGCAACACCGGGTACTACCAGATCGTCTGCGGCTTCAGGCGGGCCACGGCGGCTCAGATGCTGCGGCTCTCCACGGTGCCCGCCGTCGTGCGAGACCTCGATGACCAGCAGGCCCAGATCTTGTCGTACGCGGAGAACGAGCAGCGCAAGACCTTCAGCGACCTCGACCGGGCGCAGGCGATTGCCAAGTTGCGGGCGTCGAAGAAGACGACCGCGCAGATTGCCGGCCTCCTCCGGCTTGGAGATCGTCAGGTCCAGCGGCTCGAGGCGCTGCTCGAGTACCCCGAGGTGCTCCGCCGGGCCGTCGGCGACGAGGACAGCGGCGTCACCACCACGCATGCGTTGGTGCTGATGCAGGCCTCGCGGAAGCCGGGTGCGAAGCTGGACGTCGCGGACTGGGTGAAGCGGATCAGGAAGGAGAAGCTCAGCCTCGATGCGCTCCGGCAGGCGCTCCGCGAGGAAGCGCGGCCGAAGCGCAGCCAGCGCAAGCTGGTCCGGCGCAAGGGCGACATCGTCAGCTTCAACCTCAAGGCGGTGAAGAAGGCAGACGAGGGCGAGCGGAAACAGGCGATCTCCGAACTGGAGGGAATCCTCAAGAAGTTGAAGGGTTAGGTCGACCCCGACATCGATGCCGGGGTACGAGGGAGGGATGACCATGTCGCTGCGCTTGTCGGGGTGGAGATCGCTAACCGAATCCGAGCTGTGGCAGGTGCCCGATGGGCCGGGGGTGTACGAGGTGCGCTGCCCGGGCCCACCCATCCCTCGGGCGTTGGCCAAGGACCATGAGATGATTCTCGACATTGGGGAGTCGAAGAACCTGCAGACCCGTTTGCTTGGCTTCCTTCGATGCGCGCTAGGGCGAAGCAAGACGGGGCACATGGCCGGCTGGAGATTCGCGCACCTCTCTCGCCGCCTTTCCTTCCGGAGGCGCTTCCCAGTTCGAAACCTCGAGTTCAGGTGGCGGGAGAGGCGGACGAAGAAGGCGGCGAACGATGCCGAGTGCGCCCGGATGCAGCGCTATCTGCGTCGGTTCGGCGAACTCCCCCCGCTGAACTACAAGTTCAACTGGGCCGACTGGGTGGAGTAGGGCGGGCCGACTGTCGTGGCCCGCCATGGGGACGGAATGGTGCAGTTGCCCAGCTACGGAGACGAGAGAGAGTGGGCTGCCTGCACGTACTGCGGCGGGGACACCGCAACTAGGGACCATGTTCCTTCGAAGGTCTTGCTCGACGAGCCGTATCCGGACGACCTTCCCGTGGTCCCAGCTTGCCGCGACTGCAACGCCGGCTTCTCGCCGGACGAGGAGTACGTCGCCTGCCTCGTCGAGTGCATGCTCGCTGGCTCCACGGCGTCGAGCAAGATCGGGCGGGAGAAGATTGCGAGGATTCTGGCGCAGCGACCTGCCCTTGCTGCCCGCCTAGCTCAGGCAAGGGAGGAGACTCCAGACGGCGTCCGCTTCGCCATCGAGGACCAGCGAGTCAGGAACGTCGTGCTGAAGTTGGCCCGTGGCCACGCGCTCTTCGACCTCAACGAAGCCCATCGCGAGCAGCCCTCCCGGTTCGAGTTTCTGCCGCTCTTCGCGATGTCGGCACCTGCACGTGAGCTGTTCGAGCGCAGGCCAACGGCGTCGTGTTTTCCAGAGGTGGGAAGTCGAGCCATGCAGCGACTTGTCCTTTCACCAGAGAAGCAGCTCCCGACCATCGGTCCCGCCCCGTGGATCAAGATCCAACCGGGCCGCTACCGCTACCTCGTCTCGGCTGGCGTCGGCGCGATTGTGCGGATCGTTTTCAGCGAGTATTTCGCGAGCGAGGTGGCATGGGGATGAGCGGTCGGCCCGCAGCGTGCCCGGTGCTTGGACACGGGTTCCATCGCGCAGGAAGCCGGGTTGGTCATCTGCACATGGCGGGGAGGTGTCCTGTTTCCTCGGGATCGCTGCGGCCGCTGCCCAGATCTGGCCGCCTCCTTCCGGTTGAAGTTGTCGGCGCGATCGGGGAACATCCCACGAACATGCCTGCGCGTCTCTCCTGCCACGTTCGGAACGCTGGGTCCGTGCAGGCTGCGCCCGGCGCGTTGCCGCGTCAGGCGGTTCCTGCCCCTTCCAACCCGATCTGGGTGGTGGGGGCCATCAGGGCGAGGTACGGGCATGCGATTTGACGGGGTTGGTCTACGAAGCGTTGCGGACTTGCTGGGGAGGCTCCGTCGGCTGCGTGCTCCCGACCCACAGCTCCCGCTGTGGTTTCGAGGGGTCACGACCGCCCGCCACCGCCTCGTTCCGTCCCTAAACCGGAGCCCGGGCCTGTTCCAACGGGAGCAGGCACTCATCAACGCTTTCAAACAGAATGCGGTGCAGTTCCTTGACGAGCGGCCGCAGTCAGAGTGGGAATGGGTCTTCCTCGCTCGACATCATGGAGTGCCAACGCGGCTGTTGGATTGGACCGAGAGTCCGTTGATCGGCCTATACTTCGCGGTGCATTCGGGCAGCGCTCCCGACCGCCATCCGCGGTCAGCCGGCGCGCTATGGGTGTTGTTCCCCACCCTCCTGAATGAGTCAGCGAACGTGAAGCTCGCGAGCAAGCATGCCCTACCAATGTTCGAGGAGCCCGACCCGAACTTGGACAACTACCTGCCGATCAGGGTCGCCGCCAAGACAAGCGCGGCCATGGATCCAATCGCCGGCATCGCCGTGCGCTACTCCAAGAGGATGCAGGCCCAGCAGAGCGTCTTCACCGTAACGCATCGAAAGCCGACTGCCGTCGACAAGGTGGGTGACGGCAACCACGTCGGTCGATTCACCATCGACGTTCACGCCAAGGAACGTATCCGTGCTGACCTTGAAGCGATGCGCGTTGACCAACTCGCTGTTTTTCCGGAACTGGACAACGCCGCATGGCTAGCCCGGAGGGCCAACGATGTATGACTTTGAGCCGGGACGGTATCCCAAGGCGACGATTTGGCGCGTCTACACCGCCCGCGACCAGATCGAACTCGATCCAGTCTATCAGAGGATTGGCGGCGTCTGGCCGCTAGAGAAGAAGCAACTGCTGCTCGACTCGATACTGAACGACTTCGACATACCGAAGCTCTATTTCCACGAGTTCCTGCCCGCGAAGATCAAAGACGGCAGACAGGTGCGCTATGCCATTGTCGACGGCAAGCAGCGGCTTCAAGCCATCTGGGACTTCATCGACGGTCGCCTACACCTCGGGGATGACTTCGTATGCTTCCGCGACCCCAGCGTCAAGGCGGGTGGACTCAGCTACGCGCAGTTGGCAACCCAGTACCCCGATTTGAAGTCTGGCTTCGATGGCATGCCGCTCGACATCGTGACCATTCGCTCCGAAAGCCTCGACCCGATCGAGGAGATGTTCTCACGGTTGAACGAGGCCGTTCCGTTGAATGCCCCTGAGAAGCGCAACGCACTGGGTGGCCCGATTCCGAAGCTGATAGCGGCGCTCTCGCGACACCCGTTCTTCCTGACCAAGGTGGCGTTTCCCGACAAGCGCTATCGGCACCGGGATCTGTCCGCCAAGTTCCTCTTCCTTGCGGTGCCGTCGAGTGCCGATCCCGCCGAGCAGACCGACGGACTCCGCAACACCAAGAAAGTGGATCTGGATGGGTTCGTCAAGGAATACAAGAAGCACGCGGAGAAGAAGGAGTCGCAGGCTAGTCCGAAGTCACTGAACGAGCTTTCCGAACGTGCGACGTCATGCTTGGACAAGATGTGCACGGTGTTCATCAAGCAGGACCCACTGTTGCGTCAGGTCGGGATGATCACTCTCTACTACTACTTCTTCCGAGACGGCGGTCCTGAGATCGCGAAACGAACAAGACGGGAGGATCTGTTGTGGTTCGAGGGTGAGCGGGACTCGAATCGCAAGCGCGCTGAGCAATTCGGAGAAGCGTCAGAAAAGGGCGGTGTGGATAACCACTTGCTCGAATTCGAGAGGCACGCGCAGACCCCGAACGACGCCTACGCGCTTCGGATTCGCTTGGGCATCCTCGTGCAGTATCTCGGACGTCATCTGGATGGAAAGAAGGGACGCGGTCGTGCTGGGGGGCGCGCTGGTGGTCGGATAGGCGGGCGCGTTGTGGATCACGTGCGCGCATCGGAGATGGTCAGTTCGCCAGACGGTGAAGTTCGTCGACGAGGGAGAGCAGTGCGATGAGCAGTCCGGGACGTGAGTTCGACCTCCAGCCCGATCCACGGATTCTGCCGATGCTCGGGGAGATCAACCTCGCCCAATGGAGGTGCATCGGGGAACTCATCGACAACTCGGTGGATGGCTTCTTGGGCGCGCAGCGTGCAGGCGCCGCGTGCCGGGATCCGGAGGTGCTGATCAACCTGCCGAGCAGCGATCACCCGGGAGCGCAGATCACGGTTCGCGACACGGGACCCGGTATGGACCCCGGGACGCTGGAGAAGGCCGTCCGAGCAGGTTGGACGGGCAACGACCCGATCAGCAACCTCGGCATGTTCGGAATGGGCTTCAACATCGCGACAGCGCGACTGGGGACCGTGACGACCGTCTGGACGAGCCGAGACCATGACCCAGAGTGGTACGGCGTGGAAATCGACTTCGAGCGGCTGACACGCCAACGGCACTTCAAGACGCCGATGCTGGCGCGACCGAAAGCGGATCCGCGAGAACATGGAACGGAGGTCATCGTCACTCGCATCAAGCCGGAGCAGCGGCAGTGGTTTGCTCGGACGGCCAACAAGACGAAGTTGCTCAAGGACTTGGGTCGAGCGTACTCGAGCATGCTGCGTCCGGGTGGAGTGCCGGTGGCGTTTCGACTCACCGTCGGAACGACGCAGGTCCGTGGGCGTGACCACTGTATCTGGGGTGGGGAAGGAAACCCGGCGCGAGTGGTCGAGACGGCGCGTTACGGCGCCGTCAACGCCTTCCAGTCGATCGATAGGTCGCTTGGCGACCGGAAGTTTTGTGCGGCGTGCTGGCAATGGCTGCCGGCGGGAACGGACGCGTGCCCCGCGTGTGGAGTCGCGGCGGAGAACGTCGTGGTGCGGCAACGTCGCATTCGCGGTTGGCTTGGCGTCCAGCGTTGCCTGAGCGAGCAGGAGTTCGGGATCGACTTCCTGCGACATGGGCGAAAGATTGAGTTCGCGAACAAGGAGCTTTTCCTGTGGACCGACGGCGAGGTGCAGGAACTGGAGTACCCGATCGACGATCCTCGTCACCGCGGGCGCATCGTTGGGGAGATCCACCTAGACCACTGCCGGGTCATGTACACCAAGGACCGCTTCGACAGAAACGATCCTGCGTGGGACGAAATGGTCGAGGTGGTCAGAGGCAAGGGGCCGTTGCGCCCCGACAAGGCGGAGCAACTGGGGTGTGCTCCGAACGAGTCGCCGCTCTTTCGCCTGTATCAGGCATTCCGACGATCGAGTCCGAAACCAAAGGTCGCGGGGTCGTATGCAAGACTGTTGGTCGTTCCGGAGAACGACAGAGCCACCGAGTACGCGAAGCGATTCTACGCGGGGGATCCCGACTACCAGACGGATGCGAAATGGCAGGCGCTAGTTGACGAGGCGGACCGTGCCCTTCTGCGGGGTGGCGAGCCGGCGGCGACGCAGGAGACCCTCGAGGGATTCCCGGTGCCGCCGGAGCCGGCGGGGCCAACAACAGTGGAACCCGAAGACGGGACAGGGGGAGGTCGAGCCAGCGCCCCCCCAACGCCTCGAACGCCGATCTCTTCGCTGACACAAGAGTACAAGGAGGACCGGACGGACTACCGCTGGAACATTCGAGCATTCGTGGCGGAGCGGTCGGACCCCGCGTTCGGTGGGCGGGATCTTCCGTGGAAGCTCATCGCAACGCCCTCCGGGGTGTTCGACCTACTCGTAGTCCCGGATCATCGCGTATTCGCATCGGCGACTCTGACGTCGCTGGATGGGCTACTGGCGGAGCTGGCCCACCACACGCTGGATCGTCAGCGTGGCACGGCGGATGCGCCGACGTACGCCGAGGTGCTTCACGGTCTTCGGGCGCGCTATGCCCGGACGAGCGCGCTAGACCCCGTGGAACTGTCGGCGGAGGCGTCGGCGACCCTGACGGCGACGGCTCGAAGCCTGCGTCGGCAGGTCACCGGAGACGATGGGCGAGCGCTGTTCGAGGAACTCGCCCCATCCGAGCAAGACGCCATTCAGGAGCGGATGGCGGGGCGGGCGGTCCGGCAGCCGCAGCAGGTCATCAACGAGGGGCGCTTCCTCGAGCATGCGCCGCGGCGCACGCTGGTTGGCGTCATCCAGCGCCATCCGGACCTCTTCTTCGATGGCAAGTGGTGGACCGCGCCGTACGTCGCTCTCGACTACGGACGAGAGGCGGTCACGGAGGATGCCCGTCGTGCCGTGCTGCGGCACTACGTCGGTCTCTTGGAGGACGCGATCTGGCTCGAGGACACGGATCCCGGCGAAGCCAGCGCCTTGGGGCGTTCCCGACTGCTACGAGCCGCGCTGGCGCTCGAGCTCCTAACCGCCGCCCGCGACGCGGAGGCCGAGGACTGATGGGGCTCGAGGCGTTCCTCAGCGAGCGCCGCCTGCTTCTCGGCCCGTGGCAGGCGTTCGAGCGGGATGTTGCCCGGCTCTTTATGGCGAGCGGGTTCAGCGACGTCCGGATCGTGGGAGGCTCCGGCGACCACGGCGCGGACGTGCTCGCCGTTCACAACGGCAAGCTCTGGGTGGTCCAGTGCAAGCACACGACGACAAGTCCACCGCCCAAGGAGGCAATCGCCGAGGTGGTCGAGGCCGGTCGCGCTTACGGGGCCTCACGTCTCGTCGTCGCCACGTCCCGCATGCCGTCCGGCGAGGCCTTTCAGTACGAACGAACCCGCAACGAACGTCTCGGTCTACACATCGAGGTCGCAAATCCTCGCGTTCTCCTGAACCTCATGGCGAAGTGCCCGGAATACCCACCCGGACGGCGAACGCTGCGAGACTACCAAGAGGACGCTTCTACCCGGCTACGGGAAGCCCTATTGGACACCGGGCACGGTCTCGTCGTTCTGGCGACCGGCCTCGGCAAGACGCTCGTCATGAGCGAGCTAGTCGCGGACCTGCTCCGGGACCAACTGATTCCGGAAGGGCGCGTGCTCGTCCTAGCCCACACCCGCGAACTCGTAAATCAACTCCATCGGGCGTTCTGGATCCAACTGCCGAAGTGGGTGCCAACCCATCAGTTGATGGACGGCGAGACCCCGGTGTACTGGGATGGCATCACGTTCGCGACCGTCCAGAGCGTTCGGGCTCAGGTGGAGTCACTGCCGTCGTTCGGCCTCGTGCTCGTGGATGAGGCTCATCACATCGGGGCCGACGTCTTCCGAGAGACGCTGGCCACGCTACGCCCGCGGATGGTCGGCGGCGTGACCGCGACTCCGTGGCGCGGGGACGGGTACGACATCGAACAGCTTCTCGGTCCGGCCTTGGTTCAACTGGGCATCGCCGACGGACTCCGCCGTGGGTTCCTCTCGGACGTCGACTATCGTCTGCTTGCGGACAACGTCGACTGGCATTTCGTGCAGGAGGCCTCTCGGAATCGCTACTCCCTGTCGCAGTTGAACCGCCGACTCATCATCTCGACCCGCGACGACGAGGCGGCACGCGTCGTCCGGACAGTCTTCGACGAGGAGAAGCGACGAGGCGGCATCGTCTTCAGCCCATCGATCGAGCACGCGAATGCCTTCGCGGGCGCGCTACGCGCCGTGGGTCTGCGTGCGGAGGCGCTGTCGTCGGATGACCGTCCCCGCGACAGGGAACTGATGCTGGCGCGGTTTCGGGCCGGCGAAGTGCACGTGATCGCGACCGTCGATCTCTTCAACGAGGGTGTGGACCTGCCGGATGTGGACTTGGTCGTCTTCATGCGGGTCACGCACAGCCGGCGGATCTTCGTCCAGCAGCTTGGACGAGGTCTACGAACGAGTCCCGGGAAGGACCGGGTGGTCGTTCTAGACTTCGTCAGCGACCTCCGGCGGATCGCCGAGGTGATCGAACTCGACCGAGCGGTCCGGGGAGACGATGTGGAGCGTTTGGGCCTCGGTGGCCGTTTGGTGAGTTTCTCCGATGTGTCGGCAGGAGGCTTTCTCCGCGAGTGGATGCTCGATCAGGCCTCGTTGTTCCTGCGTCCGGATGATCCGTCGATCGACTTGCCCCGCTTCGAGTTCCCGGACCCGGCGCTAGGGGGAGGGCCGCAATGACGGCGGTCAGCGTTCCGGATGATGTGCGCGAGCGTCTCCGATCGTACCTGTGGGAGCAACTCGAGGGCATAGGTTGGGGTGTGCTCACGGCAGCGGAGAAGACCGTCTACTACCAACGATGGACGGCTGACCCGGCGATCGGCGGGGTGCTGAATCGCTACATGGAGACGGCCCGCGTCAGGGTCTACATCAAGGACGCGATGTTGAAGCCGTACGCCCGTCTCCGGCTGGCGGATTGGGCGCGCTGCAGCCGCGTGTTGGGGGTTTCGGCGGACGCGGAAGTGGCCGAGTCGTTCATCAAGCCGCACGGTCGCCGTCTGGCCGATGGGCGGGTAATCTGTTGGGGCAACGCTGCGGCATGGAAGATCGTCTTGACGGCGGTCTTCGAGCGGAGCTACGGCCGGTCCGGCGTGAGGGCCTACGCCGCGGTACTGCTTCGGGCGACGGGACGTTATAGAGACGATGGTGTGCGGGCAATGGTCGCCGACGCGGCGACGCGGCTCGGCGTGGAGAGGCTGGTTTGGCTCGACACCTGATGGGTGAGCTAGGCGTCGCGCAGGGCTCAGCGGAGAGGTTACCATGGACACGCTGACAACCGCCGAGCGCAGCGAACGGATGCGCCGGGTGAGGGGCCGGAACACGGGCCCCGAACGGACACTCTGCGGTCTCGTAGCGAAGTTGCGCCGACGGTGTGACCGCAACGTGCGTGGCCTTCCGGGTTCCCCGGACTTCGTGTTCAAGAGACAACGGGCTGTCGTGTTCATGCACGGTTGCTTCTGGCATCGACACGAGGGTTGCCGGCTGGCGCGCATTCCGAAATCGCGTCAGGACTTCTGGATCCCGAAGCTGGAGGACAACCGCCTGCGGGATGGGCGTGCGGTCGCCCGACTGCGGCGCTCAGGTTGGCGGGCTATGGTGGTGTGGGAATGTCAACTGAGCCGGCCAGACCGGGTTCTGCGACGGCTTCGGCGCTTCGTCGTAGGTACGGCGGAATGAAGAGCATCGAGCTGTTCACGGGTGCTGGTGGAATGGCCCTCGGGCTTGCGCGAGCGTCGTTCCATGTCGAGACCGTGATCGAGCGCGATCCGTGGGCATGCGACAGCATCCGACTCAACCAGCAGAAGGGGATAGAACACGTTTGCACGTGGCGGCTGCTGCAGTCCGACGTTAGGGAGGTGAACTTCGAGGAACAGGCAGGGGACGTCGCGCTGCTCGCCGGCGGTCCTCCCTGTCAGCCGTTCTCCGTGGCTGGTCGAAACCGCACCCACGGGGATGACCGGAACATGTTTCCCGCGATGCTGGATGCGGTGAGAGCGGTCGCTCCGTTCTCTGTCTTGATCGAGAACGTTCCCGGTCTCCTTCGCGGTCGGCTCCAGAAATACTTCGAGTACGTGATCCTGCAACTGGGGAGACCCACCCTCTTGCGGCGGGACGGCGAGTCTTGGGCCGCCCACGCTGAGCGGCTCAGGGAGGCAGGCCGCAGCCACGTGCGGGCTACGGAACTAGCCTACGATGTCAGATGGCAACTGCTCGAGGCGGCCAACTTCGGAGTACCCCAGCGGCGAACGCGGGTGTTCATCGTGGCATTTCGACGGGATCTTGGGACGGAATGGGCTTTCCCAACCGCAACGCACTCTCGGGAGGCGCTGCTACGCGACCAGTGGTTGACTGGCGACTACTGGAAGCGGCACGGCGTGCCCAGACGGCGGCGGCCGACATACCCGTATTCCAGCATTGCCCCTCTGCTACGAGCTGTGGAACTCCCAGCCGCCAGTCTAGCTCCTTGGAGAACGGTGCGAGATGCACTGGCACGGCTGCCCGAGCCCAGCGAGCCCGGCGAGGAGGTGATCTTGCCCAATCACGTGTTGATTCGCGGGGCGCGGCCCTACCGGAAGCACACCGGCAGTCCTCTCGACGAACCCGCCAAGACGCTGAAGGCCGGCAATCATGGCGTGCCCGGGGGCGAAAACATGATTCGGCGGCCGGATGGGAGCGTGCGCTACTTCTCCATTCGCGAGTGTGCACGCCTGCAGGGGTTTCCCGACGACTACGAGTTCGTTGGCAGTTGGAAGCACTTGGTCCGGCAGCTGGGGAATGCGGTTCCCGTAGATCTAGCGGAGGTACTCGGCAAGACGATTCACGCGACGCTCCGAAGAAGGCGGCCTGCATGAGCGCGGTCCCGAGATCAAGGGCTCGCCGGCGAAGACCTTCGCGCAAAGGTGGAATCGCGAGGCGGGGCACGTGAAACGAAGGTCAAGAAGGCGCGACCGGCGCAGGCATGTGGCAGGCGTCCTGAAGAGGGTCGTTCCCACGAAGGAGACCACGGTTGCAGAGGACCTCGAGGCGGCTCTGGAGCGCTTCGTGGACGTGCCAACGCCCGACTACAGCGGATTCGAAGACTGGGCGGCGCCGCGGCTCGCGAAGAGTCGGGAACGCGGCCGGCAAGCACTCGTGTCGCCGGGAGAGGATTGGAGTGGCTTGCTTCTGCCTTCTCTGTGCGCCCGGCGCCTTGTCGAGATCGCGCACACCCTGAGGGCGCGGCCCGAGGCGAACGATGTCGAGACCGTCAAGCTCTTCGGGAAGATGAAGTTGCTCATGCACGTTCTGGGCGACAGCGATCGCGGTCGGGAGTTCGTCCAGTGGTTGATCGCTCCTCGAGCTCTGCCGGCCCGTGATGGCTTGGCGGAGGGACTCGAGAGCTGCTCGCCGATGGAGTTGCGAGGCCGACTGTACCACGCCGTGTACAACGAGTTCGAGCGCGAGGCTTTCATGCTCTTGGCGAAACTACGAACCCTGCCGGAAGCCCATGATGAGGGCGAACTAGACTACCTCGCGGCGCTGTGCCACCTGAAGTCCAACGAACCAGCGAAGGCGATTCAGTACGCCCGGCGGGTGGCGGTGGGTGCGGCGGATTGGGGCCAAGCCCGGCGAGTTGAGATCGACGCACACGCGTGCCTTGGGGACGTCGCGGGCACGTTGCGGCTCATGAAGGACTTTGGGCGGAGGAGTCTGACCCCGGCACAGGAGGCGGGGATTCTGCAGCAGTTGCTCAGAAACGCCGAGGATCCGGACGGCGCGAGCCAGCAGGTGGAAGCCTACTTTGGGGGGAGCGAAGGGGGCGAGGTCGTCGATGGCGACCCGGGCCAAGTCGCGCTGGAACTCGACCGGGCGCGGATCGCGTTGGAGTTCTTCGTGCGGCTCCGCGATGCGCGGGAGGCCCAGCTGTCCTGTGGACGCGACGGTGCGGATCTCGATGCATTGGTCGCCGACGTCTTGAGTGTCGACGTCCGACTTCGCCGCCTAGCTGCAGCGTTGTCGATGCTTGGATTGGACGAGCCGTTGGAGTGGTGGCGCGCCGGCAGGGAACATGACTACATCGTGGCCCTCGCGCAGCGGTGCAATCGCTCGCCGGCGTCGTTGCGGTTGGTCTACGAAGCACTATTCGAGTTGGGCCAGCACGACCTGTTCATGGCGTACTTCCGGAAACTCAGGGATGCGATTCGGAGAGTGGGGCCGCACGACCGGCAGACCATTGGTCTCCTTGCGTACCAGATCATGATCGCCCGCGGGGATGGGGATGCCGAGGACGTTCGGCGCGACATTTCGGAATCCGGAGAGGAGGCCGAGAGGCGAGATGTGGATCCTCCGGCCTTTCGACTTCTCAGTCAGCTATCGCCGATGGGCAAGAAGTCGTACGAGGCGGCAGCACTCACGCTGCGGACTTTCGAGCACATGGACGCCCGCTGGAAGGACGCCGGGATGATCTCGCTGGGGTTCTTCCGGATAATCGAGGTCGAGATGAACGAGCGGATCGTCCGCGGGATCGTGAAGGACGTTTCAGTGGCTGCGATCAAGGAGATCTTCCTGACCCTTCCGGAGGAGAGGAAGCGATCGTGGGAGCGGACCCTGAAGGCGCTGTACGCCTTCTCGGAGGAAGGCAAGGGACCCGAGTTGGGCACGCTCGCCGTCTTGCTGGGTCGACTTGCTCGTGGCGACCGCGAAGCCGATCGGCCGCTCCGAGACCTGCTCATGCCACCGGTTCTTCGCCGATTGACCGAGGAGGGGAGGGCCGCTCTCGACGCCGGTGAGATCGAGGCGATCGTCGGAACTGCAAACATCGAACGTTTCCGCAATCCACCGGCGCACGCCCGCTTCGTCCCACTCGCTGTCGCTGCGGAGTGCAAGATGTTCGTGGACGCCTCCCTCGCGAAGCTGCTTCGCTGGACGCGTTCGGATCCGGCCAACTGAGCGCTGGTCGAGGATCGATCGAGCAACGGACGGCCATCTCAGCCCGGATCGAGAAACGCGAGGGCCGGCCCCGCCCCGGCGCGAGGCCGGAGCGGAGCTGGTGATGTAGATCATGACGACCGGATCGAGAGCGGGCCGGGCGGTCAGACGGTGAGGTAGAACGACGGCCGGCTGCAGGTCGGCGTTGACGACGGCGTTGACGACGGCCGCAACCGCCGGTAATCGCAGCCCAAAGGTAGGACTGAAAATCCCCGTGTCGGCGGTTCAACTCCGTCCCTGGGCACCAAGAAAACCTGTCCCTACCAGAAACCCGGTCGGCGCGTCACGGACCGCGTCATCGGCTTTCGGACCGCGGGGACCGGGAAGGTGGCGACGTCCGGCAGCTCGCAGCGGGACACGGTTGACAATATCCGATTATCGGATAATATGGCGGCGTGCTCGGATACCTCGTCACCTCGAAGGCGCGTCGAAGGCTACTCGAGCTGCTGTGGGGCCAAGGCGCCCGGGGATCGGTGACCGAGCTGGCGAAGCGGGCCGGCGTGGGCTTCGCGAACGCGTACCGCGAGCTGCACGCCATGAAGCGACTGGGCCTCGCAGTCTCCGAGCGCAAGACGGGTGCCGAGACGTTCCGCGCCGGTGAGCGGCATCCGCTGGCGGCTGCACTGCGCGCTCTGGTCGCGGCACCCGGTGCGGGGGCACCCGATGTCGAGGCGGAGCGGACACGCGGCCTACTCCGCACGTTGGGAGCGCCGCTGCCGGCCGAGCCCGCCAAGCTGGCCGGCATCCCGCTGGAGGAGGTGCTCGTCCGGGGAGTCGCGCTTGCGCACCGGGATCCGGCCGTGGCGCGCGCGCTGCCGCTCTGCTTCTGGAAGTCCCGCGATCGGATCGACCCGCAGCGGTTGCGCGAGGCCGCCCGCGGCCTGGGCGAGCGGCAGGCCGTCGGGTTCTTCCTGGAGCTGACGGCCGAGCTTTCCGGTGACCGGCGCCTTGCCGAGTGGAGCAAGGCATTCCGCGACGGACGACGCAGGATCGTGCGGGATCTGTTCCTCGTGCCCGCCGGGTCGAAGTTCCAGAGCCGGCTCGCGGAGGAGCGAACGCCGGGTGTCGCTCGACGATGGGGACTGCGGATGAACATGGACCTCGACTCGTTCCGGTCCCTCTTCGACAGGTTCGCGCATGCCGCATGAAACCCTGCGCCGGTTCGACGCTCGCGAGCTGCGCCGCTTCCTCCGCGCCGTCGATGCGGAACTGGACGGCACGGTGCGCGTCGTCCTGGTCGGTGGAAGCGCCCTGGCGCTCGGCTACGCGGTCGGCACGGGCACCGTGGACGTGGACACCTGGGAGAGCGATTCGAGCCGGATCCGCGTCGCCGCCGCGCGGGCGCGGGCGACCACGGGGCTGGACATCCCGATCGACTCCGCGGCCGTCGGCGACGTGCCCTACAAGTACGAGTCGAGGCTGAGACGCGTGCGCCCCAGCCTCCATCGGCTGCAGGTGTACGTCCCGGAGAAGCACGACCTGGCGCTCAGCAAGGTCATGCGCTGTCATGAGGGAGACTTGGCGGGCATCGAAGCGCTCCATCGCCTCCATGGCCTCGACGAGGAGACGCTGGTGACGCGGTACATGGAAGAGATGAAGCACGTCATCGGCGACCCCCGCCGGAGCGATCTCAACCTGCTGGTCGCCGTCGAGCGGGTGTTCGGCGCGGTGGACGCCGAAGTGGTCGAGCGACGGCTGGCCGAGTGGCGGCAAAAAGAAGACAGCCGGCCGGTGCCGCTCCGCCCCCGGCCGAAGCCGAGGACGGGGCGGTGACGGACTCGCCGGAGGATTCGCGCCACGACGGGACCGTACCGCGCGGTCTCGACGACGTCCCCCGCGGGACTACCGGTGCGCCGAGCGATGGCCCGTCGTCCATGGCGAACGGGTCGTCGTGCGTCCGGCGAGGACGAGTCCCGCGGCCGACACGGGGGGACACCGGCATCGAGGGCGGGGTGGACATCTCGAGGGTGCCCAGGCAGAGTGGTGGGTGGACGATGAGGCTCTGCGCAGGGCGCGGCGGAGGAACAACGCATGACCAGGCTCGTGACGTGCGGAACCATGCTGCTGCTGGTCGCGACCGCGCTGCCGGGCTGCAAGAAGAACGGCGGGACGACCGCGCCGGCGGATGCGTTCGCGGCGCCGGTGCCAAGCGTCTCGTCGATGGGCGGCCCGCCGCCGGAGGACGCGACGTCAGCGCCGGTGGAGACGGTTCCGCCGCCCGCGACCGACGCGACGTCCGCGCCGACCGCGGACGCCGGCGGCGCGTCCGCGCCTGCGGGCGACGAAGGAGGAGGCAGCACCATCCTCGTCGGGCAGGCGGACGACCAGCAGACCCAGGCGGCCCGCTCCCTGCTGGAGACGGGCATCGCGCTGGCCAAGGACGGGAAATGCCGCGAGGCGATCGACCAGGGTTTCGACAAGGTCGCGGCGCTGTTCGACGCGCGGTTTGCCGGCAACCGCGCCGCCGTGCGCTGCGGTCGCACCTCCACCGACGCGCTGGGACAGGGGCTCCAGGCCGCACTGGGCGGCGGCGACGTGGTCGTCCTCGGACCGGAGTGGCCGGAGGCGCTGTACTACAAGGCATACTGCCTCGTGGAGCTGGGCGACCCGACACAGGCCAAGGCGCTGCTGCAACAGGCGCTGGAGCTGATGCCCGGCGACCCGATGTACCTGTGCGAGCTGGGCGACATGATCCTGCGCGAGAAGGCCTGGCAGCAGGCCCTCGACATCTTCGAACAGGCGCGGACGAGTGCCGAAACGCTGGCGGCCGAGCCCGACGGCGCCGCGCGAAGCCCCGGCGGACGGTCACCGGCGCAATGGCAGGCGCGCGCCCTGCGCGGCGAAGGATACGCGCTCGTCGAGTTGCAGAGACTCGACGAGGCCGAACAGGCCTATCGCCGGGCGCTCGAGCTCGATCCGCGCGACGAGCAGGCCAAGAAGGAGCTGGACTACATCCACGAGCTGCGGACGCGAAACGCGCCGTAGCTCCGCGCCGGCGCCTCCGCCGCGGGGCGAGCCCATGTCGCCGGGCGGTCGCAGTCTCGACCGCGCCCTACTCGCGGCCCATCGCCGCCTTGCAGGTCTTCTGGTACAGGTCGCGGAAGATGTTGTCGGGGTCGGTGAGCGCCTTCACCTTCGCGAAGTTCTCGCGGTGGAAGATCCGCCAGAACTCGTCCTCCGGGTAGTAGTTGTACGAGATCAACGTCTTGATCCCGTTCAGCTCCTGCAGCTTCTTCTCCAGCTCGCGGTACACGTTCCGGCCCGGCGGCTGCTTCCCGCCGTAGATCGCGATGTCGATCAAGAGGTCGTCGCTCATCCCCTTCCAGAACGAATCCGCCATCCACTCGTAGTCGTGCACCCGCCGGTACGGAACACACCACAGCGGGTAGTGGTTGTAATCCGCCGCGTACCACTCCAGGAATTCCTTCAGGCGCGAGAACGGCAGGAAAGTGTCCACCGTGACGTCCGGACGATCGTCGGACAAGAGCAGCCAGCGCAGCTTCTCCGCCAGCCGCAGGATCTCCGACGACCCGAGGAACTTTCCCAGCACCAGCCGCCCCAGGAACGACTTCGGGTGCACGTTCGTCACACCCTGGTCGTAGCGGTAGAAGTAGTGCGGCGTCCGGAAGTAGTCCTCCGTCCGCTCGGCCGTGCTCCGGTAGTACACCTTCAGCCAGTCGTAGCGGTTCGTGTACGGCGCGGAATCGACGAAATCGCCCACACAAAGGACGAGGTGCGAGTTGGAGTGGATGATCCCGTCCATGAAGTCGACGTCGCGCCGCTCGAAGTGCGAGCGGATCGATTCCAGGTAGCTGTCGATCGAGCGGTGCGTCTCGTGGCGCAGATGCACGAACGGCTTCGCGGGGACCAGCCGGAACACCAGCCGCGACAGGATGCCGACCGTCCCGAACGAGCCGTGCATCATCTGGAACACCAGCGAATGCTCGTTGTCCGGCGTGCAGGTGAGCACCTCGCCCTTCGCCGTGATGATCTCGTACTCGACGCAGGTGTCGTGAAAACCGCCGTGGACGTACGACATGGACTCGATGGAGCAGCCCGCCACGGCGCCGCCGATCGTGATGGTCTTCAGCTCGGGGACGACGATGGGCACGAAGCCCAGCGGCAGCGTCTGCTCGACCAGCCGGCAGAACGGGACGCCGGGCTCGGCGATGCACAGCCGCCGCTCGGGATCGATCTCGATCACCTCGTCGAGGTCGTTGAGATCGATCTTCTCGTCCAGGTGCTTCCGGTCGTGCACCTTGGGCACCTGGTGCGATACGACACGCTTCTGCCGGCTGAGCGGCGCCGTGCTCGTGCGCTCGCGAAGCTGCCGTGCGACGCGCGCCACCTTGCTCGCGTGTCGCGCGTCCCGCGCCCTGCCGTTGGCGGTGGTGGGTCGGTGCGGTGTGGTCGTCGTGCTCATCGGATACCTCACGGGTGAACCTCGCGGGCGCACTCGCCCTTCGACTCGCTTCGCTCGCTCAGGGCTACGTGGCGCCCCTACCGTTCGTGGACGATCGGCCGGGGAGCATCGCCAACCCGGCGTCCGCCCATTTCTGCCAGAACGGCTTGCCGTCCGGACGCTCGGTGGGCTCGAACCGCAGGACGTTGTGGGCGAAGACCTCCATGCGGGAGACGATGTTCGGCGGATACGGCTGGCCGTCGTTCTCCAGCGCCAGCACCGGATAGCCGTGGGCCTTGGCCCACGGCGCGTAGACGCCCTCGATCAGGCGGCCGGGCAGGCAGCCGAAGGGCGCGATGATCGCCACGCCCGAATAGCCTTCCTGCATCGCCGCCGCGCCCACGGCGGGCGACACCGTCGCCTCGCTCTCCAGCTCCGGGTCGACGAAGATCCGGCTGCCCTCGCCGATCACCTTCTCCATGTCGTGCGGAACGTGCGGAATGAGCCCGGTGGGCCGAAGGATCGCGGCGATCTTGTTCTCCACCGCCTCCTTCCAGTACTTCTCCACCAGGTAGATCGCCTCGTCCTTGAGCCCACCGCTGAGCAGCGAGCCGAGCCAGCCCTCGCGCTCGCGCCGTCCCTCCATGAGGAACTTGCGGGCGAAGTCGGTGTAGTGGAACCACTCGGTGATGCCCGTCACCTTGGGATAGATCCCCTTGGCCAGGAGCGTGCGGCACAGCTCGTCCACCGAGAAGTTGTCCCGCCGGACGTAGATCTCGCCGACGACGAGCACCTTCTTGAGATCCTCCATCCTGGCCTTGCGGGGGATCCGGCCCAGGGTCGCGGCCGCCGCCTGCAGCGCGCGCTCCAGCTCCTCCGGCCCCTCCTGGAACGCACGCATCACGTCCCGCCAGACCACCTCGAACGTCCGCTGCGCGGCGTCCGGGTCGCGCGCGAGCAGGCGCAGGGAGTTGCGCATGTCGCCGAAGTAGTCGCCCAGGACCAGGCCGCGCCAGACGTCGCGGCTGAACGTCGGGCCCAGCTCGCGGTAGGAGTTCTCCGAGCCGCAGACGAGCAGCACGACGTTCTCCCAGCCCAGCTCGTCGAACAGCCGATCGAAAAAGACGTGGTACTGGCCGGTACGGCACGGGCCCAGCGTCGAGGGGACGAAGACGACGTAGATGTCGTCGCCGGAGCCGGGCGGCTTGCCCTTGAAGTGCTGCAGGATGGCGCCCAGGACGAGCAGGGCGGGGATGCACTCCTTGCCCGAGGCGACGTTGCGGGCGAGCTGCGTGCTGTAGACGTCGGGCAGCGGCAGGTGCGACGAATGGATGCCCTGGCGGCGTGAGCATACGGCCATCGCCTCGGTCGACAGGTCGCCCATCGAGGGCCAGATGAGGTGGACGTGGGGGTCGCGGATGTCGAGCCGCTGGCCGGTCTTGCGGTCGACGACGTCGCAGAACTCCTCCTTGAGCGCGATCTCGTAGCGCCGCCGGAACGGCTTTTCACCAACCGGGACCACATGACGCCGGTAGCTCTCCACGATGTCCAGGAACGCCTCGACCCGCGTGTCCAGGCCGGCGTCGGCGGTGTGCGAGTCGATCTCCAGCACGAGGTACGGCTTCTGCTCCATGAGCCAGCGGACGTAGTGCAGCAGGAACGAGTCCGGGGCGCAGGAGAAGTTCGAAATCCACGTCAGGTAGAGGTTCGGGACCTTGCGCACCTGCCGCGCCGCCTTCATGTCCTGCTGCCCGTAGAACCAGTAGTTGTTGGGCGGGATGTCGGCGTCGTCCTCGAAGATCATGTCGTACGGGATCACCGTGACGCCCTGCGACGTGAACTTGCGCGGGATGCCCATGTTCGCGTCGCGGGTGAAGGCGTTGTACGGGCGACCCAGGAGAGCGATGTACACCCGCTCCGGGCTCGCCGCGACCTCGCCCAGCACCTTCCGCCCCAGCTCGCGGTACGCGTCGAGGAATTTCGCGAAATGCTCGACGCCGGCGTCGTAGGCGCGTCCGCCCTCGGCGCGGGTGAACCCGAGCTGCTCGGCGACCTCCTCGAACGCGCCGCGGCTCGCCTCGAGCCCGCGGCCCAGCGAGAGGAGAGGCCGGAGCATCTGGTCGTCGCGCAGCCCGAACGCCTGGCGGGCGTAGTACGGCAAACCCTGGGTGAGCGGACAGACGCAGGCGTGGACGTCCTCGAGCGACGGCATGTCGCGGAAGTGCGGCAGGAACAGCGTGTCGACGCCCTTGTCCAGCACGTCCTGGATCGCGCCGTGCGCGATCTCCGCCGGGAAACAGTAGTTGCTCTCCTGCTTCGCGATGCCTTCCGGGACGACGCGCGTCGAGACCTCGACCTTCACGCCCAGCGTGTGGAAGTACCAGGAGTAGAACGGCCATAGCGAGTGGACCGAGAACGCCATCGGGACGCCGACGACGCGCGAAGTCCGTGGCCGCAGCGACCCCGCGGGCGGCGCGAAGTCCTCGAAGAGCATCTTCGTGCGCACCTGCGTGTAGTCGACGACGTCCTCGGAACGGATCGAGCGCTTCTTGCGCTGGTTGGTGTAGAGCGAGCAGCGCCCGCCGAAGGGGTAGGTGTGCTCGCCGACCTGGAGGCGCCGGATCGAGCAGAGGTTCTCGCAGGACTTGCAGGTGAATTCCTTCTTGTAGGCGATTTCCTTCTCGATGAGGGCGTCCAGGTCGAACTCGCCCGGCTCGATCAACCCCTCGTCGCGCTTCCGGAGCACGAGCCGTGCGACGCCGAAGCAGCCCATCAGCTCGGGATCGGGCGGGACGGTGATGGTCTTGCCGGTCATCTGGGCGAAGGCCAGCGGCACGGCGGGGTTCTTGGCCACGCCGCCCTGGAGCACGATGTGATTGCCGATGGCGCGGTTCCCCACCACGCGATTCAGGTAGTTGGCGACGATGGAGAAGACGAGGCCGGCGACGATGTCCTCGCGCGCGGCGCCCTGCTGGATCGCCTTGCGGATGTCGGAGTTGATGAAGGCCGAGCAGTGCTCGCCGAACTTCAGCGGCGCCGCGGCCTGCAGGGCGAGCGGGCCGATCTCCGGAGCCGTCTCGATGTTGAGGTCCGAGGCGGACGACTCCTCCAGGAAGGAGCCCGTGCCGGCCGAGCAGGCCTCGTTCATCGCGTAATCGATCGGGACGCCGTTGTTGATGTAGACGTACTTCGCGTCCTGGCCGCCGATCTCGAAGATCGTGTCGACGTCCTTCTGGAAGTAGGTCGTGCCGACCGTGTGGGCGATGATCTCGTTGTACACGCCGGGGGTCTCGAGGAAGACGCCGAGCAGCTCGCGGGAGGAGCCGGTGGTGGCGACGAGGCGGATCTTCGGCCGGTGCGTGCCGAGCTGTTTTCGCACCTCGCGCAGGCAGAGCTTCAGCGCGGCGACCGGGTCGCCGTGCGTGCGCCCGTAGTGCTCGGCCACGATCTCCAGGGTCGCGGCGTTGATGAGCGCGACCTTGGTCGTGGTCGAGCCGCCGTCGACGCCGAGGACGTACTCGGCCTGGGGGTCGTACGCGGCGCGGCGCGACGGCGCGTTGTGCACCAGCTCGCGGGACTCGGAGAGGGGCCGGAAGGTCTTGAACACCAGCGCCGAGCCCGGCCGCACCGGCTCCGCCGGCAGCTCGGCCCCGCGGCTGCGGGCCAGGTGCGCCGCGCCGAAGGCCTCGAAGAACGGCGCCTCGGCCGGCACCACGAACGCGATCCCCGGGCAGCTTTGGCGGACGAAGTCGACCAGGTAGCGGTTGCGCGTGACGCCGCCGATGAGGACCACCTGGCCGCTCTTGAGCTTGGCCTTGGTCAGGAACTCGGCGACCTTGTCGGCCATGACCTTGGAGAGCGAGAGCGCGATGTCGCCCTTGGTCGCCTCGCCCTTGTTCAGCCGGTGCGTGCAGTCCGACTTCATGAACACGGAGCAGCGGGCGGAGAGGCGGTGGACGCAGGCGCCGGTGCAGACCTCGTCGAGGTCCTCGAGGCGCAGGTTCATGCGGCCGAGTTGCTGGCGGAGGAACTCGCCGGTGCCGGACGCGCACTTGTTGCCGGCGTAGGTGCTGGCGATGCGGCCTTCGCGGTCGAGGGCGTAGACGACCAGATCCTCGCCACCCATGGAGACGACGGCGCGGGGCCTCAGGCCGAGGGCGGCCAGGCCGCTCTCGATTCCGACGGCGGCGATGATGTCGGGCAGGGCGATGCGGTGCCGGCCCTCGGTGCCGGTGACGAGGCCTCGGGAAGAAGAGCGGTGGAGCGGTGGAGCGGTGGAGCGGTGGGGGGACGGAGCGGTGGAGGGGTCGGGCGCGGAGATGCCCAGACGGTCCAGGAGGCGCGAGAGGGTGCCGGGGAGGTCGCCTTCGTGGGCGAGCGCGGCGTGCTCGACGGTGCCGTCTTCGGCGAGGAGGCAGAGCTTCAAGGTGGTGGAGCCGATATCGATTCCGAGGGTCTTGTCCATCCGCGCATCCAGTCCCCGCCCGGGGCCGGGAGGTTGCCTGCAGTGGGGGGTCCCGTCAAGCGGCGTTCAGAGCAGGATCGTCGCGCAGCCGAACTGGACGTCGACCCGCGTGGTCGCACCGCCCGTGGGTTGGACCCGCTCGCAGGTCGCGGGGCAGAGCACGACGGCGGTGGGCGCGGACTCGTCGTCGTAGTACCATCCGCCGCGGTCGTCGCAGTCGGCGGCCGACGGGACCTTGTAGACCGCGACGCTGCCCGAACCGTCGTCGACCAGGACGTTGATCATGTCGCGCTCGAAGGTCATCCCTGCGGGCGGCTCCGGAATCGGAATCGTGCAGTCGACCCGGCTCGCACGCTCGACCGCGGTCGCGACGCCGTCGAAGAACGGACCCCAGGCCGCCGGCCCGTCGCAGATCCGCGCGCGCACACCGCTGCGACGCGTCACCAGCTCGGTGTACGTCGGGCCGCTGGAGGGCGGCTCCGTGCCGCCCGAGTAGGTGCATGGGACGCTCGGGTCCGTCTCCGAACCCCAGCCGTACAGGGCGCTGAAGGTGTAGCCGTCGAAGAGGCCGCCCCAGCGCGGATCGAGGATGCCCTCGGGGAGCGTCAGCGAGTTGAACGGGTTGCTGCCGTCCGAGACGTCCGTCGTGGTCTCGAACCAGTCCGCCGTGGCCGCGGGGTCCCCCGTCGCCCCGCCGCCGGGACCGGCGACGAACGACGTGCCCGACCGCTCCACCATCCGGGCGTTGTCGTCGGTGACCACCACGATCGTCTTGGTCGCCTCGGGGCGCAGCAGGTCGAGCCACGGGTCGCTGCCGCGCTCGTCCAGGGCCGTGTAGCCGGCGGTCTGGCCCAGCGTGCCCAGGAACTGCTCCAGCGGCTGCGTGCTGCGGATGTCGACCTCGACCTGGTGGAACAGCGGCGGGTTGTCGGCGCAAGAAGGGCCGCCGAGCGGCGGCGGGATGCAGGCTTGGAAGCGAGTGCCGCCGGAGGTGGTGGTCTCGCCGACGCCGCGGAGGCTGAGCATGAGGACGTGGTAGTCGAGGCCGGCACCGCCGACCAGCGCGGCGAAGTCGTTCAGCCCGGACTGCACCTGCTCGATCGCGGGGCGCATGCTGGCCGAGTTGTCCACGACCCAGATGATGTCGACCGGCAGCCGCTCCACCACCGCCTCCACGCCGGCGCTCGTGCACGCCGCGTCCGGGTCGAGCGTCGTCTCGCCGTCGTCCGCCTCGCCGGCCTCGAACTCCGCGCCGGCCTCGTCCTCCGCCTCGCCGCCGCCACCGTCGTCGACCTCGACGCCGGGCTCGACAGCGCCGTCGTCGGGGCGCGTCGCCACGTCGTCCGACCCCGGCGGCTGGGCGCAACCGGAGAGGAACGTCGCCGCAAGGATCATCCGGACGAGAAAGGTGGTGCCGTTCGGTGCCGGACCGTGGCCGATGCTCGCCGTGCTCGCCATGCTCGCTCCGTTCCCTTCCCGCCCCCCGCGGCGGACAGACTAGCACGGGAAGGCGGAGGAGGACGGCGCAAGTTGCGGGGTCCGGGGCCTCAGCACGATTCGGCGGCGGCGACACCCGGACGGGGTGGCGGACACGAAGGCTCGGGATACTGCGTGCGCAGGAAGGCGTCCCACGTGCGGTCGCCGAACAGGCGGCGCTGCAAGAGGAGCAGGCGCGCGGAGTTGGTCACGCGATAGCGCGCGCGGGGGCGCGGGTTGCGCAGCGCCTTCGCGATCACCCGCGCCACGGCCTCCGGCTCGCCGCCCAGGCGGGCGAAGGCGCCACGGTCGTACGCCTCCTCCGTCATCCGTGCGACCGTCTCGTTGAACTCGCCGTACGGCCCGCTCGTCGCCTCGCTCCCGCCCAGCGTCGCGACCGCGGCCTTGGCGAACCCCGAGCGGATCAACCCGGGCTCGATCGTCACGACCTTGATCCCGAAGCCGGCGACCTCGAACCGCAACGCGTCGCCGATCGCCTCCACCGCGTGCTTCGAAGCGTGGTAGATGCCGCCGCCGGGAAGCGTGAGCCGGCCGCCCATCGAGCTGAGATTGATCACGCGGCCCCAGCGCTGGCGGCGCATCCCGGGCAGCACGAGCTGCGTCAGGCGGATCAACCCGAAGACGTTCGTCTCGAACTGGCGCCGGATCTTCTCCAGCGGCACCGTCTCCACCGCGCCCCCCTGCGCGTAGCCCGCGTTGTTCACCAGGATGCCCACCGCACCCTCGGCCTCCACGATCGCCGCGACCGCCGCGGCCATCGATGCCTCGTCCGTCACGTCGAGCCGCAGGGTCCGCGCGCCCTGCTCCCGCAGTCCTTCGATCGTCTCCACGTCGCGCGCCGTGGCGTAGACGACATACCCCTCCTCCATCAGGTGCTTCGCCGTCGCCCGGCCGATGCCGGACGAGCAGCCGGTGATCAGCACGGCCTTCGAGATCTTCTTCTCCATGGCGTCCCTCCGTGGTCGAACGCGCTCCACGAGGACCATGCTAAGGAGCGGCGGCGGGCTGTCAGGTAGGGGGAGGCGGGGAGGTCGGCCGGAGAGCCGGATTGGATGGAATCATCGCCGCGGCTTGACGCCTCAAGTTCCGGCAGCTAGGTTGATCCCCCGTGGGAGCATCGGATCCGGTGCGGCGGTTCGGCAGCGCGGTGGCGGCGTTGGCGCTGGCCGCCGTGCTGGGCGTCGCGCTGCACGAGGCGATCCACCTCAGCCTGCAGCCGACGCACTCCGACACCCAGTGTATCGTCTGCCAGGCTGCGCACGGCGCGGCGGTTGTCGCCGCCGCGGCCGTGCCATCGATCGAGCCGGCGCCCGTGCAGCGGGTGCAGCTCGCGACCTCGACCCCCCCTGTCCGGCCCCGTCTCCACGCGGGCCATCCGCGCGGCCCCCCCGTCTGAGCCGGTCCACGGCCCCGGTGCTCGTCGCCGAGCCTGAGGGCCGAAGGGCCCTTTCCCGATCGTCCCATGGGCGATTTCCGCGGCCGTCCAGTCCGGGCGGTCGCGGGGCTCGTCTCTCCGGAATCGCGGGGCGCGCGACGTCCCGCGGAGGGACCGATGGGCGAAGCGGAACCGATCGTGCGGTTCGAGAACGCGACAATCGGCTATCGACACCATCCGCTGCTGTCGGGCATCGACCTCGCCATCGCGGCCGGCGAGTTTGTCGGCATCGTCGGGCCCAACGGCGGCGGCAAGACGACCCTGCTGCGCACGTTGCTCGGCCTGTTGCGGCCGCTGGGCGGTGTCGTCCGTGCGCGCCGTCCGGGCGGAGGCGCCGTCCGGTTCGGCTACGTCATCCAGCGCGAGCACCTCGATCGGATCTTTCCGCTCAGCGCTTTCGAAGTCGTGCGTATGGGGCGCACGGCGCGGCTCGGTCTGCTGCGGTTCCCGGACGCGGAGGATCGCCGCAAGTCGCTCGCGGCGATGGCGTGCGTCGGGATCGGCGAGCTGGCCGACCGGCCCTTCCGCGACCTGTCCGGGGGCCAGCAGCAGCGGGTGCTGATCGCCCGGGCTCTGGCTCTCGAGCCGGACATCCTGGCCTTGGACGAGCCGACCAACGGGATGGACATCGCCGGCGAGGGGGCGGTGATGGACATCCTGGCCGGGCTGCACCGGCAGGGCATGACGATCCTGCTCATCTCGCACGTGCTGAGCACGGTGATGAACCGGGCGGACCGGCTCGTGTTCATCCGCCACGACCCGCGGATGTTCCGTGCCGGCGCGACGGCGGACATGGTGCGGCCGGACGTGCTGGCCGAGCTGTATGGGACGAGCGTGCGGGTGGCGGAGGTCGGCGGTCATCGCGTGGCGCTGCGCGAGATCGACGCCGTCGCGGCGAATGCGGGGCCGGGCGGCGACCGGCCCGCGGGGACGGAGTAGCGCATGCCCGGCTTCTTCGACCATTCGGAGATCTGGCTCAACCAGGTGCTCGCCGGCCTCGTTGCCGGGGCCGTCTGCGGATACCTCGGCGTGTGGGTCGTCCTGCGCCGGGTCGTCTTCGTCGCCGCGGCGCTGGGCGAGGTCGCGGGGCTCGGGGTGGTCATGGCGTTCTTCCTGGCCCTGCATTTCGTTCCGGACCCGGCGCCGCCGGCGGGGCAGGCGTCCGCCCCCCGTGCGACCGTTGCCCTCTCATCGCCGCCGGCGGGTCCACGGTCCGGACGTGCTGCCGACGACGCCCACGACGACGCCCGCGACGACGCCGGGGTGGGGGAGCCGCAGGCCGGGGTGCTCAGCGACGACGACCTGGCGGCGTTCCTGACCGAAGTCGGCGTCGAGCAGGCCGGGCAGGCGATGGGCACGGCCGATGCCGGAGCGTCGCCGGAGGCCGGGGCGGACGGCGGCGCCGCCGCGGTCGCGCGGCGCGGGGAGGTCTTCGACGAGCAAGGCGTGCGCGCGTACGCCGCTCCCCCCACCGGCGCGAAGCGTTCCGGCGGCAGCGGCGGGCACGCGGAGCCCGAGGTGCCGCCGTGGCTCCAGCCGATGGCCGTGGCGGTGGTTTTCGTGGTCGTCGCGGCGTCGCTGCTGTCGGCGACGCCGCGCTATCGCCGGATCACGCAGGAGTCGGTCGTCGGGTTCGCGTACCTCGCCGCCTCCGGGCTGCTGGTGCTGGTCGCGGCGCGCATCCCGCAGGGGACGCACGAGATCCGGCACGTCCTGTACGGCGACTCCGTGGCACTCGACCCCGGCCAGCTCCAGGTGCTGCTCGGAACGGCGGGCGCCGTTGCGCTGCTCCACGTGCTGATGTTCAAGGAGTTCCTCTTCGTCTCGTTCGATCCGGAAACGGCGCAGGCGTCGGGGATCCGCACCCGGACGGTGGGCCTGCTGCTGCTGGTCGGCATCGGGGTCGTGATCGCGACCGCCTCGCGCGCCATCGGGGCGCTGCCGGCGTTCGCGTTCCTGGTCCTTCCCGCCGTGGGGGCGCTGCTCTGCGTTTCCTCGCTGCGTGCGGCGTTCATGCTGGCCGCGACCCTCGGGGCCGCGGCCAGCTTCCTCGGATACTACCTGGCCTGGGTATGGAATTTCCCCGCCGGCGCGACGCGCGCGGTGACGGCGGCCGTGCTGGTCGTTCCGGCGCTCGTCGTGCGTGCCGTGCGGGGCTCGTGAAAGGAAGGAGTCCGGACATGTCGCATCTGCTCTTGACGTTCGTGGCCGTTGCGGCGGTGTTCCAGCCGCCGGATGCCGCCGCCGCAGTGAAGATCGTCACCTCGATCCCCGACTTCGCGCAGATCGCGCGGGAGATCGGCGGCGAGCGGGTCGAGACCGTCTCGCTGGTGCAGCCGACGCAGGATCCGCACTTCGTCGACGCCCGGCCCAGCTTCGCGGTGGACCTGGCCGACGCGGATCTGTTGATCTACGCGGGAGCCGAGCTGGAGGCGGGTTGGCTGCCGCCGCTCATCCGGACGGCCGACAATGCGCGCATCCAGCCGGGCGCCACGGGCCATCTCAACGTGGCCGCGGTCGTTCCGCTCAAGGATGTACCCACGGGCGCGGTGGACCGCTCGCAGGGCGACGTCCATCCCCAGGGCAACCCGCACACCTGGACCGATCCGCGCAACGGATTGCGCGTCGCGGTGGCGATCACGCAGCGACTCAAGGCGATCGATCCGGACGGCAGCGACGCCTACGAGTCCGGGCTGCGCGACTTCGCCCGGCGGCTGGGCGACCGGATGACCGAGTGGAAGGAGTTGCTCAAGCCGTTCGCAGGGACCAAGGTCATCGTGTACCACCCGAGCTGGGTCTACTTCCTGGAGTGGGCCGGCTTCGAGGAAGTGGGCACGATCGAGCCCTTGCCGGGCGTTCCGCCGTCCGATAGCGACGTCGTCGCGCTCGTGGAAGCCCAGGCCGGCGCCGGCGTGAGGCTGGTCGTCGGCGAGAGCTTCCATCCCTCGGACCGCATCGAATTCGTCGCCGACGGGCTCTCCGCCCGGGCGCTCGTCCTCCCCGTGATGACCGGCGCCGACGGGTGCACCACCTCCATCGACCTCATCGACCACCTGGTGCGCGAGGTGGTGCAGGCGCTGCCGTAGGCGGGGAGGGCGAGATGTGCATTCCTGCTGCGGCGCGGCGCGCCGCGCCCGACGCGGTCCTGTCCTTCCGTGCCTGCCGCATCGTGCTGTCGCTCGCGCTGCTCGCACCGCACGCGGCCCGGGCGCGGCCCGGGGGGGCTCCGCCGCCGGCGGAACCTGCGGTCGAGAGGGTGGGGGAGCCGGCCGCCGACCCGCGCCCCGCTCGGCCTGAGCCCGTCGAAGGGACGACCGCCGAGCCCCCCGCGGACGACGAGCTGTCGGAGCTGATCGGTCCGGAGCTGGCGGCGGAGCTGCGGGCCGACGAGGCGGCGATCACGGGCGAGACGGCCGCCGACCCCGCGTATCTCTCGCCCGGCGGCGGCGCCGACAGCCGGTCGGGCGGGACGCTGGGCGCCTCGAACCTCATGAACCCCGCGATCAGCCTGGTCGTCAACGTCGCGGGGTCGTACTTCACCGACGAGACGCACGTGGCGCGAGGCGGCCACGTGCCGACCGAGAACGGGATCCACGTGCAGGAAGCGGAGTTCGCGGTGGAAGCCGCGGTCGACCCCTACTTCCACCTCAAGGGATACTTCGTCTTCGGTCTGACGTTTTTCGAGACCGAGGAGGTGTACGCGGAGACGCTGCGGCTGCCGGGCGGGCTGAAGGTGCGCCTGGGGCAGATGTTGGCGCCGTTCGGGCGGACGAACCCGACGCACCCGCATGCATGGGAGTTCGTCGACGCGCCGCTGCCGTCGCAGCGGTTCTTCTCCGGGGAGGGGTTGCGCAGCCCGGGGCTGGAGCTGAGCTGGCTGGCCCCGCTGCCGTTCTACCTCAAGGCGTACGCCTCGGCATCGATGCCCGACGTGCCGCAGCCGGGGAGCAGCCCGGACGAGGCGACGTTCGGGGCGGACGAAGACGACGACTTCCTGTATCTCGGGCGGCTCGAGACGTTCCTGCCGCTGAGCGACTCCTGGTCGCTGCTGCTCGGCGCGAGCGCGCTCACCGGACCGTCGGGCCAGGGGGCGGGGACTCGCAGCGAGGTCTTCGGCGGCGACCTCTTCCTGCGCCACAAGCCGACGCAGGGCTCGTCGCACTTCGAATTCGACCTCACGTTCGAGGGCGCCTTCCGGCAACGGCAGTTCCCGGCCAACCGGCTGGCCGACTGGGCGATCTCGGGCGAGGCCGCACTGCGGCTGGCGCAGCAGTGGAAGATGGCGTTCCGAGGCGACGCGGCCGAGGGGGATCTCGTGCGCGGCGCGACGATGACCGGCCCGGCGGTGGACATGGGGGAGGAGCGCGGCACGATGTCGGTCACGTTCTTCCCGACGGAGTTCTCGCTGCTGCGGCTGCAGGGCACGCTCTCGCACCCGCACGGCGAGGCGTGGTCGGGTCCGGAGTGGGTCGGCGAGGTGTTCGTGCAGGCCGGTCTGGTGGTGGGCGCGCACGGCGCACATCCGTTCTGACCGGAGACCGGCCCGTCCGAAGATCTGCGCGGCGCGGCACATCGTGGCACGCACGCCTTCATGATTCCGCGTGGAATTCCGCGGTCCGCGGATTGGCATGCCCACGGCATACTGACGTCGGATTTCGCACGCGGGCCGGCCTGGCGCGGCATGACGCCAGGGGGAGGGAACGATGGGACGGACACTGGCGCGATGGGCCTGCCTCGGAGCCGCGGCGCTCGCCGCCGTGCTCGCCTGCATGTCGGAAGGCTCGGACGACAACTACACGGCCGATGGTCACGGCTGGCCCGACGTGCGCAGCGACGGCTCGGCCGACGCGTCGTCCGAGGGGTCGCCGGACCGCGTGGGCGCGGACGCCGACGCGGACGGGGATGCCCGCGCGGACAGTAGCTGGGAGTCCTGGGACCCCGACTCCAGCCCCGACGGCGGCGCCGACGACGGCACCGCCGCCGAGTCGGCCGCCGACACCTGGGAAGCGTACGAGGCGTCCCCCGAAGCCGTGGAAGACGTGCCGGACGTCGGCGACTCCGTGCTCCTGGACGTCTGCGCCCCCGTCATCGAGGAACCGCAAGTCTACTACCTCTCCGCCGACGACTCGAACTCCCAGGCCTCGCCCGTGATCGCACGGTGGCTCATCCGCAGCGGGAACCTCGTGCCCGCCTCGCTCGTCCGCACCTGGGAGTTCCTCAACTACTACGACGTCCGCTACGACTTCCCCGCACGGGGCCACGTCAACGTCGTGCCCCAGCTCTTGGACCTCCCCGGGGACGACGGACGTGTGGCGTTCCAGATCGGCGTGCAGGGGCACGAGCAGACCGACGAGACGCGGCGCCGCCTGTCCCTGACGCTCAGCCTGGACACCTCCGGCTCGATGGCCGGCACGCCACTCGAGTACGAGAAGGCCGTCGTGCGCGCGCTCGCCTCCAGCCTGCGGTTCGGCGACACCGTCTCCGTCGTCACCTGGAACGACTCCCGTACGGTGGCGCTCGACTCCCACCCCGTGTCGGGCCCGGACGACGCGACCCTCCTCGCCGTGGCCGACGCGCTGGTCAGCGGCGGACGGACGAACCTCGACGCCGGCCTGGATCTGGCCTACGAGCTGGCCGTGGCCAACCGCCGGCCCGGCACCCTCAACCGCGTCGTCCTGATCAGCGACGGCCAGGCGAACGTGGGCGTGACGTCCCCGCCGCTCATCGCGCGGCACGCCGAGGGCGCCGAAGAGGACGGGATCTACCTCGTCGGCGTCGGTACCGGGAACGGCTACGACGACACCCTCATGGACACCGTGACCGACCTCGGCAAGGGCGCCTACGTCTTCATCGATTCCACCGCGGAGGCACGACGCCAGTTCGTCGACCACTTCTACGCGAACATGGAGCTCGCGGTGGCGGACGTGCGGGTCGAGCTGACCCTGCCGCCCCAGCTCCGCATGCAGGAGTTCCACGGCGAGGAGATCTCCACCGATCCGGAGGAGGTGGACCCGCAGCACCTCGCGCCCAACGACGCGATGATCTTCCACCAGTACCTCTACCGCTGCCCGGGACTCGCCGACGAGGACCCGATCCGCGTCGTCGCCGAATACACCAGCCTCCAGACCCACGCCCGCCAAACGGACGCCGTCGACACCTCCCTGGAGGCGCTGCAGGCCGGCTCGCGGATGCAGCTCTACAAGGGCAATGCCATCGTCGTCTACGCCGAAGGCCTGAAGAGCATCTACGACCTGCTGCGCTACAGCGGCTACGCCGCCGCAAGAGCCGAATGCGACCGGGTGAGGGCCGAGGTGCGCACGGCGGCCGACATCCTCGACGACCAGGAGCTGGACGACATCCTCCTCCTCATGACCTCGTACTGCGCCGACCTCAGCTCCCGCCGCGAGCCGTGACGAACGCCCCCGGAACCGCTCGCGTCCGGCTCCATCGCCGCAGTCCAGGGAATCGCCGGGTTCCGAGAGTCGGTCCGCGACGCGCGGCGCCTTACCCCAGCGCCAGCAGCGCCCCGTTGTACAGCGCGTGAACCAGCACCGGGGCCAGCAGGATCCCGGCGCGCTGGTAGGCGGCCGCCGCACAGAGGCCGACCAGGAACACCGGAACGACGGCCAGCGGCGGGTGCATCACCGCGAAGATCGCCGCGCTCGCCAGCGCCGCGCGCCACGGCCCGTACGACCGGCGCAGGCCGCCGAACACGAGCCCGCGAAAGATCCACTCCTCGAAGATCGGCGCCCCCGCCACTGCCAGCACCGCCAGCGCCGGGTCGATTCCCGGCGCGACCCGCAACAGCGGCGCCGCGTCCTCCGGAAACCAGGGCGTGCGCGGCAGGATCCAGACATACGCCAGGCCCGCCAGGATCGCCGCCGCGCCCCCCGCCAGCCCCCAGAAGACCGCACGACCCGCACCCGCACCGAGGAACGCCGGCACCCCCGTCGTCTTGTGCCGCCACATCACGTAGCGCACCAGGCCCCACGTGAGCGCGCCGGCAAGCGTGAAGATCACCAGCGCGGTCGACGCGCCGGGCTCCGCTCCCGCGGACAGCGCCATCAACGCCACCACGCCCTGGAGCACGAAGAACAGCATCGCCGCGATCAGCCCGTCCGACAGCGAGACCTCGCTGCGCGCGACCGCACCCGGGTCCAGGAGCAGCGGCAGCCGGTCCTTCGCCTTCTGCCACAACGCCAGCGCCAGGAGCAGCGAGAGCACCACCAGCACCACGCGCGGCCAGAGGTCGGGGGTGTAGATCGCAAAGGCGTAGAATGACGCCAGCAGCATGTAGAGGTACAGGTAGTCCGGACGCACCCGCCGCCGGACGTCGGTGGCCAGCGGGTTGCAGGCGAAGACGCCGAGCGACGTGGCGATCGTGGCGTAGATCGGGATGCCGGCCAGGACGATCGCCGCCGGAACGACGGTCGCGGCGAGCGGAGCGCGGGCGGTGACGGCGCCGATGACCAGCACCGCCGCGGCGATGGACGTGGCGATCACCCCCCACAGCCGCGCCTTGTCCCGCACCATCGCGTCCAGCGGCCGGGGGAAGCTGAACAACAGCCACAACGCCGGACCCTCGGCGTTCAACGTCTGGAACGCCGAGAACATCAGCATGTACGCCGCCGCGCCGAACGCGACGGCCGCCAGGTGCTGCGGCGCACCGAAGACCGCCGCCGCCGACCCGGCGCGCGAGTTGAGCACGAACTGCATGCCGACGATCAACAACGGCAGGATGAGCGTCTGCACCAGGAACGCACGGTCGCGCGCCAACAGGCGCAGCTCCCGCCCCTGAAGCGGCGAAATCCAGCGCCGCACGCGCACCACCACCGCCGCGGACGCCCCCGCCGCGGAGCCGGAGGACCCCCGGCCCACGGCGGTGCGCACGGACTCGCGCGAGCCGGCCGCCACCACCCCGCTCCGGAGCAGCCGGCGCAGGAGAAGCGCGCCCGCCGCGAGCACGAGCCCCGTCTCGGCGGCCAGGACCCCCGCGGCCGTCCACGCGGCGCCGCCGCTCCCCGCCAGCGCCCGCACCGCCAGGCTGCTCGGCAGCCACTCGACCCACGACGGCGCCGCATCCGCCGCGTCGGCCAGCAAGCTCGACCCGCTGGGGGCGAACAGCGCGAGCCAGAACGCCAGGAGTCCCGCGATCGAGAGCAGCGCCTGCAGGTTCCGCAGGCTCCCCGACCGCAACACCACCCGCAGCCCCGTGTCGAAGACCGTGCGGACCACCCCCGAGATCAGCAGGAGCGGCAGCGTCCCGGCCATCCCGGCCAGCGGCGACGCGGCTCCGAACCCCTGCCGCTTCGCCAGCGTCGTGAGGAAGGTCCAGAGCGCCAGCCAGCCGCTGGCGTTCACGACGGTGCGCTCGACGATGCGCACCCCGAGGAGTCCGCGCAGCGAGAGGGGCAGGGTGACCAGCCATTCGAGATCCCACTCGGGGCGGGACAGCTCGCGCGAGCCGATGCCGAGCACGATCGTGGCCAGGAGCAGGAACCCGGTCTGGATCTGGACGGCGACGAGCCAGGCGTGGCCGTGGCCGAGCTGCTGGTGGAGCGAGGCGAGGGCGGCGCTGCAGAAGCCGAAGAAGCCCCAGAGCATGAGGCCGTAGAGCACGGCGGCGCCCAAGAAGCCGGGGCCGCGTTTGGGGGCCGTGGCGGCGCGCTTGCCCCCCGCGGCCTTCTTGCGCTGGAAGATCGAACCGGCCTGGTTCGCGGCGCGCCGCAGCCGGAGGCGCACGAGCAGCCAGCCGGCGCGCAGGGCCGACGGTGGCTTCGTCACGTGCGGGATCCCGTGGGCCGGTCGGGGGACGCGGGGTCGGCGGTCGGCGGCGGGCGGTCGGCGGACGCGGGGTCGGGACGATCGGGGTCGGTGACCTTGAGGAAGACTTCCTCCAGGGAGCCGCCGGGGGAGAGTTTCGTGCGCAGCTCTTCGAGGGTTCCGGCGGCGACGAGGCGTCCGCCGTCGATGATGCCGATGCGGGAGCAGAGGCGTTCGGCCATGTGGAGGAGGTGGGTGGAGAGGAACACGGTCTTGCCGGCGGCGGCGCCGGCGCGCAAGCGGTCCTGGACCTCGCGTGCCGCGCGGGGATCGAGGCCGTTGGTCGGCTCGTCCAGGATGAGGACGGGCGGGTCGTGGACCAGGGCGCAGGCCAGGCCGAGCTTCTTCTTCATGCCCGCCGAGTAGTTGACCGCGTACTCCTCGGCCGCCTCGCCGAGGGACAGCTCGCCGAGGAGGGTCGCGGCGCGCGCGCGGGCCTCGGGCCGTGGGAGGCCGTGCATCTCGGCCACGAATTCCAGGATCTCGCGGCCGCGCAGGAAGTCGTAGAAGGTCGGCGTGTCCGGCACGTAGCCGACGCGGCGCGCGACCTCCACGCGCTCGCGCTGGCAGTCGAACCCATCGACGGTCGCGCGTCCGCCGCTGGGCACGAGGATGCCCATGAGCATGCGGATGGTGGTGGTCTTCCCCGCGCCGTTGGGCCCGAGGAACCCGAACAGCTCCCCCCGCTCCACCGTCAGCCCCAGCTCGTGGACCGCCTTGAACTCTCCGTAGCTCTTCGACAGGGCATCCGTGACGATCACGCGCGCCTCCGGGCAGCATCGAAGCGCGATGGAGGCGCGGAGTCAACGCGGTTCGTGCGCCGAACCGAGGACCGAGGACCGAGAGTCGAAAACCTACGACCGAGAACCGCGCGCTACGTGGCGGGGACGAGCTCGGTGGCGGGCGGCGGGAACGTGATGCCGGGCGCGGGGACGGGGAAGCCGGAACGGGTGGAGCCGATGCCGAGGATGCTGTCGGATGCCGTGATCGGCGTGTCGCCCCAGCACGAGACGTTGCCGTCGGCGTGGACCGCACAGCCGAAGCGCAGCCCCGTCGCCAGTCCCGCGAACGGACCCCACGCGCCGACCGTCGGGTCCTGCGTGCGCAGCACCTGCGACGGCTTCAGGATGGCGTCGCTCTCCGAGTCGTTGATCCCGCACTCGTTCCACGGGTTCGAACCCCAGCACATCGCCTCGCCACTCTCCAGCAGCGCGCACGTCGTGCCCGAGCCGACCACGGAAGCGACGGCACCGCGCACGCCGCGGACCTCGGTCGCGACGACCGGCTTCTCGGGGTCCATCTTGCCGTTCCCGATCTGCCCCTCGTCGTTCATGCCCCAGCACGTGAGCTTCCCGCCGGAGTGCACGACGCAGAAGTTGTAGCCGTTGCCCGCGATGTGCGTGGCCCGCGACAGCCGCGGGACCTCGACCGGCGCGGGCGCGTCCTCCTCGGTGTCCCGTCCCAGCGCGCCGTGGTACGCGTCGCCCCAGCACAGGACCTTGCCGGCGGTATTGATGTAGCAGGCGGTGTCGTAGCCGACGGCGATCTGCTCCGCGTCGGTCACGCCGGGAATCACCATCCCGGTCAGCGGCTCGTACGTCTGCCCGGCCAGGAGCCCCGCGTTCTGGTACGACGCCCAGCAGGCGACCGTCTTGTCGGCCAGGATCGCGCAGCCCTCGGTCGAGCCCGCGGTGCCGCCGATGTCGATCTTCGTCGCGTTCGCGATGCCGCCGATCGGCATCGGCAGGCCCGTGGTGATGCCGCCCAGCCCGCCCCAGCAGACCACCTGGCCGTTCGCCCGCAGCGCGCACGCCTGCGTCAGCGTGGCCGAGACCTGCACGCCGTCGCTGATCCCGCCGACCTCGCAGCCCTGGCCCGAGCCGCGGTACTGGGAGGACCCGCAGCCCAGCTCGCCGGTGCCGCCGCCGCCGAAGCAGTAGATCTTCCCGCTCTCGCGCACGCCGCACACGAACTCGTGGCCCGCCGACAGGTGCGGCACCGGCCGCAAGGTCGCCTCCGCCGAAGGCGCGAACGTGTAGCGTACCGGCGCCTCCCCCACGAGCTTCTCGATGTCCGGCGCCACCACCTGGTACGCCGCCTCGTAGTCCCGCGACGCGACCCCGTAGTTGCCGTTGCCGAAACAGACGAGCTGCCCGCTCTTGCGGATGATGCAGCCGTGGTACTCGCCGACCGCGAGGAACGCGGCGTCGCTCATCTCGCGCAGCGCGCCGGCCTTCTGCACGTCGCTCGCGTCGTCGGCCACGTCGACCAGCTTGACGCCCAGGCGCCCGAAGTCGCCCCAGCACTTCACCTCGCCCGATTCCAGCCGCACGCAGCTATGGTCGCCGCGCAGCGCGAGCTGCTGCACGCCGGCGCCCACGTCCGCGACCGCCACGGGCACCTTGGACGACTGGTCGTAGCCCTTCTGGCCGTTGCCCAGCTCGCCCGCGTAGTTGCCGCCCCAGCACGAGAGCCCCGCGTCGGTCAGCGCGCAGGTGTGGTCGTTGCCCGCGCCGATCATCTTCGCGCCCGTGAGGTTGGCCACCGGCATCGGCGACCAGCCCGCCCCCGCCGTCTCGCCGCGGCCCAGCCGCTCGTCGCTCTGGCCCCAGCACAAGACCTCGCCCGAGGCCTTCCGGGCGCAGACGTGCGCGTAGCCCGCCGCGAGCTCCGCGACGCCGTCGAGTCCCGCGATCTCCACCGGGACGTCGCTCGACTCGCGCGCCTCGCGCCCGAGCTGGCCCTCGGAGCCGAGGCCCCAGCACGCGACCTTGCCGTCGTCGCGCAGGGCGCAGGAGAAGGCGTAGCCGAGCGCGAGCTGCTTGGCGCCGGCGAGGTCCTTGACCGCCACGGGCGTCTGGGTCGGGTCCTTCGACCCGCAGCCCAGCTCGCCGTGCCAGCTCTGGCCCCAGCACATCACCGTGCCGTCCTCGCGGCGCGCGCACGTGTGGTTGACCCCGCAGGCGATCTCCATCACGCCGGCCAGGTCCGCCACGGGCGTCGGCAGGCCGCGGTTGGTCGCCGTGCCGTCGCCGAGCTGCCCGTCGATGTTGTCGCCCGTGCACAGCACCTCGCCCGACGCCTTGAGGTAGCACGTGTGGCCCGAGCCGGCGCACACCGCGGCGGTGTGCACCGGAGCCGGCGGCGCCGCGGGCTCGG
>JACRCZ010000046.1 GCA_016218765.1 Deltaproteobacteria bacterium | reverse complement strand
CCGCGGGCGGGCCGCCGGCGGCCGCCGGCGGAGCCCGAGCAAAGCGTCGTGATCTCGCGGGGCGCGCGGCGGCATGCCTCTCGCTTTCCCTTCGCGCGTGTCGATGCTCTTCCTGCTGGCGGGGTGTGCGGTCGTTGGTCGGGTGACGGCTCCGGCCCAAGCGCCTGCGGAGCTTGTCCTGGGGGGGATGCTGGCGGCGCTCTGGGGCGCTGCGGCCGCGGCGCGGGATCGCTTGCTTCCCGTGGTGCTGCTCTGCGTCTCTGCGGCGTTCGCCGGGGCCGTCGCGCCGAAGCTGGCCGGGCCGACGATGTCGGCGGCGGCACGCGGCGACGGCAGGCCCGCGGTCGGCGTGGTACGCTGGGCTCGGGCGACGGAGGACGGGACCCTCGCGTGGATCGACCCCGCGGAGGCGGCGCGCGGACCCCCGGCGGCCGAGCCGCTGGCCGGTCCGGTCCGGATGAGCCTGATCGGACGCCGCTCGTTGGAGCCGGGGAGCCTCGTGCTCGTGCCTGCGAGCGCGGCGCGGGCCGCGAGGGCCGGGGCCGCGACCGGGGACCGGCGCGGAGCCCCGACGGTTGGGGTGTCGCCCGACGACGTCGTACGGCTCGCGTCCGGCGACTTCGGCGACGGAGCGACAGCCGCGAGACGTGCGCTCGAGCGTTCGATCGAGGCTCGCGCGGCATCCGCGGCGCCGGCGCTGCGGTCGATGGTGCTGGGGGAGGCGTGGCGGCTCCCGAGCCGGGAGCGGGACGCGCTGCGGGACATCGGCGTCTCGCACCTGCTGGCGATCTCGGGGTTCAACCTGGCCCTGTTGGCCTGGCTGCTGGGTTTCGCGCTCCTCGCGCTGGCGCGGTTGCACGCGCCGCTGCTGCTGCGGTGCGACGTGCGGCGAGTCGCGGCGGCGGTCGTGCTGCCGGCGGTTTGGGGATTCACGGCGGTCGTCGACTGGCAGCCGTCGGTGGTGCGGGCGGCGCTGATGATCTCGGCGGTGCTCGGGTCGCGGCTGCTCGGTCGGCGGGCGACGGTGCTGGATGCTCTCGCGCTGGCTGTGCTGGCGGTTTTCGTCGCGGTGCCGGAGGAGGCGGCGGACCCGGGGTTCCAGCTTTCGTTCGCGGCGGTGGCAGGCCTGCTCGTGGCGGCGCGCGTCGTGCGGGCGTGGGAGAGGGAAGCGGAGCGGCGGGGGGCGCGGCCGTTCCGGAGCAAGTGGGGGGAGGAGGGGGAGTGCGGGGAGGGCGGGGAGGGCGGGAAGGGGGAGGGGGGAAGTTCTTCGTCCTTGGTGGGGCGATCGGGGCGAGTTGGGGGTTTGGGAGCGAGGGGGTGGGTGGGGGAATGGGCGGGGAGAGTGGGGCGGTGGGTGGTGCTGGCGCTGGTGGCGTCGGTGTTTGCGGCCCTGGCGACGGCGCCGATCGCGGCGTGGCATTTCGGGACGGTGGCGCCGGCGTCTCCGCTGGCGAACCTGGTCGCGGTGCCGCTGTTCACGTTCGTGGTGTATCCGCTGGCGCTGGTGGCGGCGCTGGTGGCGGCGTCGCCGCTGCCGGCGGGGGCGAGCGAGGTGTGCGCGGCGGCGGCGGGCTGGGCGTGGGACGGGTTCGTGCGGGTCTGCGAGGGACTGGGACGGGTGCTGCCGGGTCCGGTGGGACCGGGCGCGGACGGGACGGCCGGGGTCGCCGTCTGGGCCGCGTTGATCGCCCTGCTCTTCCATCCGCGGGGGGGGCCGCGGCGGGTCGCGCTGTTCTTGATGGGGCTGCTGTGCGTGTCGCCGGCGGACGCGGGGCGCGCGGCGCGGCCGGCGAGCGGGCCGCCGCGGGCGCCGGCTGGGGCGGCGGAGCTGGTATTCATCGACGTCGGCGACGGGGATGCGACGTTGTGCATCCTGCCGGACGGGTCGAAGCTGCTCGTGGACGGCGGCGGCGCGCCGGGCGAGCGCAATCGCGGGCCGCGAAGCCGCGCCTTGACGGAGGAGCTGAAGCGGCGGGGCATCAGGCGCATCGATCGGGTGATCCTCTCGCATCCGCACCCGGATCATTTCGGGGGGCTCGTGGAGGTTTCGCGCCGGGTCGCGTTCGGGGAGCTGTGGATCTCGCCGCAGGCGGAGACGGAGCGGCCGGAGGGCGAAGTGTCGAGGTGGGTGGCCGGGATGGAGGGGAAGGGAACGATCGTACGTCGCACGCCGGGGATCTGCGGGCGGCACGACGCGGGCGGAGCGGAGCTGGAGGTGTTGTCGCCCTGCGGGGCAAAGGGGTTCGACGCGGGGCTGGACGAGAACGACAACTCGGTGGTGGTGCGGCTGTGCGTGGGGGAGGCGTGCGCGCTGTTGACGGGGGATGCGGGGGTCGGGGCGGAGGGGCGGTTGCTGGAAGGGGGTGCGGTGGTGCAGGCCGACGTCCTGAAAGTGGCGCACCACGGCAGTCGCACGTCGACGTCGGAGGCGTTCGTGGCGGCGGTGGGCGCGCGGTGGGCGATCGTTTCGGCGGCGCCGCACCGTGCGGACTACCGGGGGCCGCCGCACGGGGAAGTGCTGGCGCGGCTCGTGGGCAGCGGCGCCGAGGTCGTGCCGACGGCGATCGATGGGACGATCACGGTACACTTGGGGAGGGAGGGAGTGGGGGTGTACGGGGCGAGGGGAGGAGGGGAGTAGTGGATCGATCGGGTCGAGTTATTGGTTGAGCGAACGGGGCGAGTTGTCGGGTGAGCGATCGGGGCGAGTTGTTGGGTGAGCGAACGGGGCGAGTTGTCGGGTGAGCGATCGGGGCGAGTCGGTGGTTGGGAGGGGGCGGCTACGTGCTACGGGAGGCGGATGCCGAGCGCGCGCAGGGCGCGTTCGGCCTGGGCGGCCCAGCCGCGGTTGGCGGCGGGGCTGGCGGGGCTGGGGTGGAGCATGCCGCCGACGGCGACGGGCAATCCGGCCAGGGCTTCGCGGGCGCGTTTCTCGGCGAAGGCGCCGACGCCGACGACGAGGCGGGGAGAGAGGGCGGCGACGGTTTCGCGCAGGGCGCGGTCGCACGGCTCGCGCAGGGCCTCGCGTTCGGAGGAGGGGAGCTTGTCGGGGGTCAGGTTGCGGCCGGCGGCATCGAGGAACGCGAGGGGGCACCAATTCGCGACGAAGAACTCGGCGAAGAACCGTTCCGGGGTGCCGAAGCGATCGCGGGCCCAGCCCCACAGTCGTGCGCCGCTGACCTCGCCGCGTTCCTGTGCGAAGCCGAGGACGGGGCGCTTGGGGTGTTCGCGCGACGGGCGTTTGACGGGGCCGTCGATGCCGAGCCAGGAGCGGACCATTTCCGGGTCGCCGAAGGGGACGCCGGTCTGGGCCATGCCGAAGGGGCCGGGGTTCATTCCGAGGAGGACGATCTCGCGCGGGGCGGCGCCCCAGCGGTCGAGGTACGCCTCGTGGGTGGCGCGGGCGTAATCGAGCGGGTTGTAGACGTAGGCGACGGGAGGGGAGAAGGCGAGGGAGGAGACGGTGCGGGAGAGGGAGCGGGAGACTTGGGAGAGGGGGGAGGGCATGAGAGCAGGAAATGTAAATGCTAAGACATGCGATGACAAACCGGGAGCGGGCGGGCCCCTTCAACTTCGCTCAGGGCGGGTCCGGCGGCGACGCTCTTCCAGTTCGTCGATTGTCTTCGGCCAATCGTGGTGCAGGAGGCGGGAGAGGGAGCGGTCGGCGAGGAGTCTTCCGCCGATCTGGCAGCGCGGGCAGTAGTTCGCCTCGTTTTCGGCGTAGCGGATGCGTTGGACGGCGGTGCCGCAGACGGGGCATGGCTTGCCGTAGCGGCCGTGGACGGCCATGCCTTCGCGGAAGGCGGTGACTTTTTCGGGGAAGACGTCGCCCGCTTCGGTGCGCAGGCGATCGGTCCATTCGCGCAGGGTCGATTGGGTGGAGGAGTGGAGGCGGGAGAGCTCGTCGGGGGAGAGGGCGGAGGACAGGCGCAGGGGCGAGAGGCGGGCGCGATGGAGGATCTCGTCGGAGTAGGCGTTGCCGATGCCGGAGAAGAGGCGGGGATCGGTGAGGGCGCGCTTGAGGGTATGGGATTCGCGGAGGAGGGCTTCGCGGAAGGCGGGGAGGTCGGCGTCGAGGGGCTCGAGGCCGCCGCGATCGAGGGTGGCGAGGGCGGGAGCGCCGCGGACGAGGTGCAGGGCGGCACGTTTCTTCGCGGAGGCTTCGGTGAGGAGGAGGGTGCCTTGGTCGAAGTCGAAGGCGGCGAGACCGAACTTCCCGGGCGGCTTGGCGCCGGGTTTCTTCCAGTGGAGGCGGCCGGCGATCATGAGGTGGAGGGAAAGGAAGAGGTCGCCGTCGAGGGCGAAGACGACCCGCTTGCCCAGGCGCGTCACGTCGAGCACGCGCCGGGGAGCGGCGGAGGAGAGGGGCGGATCGACGGTGCGGAGGAGGAACGGGGAGCGGAGGCGGAGGGAGAGGAGGGTCGTGCCGGCGGTGCGGCGGTGGAGGTGCTCGACGTAGAGGGTGATGTCGGGGAGTTCGGGCATGGGGAGGGGGAAATGTAAATGCTAAGACATGCAATGACAAACCGGAAACGGCCGGGCTCGGCGGCAGCGGGAGATGAACAACCGGAGACGGAAGTTGGAGAACCGCCCGCCGCCCGCCGCCTGCGCAGCGGCTCGTGCTACGATGCTCGTCGTGCCTTCGCGACTTCCCGGCTGCTTCTGCTCCGCGGGCCTTGCGGCGGGGTTGGGCATCGTCGTGGTGGTGATCGCGGCGGCGCCGGCTGGGGCGCGGGAGGAAGAGGACGCGGAGCCGGATGCGCTGCCGGTGGTGGTGGAGTTTCCGGATTATTCGCCGGTGCGGGCGTGGAACGGGTTGGGGCGGTTCGTGGAGCTGGCGCGGGGCGCGGGAATCGCGGTGGACGTGGTGCGGGCGAGCGAGGTGCGGTGGGAGCCGACGGGGACGTTGGTATTCGTGTTTCCGGACAAGGCGCCGGACGGGCCGGCGTTGCGGGAGTTCGTGGCGGCTGGGGGAAGGGTGCTGGTGGCGGACGATTTCGGGTTCGGCGTGGAGGCGCTGGGGCCTCTGGGGATCCTGAGGGTGTCGGCGCCGCGGGAGACGGGGGGTGCGTTCCGGGGGAGTGCGTCGTTTCCGATCGCGGTGCCGACCGGGCGGCACCCGGCGCTGGAGGGGGTGGGTGCCGTGGTGACGAACCATCCTGCGGCGCTGGGGGTGGGGCCGGAGGGTCGCTGTCTGTTGTCGTTCCTTGCGCCGCCGCCGGCGTGCCTGTTGGCGGAGGTGGAGCGGGGGTACGGGGTGGCGTTGGCGCTGGCCGATCCGAGCGTGTTCATCGACATGATGTTGGAGGCGGGGGGCAACCGGCGGCTGGCGGAGGGCTTGTTGCGGCATCTGACGGGGAACCGCCGGGCGCGGATCACGCTGGTGGTGCCGGAGGACGCGTGGGCGGCGGCGCGGCCTGGGGGGGCGGAGGCGGCGGGCGCGCGGGCGGCGATCCGGCGGTGGTTGGCGAGGTTGTCGGAGGTCCTGGCGGCGGCGCCGCCGTGGTTGTGGCTGGGGGCGGGGCTGGCGTTGTTCCTGTGGGCGGCGGCGGGGCGGGTGCGGACGCCGTCCCGGGAGGACTTCCAGCCGCCGCGGCTGCTGCACGCGGAGCGGCCGGAGGGATCGACGGCGTATCCGGGGCCGGGGGCCGGGGAGGCGTGGACTGCTTTCGCGTCGGAGGCCGTGGATGCGATGCACGCGGCGACGACGCGCAGGCTGGAGGACGTGTCGGCGCGGCTCTTGGCGGAGCGGAAGGCGGGAGGCGGCCTGCGGCGGCGGATGCGCTTGCGGCTGGAGCGGTCGCGCCTGGCGGGCCTGCAGCGGCGGCTGCGGGAGGCGGGGGACGATGCGGCGGGGGCGCCGGGGATTTCGCGGCTGCGCAAGTTGGCGAGCGAGTTCGAGCGAAGCGCGTAGGCTTCACGCACTCTCCTCGTTCTGGTAGCGTTCGCGCCATGATGATCTACGGACCGACGTTCGAGGAGATGCTGCATCCGGAGACGATCGAGGCGGGCCTGCGGCGCCGGGCGCGCGAGGCGCTGGAGAAGGAGCCGCTGAGTCCGCTCAACCTGTACAACATCTCGTGGAAGGGTGCGGACGATCGGGTGCGGCACCTGGTCCTGCCGCGCGAGCTGACGGGCATCGATGCGGAGATCGTGGTGCTCCTGGGGCGGTTCTTCCCGACGGGGAGCCACAAGGTGGGTGCGACATATTCGTGCTGCATCGAGCGGCAGGTGCGGGGCCAGGTGCAGCCGGGGAAGCACCGCCTCGTGTGGCCCTCGACGGGGAACTACGGGATTGGCGGGGCCTACGTCGGCCCGCGGATGGGCTACGACTCGCTGGTGATCCTCCCGGAGGAGATGAGCCAGGAGCGGTTCGACAAGATTGCGTGGTACGGGGCGAAGTACGTCAAGACGCCGGGCTGCGAGAGCAACGTCAAGGAGATCTACGACAAGACGCACGAGCTGGAGCGCGAGGCGAACACGATCATCGTGAACCAGTTCGCCGAGTTCGGGAATTACCGGTTCCACTGGCACGTGACGGGGAACTCGATCCTGGCGCTCTTCGACGAGCTGCGGGGGAAGGGGTTGGGGACGCGGCTGGCGGGGTTCACGTCGGCGATGGGCTCGTCGGGGACGATCGCGGCGGGGGACCGGCTGCGGCAGGTGCACGCCGACGTGCGGGTGGTGGGGCTGGAGCCGGTGCAGTGTCCGACGCTGTACAGCAACGGATTCGGCGGGCACGACATCCAGGGGATTGGCGACAAGCACGTGACGTGGATCCACAACACGGACAACATGGACGCGATGGCCTGCCTGGACGAGTGGGACTGCAAGAAGGGGTTGCAGGTGATCGCGGAGGAGCCGGGGCGGCGGGCGTTGGCAAGGCGCGGCGTGAAGTCCGAGCTGCTGGAGGCGATGGCGCCGTCGTTCGGGATCTCGGGGATCTGCAACGTGCTGGGTGCGATCAAGACGGCGAAGCGGTATCGGATGGGCAAGGGGGACATCCTGTTCACGGTCGCGACGGACGGGCTGGATCGCTATCCGAGCGTGCTGGCGGCGATGACGAAGCAGCACGGGGCGATGGACGAGGCGGAAGCCGAGCGGCGCATCGAGGCCATCTTCCACAAGCAGGCGGACGACTGGTATCTGGAGGCGACGCAGCACGCGCGGGACTGCTGGGCGAACCTCAAGTACTACACGTGGGTGGAGCAGCAGGGGAAGACGGTGGCGGAGCTGCGGCGGCAGCGTTCGAGGGAGTACTGGCTGGAGCATCAGGCACTCGTCCCGGAGACGGATCGGATGATCCGGGAGCAGAGGGGGTCCTAGGTTCCAGGTTTTCGGTTTTCGGACAGGCGTCGAATCCGAACTGGGTTGCTCGCTGCGGGCGCTCGGGCCAGAATCGTCCGATGTTCGTGCTGACCGATTGCAGGATTCCGACGGGGCGTGGGAACGAGACGCGGAGGGCGCACGTGGTGGTGCGTGGGGGGAGGATTGTGGAGGTGGCGGACGGGGAGGTGCGGGCGCCGGGCGGGTGCGAGCCGATCGACGCGGGGGGACTGCTGGCGTTGCCGGGGGCGATTGACTCGCACGTGCATTTCGACACGCCTGGGTTCACGGAGCGGGAGGACTTCGAGCACGGGACGGCGGCGGCGGCGGCGGGCGGGGTGACGACGGTCATCGACATGCCGTGCACGAGCCTGCCGCCGGTGACGAGCGTGCGGGCGATGGAGCGCAAGCTGGCGGTGATCCGGCCGATGGCGCGCGTGGACTTCGCGTTGTGGGGTGGGGCGTCGGGAAACCTGTTGGCGGGGCGCGGGTGGCGCGAGGATCTCGAGGGGCTGGCGCGGGCCGGGGTGGTGGGGTTCAAGGCGTACCTCATTTCCGGGATGGAGACGTTCACGGAGCTGGGGGAGGAGCAGCTCGTGGAGGTCCTGGCGGAGGCGGCGCGGCTGGGGGTTCCGGTCGGGCTGCACGCGGAGGATCCGGGGAGGGTGCGCGAACGGTCGCGGGAGCTGGTGGAGGCGGGGAGGGACGGCTGGGAGGCGGTGGCCTTGGCGCGGGCGGAGCCGGTGGAGGAGGAGGGGGTCGTGATGGGGCTGGCGGCCCTTCGACGGGCTCAGGGCAAGCCGCCCGCGCGGGCGCGGTGTGCGTTGCACGTGGTGCACGTGGGTGCGGCGGCGGCGGCGGCGCGGATTGGCGCGGCGCGGCGGTCGGGGCAGGACGTGACGGCGGAGACGTGTCCGCACTACCTGGCGTTCACGCGCGACGATTTCGCGACGCTGGGTCCGTATCTCAAGACGGCGCCGGTGGTGAAGACGGCGGCGGACCGGGACGGGCTGTGGCGGGCGCTGGCGGACGGGACGCTGGACTTCGTGGCGACGGATCACGCGCCGTGTCCGCGGGCGGAGAAGGAGACGGGCGGGGCGTGGGGGGCGTACGGCGGCGTGCCGGGGGTGGAGACGATGTTGCCGTTCCTGCTGAGCGAGGGAGTCTTTGCGGGACGGATGGATCTGGCGCGGCTGGTGGAGGTGACGTCAGGCGCGGCGGCGCGGCGGTGGGGGATTTGGGGGCGCAAGGGTTCGTTGGAGGCCGGGAAGGACGCGGACGTGGTGCTCGTCGATCCGGACGCGACGTGGGTGGTGCGGGGGGAGGAGCTGCATTCGAAGGCGGGGTGGACGCCGTTCGAGGGTCGGGCGTTCCGGGGGAAGGTGATGCGGACGTTCGTGCGCGGCCGGCAGGTCTACGACGCCGGGGCGGGAGTATTGGGCGAGCCCGGTTGGGGGGAATTCATCCGACGGTGATCCGGGGAGCGACGCAGCTCCCGCGGGACTTCGCTTGCCGGCGTCAGTGCGCGACGGGGCACTCGTAGGGCGGCGTCCACTCCTGCGAGTCCACGTCGAGCGTGTAGCTGGTGTTGGACTCGAACCACTCCTGCATGAAGAGCTTGCAGTTGCCGCTGGAGTCGTAGACGGCGACGTCCCACTGGCCCGGCGCGACGCCGGTGATGGTGAAGGACTGGCCGACGGCGAGGGTATCGGAGGAGCCGAGGAGATCGGGGCCCCAGGAGGGGTTCGAGGACTGGCTCATGTGGATGTAGTAGACGGCCTCGGCCGAGTAGTTGGTGATGACGAGCGAGGCGGGTGCGGCCACGACGGGCGGTGGCGGATTGTTGGGGTTCGTGGGCTGCACGTAGACGGGACAGCCCGAGGCGACGAGCAGCAAGGCGGCACCGAGCGTTCCGAACATGACTCGACGATGATTCAGCACGATCCAACCCTCCTTTTTTTTCCGTCCCCTCGGGACGACAAGATGGCGCGGGAGCATAGCCGAATTGCGCCAAGGGCGCAAAGGGGCAAAGCACGCCAAGAGGGGGGGGTCAGCGGTCGGTGGTGAGGGGTCCTGGGAGGCGGTGGGCGTGGGCGAGGCCGTGGGCGAGGTAATCCTGGAGCTCGCCGCGGAGGGCCTTGCGGGCGAAGTGGCGGGCCCAGAGGCGGAGGAGGCCGGTGTGCATGCGCAGGCGGAGGAAGGCGGAGAGCGAGCGGGGGATGCTGTAGAAGCGGCGGTAGGCCTCCATGACGGAGCGCTGCAGCTCGACCGCGGTCATGCCGGCGGGTTCGAAGACGGCGTGGATGCCGTCGTAGAGGCCCCAGTCGCGGCTGAGCAGGCGCTCCTGGAGTTTTTGCCAGGTGCGGGTGCCGGGCATGGGGGTGAGGATGGCGAACTGGACGGTATCGATGCCGTGCTTGCGGGCGAACTCGACGGTGGCCTCGGCGGTGTTCGCGTCGTCGTGATCGGAGCCGATGACGAACATGCCGTGGACGCGGATGCCGTGCTTGTGGAAGGCGCGGATGCACTCGCGGATGCCCTCGACGGTCTGGGATTTGTGGAAGCCGCGCAGGGTCTCGGGGCGGATCGACTCGAAGCCGACGTAGACCTGGGTGCAGTTGGTGTCGGCCATGAGGGAGAGCAGCTCTTCGTCGCGGGCGGCGTGGACGGTGACCTGGGTGTACCAGCGCATGCGTCGGCCCAGGCGGTGGGCTTTGAGGAGGGCGAGGAGCTCCTTGGCGGCGCGGGGCGGGGCGGCGAAGTTGTCGTCGACGAAGAAGATGCGGTTGCCGATGGGGAGGACGTGTTCCTCGAGGTGGCGGACGACGGCGGGGGCGGAGTGTCTGCGGCCGGCGCGGCCGAACATGCTGACGACGGAGCAGAAGTCGCAGTCGTGGGGGCAGCCGCGGGAGACGGCGATGGGGAGGTGGCGGAGCTTCCGGTAGCCCTGGATGGTGGTGAGGTCGGCGAAGGGGAGGACGTCGAGGTCCTTCTCCAGGGCTCGGTCGGGGTTGTGGCGGACGCCGTCGCCGTCGTGCCAGGAGAGGCCCTGGACGGCGGAGAGGTCGCCGCGGGATTCGAGCGCCTCGACCAGCTCGAGGATGGTGTGTTCGCCTTCGCCGCGGACGACGTAGTCGGCGTGTGCGAGGCCTTCGTCGGGGAGGAAGGTGACGTGGGGGCCGCCCAGGACGATGGGGACGTCGCGGGAGCGGAGGCGGTTGGCGCGGCGGACCCAGCGGGCGAGCTCGTAGGCTTCGGGTGCGGAGGGGGTGAGGGTGGAGATGCCGACGAGGTCGGCGCGGAGGATTTCGAGCGTATGGGGGAGGAGGCTTTCGAGCTGGGGGACGTAGACCTTGGTCTCGTGGCCGCGGGCGTTGAGCATGGCGGCCATGACGGGGAGGCCGAGGCGAGGG
>JACRCZ010000047.1 GCA_016218765.1 Deltaproteobacteria bacterium | reverse complement strand
GGTGGAGCTGCTGGTGGACGGCGTTCCGGTGCACGGCGGGGCGTTGCGCACGATCGTGCAGGACGTGCTGGCGCAGGAGCGGTTCCTGGCGGGGCTGAACCGGCGGATGGACCGGCGGGTGGTCGAGGCGGTGCTCAAGGCTTCGACGATCGGGTCGGAGACGCTGCGGGACGAGGCGGTGTTGGCGGGCGAGCTGGCGCAGGTGGAGGGGTTCCTCGCGGAGAGTGCGCCGGACGTGTTGCCGATCCAGTTCGAGCTGGTGTGGGACGAGGAGCACGACTGCTACAGCGTGAACTGCGAGACGGTGCAGAACGCGGCGCGGCGGCGGACGTCGTTGACGTTCGAGTTTTTCGACTCGCCGGAGTGTCTGGCGTTGCGGCAGATCCAGGATCGGCTGGACGCGGTGGGGGATCCGCCGTTCGTGGTGCGGGTGGGCGAGCGGGAGACGGGGTTGGCGCGGCTGGAGGGGTTATGGGACGCGGTGGCCGGCCAGGCGCGCAAGGGGCTGCAGATCCAGCGCTACAAGGGTCTGGGCGAGATGAACCCGGAGCAGCTCTGGGAGACGACGATGAACCCGGACTCCCGGACGCTGATCCGGGTATGGGCCACGGATCCGATCGAGGCCGATCATGCCTTCACGGTACTGATGGGGGACGACGTGGAGGAGCGCCGCCGGTTCATCGAGCAGAACGCGCTCGACGTCCGCAACCTCGACATCTAGGCGAGGCTGGCGCCTCAGGCCGACGAGTCGTGCGGCTCGGGGTCCTCCGGGCTGCTCGTCGAGAGCGCGAATCCGGGCAGGGCGAGGTGGAGAGGCCGGCTGGAGAGGTGGGACGTGGCGGTGGGGCCGTGCCGGCGCGCGCTCTCGGGAACGGATGCTCAGATTGACGGCCTGTGGGCGCGGGCATAGACTCGTCTTGAACCGGCGCGCACCCCAGTCGTGGAGACGCGAAGGGTTCGGGAGTCGCCGATGAACAAGGCTGCGTGGATTGGCTTGGTGGCGGGGACGATCCTGGCCGGCGGTTCTGCCGGGGCGGTCGAGCCCTCGGTGGTGGTGCTGGAGCCGCAGCACAACCTGCAAGGCGACGTGGACCAGGTCTTGTCCGACGTGCGGGCCCGCGTGGGGTCCGCGTTGGACGAGGGCGGCTGGGCTGTCGTCCCGGACGACGTGTCCGCGGGCTGTGCGGGACCGGTACCGGGCGGGGCGACGGACGCCTCGCGGCTGTCCGGGACGGCCGAGGCGTGTCTGACGCAGGCGGCGGTCGGCGTGCGCATCGACGCGTCGGCGATGGGGTATGCGTTGCGGCTGGTGCTGGTCGCGGCGGACGGGACGGTGGTGGCGGATCAGGAGGCGAGCTGCGATTTCTGCACGGAAGGGGAGATGGTCGACAAGTGGTCCGAGCTGACGGGCGGCGTGGGGGCGCCGTCGCCCGAGCTGGTCGCGGCGGCCAACGCGGCGGTGGAGCCCGTGGAGCCCGTGGAGCCCGTGGGGCCCGTGGAGCCCGTGGAGCCCGTGGAGCCGGAGGAGCCCGCCTCGACGTTCTCCGCCGGCGACATCCCGTGGTGGGTCTGGGTGGGGGGAGCGGCGTCGCTTGGTGCGATTGGGGCGGGCATCCCGTTGATCGTGATGGACGGTGACATCACGTGTGATGGCGGTCCGGTGGAGGCCTGCCCGGACATCTACGACACGGACGCCATCGGGTATTCGCTGCTCGCGGTGGGCGTCGCCGGGCTGGGAGCCGTGGGTGTGGGCTTGTATTTCGCGTTGTCGGACGACGAGGCGCCGCCGTCCGCGGACGGATCGGGGGAGGGGGCAGGGGGGGTGGAGGAGCCGGCGATCGCGATTCTCCCGGGTCTCGGGGGATTCGTCGTGCGCGGAGTCTTCGACCTGTAGTCGAGCGCGGGAGGTTCCATGCGTCTGTGTCCGACGTGCGGCCGTCTCAGCGAGGACGGAGTGGGCGCCTGCCCCGTGGACGGTCACGCCACCACCGAGTTCACTTCGACGCTTGCGGCCGGCGAGGCGCTGCCGGGCGGCTTCAAGGTCGTCGCGCCGCTCGGGGTCGGCCAGAGCGGCGAGGTCTACGAGGGCCAGGAGGAGGCGGGGGGCTCGCGAGTGGTCATCCGGCTCTTGTCCGAGGACATGGCCAAGGACAAGCGGCTGTCGGACGTGGTGCGCCGGCATTTGTTGAAGCAGAAGGAGTTCGACCACCGCTACGTGGTGCGCATCCGTGCGGTGGAGACGCACCGGGAGCGCATCCTGGTGGTGCGCGACTGGGTGGACGGGCGGCGGCTGGAGGATGTCCTGCGGGACGAGGGGCCGCAGGACGTGGTTCGGACCTTGGATCTGGGTCTGCGCATTTGTGCGGCGCTGGCCGAGGCGCACAAGGTGGGGTTGTTGCACCTGCAGCTCCGTGCGTCGAACGTCTTCGTCGTTCCGGCGGAGTCGGGCGAGGGGGAATCGATCCGGCTGGTCGACTTCGGCATCGGGCCGCGGCGGAAGATCGGCAATCGGCCGGTGTACGGGCAGCCGGGGACGTTGTCGCCGGAGCAGATCGAGGGCAAGATCGTCTCGTTCAAGTCGGACATGTTCTCGGCCGGGCTGCTGCTGTATCGCATGCTTGCGGGGGCGCCGCCGTGGACCGGGGACGCCGATGCGGTGGTGAAGCAGATCCTGGAGTCGCCGGTACCGCCGATTCCGGCGCGTCCCGAGTCGCCGGTGCCGCTCGAGCTGTGGACGTTCATTCGTCAGACGCTGGAGAAGAAGCCGATCCACCGGCCGCTGGGCATGGCGCAGATGGCGGATCGGCTGAAGGAGCTGCAGGGAGACGCGGCGTCGGGGCGGCTCTCGATCGAGCTGCCGGTGCCGTCGGCGATCGTGGCGCCGAAGGCGTCCGAGCGCAGTGCGCCGATCGGGCGCATCGCGCTCAAGCCGCGGGCGGCGGGCGGCGGGGGAACGGGGTCGGTCGAGGTTTCCGGGCTGCCGGGTCCCGCGGCGCCGGAGGCGCCTGTGGACATCGAGATCCCGGTGGACGACGGGAAGCAGGCCACGGTCGAGATCGCGCCATCGATGCTTGGGGAGCTGAAGGCGGTCGCGGCGCAGGGGGAGAAGACGACGACGATCGACGTCGGCGCCGTGGACATGCTGGAGGACGAGAAGCGGCCGGTTGCGGCGGTGGTGCCGAAGCCGCCTGCGGCCGCGGCGCCGGCGGCGCCAGTCGAGGCGAAGCGTGCGGCGGCCAAGGCGCCGGAGAAGCCCGTGGAGAAGCCGGCGGAGCAGCCGGTGGTGACGATGCGTTCCGCGGGTCGGGTGCCCGAGGGAGGGTCCGGGGAGATCGTGCTGCCCGGTCTGGCGGCGAAGGCCCGGGAGGAGCCGATCCAGCCGTCCTCGGCCACGATGCCGATCGACGCGGACATCATCGAGGAGGCGGCGATCCCGCCGCCGATGCGCGCGGCGAAGCGAGCGGGCTCGGCGCCGCCTGCGGGTGCGGCGGCGGTGCCCGTGGACGGGGCGGCGGCGTACAAGCGCGGTCTGGCCTACGGACTGGGCGGCGGGCTTGCGCTGGCGGTGATCGCGTTCTTCTGCGCGATGTTCCTGTTCCGCGGCAAGGCGCCGGCGTGTCCGAAGGCGCCCGCGTGCGAGACGGTGGCGTCGGCCGCGGGGCCGGGGGAGCCGCGGCTGAGCGCGGCGGGACCGATGGAAGTGACGGCGGTGGGGGACGCGGGGGCGTCGGCGCCCGCGGCGCGGGATGCGGAGGAACCTGCGGTCGAGGCGGCGTCGGAGCCGGAGCCGGACGCGGGAGCGCCTGCGGTCGAGGCAGCGGTGGAGCCGGCGGCGGATTCCGGCGGTGCGGCGGCGGACGCCGGGACGGCGCCGGAGCGCGAGGTCTCGCGTCCGGCGGCGCAGGACGCCGGGCGTGCGCCGGAGCGCGACGTGGTGCGGCCTTCGGGGCAGGACGCGGCGCGGCCTGCGGAGGAGGACGCGGCACAGCCGCCGCGTCCCGAGGCGGGCGGAGGGGGAGCGGACAACGCGGCGCGGGCGACCGAGCTGGTGACGCAGGGGGACCAGGCGCTGGGGGCGCGCAACTTCAGTGCGGCGCGGGCGGCCTACGAGGAGGCGTTGCAGCTCCAGCCGGGCAACAACCGGGCGAAGATCGGGCTCGGGCGGGTCGCGTTCCAGGAGGGCAACTTCGAGGAGGCGGTCCGGTGGCTGGAGCCGATCTACCGCAACCAGGGCAACATGGATCTGGGTGCGGCGTACGTGCGGCTGGGTCGGCTGCCCGACGCGAAGGCGCAATTCGAGAAGTTGTTGGAGCGCAATCCGAACAACGCGGCGGCGCAGAGCGCGCTGGACGCGGTCAACCGGCAGCTCGGGCAGTAGCGCGCCTGGCGGCGCGCGTTCGTGGTACTCGTACCGCGTCGTGCGATCTTCGGCGGGACCGAGCGAGGAGAGGTGGAGAGGTCGACTGGGGAGGTGGGGAGGGGGACGGGTCAGGGGACGGGGGGGGCGAGCTCGAGGCCTGCGGGGCAGATGCGTTCGGCGTCCGGGGTGCCGGTGGTGGTGCGGAGGATCTTGAACTCGACGCGGCGGTTCCGGTCCCAGGCGGCGGGGGTATGGGCGGGATCGATGGGGCAGCGTTCGCCGTAGCCTGCGGCCAGGAGGCGGCCGGGCTCGACGCCGTGGTGGACGAGATATTCGACGACGGCGTGGGCGCGGTCGCGGGTCAGATCGCGGTTGTACTCGTCGGAGTTCCGTTCGTCCGCGTGGCCTTGGACTTCGAGCGACAGGACTTCCGGATGTCCCTGGATCGAGGCGGCGACCTGATCGAGCAGATCGTAGGAGTCGGGGAGGATCACGGCGCTGTCCGTCTCGAACTGCACCTGTTCCAGGATCAGGAAGCCGGTCGTGGTCGGGACGACGATCCCGCTGTCGGGGCAGCCGTCGGCGTCATCGAGGCCGTTGTAGAGCTCGGGCTCATTGGGGCAGTCGTCGTCGACATCGAGGATGCGGTCGGCGTCGTTGTCGATATCCGGGCAGCCGTCGGCGTCGTCGAAGCCGTCCGGGTCCTCGGGCTCGAGGGGGCAGTCGTCCACGACGTCGCGGACGTCGTCGATGTCGTTGTCTGGATCGGGGCAGCCTTCGACGTCCTGGAAGCCGTCGAGGTCCTCGGGATCGTCGGGGCAGGCGTCGTTGTCGTCGGCGATGGTATCGCCGTCGCGGTCGCCCAAGACCTCTTCGGGGCAGCCGTCGGCGTCGGCGTCGCCGTCGCGGTCCTCGGGGATGAGGGGGCAGCCGTCGGCGACGTCGAGCAGGCCGTCGCGATCGTTGTCGGGGTCGGGGCAGCCGTCGAGGTCCTCGAAGTCGTCGCCGTCCTCCGGGTCGTCGGGGCACTGATCGATGTCGTCCTTGATCCCGTCGCGGTCGCGATCGCCGATCGTGGGTTCGAAGATCCAGGCGCCGAAGACGCGTGCATCGGCGGCGGAGAAGCCGTCGCCGAACGCTCCCGTTCCGGCGCCGACGTAGAGGTAGCTGTTGCGCTCGATGAAGATCTTGAGGCCGGCGACGGCTTCGAGCGGCGTATGCCGCGGGTCGAAGAAGCGGGCGAAGACGGTGTTGCCGTAGAGCTCGACGACGGCGTCGAGGCGTTCGGGGACGAGGCGGAAGCTCGCGCCGACGCCGAACGTGAACAGGTGGCCGTATTGGAAGTCGCGGCCTGCGGCGTCGGTGAGCGCGAGGGGCTCGTAGCCTGATTGGTTGCCGAAGAAGAAGCGGGCGCCGAGGTTGAGGGCGCCGAGGAACCAGTCGGTGGGGGCCCAATCGAGCACGGCGGTGAGGCCGAGGCCGACGCCGGGGTCGCTGCCCAGGGCGCGATCGATCTGTCCGGTGGGTGTGAAGAGCTGGACGATGCCGGCCAGGCCGACGGGGTAGCGTTCGACGCGCAGGAAGCGGATTTTGGCGTGGACTTCGAGGTCGCCGACGTGCTCGGCGGCGAACGAGGGGGTGTTCGCGTGCGAGCCGTCCGCGCCGCGGGCCGGCCAGCCTTCCCAGCCGTCGATGCCCCAGGCGGCGGGGCCGGAGAGGATGACGACGGGCAGCGAGAAGCCGACGGCCATGAAGTTCAGGAGGCCGATATTGAAGCCGACGTTGGCCGTGATGGCGTGGTCGACGAGGTGGATGTCGGTGTCGTGCAGCTCGGCCGCATCGATGGCTCCGTCGGCGTCCCGATCCGTCCAACGCGATCCGGTAGCGGGGAACAGGCCGTAGCCGTAGTCGAGGACGAGGGCGATGCTGAGGTCCAGGTGGGGGAGGACCTCGCTGGCGTTGATGCCGAAGAGGCCCTTGGAGTCGACGGCGGGGCGGAAGAGGCGGAGGTCGAGCGCGCCGGTATTGGATGGCGTCCTGGTTTCCTGGGCCGCGGCGGAGGACGCCAGGAGCAGCAGCGACACCGCCAGCGCGGCGGCGCCGGCGCAGGGCAGGGCGAGCGGCGGACGGGTCTTGTCCCGATGAGCGGCCATGGGATGCCTCACTTCGTTTTCCCCCGGTTCTCGTGCGGACCTGTGCCCTGTGGGGGGCGGATGTTTCGAGGGGGGAAGGGGGGGAAGGGGGGGAAGGAGGAAACCACAGATGGACACAGATGAACACAGATGGGGAAGGGGGAGGGGGGAGAAGGAAAAGGAACCACGGATGGACACCGATGGACACCGATGGGACGGGGAAGGCAGGGCGGATGGGGAACCGCGGCTTGGCGCGGGACACGAAGGGCCGTTCGCTGGAGAGGGTGGCGCATGGCTCGGGACGAAACGGATCCGGGTTTTGGGAGCGGCGATCGGCGGAACGCGCGACGCCTCGTCGTAGGGTTCGCTGTGGTGGGTGCGGCGGGTTGGATGGCGGCAGCGGGAAACTGCGACGCGGTCGCGCAGGAGGCGGCGGGCGGCGAGGGGGAACGGTCCCGAAGCCTGGATGTGCGGTGGGACGAGGCGACGAGGCTCTTGCAGCGAGCGCAATTCGAGGAGGCGGCGATCGCGTACGAGTCATTCGTGCAAGCGGCCGTTGGGCAGATCGGGGAGCCGGAGGAGGGGAGCATCGACGCGCGGGCGTTGGAGGGGCTACTGCGCGCCATCGAAGTTCGCGTGTCGTTGGGAGATGCCCAGCAGGCGGAGGAGGACGCTGGCGTGCTGGCGCAACAGTTCGACGATGACCCGGCGCATGCCCGGCTTGCCGCGGCGGCGTTTTTCAAGGTCGGGGAGATCGGCTACGCGGAGCAGGACTGGGTGTACGCGCCGCCTGGATTGGACGTGCGGCATCTGGCGGTGTCGGATCTGGGAGCGGACATCGAGCGGCTGGCCGCCTCCATGCGGACGGAGCCGACGCCGGAATCGCCGGCAACGGCGGTACCCGATGCGGTCGGACGACGTTGCACTCCCGCGGAAGGCCTGCGTTGTCCACGGCAGCACATCCGACCGGTTCCGCCGCCGCCGCCGCCGCTGGACGGAGGTGTCGTTCCAGGCGGCCCGACAATGGACGAACACGGGCGGTACAGGTTCTACCTTGCGCCGCCGACGTTCCCGGTCCGGTAGCGGGCCGGCAGCCCGCGGTCCCGCGATCAACCGTCCACCGCCGAGCCGAGGGAGCGGCGGAAGGGAGAGTTGCGCGGGAGCTTCCGCGAACCCACATTGAGTCCGCCGGCGCAGATGACGGCGCCATGGCGGAAACGGAGCGCGAGGGGATGATGACCCGAGGGAGGACTGGCGAGCAGGTGCGAGAAACGGCGGATCATGCCCTGCGAGGAGGATCATGGTCGGCAGCGACGATAGCCGCGGTTCTGGCCCTCGCGACGACGGCGTGCGCCGGCGATCTGCGCCTGGCCGGCGACGAGGACGATGTCCCGAGGGAGGCGGGGGAGCGCGCCACCGAGGGAGACTCGACGGATTCCGCGGACGGCGATGATGTCGGGGACACGGCTCCGCCGCTCGAGGCCGGTGCCGACGACGGGGGCGCAGTCTGTGCGCCCCGGGACGCCGGGGGAACGTCCGGGTGGGGGACGTGCGAGGATCTGCGGGCGCTGGTGCTGGAATCGCCGCTCGTGAGCGACGACGGGGGCGACGGATGGGTCTCGCCGGGGGAGGGTGCGGACATCCGCGTCATGCTGCGCGAAACGGCGGGGCTCGATTTCATGTGGTACCCGGGTGTGACGTTTGCGGTCGACGATCCGCGCGTAACGGTCGGCTCGGACGACTGGCGCTACGGGATGTTTGCGTGCTCCGCGGACGAGTACCACGCGCGGCTGACCGTCGCGGCGGAGGTGCCGAGCGGGACGGTGGTGACGGTCACCGCGCGTGCGGCGATGCTCCCGGACGAGTGCCCGGAGGCGAACACCCTGGAGATCCCGATCGTCGTCAGGTAGCCGGGGTCGTTCCCCGGTGCGCCGACGCGCGAGGATCGTGGACGTGGTCGGAAGCGCTTCCTGCTCTTGCCCCTCTTTGCGGACTTTGCGGTTCTTTGCGAGCTTTGCGCGAAATCCGGATCGCCCGAAGCTCTACCGTTCGGGTGTTTCGACGTCGCCGGCGCCGAAGAAGTTGAGGGTGCTGTAGGTGTCGGCGTCTGCGCCGTAGGAGCGGACTTCTTCGGAGGTGATGAAGAAGGTGGCGTGTTCGCCGACGCGGCGGGAGAAGCAGGCGCGGCCGTCGAGGCCGTTGCTGAGTCGGAAGCCGATTTCGGCGAGGTTGTCGTTGACGCGGGAGGCCAGGTTGCGGCCGCAGGCGGGGCAGCGCAGCTCGAGGAGGTCGCCGGCGTGGAGGTTGAGCTCCTCGGCGGCGATGACCTCGTAGTTGCCGGGCTGGGGACTGAGCAGGATGAGGCCGTGGCTGCTGTCCTTGACGGCGGTGAGGATGACCTTGACGTTCGGGTTGAGCGTCGCGTTGCACGTGGGGCAGTAGTAGTGGCGTTTCATGGCACGAACCTCCCGTTCCGGCTCACTCGAACGTCTCGAGGGCCCGCGAGGGGCAATAGCGGGCGCACTGGGGGTCGCCCGCGCACAGATCGCACTTGTGTATGACCTTGCGGCCCTCGTCGTAGCCGACGTTACCCCAGGGGCAGGCCCAGACGCAGGCGCGGCAGAGGATGCAGCGATCCTCGGAGACGAGGATGGCGCCGGTGCGGTCGTCGCGCTGGAGGGCCTGGGTGGGGCAGACGCGGACGCAGGCGGCGGAGTCGCACTGGAGGCAGACGACGGGGACGCCGCTTTCGGGCGGCTTGATGGGGTAGGCGCGGATGCGGGTCGGTCCGGGTCCGCCGCCCTGCGGCGAGCCTGGTCGAGCCGCCGCGGGGTGCGAGAAGGCGCAGGCGATCTCGCAGGTGCGGCAGCCGATGCAGCGGGCGGGGGTGACCTGGAGGCGCTTGTTCATGGCGTAATTCCCTACTTCCCCAGGAGGTCGAGGAACCGTGCGCCGGCCTGCTCGCGGTGGCAGCGGTCGCAGACCTGGAACGACTCGGCGGGCAGGCCGGAGCGCGTGGCGAGGTGTGCGGCGTGAGCCTGGGTGAGCGTGGGGCGGCCGCAGGCGGAGCAGCGGACGCGTTCGAAGTCGCGCTGCCAGATGCGTCGTTTGAAGCCGGTATCGACCATGTCGATCGCGCCGGTGGGGCAGGAGAGGGCGCAGGCGCCGCAGCCGACGCAGGCGGCGGGGTCGTCGTGGAAGGGGAGGGCGATTTCGCCGAGGACGCCGCGGCCTGCGGTGCCGATGGCGTTGGCGCCGACGGCGGTGCAGGCGCGGACGCAGACGTTGCAGAGGATGCACTTGTCCGGGTTCTTGCGTTCGACGAAGGAGGTGCGGCGGACGCCGTACTGCAGAGCCAGCTCCTGGATGGTGTCGGACTGCGGGCAGCGGGCGAGGAGGAGGTCGAGGACGCCGGCGCGGAGGCGGTGGATGCGCGGGGTGTCGGTATCGACGCGCAGGCCGTCGCGGGCTGGGAAGAGGCAGGCGGGGACGACGCGAGCGGCGCCGTGTCCGCCCGGCCGGGCGACCTCGACGAGGCAGAGGCGGCAGCCGCCCCATTCCTCGAGTCCCTCGTGGTGGCAGAGGGTGGGGATATCGATACCCGTGCGGCGGGCGAGGTCGAGCAGGCTGTCGCCGGGTCGGGCGTGGAGGTCGCGGCCGTTGATGACGACGATCATCCCAGGCTCCTCTACCGCACGTCCACGGCGTCGAGCTTGCAGACCGCGCGGCAGACGCCGCAGTGGGTGCATTTCGCCGGATCGATGACGTGGAGTTTCTTCTTCTCGCCGGTGATGGCTTTCGCGGGGCATTCCTTGAAGCAGACCATGCAGCCGGTGCATTTCGCGTTGATGGAGTAGGTGAGCAGGGCCTGGCAGACGGCGGCCGGGCACCGTTTTTCGCGGATGTGGGCCAGGTATTCGTCCTTGAAGTGCTGGAGGGTGGAGAGGACGGGGTTGGGCGCGGTCTGGCCGAGGGCGCAGAGGCTGGCGTCGCGGACGACCTCGCTCAGGGATTCGAGCTGGGCGAGGGTGGCCTCGGTGGCGCGGCCTTCGACGACGGCGTGGAGGAGGTGGCTCATCTGGATCAGGCCCTCGCGGCAGGGGACGCACTTGCCGCAGGACTCTTCGACGAGGAAGTCGACGAAGTAGCGGGCGACATCGACCATGCAGGTGCCGTCGTCCATGACGATCATGCCGCCGGAGCCCATCATGGAGCCTGCGGCGGCGAGGTGATCGAAGTCGACGGGCATGTCGAGGGAGGACTCGGGGAGGCAGCCGCCGGAGGGGCCGCCGGTCTGGACGGCCTTGAACTTGCGGTTTTCGCGGATGCCGCCGCCGATGTCGAAGATGATCTCGCGCAGCGTGCGGCCCATGGGGACTTCGACGAGGCCGGTGTTGTTGACCTTGCCGACGAGGGCGAAGATCTTGGTGCCGGTGGAGCCGCCCCAGGGGTCCTTGGAGACGTCGCCGGTGCCGACGGCGGCGTAGGTGGCGGCGCCTTTCTCGACGAGGAGCGGCACGTTGGC
>JACRCZ010000045.1 GCA_016218765.1 Deltaproteobacteria bacterium | reverse complement strand
TAGGACGCCGGCCGCCGGCCGGTCGTCGCGGTTGGTTCGAGGTTGAGGGAAAGGGACGAAGATGGCCAACAAGATCCGCATCCGCCTCAAGGCCTACGACCACAGGCTGCTCGACAACTCCGCCAAGGAGATCGTCGACACGGCGCTGCAGAGCGGCGCCCGCGTTGCGGGGCCGATCCCGCTGCCCACGCAGATCAACCGTTTCACGGTGCTGCGCGGGCCCCATGTCGACAAGAAGTCGCGCGAGCAGTTCGAGATCCGCACCCACAAGCGGCTGATCGACATCCTCGAGCCGACGAACCAGACGATCGACGCCTTGATGAAGCTCGATCTGTCCGCCGGCGTGGACGTCGAGATCAAGTAGGGAGGCGAACCATGCCCAAGCTCGACGTCTTCGATACGCGGAAGCAGAAGGTCGGCGAGATCGACCTGGACGACGCCGTCTTCGGTGCGGAGGTCAAGGCGCACCTGCTGCACGAGGTGGTCCGGGCGCAGCTCGCGGGCCGTCGTGCCGGCACGCACTATGCGAAGGAGCGCGCCGCGACGCGCGGCTCGACCCGGAAGCTGTACCGCCAGAAGGGCACGGGGCGTGCCCGTCACGGGCAGCGTCGTGCGCCGCTGATGAAGGGCGCCGGCCGGACGAAGGGCCCGGTCCCGCGCGACCACGGCTTCCGGCCCCCGCGCAAGGTCCGTCTGGCGGCGATGCGCGCGGCGCTCTCGTTGTTCCGGCAGGAGGGGCGGCTGTTCGTGCTGGACGCCTTCCCGTTGCCGGATCCGCCCAAGACCCGGGTGGTGGCGGAGGTGCTCGAGCGGTTCGAGGCGCCTGGCGGGGTGATTTGCGACGGCAAGGGCAACGAGGCGCTGCGTCGCGCGTCGCGCAACCTTGCGCGCGCGGTGTTCCTCCCGCCCGAGGGGTTGAACGTCTACGACCTCCTGAAGGCCGACCGGCTGCTCGTCACGCGGGAGGGAGTGACGGCGTTGTCCAAGGCGCTCAAGCCGGCCCGTCCGCCGCGGCGGGCCAAGGCGGCGGCGGCCGTGCCGGCGGCGCGGAAGGCGTAGGGGAAGGGAGGCTCATCCGATGAAAGCGCTTGATCGCGTGCTGCTCCGGCCCCTGATCCTGACGGAGAAGGGCAACCGGATGCGTGAAGACCAGAGCACGTACCTGTTCGAGGTTGCGGCGGAGGCGACGAAGGTCGAGATCCGCCAGGCGGTGGAGAAGCTGTTCGAGGTCAAGGTGCGGGCGGTGCACACGATGATCGTGCGGGGCAAGCCCGCGCGTCTCGGGCGTCGTCGTCTGACGAAGCCCTCGTGGAAGAAGGCGATCGTGACGCTCGCCGAGGGCAGCAAGATCGAGTACTTCGAGACGGTGTGAGGCAGACCATGGGCATCAAGCATTACAAGCCGACCTCGCCGGGACGCCGCCGCATGTCCGGCTACGATTTCAGCGAGATCACGAAGGACCGTCCGGAGAAGAAGCTCACGCGGGGCAAGCCGTCCACGGGTGCGCGCAACAACCAGGGGCGCACGACGAGCCGTTTTCGTGGTGGCGGCCACAAGCGCAGCTATCGCGAGATCGACTTCCGGCGGGAGAAGGTGGGGATTCCGGCGCGGGTGGCGGCGATCGAGTACGACCCGAACCGGTCGGCGCGGATCGCGCTCCTGCACTATGTCGACGGCGAGAAGCGGTACATCGTGGCTCCGATGGAGCTGAAGGTGGGCGACACGGTGGTTTCGAGCCGCAACGCCGACATCAAGCCGGGGAACGTCCTGCCGCTGCGGTTCATCCCGTTGGGCACGATGATCTACGGCATCGAGCTGAAGCTGGGGAAGGGTGCCCAGCTGGCGCGTGCGGCGGGGACGGCGGCGCAGCTTCTGGCGAAGGAAGGCGAGTACGCGCACGTGCGGCTGCCTTCCGGCGAGGTGCGGCTGGTGCACATGGACTGCCGTGCGACGGTGGGGCAGGCTTCGAACATCGACCACGGGCTGGTGCGCATGGGCAAGGCGGGCCGTCGCCGCTGGCTCGGCCGTCGGCCCCACAACCGCGGCATCACGCAGAACCCGGTCGACCATCCGATGGGCGGGGGCGAGGGTCGTTCCAAGGGCGGGCGTCATCCCTGTTCGCCGTGGGGCCAGAAGGCGAAGGGTCTGCGGACGCGGACGCGGAAGAGCACGAACGCGTTCATCCTCAAGAGGAGGGGCAAGTAGGAGACGTCGTACGTTCTTCGTCGTTCGTTTTTCGCCGGAAGGCGGCGCGAGCACGTGAGACGCAGAACGTCGGGCCGGAAGCGTAGAACGCAGGACGAAAAACGGAGAACGGAATACCGGAGGTGTTGAAGTGAGGTCGATCAAGAAGGGGCCGTTCATCGACGACCACCTGCAGGCGAAGGTCCTGGAGGCGCAGAAGTCGAAGAGCAAGCGCATCATCCGCACCTGGTCGCGTCGGTCGACGATCGTGCCGGAGTGCGTGGGGCTGACGTTTGCCGTGCACAACGGCAAGAAGTTCGTCCCTGTGTTCGTCGAGGAGAACATGGTCGGCCACAAGTTCGGGGAGTTCGCGCCGACGCGGACGTTCCACGGACATTCGGGCGACCGCAAGGCGGCCAAGACGGCGGGGGCGCCGGGTGCGCCGCCGTCGGCTCCGGGTGCCGCGCCGCGGGCCGCGCCGGGTGCCGCTCCGTCGGCTCCGTCGGCTCCGGCCGCCCCGCCGGGCAAGAAGTAGGCCTGGTGGACGCGGAGTCCGCGCCGGCGCGTGGTAGCCGGGCGGACGTGGGATGCGGGCCGGCGCGTGGTGACCGGGCGGACGCGGGATACGGGCCGGAGGCGTGATGAATGGCCGCTTGACGAGAGGGGCGGTCTCTGATAGAAACCCCCGCCCCGGTCGGTCCTTGCGCCGTGCGGGGGGCCGTTGCCGCCGTGCGGGCGTGGGCGTCGAGCGCAGAGACGCGGCGAGCGGTTGTTTCGGCGGGTGGAGAGTGCCGTCATGGTGAAGAGAGCGATCGGCAGGTTCGTGCGGGTCACGCCCCGGAAGGCGCGGACGGTGGTGAACGCCATTCGGGGGCGGAACGTGCGCGAGGCCCTGCAGATCCTGCGTTTCGTGCAGAAGGACGCGGCCGCTCCGGTGCGCAAGGTGCTGGAGAGCGCGTTGGCCAACTCGAAGGCGGCCGACGCGACGCTCGACGTCGACCATCTGGTCGTCGCGCGGGCCGTCGTGCAGGAGGGTCCGAAGATGTTGAAGCGCTGGCGCATGCGGGCGCACGGTCGTGCGACGCGGATCGTCAAGCGCATGAGCCACATCGAGATCGTGCTCGGAGAGGAAGGGTAGCCGCCGTGGGTCAGAAGGTTCATCCGTACGGCTTCCGCCTGGGAGTCACCCGCACCTGGTCATCGATCTGGTTCAGCGAGCGCAACTATGCGCGCTGGCTGCACGAGGATCTGCACTTGAAGCGCCGCATCAAGCAGGAGCTGTTCAACGCGGGTGTGGCGGCGGTGGAGGTGAAGCGCACGCCGTCGCGCATCGACGTCGTGGTGCACACGTCCCGTCCCGGGTTCGCGATCGGGAAGAAGGGCGAGCGCATCGACGAGCTGAAGAAGCAGCTCAAGGCGTTCACGGACAAGGAGGTCTACATCGACATCCAGGAGGTCCGGAAGGCCGAGACGAATGCGCAGCTCGTGGCGGAGAACGTCGCGACGCAGCTCGAGCGTCGGGTCGCCTTCCGGCGCGCGATGAAGAAGGCGCTCTTCACGTCGATGCGTTTCGGTGCGCTCGGGTTCCGCATCCAGGTTTCCGGGAGGCTGGGCGGGGCGGAGATGTCGCGCCAGGAGAAGTACCGCGAGGGGCGTGTTCCGTTGCACACCTTGCGGGCGAACATCGAGTACGGGTTTGCGCAGGCCCGGACGACCTACGGCGTGATCGGCGTCAAGACCTGGATCTACCTCGGCGACGTCGTTCCCAAGAAGGTTCGCCGGGCGGTCACGCGCTAGGGAAGGAGATCCGCCGTGCTGAGTCCCGCGAAGGTCAAGTTCCGCAAGCAGCAGCGTGGCAAGATGAGGGGTCTGTCCAAGGGCGGCACCAACGTGGACTTCGGCGAGTTCGGCCTCCAGGCGCTGGGCTGCGGCTGGGTCACGGCGCGCCAGATCGAGGCCGGCCGCGTCGCGATCATGCGTCATGTGCGCCGCGCGGGGAAGCTCTGGATCCGGATGTTCCCGGACAAGCCGATCGGCAAGAAGCCGGCCGAGACGCGCATGGGCAAGGGCAAGGCGGTTCCCGAGGAGTGGATTGCGGTGGTGCGGCCGGGTCGCGTGTTGTACGAGCTGGGCGGCATTCCGAAGGACATCGCCAAGGAGGCGTTCCGTCTTGCCGCCCACAAGCTGCCGATCCGCAGTCGTTTCGTGGCGCGGGAGGTCATCTGATGCGCGGCAAGGAAATCCGCGAGCGTTCGGAGCAGGAGCTGGTCGACCTGGAGGCCCGTCTGGCGCGTGACGTCTTCCGTCTCCGCTTCCAGAACTTCACCAACCGGCTCGACGACTCCAGCCAGCTCGGCAAGACCCGCAAGGACCTGGCCCGCGTCAAGACGGTGCGCCGCCAGCGGACCCTCGACGCGGCTGCCGACGCCGGCAGGAAGGACAAGCCATGACTGAGAAACGGAAGGCCGCGCGCCGGCGCCTGGTCGGCGTGGTCAAGAGCGACAAGATGATGAAGACCGTCACGGTCATCGTCTCGCGGCGGGTGCAGGACCCGTTGTACCGCAAGTACATGTCGCGCGACTCGAGTTTCAAGGCCCACGACGCCGAGGGCGTCGCCCATGCCGGCGACACGGTGGAGATCGAGGAGCACCGGCCGTACGCCTCCACGAAGCGCTGGAAGGTGATCCGCGTGCTCAAGAGCGTAGCGCGCTAGGGGCGAGGACGGAGCCATGATCCAGCAGGAAACCATCCTCGACGTCGCCGACAACTCCGGCGCCCGCAAGGTCAAGTGCATCAAGGTGCTGGGCGGGACGCGCCGCCGCTATGCGACGGTGGGCGACGTCATCGTCGTCGCCGTGCGCGAGGCCTTGCCCAACTCCAAGGTCAAGAAGGGCACGGTGGTGCGAGCGGTCGTCGTGCGCACGGCCAAGGAGGTCGGGCGCAGCGACGGTTCGTTCGTGCGGTTCGACAACAACTCCGCGGTGCTGGTCTCGGGCAAGAACGATCCGGTCGGGACGCGGATTTTCGGGCCGGTGGCGCGCGAGCTGCGTGCCAAGGGCTTCCTCAAGATCGTCTCGCTCGCGCCCGAGGTGTTGTAGGCGGGGCGTTGGAGGCCGGTGATGCACGTGAAGAAGGGTGATCTGGTCGTGGTGATCTCGGGCAAGAGCGCCGGCAAGACGGGCAAGGTGAAGCGTGCGCTTCCGGCCGAGAACCGCGTGATTGTCGAGGGGGTGAACCTGGTGAAGAAGCACCAGCGTCCGACCCGGCAGAACCCCTCGGGCGGCATCGTGGAGATCGAGGCCTCGATCCACGCCTCGAACGTCCTGCTGCTCGACGGCAAGACGAATCGTCCCACGCGCACGCGTCGCGGGACCAACAAGGACGGCAAGATGGTCCGGATGGCGGTCAAGACCGGCACGGTCTTCGACTGATTCTCCGGAGGCGACGGAGTTCGACGATGGCGCAGAACGAGGACAAGAAGGACGGGGCCGCGGCGGAGAAGCCGGGCAAGGACAAGCCGCCCAAGGAGAAGCCGGCGAAGGACGCCGCGTCCAAGGGCGGGAAGCCCGGCAAGGAGGGTGCGGCCAAGGGGGCCAAGCCGGCGAAGGGCGAGGCGCCCAAGGGCAAGCAGCCGCGGCAGCCCAAGGAGAAGGTCACGCCGCGCATGGCGACCCTCTACCTCAAGGAGGTCGTGCCCGCGCTGGCCCAGGATCCCGCCTTCAAGAACCCGATGCGCGTGCCGCGCCTGCGCAAGATCGTGCTCAACATGGGCATGGGCGAGGCGACGCAGAACGTGAAGGTCATTGATGCGGCCGTGGTCGAGATGACGGCGATTGCCGGGCAGAAGCCGGTCATCACCCGCGCGCGCAAATCGATTTCGACCTTCAAGCTCCGCGCCGGCCATCCCATCGGGGTCATGGTGACGTTGCGGCGGGAGCGGATGTGGGAGTTCCTCGATCGGCTGCTCGCGCTGGCGATTCCCCGGATGCGCGATTTCAAGGGTTTCTCGCCCAAGCAGTTCGACGGCAAGGGCAACTACACGTTGGGGTTGCGCGAGCAGATCATCTTCCCGGAGATCGACTACGACAAGATCGACAAGGTCAAGGGCATGAACGTCACCTTCTGCACGTCCGCGCGTTCGGACAAGGAAGGTCGGGCGCTCCTCGCCCGTCTCGGGTTTCCGTTCCGACCCGAAGGAGGCAAATAGCCGTGGCCCGCAGGCAAGCCTTCGCCAAGCTCATCGCCAAGCCGAAGTTTCCGACGCGGCATCGCAACCGCTGTCCCGTCTGCGGTCGGCCGCGCGGGTTCTACCGCAAGTTCAACCTCTGCCGGATCTGCCTGCGGATGCTCGCCTCCCGCGGCGAGCTTCCCGGCGTGATCAAGGCGAGCTGGTGAGATCATGACCAGCGATCCCATTGCCGACCTGTTGTGCCGAGTCATGAACGGTCATCGCGCCCGGCATGCCAACATCCGGCTGCCGTTCTCGCACATCAAGCAGGCGCTCTGCGACGTGCTGCGGCGGGAGGGCTACGTGCGCGACGTGGAGAAGACGACCGCGGCGGGGCATCCGGTGCTCGTCGTGACGCTGGCCTACGACGCCGCGCGCAAGCCGGCGATCCTCGGCGTGCGTCGCGTGAGCCGTCCCGGCCGTCGCGTCTATGCGGGCGCCGACAAGCTGCCCAAGGTCCGCAACGGCCTGGGCGTCGCGGTCTTGACGACGCCCCAGGGGCTGATGACGGACGCGGAGGCCCGCAAGAAGCGCGTCGGCGGCGAGGTGCTCTGCGAGGTGTGGTAGGCGGCCGCCGGTCCGGCGGGTGTCCGCAGCAGGGAGTCGTACCATGGCGATGTCGAGAATCGGAAAGCAACCCGTCGAGCTGCCCCAGGGCGTGACCGCCGCGCTGAAGGAGGGCCAGCTGGTGGTCAAGGGGCCGAAGGGCGAGGTCAAGCAGCACGTGCCCGCGGGCGTAACGCTTGCCGTCGAGGGTCGCACCGCCCGTCTCTCCGCGGCGGACGACCTGGGTCGCCGGCAGAAGGCGTACCACGGTCTGGCGCGGGCGTTGCTGGCCGGCATGGTGAAGGGCGTGACGGAGGGTTACGAGCGCAAGCTGCAGATCCAGGGGGTCGGGTACAGCTTCCGGCTGGTCGAGGGTGCGGTCGGTTTCAAGGGCGTGTTCTCGTTCGACCGGCCGTTCCCGCTGCCGCCGGTGGTGAAGGCCGAGCTTTCGGACAAGGACACGGTGCTCACGCTTCGTTCCGCCGACAAGATCGTGCTGGGGCGGTTTTCCGCCGACCTGCGGCGTCTGGCCGCGGCGGACCGGTACAAGGGCAAGGGGGTCCGGTTCCTGGGCGAGCAGATCACGCTCAAGGCCCGCAAGGGGGCCAAGTAGCGGGAGCTCCTTCGGCGTCCCCTATGCACGGGGGTGCCCGGTGAAGGAGGAGGAAGAAGATGGGTCAGCGCGACGAAGCAAGGGAGCGACGGCACGAGCGGATCCGCCGCACGCTGCAGGGGACGGCCGTCCGGCCGCGGCTCGCCGTTTTCCGCAGTGCGAAGCACATCTACGCGCAGGTCGTCGACGACGCGGCCGGGAAGACCCTGGCCCACGCCTCGAGCTGCGAGAAGGAAGTCCGCGCCATGCGGCCCGGCGCCAAGAAGCGCGACGTCTCCACCGCCGTCGGCAAGCTTGTCGCCAAGCGCTGTCTCGAGAAGGGCGTCAAGGCCGTGGCCTTCGACCGCGGCGGCTACCGCTATCACGGACGCGTCGCCGCGCTCGCCAAGGGTGCGCGGGAGGGTGGTTTGCAGTTCTAGGTCCTCGGTTCCCGGTTCCCGGTCTCCGGATCGGGGACCGGCGGCCGGCGACCGCGTGTGTGAGGTGCTGAAGTGGCAGAGATGCGTGATCGAGAACCGCGGGACCTGCAGGCGGAGGAGCTGCCCAGCCGCGTGGTCAACGTCAACCGTGTGGCGAAGGTGGTCAAGGGCGGCCGTCGCTTCTCGTTTTCCGCGATCATCGTGGTCGGCGACGGTTCCGGCCAGGTCGGGGTCGCGCTGGGCAAGGCGCGCGAGGTGCCCGAGGCGATCCGCAAGGGGACGGAGCGGGCCCGCAAGTCGCTCCTGCGCGTCCCGCTGGCGGGGACCACGGTGCCCCACGAGATCATCGGCCGCTACGGCTCGAGCCGCGTCCTGCTGCGTCCGGCCGTTCCGGGCACGGGGGTCATCGCGGGCGGTGCGGTGCGTGCGATCGTGGAATCCGCGGGGATCCGCGACGTCCTGACGAAGTCGTTCGGCTCTCCCAACCCGCACAACGTCGTCCGTGCCACGATGGCCGCGTTGCGGCTGCTGGAGGACGAGCCCGCCGTCGCGCGGCGGCGCAGCCGGGGCGGGGCGGCCGAGCGCGAGGCCGTCGAGAGCGAGCCGGCGGTTGCGGTGTCCGCGTCCGGCGAAGGCGCTCCCGGCGAGCGCGGCGAGTCGAGGGGGACGGCCGGGGAGGCGTCGTCATGAAGCAGGCCAAGCTCCGGGTGACCCAGATCCACTCGACGATCGCGCGCGACCGGCGCCAGGACGTGATCCTCCGGGGCCTGGGTCTCAAGCACCTGCACCAGCAGGTCGTGGTGGCCGACACGCCCAGCTTCCGCGGGATGATCAAGAAGGTGCTGCACCTCGTGCAGGTGGAGGAGCTCCATGAGTGACCTGTTGAGCCGGTTGGCGCCTCCGCGCGGCTCCCGCGCGAGCAGCAAGAAGCGTCTCGGTCGCGGTCCCGGCAGCGGCCTGGGCGCCACCTGCGGAAAGGGCGACAAGGGCGACACGGCCCGCGGCGCCGCGCCCCGTGCGGGTTTCGAAGGCGGCCAGATGCCGTTGTACCGCCGGCTGCCGAAGCGCGGGTTCGTGCCGCCGCGCGGCGTGCGCTACAACGTCGTCAATCTCACCGCCCTGACCCGGTTTGCCGCGGGCTCGGCGGTCGACCCCGAGGCCCTGCGCGCGGCGCGCATCGTGCGGCGTTCCGGGCCGATCAAGATCCTGGCCCAGGGCGAGATCGACCGTGCGTTGACGGTGAAGGCGCATGCCTTCAGCGGCAAGGCCGCCGAGCGGATCGTGGCCGCGGGCGGTACCGTCGAGAGGCTCGTGCCGCCGGCCGTGCCGGTCGAGGAGGCCAAGGCTCCCGTGCAGGAGGGTACGTCGAAGTAGCCCGCAGGCATGGTCGGTCGTCGCGGTCGGACGTTCGACCCTCGACGCTTGACCCTCGACTGCGGATGAGAGAGGCGAAACGTGGCGAGCGGATTCGCGAACATCGGCAAGATTCCCGAGCTGCGGCGGCGGGTGCTGTTCACCATCGCCCTGTTGGCGGTCTACCGCATCGGCATCTTCGTGTCGGTGCCGGGCGCGGACCACACGGTGATGAAGGAGTACCTCAGCCAGGCCGGCGGCGCGTTCCTCGGCATGTTCAACATGTTCACGGGCGGCGCCCTGGAGCAGCTCTCGATTTTCGCGCTGGGCATCATGCCCTACGTGTCGGCCTCGATCATCCTGTCCATTCTTGCCGTCATCGTGCCCTCCCTTCGTGCGTTGCAGAAGGAGGGGGAGATGGGGCAGCGCAAGATCAACCAGTACACGCGCTACGGCACGATCGTGCTTTCGATCGTCCAGGGCCTGGCGATGGCGTTCGCGTTCGAGGGGATGATCTCGAACGCGGGCATCCGGGTGGTATCGGAGCCCGGCTGGAGTTTCCGGCTGATGACGGTCGTGTGCCTCACGACGGGCACGGCGTTCATCATGTGGCTGGGCGAGCAGATCACGGAGCGCGGGATCGGGAACGGCATCTCGTTGATCATCTTTGCCGGCATCGTCGCCCGGCTGCCGGCGGCGGTGGCGTTGACCTGGCAGCAGGTTTCGATGGGCGAGATCAAGCCGCTGTTCCTGCTGGTGCTGGCGGTGCTGATCATCGTGGTCGTCGCGACGATCATCTTTTTCGAGCGCGGCCAGCGGCGGATCACGGTGCAGTATCCGCGGCGCACGGTCGGGCGGCGGGTTTTCGGCGGCCAATCGACGCACCTGCCGTTGCGCGTCAACCAGTCGGGCGTCATCCCGCCCATCTTCGCGTCCTCGATCCTGATGTTCCCCGGCACGCTGGCCAACCTCGGCATCCCGTTCATGGACGATCTGGCGGCCTCGCTGAACCGGAGCGGGTGGATCTACAACACGCTGTACGTGGCCGGCATCATCTTCTTCTGTTTCTTCTACACGGCGGTCACGTTCCGGCCGGACGACGTCGCGGACAACCTGAAGAAGCAGGGTGCGTTCATCCCGGGGATCCGTCCCGGGCGCAAGACGGCGGAGTACATCGATCGCGTGATGAGCCGCATCACGTTCGGCGGCGCGATGTATGTCTCGGCGGTCTGCCTGCTGCCGACGTACCTGATCCAGGAGTACAACGTGCCGTTCTACTTCGGCGGCACGAGCCTGATGATCGTGGTCGGCGTGGCGCTCGACACGGTCCAGCAGATCGAGTCGCACATGATCACCCGTCATTACGACGGGTTCACGGGTCCCGGCGGCGCGCGCATTCGTGGTCGCCGGGCCAGGGCGTAGGCCCGAGGGGGAGCGGGAGAAGGCCATGGACGTCATTCTCATCGGTCCGCCCGGCGCGGGAAAGGGCACGCAGGCCCGCTGGCTGGTGGAGGCGCTCCGGGCGCCCCAGATCTCGACGGGCGACATGCTGCGTGCGGCGCGCAAGGCCGGCACCGAGCTGGGCCGGAAGGCGGACACGTTCATGAACGCCGGGAAGCTCGTTCCCGACGAGGTCGTGGTCGGGCTGGTCGCGGAGCGGCTCCACGCGCCCGACTGTGCCGGGGGCTTCCTTCTGGACGGCTTTCCCCGCACGATCCCCCAGGCCCAGGCGCTGGACGCGGAGCTGGCCCGTCACGGTCGCAAGGTCCAGAGCGTGGTGGCGATCGAGGTGCCGGACGAGGCGATTGTGCGTCGCCTGTCCGGGCGCCGGACGTGCGGCACGTGCAACCGCATCTGGCATCTCGAGTTCGACCCGCCGCCGTCCCCCGCGACGTGCTCCTGCGGCGGGGCGCTGGTCCACCGCGACGACGACAAGGAGGCCACCATCCGCAACCGGCTGAAGGTCTACCACGACCAGACCTCGCCGCTCGCGGAGTACTACGAGCGCCAGGGCGTGCTGCGCCGCGTTGCCGGCGACGGGAAGCCGGAGGAGGTGCGGGGGCGCATCTTCAAGGAGCTGGGCCTCCGGTGAGCGACGGGACGACCGGTCTCATCGTTGCGGGGCGCGTCACGGACGTGTTGCCGCGGGGTCTGTTCGCGGTGCGGACGGAGAACGGCCCGGTCACGGCGGGGATGGGGCGCGAGGCGGCGCACGTGGTGCGGGTGAAGCCGGGGGACGAGGTCGAGGTGCGGTTGTCGCCGCGCGATCCGACGCGCGGCCGGATTGTCGGGAGGACGCGCTGACCGCCTCCGCGGCCTAGCGGGAAGGATTGTTTGCGATGAAGGTCAAGCCGAGCGTGAAGAGGATCTGCGACAAGTGCAAGTGCATCCGTCGCCGCGGCGTCGTGCGGGTGATCTGCAAGAACCCGCGGCACAAGCAGCGGCAAGGGTAGAGAGGCGTTCTTCGTACTTCGTTTTTCGTTCTTCGTCGGCGAAAAACGAAAGACGAACAACGGAGAACGAGTGGCGGTACGGCGAAGGAAACGGATCGAGGAGGCGAAGATCGATGGCTCGAATCGCAGGAGTTGACCTTCCACGGCGCAAGCAGATCGGCGTCTCGTTGCGCTACCTGTACGGCATCGGCGCCACGGCGGCGGCGAAGATCTGCGACCGTGCCGGGATTCCCCGCGAGAAGAAGACGGAGGATCTCAGCGAGGGCGACGTCAAGAAGATCCGCGAGATCATCGACGCCGAGTACAAGGTCGAGGGCGACCTGCGGCGCGAGGTGGCGATGAACATCAAGCGCCTCATGGATCTGGGGTGCTACCGCGGCCTGCGGCACCGTCGTGGGCTGCCGGTCCGCGGGCAGCGGACGCATACGAACGCCCGGACCCGCAAGGGGCCGCGGCGCGGGATCATGAAGCGCAAGTAGGGTAGGCGTGGGAGGCTGACATGGCTCGTCGAGTGGCGAAAGCGAAGACCGGGGCGAAGAGTCCGGCGCACGGCATCACGCACGTGCACGCCTCGTTCAACAACACGATCATCACGATCACGGACATGCAGGGCAACACGGTCGCGTGGTGTTCCGCCGGGAGCCGCGGTTTCAAGGGCTCGCGCAAGTCGACGCCCTTCGCCGCGCAGGTTGCGGCGGGCGACGCGGCGAAGCGCGCCGCGACGCTCGGCATGCGTTCCACGGCCGTGATGATCTCCGGTCCGGGGGCCGGACGGGAGTCCGCGCTGCGCGCCATCCAGGGCGCCGGGCTGCGCATCACGCTGATCCGGGACGTGACGCCCATTCCCCACAACGGCTGCCGCCCGCCGAAGCGCAGGAGGGTGTGAACCATGGCCCGCATGATCGGTCCCGTGTGCAAGCTCTGCCGCCGCGAGGGCGCGAAGCTCTACCTGAAGGGCGAGCGTTGCTACACCGAGCGGTGCTCGTTCGACCGCCGTCCGTATCCGCCGGGCCAGCACGGCAAGGGGCGCGTCAAGGTTTCGGAGTACGGCAAGCGCCTGCGCGAGAAGCAGAAGGTGCGCCGCATCTACGGCGTCCTCGAGGCGCAGTTCCGCCGCACGTTCGACCACGCGGCCGCCGCGAAGGGCGTCACGGGCGAGCGGTTGCTGCAGCTTCTCGAGTCGCGGCTGGACAGCGTGGTGTTCCGCATGGGTCTGGCCGTCACGCGTGCCGACGCGCGGCAGCTCGCGCGTCACGGCCACGTCCGGGTCAACGGGCGCCGGGTGAACATCCCGTCCTTCATCGTCAAGCCGGGTTCCACGATTTCGCTGGTCCCGGGGGACGCGGAGAAGGAGCGAGTGAAGAAGGCGATCGAGGTTGCGCGTTCGCGCGATCGTGCCCCCTGGATCGAGCTGGCGGCGGACGGGACGTCCGCCGTGTTCAAGGCCCCGCCCGACCGCCGGGACCTGGAAGCCATCCAGCCCATCGAGATCGATGAGCACCTGATCGTCGAGTTCTACTCGCGGTAGGAACGGAGGCATCATGAGCCACGTGGACTCCCTGAACTGGCGCGACCTCATCCGGCCCAAGAAGCTCGAGATCGACGAGGATGTGCTTTCCACGACCTACGGGAAGTTCGTCTGCGAGCCGCTGGAGCGCGGGTACGGCCTGACGGTGGGCAACGCGCTGCGTCGCATCCTCCTCTCCTCCCTGCGCGGCGCCGCGATCTCGGCCATCAAGATTGACGGCGTGCACCACGAGTTCACGTCGATTGCCGAGGTCGCGGAGGACGTGACGGACATCGTCCTCAACCTGAAGGGCGTCGTCGTGCGCTCGACGCTGAACCGCCCGCAGGTCATCCGGGTCGAGAAGAAGGGTCCTTCGACGCTGACCGCGGGGGACCTGCCGCAGAGCGAGACCTTGAAGGTCCTCAACCCCGACCACCACATTGCGGCGATCGCCAAGGGCGGCCGGCTGGCGATGGATATCACGGTCTCGACCGGGCGTGGCTACCAGCTTGCCGACCGGGCCAAGACGGCGGGCGGTGATTCGATCGGGGTCGTGCCGATCGACGCGTTGTACAGCCCCGTGCGCAAGGTCAACTACCTGGTGACGAACGCCCGTGTCGGACAGATCACGGACTACGACAAGCTGACGATCGAGATCTGGACGAACGGCACCATCTCCCCGCCGGACGCCCTGGCGTACGCCGCGAAGATCCTCAAGGAGCACATGACGATCTTCATCACCTTCGAGGAAGGTGCGGAGACGACGGCGGTGGAGGAGGAGGCCGGTGCGCCGGTCAACGAGAACCTGTTCCGTCCGGTTTCGGAGCTGGAGCTGAGCGTGCGCGCGTCGAACTGCCTGCAGAACGCGAGCATCACGTTGATCGGCGAGCTGGTGCAGAAGACCGAGGCGGAGATGTTGCGCACGAAGAACTTCGGCCGCAAGTCGCTCAAGGAGATCAAGGAGCTGCTCGCCGGCATGGGTCTCGGTCTGGGCATGCGCCTGGACAATTGGACCCAGCTCCTCGCCCGCTGGCAGCAGATGCAGCAGGGCAAGTAGCCCCGGCCCAGGAGGATCGCTCCCATGCGCCATCGCAAATCCGGACACAAGCTCGGGCGGAACACCGCCCATCTGCGCGCCCTGTTCCGCAACATGACGGCGTCCCTCCTGGTGCACGGGCGCATCGAGACGACGCTGGCCAAGGCCAAGGAGCTGCGTTCCTGGGCCGAGCCGGTGATCACCAAGGCCATCCGGCTGCACAAGCTGGTGCCCGGCGGGAAGGCCAAGCCCACGGCCGAGGTGCGCGAGCGGGCGTTGGTGTTGCGGCGTCTGCTGGCCGGGTTCCTGCCGCCGGCGGCGACGATGAAGGGCGAGGACGGCGATCGGTTCCTGTCCCGGCACGACCTGTTGGCCTACGTGGTCGACGACGTCGCGCCGCGCTATCTCACGCGGCCCGGCGGCTACACCCGCATCCGCCGTCTCGGCTTCCGCAAGGGCGACAACGCCCCTCTCGTCATCCTCGAGCTGGTTCCCGGCGAGGCCCCGGCGAAGGCCGAGGAGAAGAAGCCCGCCGCCGACGCCGGCAAGAAGAAGAAGGCCAGCTTCTTCCGTCGCGGCAAGGCCGAGGCCGCCGCCGACGACGAGAAGCGCGGGAAGTAGCAGCGTACCGTCCTTCCTGGCGCAACGTCCCGCTGCGCGCTACTCTCGACGTGTCGCGGCCGGTTTGTCGGTTCGCCGCGGCGCCGAAGGAGGCACGTATGAGGTTCAGCGCGTGGATTGCCCTGTCGAGCGTCTGGCTTGCGGCGGCGCCGGCCCTTGCCGGTGTCGACGAGGCCGGCAAGCAGATCGTGATTTCGGGCGGGGTGTCGGCGCCGCCGCCTCCGACCGTGATCGTCAGCACGCCTGCGCCGCCCACGGTGGTGGTCACCCCTGTGGCCCCACAGCCCGTCTACGTCCAGCCGCCGCCGGTGTACGTCCAGCCGCAGCCGGTGTACGCCCCGCCGCAGCCGGTGTACGCGATCGAGGCGCCGCCCCAGCCCGAGGAGGACACGACCTTCGCGCTCACCGTCAACCCGCTTTTCTTCTTCTTCGGCAACGTCCAGGCGAAGGTCGGCGTCGCCGATTGGGTCGCGCTCGCCGGCCAGTTCGACTACATGTACATCAACTTCTTCGGCTGGAAGATGTGGATGCTCGGCGTCCTGGTCGGCGTCGACTTCTTCTTCACCGGGCGCGCTCCCGAGGGCCCCTTCCTGGGGCCGCGCATCGGCTTCGACCACTTCAACTGGACCGACGGCAACGGCGGGGTCGAGGTCATTCGCGCCGGCCTGGCGGGCGGGTACCAGTGGGTCTGGGACTCCGGCTTCGCCCTGCTCATCGGCGGCTCCTTCACGTACATCGCCGACATCGCCAAGAAGGACGAGAGCTTCGATTCGTGGATCCTCGGCATCCCGATCCCGACCTTCGACATCGCCATCGGCTTCGGCTCCTAGATTCCCCGATGCATCCCAACCGTCAGGCTTTCGCCCGGGAACAGCTTCGCCTGCCGCTCGGCGTCCCGCGCCGTCCGGCCCGGCCCCGCCCGCTCGTCGCGCTGCTCCTCGTCCCGGTCGTGCTCGCCGCCTGCACGGTCGATGGCCGTCCGCTGGACTCGGGCCTTGACGCGGACCTGGACGGTGCCGGCGAGGTGGACGGCGCGATCGCGCCCGGCCTCCTGCGCGTCGTCTTCTTCGATGTCGGCACGGGCGACGCCATCCTGGTCCAGTCCCCGAGCGGCCGGACGCTGCTCGTCGACCTCGGCATCCCGCAGGTCGTCGCCGACGGGCATGAGGCCGACGCGGCGCGGCACGTCGTGGAGCGGGTCGCGGCGTACACGGGTCGCGGTCGCGTCGACTACTTCCTCGCCTCGCACTATCACACCGACCACGTCGGCGCCTTCGGGTCGGGCGGCGCGTCCTTCGGCGGCATCGCGTGGGCCGCCGAGTCGGGCGGGCTGGAGATCGGGACGCTGCTCGACCGGGGCCGCACGCCGGCGGGCGATTCGGACTCCCAGGTCGACTATCTGCGTTGGGCCGAGAACCACGCCGACCGCCGGGTGATCGACCGCGCGGGCGCCGAGTTCATCGACCTCGGGCCCGGCGTGACGGTCGACGTGGTGGCGGCCCCCGGCGCCGGCGTTGCGCCGGAGGGTTCCGGGGAGAACGGCTTCTCCATCGCGTTGCGCGTGACCTTCGGCGACCTCGAGATCTCGCTTGCCGGGGATCTTACCGGAGACTGCGACGACGGGGTGGTGGACGTCGAGACCCGGGTTGCCTCGGTGATGGGTGCGGTCGAGGTGTACAAGGTCAACCACCACGGGTCGCAGAGCAGCAGCAACCTGAGCTGGGTTCGCGCGCTGCATCCGCAGGTTGCGGTCTTTTCGCTGGGATCGAGCCGTTTCGGCTACCCGCACGAGCGAACGGTGGCTGCCTTGGGCGCGGTCGCCGACCTCTTCTACACGCGGGACGGCGACGTGGTGCTGGAGAGTGCCGACGGGCGCAGCTACACGGTCGGCGGCCGCAGTTACGCGGCCCGCACGGAAGCGGAGGAGGTGGTGTTGCCGGACCCGTCGATCGGCGTGGACGAGAAGTCCGACGCCTTGTGCCGCAACGGTCGCGACGACGATCGGGACGGCTACACCGACTGTTCCGACTGGTCCTGTTCGCGTTGTCCCGGCGTGACGGTTTGCCCGTAGTGCAGCGCCCTGCGATTCAGAACTGGTACGACACGCCGCCGCCCGCGATTGGTCCTCCGGTGTTGCTGCCGTGCCGCGCCGCGTAGCCCACGCGGGCATCGATGACCAGGCCTCCCCACACGTGGGCCTCGGCGGCGTACCACAGCCGCACGCCGTCGGCGTTCTCGTCGTCCGGGTATGGCCAGTCGGTGAATTCCGCGGTCAGCGACATCGGCACGTACGGCACGGTATCCCACCAGAACGTGGCCCAGGCGCGGTAGCCCATGTTGCTCACGTAGTCGAAGGCCAGGTCGAAGTGCGTCTCGGCGGTGTTGCCGACGCGCACGAAGAGGCCGCCGCCGCCGTCGAAGCCGAGCTGTGTGGCGCCGAGGTAGATGTCCGCGCCCATGCCGAAGTAGCGGTGGAACTGGAAGGTGATCCCGGTCCACCCGTAGTTGAAGCCCGGGATCCGGCGATCCTCGGAGACGCGTTCCGGATCGTCCGGGCGCAGGCCGAAGCGGTAGTCCAGCTCGGGGGCGTGGCCGCGCAGGACGCCGAACCCGAAATGGATCGCCTGCACGATGCCCAGCAGGCGGTACGTGTAGTCGGCGTGGAGATGCCAGTAGTCGTCCTTGCGTTCCCGCGTCTCGGCGGCCGGATAGCCGGTCTCGTCCGGCACCCAGCCGAGCTGCGAGCGGGCCCCGAAGCTGCTCCAGTCGGTGCGCGCGCTGAACCGGTGGCGACCGCCGAACTTCTCCTCCTGGCGTTCCTCTTCCTGCGCCGAGGTGATGCCGACGACCTCGACCCGGTGCGGGTGCTCCGGCGAGGCGAAGTGGCGTCGCGTCCGGTTCTCGCGGTCCAGGGATTCCACGTAGTATTCCACCGCGGGCGCGGCCACCTCCGGACCGGGAATCACGGCGACGAAGTCTCCCGTCGAGACCTGGCGGAACGGGACGCGCATCCAGCCTTCGCGGTCCACCCGCCGGTAGACCAGGTCGAGTTGTGCGAGCTGCCACGCCTCCGCCAGCGTGGCCGTCAGCTCGAGCGGCTCGTCGGCCTCGGCGCTGGACGGCGGCAGGTGGAACAGTGTCGGCTGCGATCCCGCCGGCGCGGTGGTTTCCGTGGTGGCTCCGGAGGGGTCCGGGCCCTGTTCCTGGGCCAGGGCCGGGCGAGGGAGCGACGCGATGCTCGCGAAGCTGCCGAGGAGGATGCAGTCGACGGGTCGCAGGCGGCGGCGAGCGCGGTCGGGTGTCATCGAGGGGACGGTTGGGTTCATGGCTTGCTCCTTCCGCGCTACCAGAGGAACGTCAGGCCCAGGCCGAGGCTGAGGCCGGTGTGGTTGATGTCGCGGATGTCGTAGCCTGCGAGTCCGGCGAACTCGAACCATGGAGTGGGCCGCCATCCCGCTTCCGCCACGAGCCGCACGCCGAGGTCGTCGTTCAGGGGCATGTCGGTGACGATGATGTGGGCCCGCAGGGGCACATCCTCCACCAGGCCGAGATTCACCGAGACGTTCGCCTCGTACCCCAGCGCCTCGGTGTAGCCGCCGCCGAGCTCCAGGTTCGTCCCGTTCGGGCGGCCGATGCGGATGCGTCCGCCGCCTCCGACGAGCGCCTCGGGTGCTCTGCCGCCCAGCTCGTAGGCGCTGGCGCTGCCGAACGAGATGCGACCGATGAGGTAGAACAGCTCGTGGAACCTGAACTCCAGCTCGGTGAAGCCGTAGCGGTAGGAGATCGGCTCGGGATCCGGCAGCGATTCGTCGTTGCCGGTCCAGTCGGTGGTTTCGACGGGCCCGCCGCTGCCGTCGAAGATGCCGAAGCCCATGCGCAGTGCGTAGAACCAGGACCCCACGACGTACCGGAAGTCCGCCTCGAACTTCAGGTAGTAGTCGCGTGCGAACGAGTTCACGTAGAAGTCGACGTACTCGAACGACGTGTGCAGGTTCGAGCGATCCGAGCGGACCGGCGGCGCCTCGAACCGCTCCTCCACCGGCACCGCGATCGGACGTTCGGGCGTGCCGCCGAGCGGGACCTCCGCGCCGGCGGTCGTCACGGCGACCAGGAAGTACTGGAACCCGTCTTCGCGCACGAACTCGGCCGGGATCGTGCCGCGGAAGTAGAAGTCGCCGTCGCGGGTCAGATCGAACTCCCGGTACCCGCGCTCGTCCTCGTGTCGCACGTGCATCTGGACCAGGCGGATCATGTCCGGGGCGTCGATCGCCACCACGAGCTCCACGGCGTCGCCGGTGCAGGCTTCCAGCGGCGGATCGTGGCCTGCGCGGGGACGGGTCCCGGGGGTCAGGGCGGGTGCGCCGCCGCGCAGGGTGCGCAGCATGGCGCGCAGGCTTTCGACGTCGGCCGAGACCACGCTGGACCAGGGGGTTGCCGGGTTGGCGGCGAGGTATGCTTCCCAGACGCCGATTCGCTGTTCGATCGGCTGACCGAGCGTCCGGCCGAAGGCGTCGAGCAGCGCCCGCGCCTGCGGGTCCATCTCGCACACCGGCTGGACCGGGCACGACGGGCAGACGGGGCACGAGTCCGGCGGCGCCGGTGTTTCCAGCGCCGGCGTGGAGCGCAGGAGGACGACGGTGTCGCCCACCGTGGGCGGGTGGTCCAGCGGCGTGTCCACGACGATGATCGCCATCCGCTCCGCCACCTGCTCGAGCTGCTCGTCGCCCAGCGGGAAGCGGTCCTCGATCACGCGATGCGTGACGGGGTGTTCGACGGAGATCCTGCGGTACAGTCGCACCTCGTCGCCGGGGTGCACCCCGTCGGCGCTGCCCAGATCGACCAGCACCTCGTCGCCGTCGATCCGCAGCACGGTCCCCTCCAGCGGCTCCGCCTGCGCGGTGGTCGGGAGCGACGTTCCGGCGGTCAGGGCCAGGAGCGCCAGGGCCCCCGCAGGGCTTCGCCATTCTCGCCGCGGCGGGGTGTCGCGTGGGCACCGCGAGGTTCCGCGCCCCGAATTTCGCGCAGAGTCGCAGAGTCGCAGAGGCCGCAGGACCGACTTTGGCGGGACCCTGAGGGCCCCCGACCGTGCGTGAAGCGCCGGGGGCGACCGGCGCGGTTCTGCGGCCGTCGGCCGGCGTGCCGTGGCGGCGGGGCGCATCCGAACCCGCGGGAATCCGTGCGCGTGTGGTGTCATCGCAACCTCCCTGGCGACCGGGCCGGGAGCGGTGGCAGCATCAACCGTGCCAGCGGATGCGGTCGTTCTGCGCGGTCTGCGGCGAAGGCAAAACCTTGCCGTTCGGCGAGGTTTTCCGGTGCGTCGGCCCCGCCGCCGGAGCGACGGTGGGCGCGTGCGAGCTCTCACGGCCGAGCCCGGTGGTCCGTCGCCCGCCGTCACACTGTGTTTGCGCGGCGACAGGGCGCCCGGGGTGTCGGCAGTCTCTTGGCCGTCTCCCCACCTCCCCAGCCGGCCTGCCCTGAGACCAGTCGAAGGGGCCTCTCCATCTCTCCTCGTCCGGCGCCGCCGCCTTCGGCAGCTTCATTTTTTGTGTTGACAGTCCGCAGCATCGAGACTAGAAAACAACCCGCCGGACCATGGCATGCCCGCCGGGACCGGTGGCCGCGAATCGGCCGACGCCCGTTCTTCCTCGCCTCGCGCACGTTCGGGGGGTCCTGTGCGAGGGCAGGACACGTAACCGCGATTCTCCCCGGGGCGCCCGGGGGTCCGACGGCCTCGGTCCGGCGTCGCCCCAAGAAGAAGCAACCGTCAAGGAGTCTTGGATGCACCTCAAGGAACTGAAGGCGAAGCCCATTGAAGAACTCACCGCGATGGCGAAGGAGTTCAAGGTCGAGAACGCGGCCGGCATGCGCAAGCAGGAGTTGATCTTCGCGCTGTTGCAGGCCCAGGCGTCGCAGAACGGCGCGGTCTTCGGCGAGGGCGTGCTGGAGATCCTGCCCGACGGGTTCGGTTTCCTGCGCGCTCCCGATTACAACTACCTGCCCGGGCCCGACGACATCTACGTCTCGCCCTCGCAGATCCGGCGTTTCAGTCTGCGCACGGGCGACACGGTGACGGGGCAGATCCGTCCGCCGAAGGACGGCGAGCGCTACTTCGCGCTGCTCAAGGTGGAGACGATCAACTTCGAGCCGCCGGAGGTCGCGCGGGACAAGATCCTGTTCGACAACCTGGTTCCGTTGTACCCCGAGGAGAAGTTCAACCTCGAGCACGACACGAAGAACTTCTCGACGCGGATCATCGATCTGCTGGTGCCGATCGGGTTCGGGCAGCGGTGCCTGATCGTCTCGCCGCCGCGTGCGGGCAAGACGGTGCTGTTGCAGAACCTGGCGAACGCCATCACGGCCAACCATCCTGACATCGACCTCCACGTGCTGCTCATCGACGAGCGGCCCGAGGAGGTGACGGACATGCAGCGGTCGGTGCGCGGCGAGGTCATCAGCTCGACGTTCGACGAGCCTGCGCAGCGGCACGTCCAGGTCGCGGAGATGGTGTTGGAGAAGGCGAAGCGGCTGGTCGAGCATCGTCGCAACGTCGTCATCCTGCTCGACTCCATCACGCGTCTGGCGCGGGCGTACAACACGGTGGTGCCGCCTTCGGGCAAGATCCTGTCGGGCGGCGTGGACTCCAACGCGTTGCACAAGCCGAAGCGTTTCTTCGGGGCGGCGCGCAACATCGAGGGTGGCGGGTCGCTGACGATCGTGGCCACGGCGCTGGTGGACACCGGCAGCCGCATGGACGAGGTGATTTTCGAGGAGTTCAAGGGCACGGGCAACAGCGAGATCCACCTCGACCGGAAGCTGATGGAGAAGCGCATCTTCCCCTGCCTGGACATCAACCGTTCCTCGACGCGCAAGGAGGAGCTGTTGCTCGACGATTTCGTCCTGCAGCGCGTCTGGCTGTTGCGGCAGCTCCTGCACCCGCTAAACGTGATCGACTCGATGGAGTTCCTGCTGGACAAGATCTCGCGGACCAAGGCGAACAAGGAGTTCCTGGAGTCGATGGGGGTGGATCACTAGGGAGGCCCTTCGACTCGCTGCGCTCGGTCAGGGCAGGCGGTCGACAAGAGGGCCGAGACGCGCTAGATAGGAGCGCGGGAGAGCGAACATGAAACCCGGAATTCATCCCACGTACGCGAAGATCAAGGTGGTTTGCGCCTGCGGCAACGAGTTCGAGACGCGTTCGACGAAGGGCGGCGAGGCGCTGATGGTGGATATCTGCTCGAACTGCCATCCGTTCTACACCGGCAAGCAGAAGCTGATGGACGCGGCGGGTCGCATCGAGCGGTTCCGCCGGAAGTACGGCAAGGGCGCGGCCGCCGCCAAGCCCGAGCCCGCCAAGGAGTGACCGTCTTCCGCTCCGCGATTCCCGCTCCTCCGGTCGTCATGAGCGCCCCGGAGCCCAAGAGTCCCAGCGTCGGTGGCCAGGCGGTCATCGAGGGCGTGATGATGCGTGCGCCGACGTGTTTTGCCGTCGCGGTGCGCGACTCCCGGAGTCGCATCGTGGTGCGCGACCGTCCCTGGCGTTCGCTGGCGGAGCGGCTTCGTTTCCTGCGCTGGCCTTTCCTGCGCGGGGCCGTCGTGCTGGGCGAGTCGCTGGCCAACGGGATGAACGCGTTGGCCTACTCCGCGAAGATTGCGGCCGAGGGGGAGGAGGGCGGTTCTCCTTCCGCGCCAGAGCCGGACGGCGCCCTTCGGGGCGCGGCTGCCGGCGAATCACAGCCGCGGGCTGAAGCCCGCGGTTCGGCTGGCGTTCCGGAGTCCGAGCGAAAGACGAAAGACGAACCACGAAAGCCGTCCGCGCCGGCGTCGCAGGCGCCGTCGTTCGGGTTGCTGTTCGTGCCGACGCTGGTTTTCGCGCTCCTCGTCTTCAAGGGTGTTCCGCATCTCACGGCGCTGGCGTTGGACGCCTGGATGGGGGGGCAGGGGGTTTCCGGCTGGGTGTTCCACGTCATCGATGGGGCGGTGAAGCTGTTGCTTTTCGTCGGCTACCTGCTGCTCATCTCGCGGATGAAGGAGATCCAGCGGGTGTTCGCGTACCACGGAGCGGAGCACAAGGCGATTGCGGCGCACGAGGCGCGCGAGCCGTTGACGGTGGCCGCGGCGCGGGTGCATTCGCGTTTCCATCCCCGTTGCGGCACGGCTTTCCTGCTGTTCGTGATCGTGGTCGGGGTTCTGCTCTACATGACGATCCTGCCGCTTCTTCCGCCGCTGGTTTCCGCGGCGTGGCTGAACCAGGTGCTGCTGATCCTGCTCAAGATCGTCCTGCTCTTCCCGATCGCCGGGTTGTCCTACGAGGCGATCCGGCTGTCCGGGAGGTTCGGGACGAACCCGTTGGTGCGGGTGCTCATTGCGCCCGGTCTCCTGCTGCAGCGGCTCGTGACGCGGGAGCCGACCGACGACCAGCTCGAGGTTGCGCTCGCCTCGATCGCCGTTGCGTTGTCGCGGGAGAAGGCGACGGCGGAGGCGCGCGCGCGCGACCGGGGGGCGGCGCTGCCGGAGCGGGAGCGCGTCTTCTCGTCGTACGCCGCCTTCCTGGAGGAGCTTCCGGGCTGGGACTTCGGCGCCGCGGGGGTGGATGCGGCGTCGCGGCAGGCGGTTTCCGGGTCCTGATCCCGGCGAGGTTGCCCGATGGACGACAAGGTCCGATCCCGGCTCCAGGGCATCGAGCAGCGCTTTGCGGAGATCGAGAAGCTGCTCTGTGACCCCGCGGTGCTCGCCGATCCGCGTCGCATGCAGGAGCTGAACAAGGAGCGCTCGGACGCCTCGGAGGTCGTGGAGGTGTTCGGCCGCTTGCGCAGGGTCGAGGCGGACGTGGCGGACAACCGTGCGTTGCTCGAGGACCCCGATCCCGAGATGCGCAAGATGGCGAAGGAGGAGGTCGTGCGGCTGGAGGGGGAGCGGGCCGGACTGGAGGAGCGGCTGAAGGTGCTCCTGACGCCCCGGGATCCGCTGGACGGCAAGAACATCATCCTCGAGGTGCGGTCTGGGACGGGCGGGGAGGAGGCGGCGCTGTTCGCGGCGGAGCTGTTGCGGTTGTACACGCGTTACGCCGAGCTGAAGCGGTGGAAGATCGAGCCGATGAGCCTGTCGTCGTCGTCGGGGGGCGGGATCAAGGAGGCGATCGTCTCCATTTCGGGCAAGGACGTGTACTCGCACCTGCGTTTCGAAAGCGGGGTGCACCGGGTGCAGCGGGTGCCGGTGACGGAGGCGCAGGGTCGCATCCACACGTCGGCGGCCACGGTGGCGGTGTTGCCCGAGGCGGACGAGGTCGACGTGAGGATCGAGGACAAGGACCTGGAGATCCACGTCGCGGCGGCGGGCGGGCCTGGGGGGCAGGGGGTCAACACGACGAACTCGGCGGTCCGGCTGTTGCACAAGCCGACGGGTCTCATGGTCCATTGCATGGACGAGCGCTCGCAGCACAAGAACAAGGCCAAGGCGATGAAGATCCTGCGTTCGCGGCTGATGGAGCTGGAGATCGAGAAGCAGCAGGCGGAGCGCACGGCGGAGCGGCGGGCGATGGTGCGTTCCGGCGATCGTTCGGAGAAGATCCGGACCTACAACTTCCCGCAGGACCGCATCACGGACCATCGTCTGGACCGCAACTTCCACAACCTGCCGTCGTTCATGAACGGCGAAATCGACGACCTGGTCGAGGCCCTTCGCCTCCAGCGGCAGGCCGAGCTGCTGGAGCAGGGCCCGAAGTAGGGACGCCTAGAACCGCAGGGACAGGCCGAGAGCCAGGCGGTCGTTGCCGGCGGCGTCCTGCTGCGGGAAGAGTGTCGGCAGGAAGCTCACGCGTTCGCCGACGGCGAAGTATCCGTCGTTCGGCCGGACCTGTTCGGCCATGCCGTAGGAGAGGATCCAGATGGTGAGGCCCAGGAGGGCGGTGCCGAAGCCGGCACCGGTCATGGCGGCGGCCGTCTCATTGTAGCCCGGATCGCTGCTGTCGTAGCGGTAGCTGTCGTAGCTGTGCTCGTCGAGGTCGAGCGCGATGGCCGCGGCGAAGCCCACGATTCCGCCGATGCCGGTCATGATCGAGCCCAGCACGATCCCGCCCTGGGCGTTGTCCTCGACGACCCAGTACTGCACGCCGCCGACGGCGTAGACCTGGAAGGTGCGGTGTCCTCCGGCCATGAACTCGTACGTCCCGTCGGGCACGTGCAGGACGCAGGGCGTCAAGCACTGGGCTTCGTAGTCCCACACGGGATCCTCGTGGTAGATCGAGATGACGTACTGCTCGTCGTCGTTGGAGGTGAAGTGCAGCTCGGTGGTCGGGACGGGGGGCGGGGGTGGTGCGGGCGGGGGCGGGGCGGGGCAGGCGGGGCAGGATTGCGGCGGCGCCACGATCACGGGCGGCGGGGTTGTCACGACCACCGGGGGCGGCGGAGGAGGGATGACCACGATCTGCGTTGGTGGGCAGGTGACGGTCACGGTGGACGAGCCCGGGGTATCGATGACGGTCGTGGGGCCGGGCACGGGAGCGACGATGGTCGACGTCCCGGCCGGCGCTGCGGGCGGGGCGACCACGGCCGGGACGGCGAGCGTCCCGCCGGTCCCCGGCACCGCGGCCGACCCGGCCGGGGTTCCGCCTTCCACGACCAGCGTCGGGATGGGCGTCACGACCACGGTCGCCTCGGCCGGCGCGGCGATTTCGGAGGCGCCGGCGGCTTGTGGGGAGCAGATCACGGCGAGCGTTGCGGCCACGGCGGTGTAGGACTTCATGCTTCGTCTCCCTCCATGCCCGTACTTTCAACTCGCGTCCGGCGCTGCGATGGAGCGGCTTTCGTGCCACGGTCTGGCGCTCGACGTGTCCGGCTGGAAATCCCCGCGACCCGGCGGAAGTTGTGACGCGCGAAAGGCCCTGATGGCGGCGGCCTTGTCCGCGGGGAATTGCGAATCGGTGGTTACGGAACTCGCAGGGTGCGTTGCTGCGGGACCACACCTCGCGATCGGGGCGGCGTCGGGGCAACTCGCCGGTTCGTCCGCTTTCCGTCGCGGCGCGTCGAAATTGACCACTTGCAGGGTGAGCGCTAGCATCCGGCAGATGGCATCGCGGATGACCCGGGACGAAATCGAGCGGGCCTACCCCGGAGAGTGGGTGGTCGTGACGGACCATCGGCTCGATCCCTGCAACGGCGTCTTGGAGGGTGTCGTGGTGGTCCACACCCCGGACCGACACGAGGCTCACGCCTTGCTTCCCGCTGTTCCGGGCGACATCGCGATCTGGTTCGTCGGAGAGCCCTGTGGGGAGTTCATCGGATTCGTCGGAGCGCTGCGGTAGCCGGATCGTCCGCTTCCGCCCGGGACGGACGCTGATCCTCGTGCCGGTGGTGCTGCGCGGCCCCCGTGGCCGCAGCGACAACTTCCGGTTCGTCCTGGACACCGGGACAACGACGACCATGATCGCGACGGATATCGCGGAGCGGCTCGGCTTCTCGGCCCGCGACGCGGTTTGACGCTCACGGGTGTTCTCGGCGCTCGGCTACGAAGAGGGCTACACCGTTCGAACCGCTTCGTTTGTCGCGTTGGGGATTGAGCGAACGGATTTCGAAGTCGCGTGCCACGACTTCGCCCCCGAGAGCCACGTGGACGGACTCCTGGGTGCGGACTTCCTGGAACACGACACGCTGGTCATCCAGTACGCCGCCGGGATCGCGGAATTGTTGTAGGTGCCGCGGCGGCAGACGGCGCGACGTTGCCCCCCGGAGCACGCGTCGAGCATCGCCGCGGCGGATACGGCCGCGCGCGCCGTGTACCACCCGCCGTGGCCGTCCACCGCTGCAGCTGGCTACTTCCGCTCCGGCTCGCGTGCCGCCTCCGGCTCGACCCTGGCCCACAGGACGGCCAGGTCCAGCTCGATCGCGTCGAACGGTTCGGCACGCACCTTCGCGTCGCCGCGCCACGTCCCGACGAGCCGGTAGGTCGCGCCGTCGAGGCGGAGGATCTCGAGGGTGCGCAGGAGCGGATCGAGCAGCCAGACGTGGGCCACGTGTTCCCGAGCGTAGATCGGGACCTTCTCGGCGCGGTCCACGTCGGCCGTGGAAGGAGAGATCACCTCGCACGCCCAGTCGGGCGGCAGCGTGACGAACGCCGCGCGCGGTACCACCGGCATGCGCTCATTCCGCCAGCCCGCCAGGTCCGGGACGACGATGTCCGGTTCCGGTCCGAGGTGCAGCTCCGGTTCGTCGAGGATGATCCATCCCCCCGGGCCGCCGCGACCCCACCAGAACGCCTGGCCGAGCTGCCCGCCGAGGGCGGAGTGTGCGAGTGCATGCGGGAACGCAGGGCGCGGATGCAGGTGGAGTACCCCGTCGAGCACCTCGGCCACCATGTGGGGCGGCGCATCCAGGACATCCTGGTACGTCGCTCGCTTCCGGGCCGTCGCCGCCGTCATCGCGTCGACTATAGGCAGGACCCGTTGGGCGCGCAACGGCAGGGCTACGGAGCGGTGTCGCCGCAGGAGAGGGGCACGTTGGAGAGGTAGCAGCCCGTCGTGCCGCACGACCAGGTTTCGTCCAGGACGTCGCGCTGGGCGCACGGGCCGTCGGCGCAGTCGGTGCGGACGATGTCCGCGAGTCGCCCTTCCGAGAAGCGCACGGCCAGGCGCGTCGAGGCGCTGCCCGAGTACGGGCCTGCGGCCGGGACGGCCAGGACACCCGCCGGGTCGTGGTGCTGCACGGACAGGAGGCGCTCGCACGGCGGCGTGGCGGCGCCCAGGTCGCGCACCGACGCTCGAGCCACGCCTTGTGCGTTGGGCGCCGGACCGGCGGGCGCCCCGTAGAGGATGGCCGCGGCGCCGGCGAGGCGGCCCACCGCGTCGGCCGGTGGTGCGAGGGCGGGATCCGCCACGCCGTCGAGCTTGATTTCGCAGTACGAGACGTGCGCGGTTCCTTCCAGCCGTTCGCCCGCGGCGCACTTGCCGTCGGGACCGAGGAAGACGAGGCGGGTCCGGACGCCCTCGGGGGTGCGTTCCTCGACGTAGCCCGTGGCGCCGGCGGCGTCGGCGGCGGGCAGGCCGTCCACGCCGACGAAGAACGCGGCTTCGGAGGAGGCCTGGCGGGTGAAGAAGATCGTCTGGACGGCCGGTCCCCAGGCGAAGCCGAGGCCGGTGGCGCGGCCGACGTGGTCGCGCGACTGGACGGCGGCGATCTCGCCGCCGCGGCGTCCCACGCCGCGGTCCTCGCGGTAGTAGAAGGTGAACGAGCGGTCGCCGGAGAGGGCGACGCCGCCGGTTCCGAAGCCCTGCCAACCCGGCGGCGGTGCGAACGGGGCCGGGCCCGCGGCGGTCGGGCGTGCGCGGAGGAACGCCGTGATGGCGACCTCCACCTCCCAATCCTCGCCCCGGGGGTCCGGGTCGACGTCGCGGTACAGGAGCTCCAGCTCGCTTCGCCCCAGCCGATCCGCGGCGGGTTCGCCGGCCGCGTCGAGGAACCGCACCCGCGTCAGCAGGGGCGTCTTCGACTTCCCGTGGGCGGTGAAATCGAACGCGATGCGCCGCACGGCCGAGCCGTCGTCCGTGCACCGCTCCCAGCCGTCGGGCGTGACGCACCATTCCTGTCTCGTCCATCCGGTGCGGTCGATCGTCCTGACCCGTGCCGGATAGCCGTTCTCGAACTCGACCGACAGTCGTGCCGCGGGAGCGAGGAGGGCTCCCAGCCAGGGTGGCATGGCGCCTGCGGGCGGCTCGTCGGCCCAGCGTTCGTCGGCGCCGGCGAGCCAGGTCGGGTCGGGCGCCAGCTCGGGTGCGAGGCCCCAGAGCCACGATTCCTCGGGATGCCGCAGGGCGTCCAGCCAGCCGGCGGCCGGGCCCGGGACGCCGGTGGGCCAGGTGACGGTGACGTCGAGGCGCTCGCCGTCGTCGCGGGTGGCGAATGCCGCCAGCCTCCCGTCTTCGGCGCGCAGGGTCGCGGCATCTTCCGGGCGTGCGGGGTGGGGCGCGAGGTCGGGTCCGAGGCGCCATCCCGACGAGAAGGTGGTTCCTGCGGCCACGGCCGGGCCGGCTCCCGGCGTGCGCTCGTCCGGGGACGGGAAGAAGAGGCGGACGATGAGGAGGACGATGCCCGCGGCCATGACGGCGACCCAGAACCAGAGCAGCGGTCGTCGTCGCAGTCGCTGGCGCATCCCCCCGCGGCGAGCGGGGACCTCGGGCTCGTCCGCGACGCATCGGGCCACGTCCCAGATCGGGTGTGCGTCGGCGACCCACCGCCGCACGATGTCGGCGCGGAAGCGGTAGCCTCCGCCGGTGTCCCGTTCGAGATCTTCCGATTCGACCAGGGCGTCGAGGGCGCCCTTGAGGCCGGCGCGATCGACGGCCACGGCGAGCTCGCCGCGATCCTCCGCGAGCGCCTTCTCGGCCTGTTCCAGCGAGACGTAGCCGTCGCCGTCCTCGAGCTCCGAGGCGATGGTGGAGGTGACGACGCGGCCGAGGAACCCGAGGGAGCGCCACCACGAGACGAAGAGCGGGAGCGCACCTTCCTCGTCGTCGGCCGCGTCGAGCGCCTCTTCCAGGTCCTCGCGGGTGCACAGGTTGCGTTGTTCGTCGACGAGGCGTTCGGCGACGGCGCGGCAGACGGCCTGAACGAGGAGCGGGTGGCAGGCGGTGGTCCGCAGGATGGCCGGGACGACGCCGTCGTCGTATTCGATGCGGCCGGCGACCGGCTCGCGGATGAGGCGTTCCGCCTCGGCCGGGGTGAGGAAGGAGAGTTTGCGGTGCACGGCGCGGACGCCGAGGCGGCCCCACGTTTCCGGGTCGCGCTGATCCATGCGGAACGCTCCGGCGAACAGGAGCGACACGGGCAGGTTGGCGTCGAGGATGCCTGCCAGGCCGTCGATGATGTCGATGCCGACGATTCCGGCGTGGACCCAGCGTTCCAGGACCTCGTAGCCGTCGAGGACGTAGACCGGGCGGGCGGGGCCGAGCACCCCGCACAGCCCCTGGAGGAATTTCCGGAACCGCTCGTTGGGCGCCCGATCGCGTTCGCCCGGGATTTCGCTCTCGAGCTGTCCCGTGGCGAGACCTGCCGCCCGCAGCCGTGCCACGGCCCGTTGGCCCAGCATGCGCCAGAAGCCCGCGGAGCCGCTCGGCCGCGGCTCGCGTTCCAGGTCGATCGCGATGGGGAAGGCCTTGGCCCCGAACGTGCCGCCGGCGATGCGCGCCAGGAGCGATGATTTCCCGATGCCGCGCGCGCCCCACACCACGACGAGCGCCGCGCCGCCGAGCTCCGGCGGGCGAACCAGCTCCTCGCGCAGGAACTCGAGGAGGTCCTCGCGGCCGAACCACATCCTGGCGTCGCTGACGGGTCCTGCGACGCCGTACGGCTGTTCCCCGATCGGACGGTAGTCCGCCATCTAGGAGCCACCTTCCCTTCCGTCTGGTCGTCGGTCCCGTCGCGTTTCCGTGCCGTCCTCGCCGGCCGGCTCCTCTCCGGGCACATCCGTGCGGATCCGGGCCAGGGCGGCCGCGATGCGTGCGTACGGATCCGGGGCCGGGGGCTGTTCGGCGGGCGCGGGGTCGGCGTGGAGCTCGCCCACGGCCACGTCCATGATTCGGCCAACCTCGCGGGCGCACTCGCCCGCCTCCGCCTGCGGCTCCGGCGAGCTGCGTGGCGCCCCTACCGGGGAAGAGGACTGCCGCTGGTCGGGAGAGGGCCCTGCCGGCGGAGGATCCTCGGCGTCTCGTGCGGGTGTCGCGGGCAAGCCCTGCCGGCCCATGCCGCCGGGGACCCGCTGCTCTTCCGGGGCGGGACTGCGCCCTTCAGGCTGCGGTCTCTCCCGCGTCCCCTTTGCCCCGAACAACCTGCCCGGCAGCCGTCCCGAGGAGATCAGCAGGAAGAGGCCGGCGATTGCGGTGAGCACGATGCCCGCTGCGACGGCGATGCGCCCGGTCGACGAACGGTCGGCGTCGGGCGGCGAGCGGTGGAGTGGTGGAGCGGTGGAGCGGTGGGGCGGTGGGCCCTTCGACGGACTCAGGGCGGGCTGGCCGGCGGTGGAGGGGACGGGTTCGGGGGGAGCGTCGGCGAGATCGCCCCTGGCGGCGACGAGCTTGGCGTAGGCGGGATCGAGGCGAGCGGCTTCGCGGAAGGGTTCGGCGTCTGGGAAGCCCAGGTCGCGTCGTCGGAGTCCTTCGAGGTAGGCGAGGTGCGCGGCGATTCGGGCGGCCCGCGCGTCGCCTTCGGGGACGAGGTATCCCGCGAGGCGGAGCACCCGTCGTGCCTCGAGCACGTCGCCCGACGACAGCAGTTGTTCGCCGTAGGCGAGGAGTCCCCGCACCATCTCGGCGCGTCGCGGGTACTTCGGCTCGCGGCCGAGGATCGAGCCGAAGGCCGAGTCCATTTCCTCGAACCGCGCGTCTGCGGCGGCGGCGAGTCCGCGGGAGAGGAGGCGGTCGAGGGGTTCGAGGCGAGCGGCGTCCTGAGCGGCGAAGAGGCGGTCCATGGTTTCCCGCCAGTCCCATCCCGTCTCGGCGCGCTCGCCGGTGATGTCCTCGTAGGCCTTGCGCACCGGCCAGATCGCGTTGCGTTCGTAGAGGAGCAGCGATTCGCGAGCCGCCTGGCGGACGAACGGCCGGTCGGAGTTGATGAAGGAGAGCATGACGTTGACGCCTTCGGAGTCGCGGACCTCGGCGATGGCCCGCAGGATGTCGGCGAGGAGCTGATCGTCGTTGACCTGGGCCATGAGGGGTGCGCGTTCCTTGCCCATGCGAGCGAGCTGATCGGCGACGAAGCTCTTGACGTTCCCGTCCTGGATTTTGCGGGAGAGGACGAGCGCGGGGATGGCGCGGTCGCCCTTGGCGCGGACGAGGAGTCCCACGGCGCGGGCGTAGGCCCCGTCGTAGCGCGACACGAAGCGGATCGCTTCCATCAAGGCGTCGTTGGTGTCGATTGCGTCCAGGGCGGCCAGCAGACCCACGGCCTGCAGGGCGGCGGCCCATGATTCGCGGTAGGTCTCGTGCGGCGAGAGCACGAGCAGGTGGAGGAGGGGGGCCAGGGAGGTGCGGCGGGGCACGGGGCTTTCCGCGGGCAGCTCGGCCGGCAGGCGGCGGACGTAGTCCTCGAGGAGGCGTTGTTGCAGGCCCGCGGTGATGCCGTTGGGTCGGAAGAGGCGGTCGGTGAGGAGCGGCAGGACGCCGGCCTGGGCCTCGAGGAGGGCGACCAGGGCTGCGGAGCGGACGTTCAGGTCGCCAGGATCGGCGAGTCTTGCGAGCAGGGCGTCGATTTCGGCTGCCGAGAGATCGGTCTCCGCCTGGGCGCGTGCGGACGCCGGTGCCGCCAGGAGGAGGGCGGCGATGGCCGCCGTGACGGTGCGTGGTATCCTGGTCATCGCACCGCCCGGAACGAGTCGAACGCGGTCGGTTGTTGGTGCCAGGTCACGTCCACGGTGTCCACGCGAGCCGCCGGCGGTCCTTGCCGGCACCATGCGATGAGGGCGTCGAGGCGGTCCCTGGGGCCTGTGGCGACGGCTTCCACGGAGCCGTCCGGCAGGTTCCGGACGATTCCGCCCAGTCCGAGCCGCCGGGCTTCCTCGACGGTGCTTGCCCGGTACCACACCCCCTGGACGAGGCCGTGAATTCGAATCGTGCAGGTGACTTCGGCCATCACCCCGCCTCCCGCCGTCCGATCTACCACCCCCTGCCGGTCGGGACCAAGAACGAAGAGGGGGGGTGGTGGGTTGATTGGGACGAGTTGCGGGGTAGGTTGTCTGGGACGAGTTTGGGGTGGGTTGTCTGGGAGGAGCTTCGGTCCGAAATCGTTTCCGCCGAGTTGCACCCGGGGCTTGCACTTGCCAGAATGGCGGCCGGGTCGATCCGTGGGGGACAGGCCCGGAGGAGAGTTCTCATGGCGGAGGAGCAGACGTCGCTGATCGGGTCGATCGCCCGCTTGCAGGATCGCAGCGCGTACGAGGCGTTGTGGTGGGAGGGGACGTTCGAGGACTACCTGCAGATCATCCGGCGGCGTCCGGAGGTGACGCGCAACGCGTTCCAGCGCATCTACGACATGATCGTGTCGCGGGGGACCGAGGAGTACATCGACTCCAAGAAGAAGATCATGCGCTACCGCTTCTTCTCGGACGACGTAGCGGCGAAGGACGCGGTGTACGGGCTGGACATTCCGTTGCAGCGGCTGGTGCACGTGCTCAAGGCGGCTTCGCAGGCCTACGGTCCGGAGAAGCGGGTGATTCTGTTGCACGGCCCGGTGGGCTCGAGCAAGAGCACGATCGTGCGGCTGCTCAAGAAGGGGCTCGAGGCGTACTCGCTGACGGAGGAGGGTGCGCTGTACACGTTCGAGTGGCGGATTCCGAAGGAGGACGGCACGGTCGAGACGTTCCCGTGTCCGATGCACGAGGAGCCGTTGCGGCTCATTCCGCAGGAGTGGCGCGAGCAGGTGATCAAGGATCTCGGGCTGGGGAACGACCGTTGTGCGGTGTACGTCGAGGGCGACCTTTGCCCGGCGTGCCGCCACATTTTCAAGGAGCAGATGACGAAGGGCCGCGGCGACTGGGCGAAGGTGGCCGAGCTGGTGCGGGTGCGGCGGTTGCTCCTGGCGGAGAAGGACCGTGTGGGTATCGGGACGTTCCAGCCCAAGGACGAGAAGAACCAGGATTCGACGGAGCTGACGGGGGACATCAACTACCGCAAGATTGCGGAGTACGGATCGGACTCGGACCCGCGGGCCTTCAACTTCGACGGCGAGTTCAACATCTCCAACCGTGGGGTGATCGAGTTCATCGAGATCCTGAAGCTGGACGTCGCGTTCCTCTACGACCTGCTGGGTGCGACGCAGGAGCACGTGATCAAGCCCAAGAAGTTCGCGCAGACGGACATTGACGAGGTGATCATCGGTCACACGAACGAGGCGGAGTACCGCAAGCTCCTGAACAACGAGTTCATGGAGGCGTTGCGCGACCGGACGATCAAGATCGACGTTCCGTACATCACGAAGCTCGGCGAGGAGGTGAAGATCTACAAGAAGGATTTCAACCAGGAGCGCATTCGCGGCACGCACATCGCGCCGCACACGTTGCAGATGGCGGCGATGTGGGCGGTCTTGACGCGCCTGGAGGATCCGAAGAAGGCCAACCTGAACGTGCTGCAGAAGCTGAAGCTCTACGACGGCAAGGTCCTGCCGGGGTACACGCAGGACACGGTCAAGGAGCTGCGCAAGGAGACGGCGCGGGAGGGGATGGACGGCATTTCGCCGCGCTACGTGCAGGACAAGATCTCGAACGCGCTGGTTGCGGACGCGGAGGGTTGCCTGAATCCGTTCATGGTGTTGAACGAGCTGGAGAAGGGGCTGCGGCACCATTCGTTGATCACGAGCGAGGACCAGCGCAAGCGGTACGGCGAGCTGATCGGGGTGGTGAAGCGGGAGTACGAGGAGATCGTGAAGAACGAGGTGCAGCGCGCGATCTCGGCGGACGTCGACGCGATCAAGAAGCTGTGCATGAACTACATCGACAACGTCAAGGCGTACCTGCTCAAGGAGCGGGTGCGCGACCGGTACACGGGTCAGGACATGGAGCCGGACGAGCGGCTGATGCGGGCGATCGAGGAGAAGATCGACATTCCGGAGTCGCGCAAGGACGATTTCCGGCGGGAGATCATGAACTTCATCGGGGCGCTGGCGGTGGACGGCAAGGAGTTCGAGTACGACACGAACGACCGTTTGCGGCGGGCGTTGGAGCTGAAGCTGTTCGAGGATCAGAAGGATTCGATCAAGCTGACGAGCCTGGTGTCGAGCGTGATCGACCGCGAGACGCAGGACAAGATCGAGGTGGTGAAGGCGCGGATGAAGAACGATTTGGGGTACTGCGAGATCTGCGCGACGGACGTGCTGACGTTCGTGGCTTCGATCTTCGCGCGCGGGGATGCGAAGGGGTAGGGGGAAGCTGGGATTCCCGATGGCGCTCAAGATCGAGCAGGACAAGGCGCGGTTCCGGCAGATCATCCGGGGGAAGGTGCGCGCCAACCTGCGCAAGTTCATTGCGAAGGGCGAGCTGACGGGGCGGCAGGGCAAGGACGTGATCACGATCCCGCTGCCCGAGATCCACCTGCCGCGGTTCCGTTTCGACCCGCACCAGGAGAAGGGGGTGGGGAGCGGGGAGGGCCAGCCCGGCGACCCGGTCGACGGCGCGGAGGGCGAGGAGGGGGCGGGCAAGGCGGGGGACAAGCCCGGCGAGCACGCGCTGGAGGAGGAGCTGACGATCGCGGAGCTGGCGGAGATCCTGGGGGAGGAGCTGGCGTTGCCGCGCATCGAGCCGCGCGGGCGGCACGAGATCCGGACGCACAAGCTCAAGCTGACGAGCGTGCGTCGCACGGGGCCCGAGTCGCTGCGGCATTTCAAGCGCACGTACCGCGAGGCGCTGAAGCGGCAGATCGCGTCCGGCACCTACAATCCCGACCTGCCGATCGTGGTTCCGGTGCGGCAGGACCGTCGTTATCGCGCCTTCAAGGTGCAGACGCAGCCGCACTCGGCGGCGGTCATCGTGTACATGATGGACGTCTCGGGGTCGATGGGCGACGAGCAGAAGGAGATCGTGCGCATCGAGTCGTTCTGGATCGACACGTGGTTGCGGAGCCAATACCAGGGGCTGGTGAGCCGGTTCATCATCCACGACGCGACGGCGCGGGAGGTGGATCGCGACACGTTCTTCCGCACGCGGGAGAGCGGCGGCACGATCATTTCCAGCGCCTACAAGCTGGCGCTGGAGATCCTGGACGCGGAGTATCCCTCGTCGGAGTGGAACATCTACCTCCTGCACTTCTCGGACGGCGACAACTGGTCGAGCGAGGATTCGACGGACTGCGTGCGATTGCTCAAGGAGCAGATGATCCCGCGCAGCAATCTGTTCTGCTACGGCCAGGTGCGCAGTCCGTACGGGTCGGGGCAGTTCATCAAGGATCTGCGCGAGTCGTTCGGGGAGGAGCCGAAGGTGGCGCTGTCCGAGATCGAGGACCGCGACGGCATCGTGGGCTCGATCAAGGATTTCCTGGGGAAGGGCCGCTGACATGGACGGCATGCAGCGGCCGAACCTTCCGCGGTACCTGCGCGAGATCCAGGTCGAGGTGGAGCGGCATGCGCGGGCGGCGGGGCTGGACTTCTTCCCGGTGCTCTTCGAGATCCTGACGTACGACGAGATGAACATGGTCGCGGCCTACGGCGGGTTTCCGACGCGTTATCCGCACTGGCGCTACGGGATGGAGTACCAGCGTCTTTCGAAGGGGTACACGTACGGTCTGCACAAGATCTACGAGATGGTGATCAACAACAACCCCTGTTACGCCTACCTGCTGGAGGGCAACTCGACGCTGGAGCACAAGCTGGTGATGTCGCACGTCCTGGCGCACTGCGACTTCTTCAAGAACAACGCGTGGTTCGCGCCGACGAGCCGGAAGATGATGGACGAGGTGGCGAACCACGCGACGCAGGTGCAGCGGGCGGTCGAGCGGTACGGCATCGAGAGCGTGGAGGCGTTCCTGGACTCGTGCCTGTCGATCGAGAACTTGACGGACCCGTCCTGGCCGTTCGCGCCGCGGCCCGCGCGCGTGGCGACGGGCGGGGTGGCGGCGGAGGAGCATCCGAAGGAGGAGGAGTTGGCGCGGCTGCCGGCGAAGTCGTACATGGACTCCTTCATCAACCCCAAGGAGTACATGGAGCGGCAGCGGCGGACGCGGGAGGAGAAGACGGCGCAGGTGCGGCGGTTCCCGCCGGAGCCGCGCCGCGTCGTCATGGGTTTCCTGCTGGAGCATGCGCCGCTGGAGCGGTTGCAGCAGAACCTGTTGTCGATCATCCGCGACGAGGCGTACTACTTCATGCCGCAGGGGCAGACGAAGATCATGAACGAGGGTTGGGCGACGTACTGGCACTCGGTGCTGATGACGACGAAGCTGCTGAAGGCGTCGGAGGTGATCGACTACGCGGACCACGCGTCGATGGTGTTGGCGACGAGCGGCGGGCGGTTGAATCCGTACAAGCTCGGGCTGGAGCTGTTCCGGGACATCGAGGAGCGTTGGGACGCGGGACGGTTCGGCAAGGACTGGGAGGACTGCGAGAGGCTGGAGGAGCGGCGCTGCTGGGACCGGCGGACCGGGCTGGGGCGCGAGAAGATCTTCCAGGTGCGGCGGACGCACAACGACCTCACGTTCCTGGACGAGTTCCTGACGTTGGACTTCTGCATCGAGCACAACCTGTTCTCGTTCGGGTACAACGCGAAGCGCAAGCGCTGGGAGGTCTTGTCGCGGGAGTTCGCGGAGGTGAAGGCGACGCTGCTGCAGCAGCTCACGAACTTCGGCCAGCCGATCATCTTCGTGGAGGACGGCAATTTCGAGAACAAGGGCGAGCTCCTGCTGGTGCACCGCCACGAGGGTCTGGACCTGGATCCCGACTGGGGGGGCGAGACGCTGGCGGCGCTGGCGCGGCTGTGGACGCGGCCGGCGAACGCGATCACGGAGCGCGAGGGCAAGAAGGTGCGGTTGCGGCACGACGGGTCGGAGCTGCGCAGCATCGACATGTAGGGCGCGGGGCGGGGCGCGCGGCGTTGTTCGTTCTTCGTCCTTCGTTTCGTGCCGGGGCAGGGTGGCCGTAGGCGAACGCGCCACCCACCAGCACGACATCCGCCACAGCCTCGCCTGCACGGGGGTACTATCGGGGCACGGGTGGGTACACGCTGGATTGCCCCACTTGCGCAAGCAAGAACAACAGAGCGTGCTCCAGCGTTCCGAAGCAGGGCAGCCCGGCGCGCCGGATGACGTCGAAGTCGATGAGCCTGGTGAGCGGGAGCTGGTCGGTCGTGGGCTTGTAGGATCGTCCGGGAGGGTAGTGCCGGGAGAGCCACTCCTTGATGCCTCGCCGGGATTCCCAAGGCCCGTCCCAAATCGTACCGGATCGGAGGCCGGGTCGGCTGACGGCGCCATCGGTCAGGTCTCGACCCGCCATGGAAGGAAGACACGGCAGGAACAGTACTTCGTACTCCGGATGCAACAGGACGACAGCCGAAGGGAAAGGGAGAGCCATCACCCTCAGGAAGCGTGCGAGTTCGGGGCCCCGCTCGCGCGGACAAGCATCGTCCTCGTCACGGAGCACGAGGAGCGCGCCTGCGTCAGGCTTCCCGCGGATGAATTCGCCGCCCTTCCGAATGCCCTCCGGGTGGTGCAGGTTCTTCCAACGAATCGGGGGAGCCCACGGCATCGTGCCGGTCAGCTCGGCCCACAGGCGGTGTACCAGATTCCCGGCCGCGGAGACGTCTCCGTGGCCTTCCACCAGGATGTAGCCCTTGGTCGGCGGCACCGTCTAGTCCTGAGGCGGGAAGGACATCTCCTGCTGGAGGCCTTCCGTCCGGAGCACGTCGCCCAGCGTCATCAGGCGCGAACGGACGGCATCGCGTTGCGCGTGCGCCAAGGGCGCGACGGTTGTGCAACCATCAACGACGCGAGCCACGACCCGGACGTCGTCCTCGGACACGAGGTCCAGCAGGTCGGGGCTGTGCGTCGTCACCACCACCTGGCTGCGTTTGCTCGCCTGAACAAGATGATCGTAGAGCAGGCCGATGGCGCCTGGGTGCACGGTCAGCTCGGGTTCCTCGATGCCGATCACGGGTACCGGCGGTTCCTGCAGCAGCGCGGTCACGATTCCGGCCACACGCAACGTTCCGTCGGACTCCTGCCCCGCATCGAACCACTTGGGCTTCCGCTCGGGCGACGCATGTCGGAACCGGACCACGAGCAAGTTCGCAGCCGGTTGGATCATCACGTCCTCGAAGTCGCCCGAGAGCTTCCGCATCGCAGCGAGCAGCTCGGCCTTCCAAGTTTCCTCCGGCTGGTCGCGCAGCACGGAGGCCCAATTCCTCCCGTGTCGGTCCATCGGCCGCGCGGGACTGTACGCTTGGGGTGTGCCGAGCGTGTCGGGGAAAATCGAGTACACCGCAACTCCCCGTAGACCTTCCAGGAGCGGCCGGAAGCGGACATCGCCGCCGACGAGCGGCAACGCGAGGTTGCGATCGTCGATGGGAGGTCGGAGGTTTTCAGGGCCCTCTGCCCAAGTTCCTCGCTCGACGCGGATAGAGAACCTGGCGGTGCCCGAAAGGATGTCGGCCCGCTCCGACTTGACTCGGTACTCCTGCGCGCTGTCGCCGACCAGCTCGAACGAGTAGCGTGCGTGCCCGTCGGCCAACGCCAGGCTCAGGTCGAATGCCACGTTGTACGGGTGTCCTCGGCTCCACCGCCGAACTGCTGCGATTCCGTTGTGTTGTGTCAGCGCCCCCGACAGCCCCATCTGCATCGCGTCCGCGACGAACCGAAGAGCGTTGATGACGTTGCTCTTGCCGGAACCGTTCTGCCCGACCAGGACCGTCAGGCGCCCCAGCCGCAGCGTGACGTTCTCGCCGAGGCTCCGAAAGTTGGAAACGGTCAGCGCGGTGATCATCGCCACCCATCGCTCCGCGGGATCGCCGCCGCATGGCCCCAGCGACCCGCGGTGTGCCACTCCGGTTCGCAGATTGGTTCGAAGGATGGTCGGGAGTCAAGAGCCCTGGGTGGGGTCCAGAGCGAGACGCCCAGCGGTCCGCCGGGCTCGGTGAAGGTGGTGGATTTCAGGCTGTTCGGCCAGCGCTTCCGGGCGATGGGCGACGGGACGCTGGACCCGTTCAACCACGCGATCTCGATGGTCTTGTGCGAGGATCAGGCCGAGCTGGATCGGTACTGGAACGTACTGCTGGAAGGCGGAACGGTGGAGGCCTGCGGCTGGCTGCGCGATCGGTACGGCGTGAGCTGGCAGATCGTTCCCGCCGCCCTTGACGAGATGATGAGCGACCCGGACGTCGAGCGGGCCAGGCGCGTGGCCGACGCGCTGCTCACGATGGTCAAGCTCGACATGGCCGCGCTCCGGGCCGCGCATGCCGGGTCCCCCGCAGCCCCGGCCAGGTGACATCCCCCGGCGGGATGCCTAAAGGCCGGGTCATGGGGACAGGACACGGGAGCAGGCTTGCGGGAATCGGGGGAGTTGTCGCGCTTCTCGCGTTGGGTTGCGGTTGCGACGCGGGAGCGGCGGCGGAGGACGCGGACGCGCCCGCCGACACGCCGGCCGACCGGGGGGACGCTTTCGACGGGGCCGGCGAGGCCGACGTTTCCGACGGGGCCGGCGACGCGGAGACCTTCGATGGAGCCGGCGATGCCGATGTTTCCGACGGTACGGTTGACGACGGGGCGGAGGGGGCCGACGGCGCCTCGTGTGCGCCGACCGCGGCGAACATCCTGGGGCCGTACTACCTCGAGGGTGCGCCGGAGCGTTGGGACCTGGTGGAGCCGGCGACGGCCGGGACGCGGCTGACGGTGACCGGCGTGGTGCGGGGTCCCGAGTGCGTGTCGATCGCGGGTGCGGTCGTCGACGTGTGGCAAGCCGACGCCGACGGCGTGTACGACAACGTCGGGTGGACCCTGCGGGGCTGGTCGCGGGCCGACGCCGCGGGTTCTTGGAGGCTGCACACGATCGTTCCCGGCCGCTACGCGACGGGCGGCACGTTCCGGCCGGCGCACATCCACGTGCGGGTGAGTGCGCCGGGCTTCCTGCCGCTCACGACGCAGCTCTACTTTGCGGGCGACCCGTACAACGAGACTGATCCGTACTACGTGCCTTCGCTGGCCCTGGAGCCGGAAGCCCAGGCCGACGGGTCGTTGGCCGCGACCTTCGACTTCGTCCTGACGGCGGGGTAGCGGCGAATCAGTACACCGCCCGAGCGACGAGCGCCCCGAACTTTGCCTCGTCCGGCTCGAACGGGCTGACCAGGGTGCGCGCGGGAGCAGGCGGCAGGCCCGAGGGGCTGCCGGGGAACCACCATGCCCGGCCGACGATCTCGGCCGGGCAGCAGCCGTTGGGGTAGCTCATGGCGCCGAACACGGCGTCCGGCCAACCGTCGCCGTTCGTGTCGCCCACGACGGCGCCGCCGAAGCCGAAGGTGGTCTCCGGGCCCTCGGCTGGATTGGGGATGGCGAGTCCGGGCTCGAGGAGTCGGCCCTCGGTGGTGACCTGAAGCTGGAAGATGCGACCCGAGCCGTCGAAGTCGGACGTGAATTCCGGCGCCGCGACCCAGACCTGCGCGGGGTCGCCGGTCCAGGGAGGCGTGACGACGCCGAGCGACCCGCCGAAGTTCTGTGCCCCGCCTGAGGCGCCGGGGCAATCCGGGCAGGGTTGGATCGCCGAGGGCGTCGTGGAGAGCAGCGTCCCGTCACCCAGGTGCACGACGGCGACTCCGAGGCTCGAGCAATCCTCGCCGTGCGAGCAGAACGCGCCCGGAGCGCCGACGAGGAGGTCCTCACGCCGGTCGCCGTTGAGGTCGGCGGCGCCGGACAAGGCGTAGGGGGGGAACCATGAGTCCGGCAACGCGGACTCGACGACGAGTGCCGGGATGCGGGATGGCCGGGGGGCCGATCCGCGGAAGACGTAGACGCGGGCCGTCCCGTGGCCCGAGCCCGGCGCGCCGACGACGACATCGCCGAAGCCATCGTCGTCCAAGTCGCCGGCCGAGGCGATTGCAGCTCCGAAGTCCGCGTTGGGGATGTCCGTGCCGGCCTCCAGCCAGCCGCCCGTATCGGGCTCCACGCCTTCGGCCGAGCCCGGCAGCCAGAATGCGATGCCGGTGCCGGTCATGGCGCCGTGCCAGTCCGGAGCGCCGCCCAGCAGGTCGGCGAAGCCGTCCCCGTTGATGTCGGCCCAGGCGAGGGCGGAGCCCAGGCCCCACGTCGAGTCGAACCACGGGTTCGACAAGGCGTAAGCCGTGTCGCGCGAGAGCCCGGTGGCGGAGCCCGGGAGCACGGTCACGGCGCCATGAAGCTCGGCATCCGGGTCGCCGACGGCGAGGTCCGCGAATCCGTCGGCGTTCGAGTCGCCGGCGGCCAGGTAGCCCGCCGACCGGAGGGTGGTCGTGACGCCCGCGGGGTCGAGGATCAGCGGGGACGCAACCGCCGGACCCTCGGGCGAACCGGCGTAGATGACCAGGGCGCCGTGGGCCGCGCCGGACGACGACCCGACCTGCAGCGCGGCGACCGCGGCATCGGCGTATCCATCTCCGTCGAAATCGGTCGGCTCGCGTCCGACCTCGAGGTACGCGACGCGGCTCCATGGCGTGCAAGCAGTGTCGAAGCAGGCCCGCACGCGCCAGTAGTACCGTCGTCCCACGGGCCTGACGGTGTCGCACGGCACGGGGAGGTCGGCTGCGGGTCGCCACTCGGTCGCCGCGAGCCCGCGAGCGTCGACCTCCGGGCCGGCGAAGCGGCACGAAGCGAACCCCGGCGTCGAACAGCCGTCGTCGACCTGGAGCTCGTACGCCGCCGCAGCGAGGCACCCGCCGGGCGGTGGTGTCGCAGTCCAGGCAAACACCGGACGCAAGGAGTCGTTGACCGCGACGGCGCGGCACGTGCCGGTGTAGGCCCCGTTTCGCGGCCAGAGGGGGCGGGGCGCTTCCATGGGGACGCGTCCGGAACAGGTGCCGTCCCGGCACGAGTCCTCGACCGTGCAGTCCGAGCCGTCATCGCATGGGGTTCCGTCCGTTGCCGGTACGTCCCCGCAGGCCCATCCGAACGACACGCGGTCGCACCGCGCGGCGGCGCACGAGAATCCGGCGCGAACGCAATCGGCGTCGGCGTGGCAGGAGAACCTGCAGTCGGGCTCGCAGCCGTCGCCGGGAACGTCGTTGGCGTCGTCGCATTCCTCGCCGGGATCCACCCGCAGGTTTCCGCAGGGTGGAGGCCCGTCCGTCGTCTCCTCGACTTCGGCGCCCTCGACGTCGGTTCCGTCGCTCGACGCGTCGCCCTCGACGCCGGGCGCTTCGCCGGTCGGGACGTCCGCGGGCTCGCCGGCGAGAACGACAGCTCGCCCGCAGCCTGCCAAGGAAAGCCCGATGATGACGGCGAGGACGCCGGCGACAGGTGACGGGCGCCCCGGCCGTCGTTCGATTGCCCGGCCGGCGGAGGCGATACTCCGGGAGCCGCGTCCCTTCTTCGTCATGTCGCCACTCTCCACGAGTACGATAGCCGAACGGGTGCGGGACGCAAGAACTCGGCTCCGAACGGGTGGCTGGGATACTCCGGAGGAATTCTGCCCTCCAGGCGATCCTGACCACCCCAGCTTCGAATTCAGGTGCTGCCTGGCCGGGTGGGCCATTTCTTGACCTGGATCAAGGCGTCGTCGCCGCCGCGATGCCATCCTGCAGGTGGATCGGGGGGGGCGCGAAGCGGAAGGGAGGAGCGGACATGGCGACGAGCGACGTGACGAGCATGGAGGAGCTGCTGGCGCGGAACATCAAGGACGTGATCACGCGTCATCCCGCGGTGGGGGAGATCCTGACCGCGGCGGGGATCGGCTGCGTGCCTTGCCAGGTCGGCACCTGCGCGATGAAGGACGTGGTGAGCATCCACGGTCTCACGCCGGAGCAGGAGTCGGAGCTATTCCGGGCGATCGCGGCGGTGGTCTTCCCGTCGCGGCGGGTCGAGATCCCGCGCGCCGCGCCGCGTGCGGCGGCTCCGGCCGGGGGCGTGCGGCGTCGCTTGTCCCCGCCGCTCGCGCAGCTCGTCGAGGAGCACGCGACGATCAAGCGGGTGCTGGCGCGGATTCCCGCGCTGGCCGCCGGCCTTTCCGTGCCGCCGACGGCGGCAGAGAAGGAGGAGGTGCGTGCGGTCCTCGATTTCGTCCGGAACTTCGCCGACCGTTACCACCACGCGAAGGAGGAGGAGCTGCTGTTCCGGTGTTTCGACGGGACGCTGGACGTGCTGCGTGCGATGCACGCGGACCACGAGGCCGGGCGGGGTCATGTCCGGGCGGTCGCCGAGGCGCTGGAGCGGGGCGACGCGGGGGTGGTGCGGGAGCGGTTGACGGCATACCGGGAGCTGCTGGAGGAGCACATCCGGAAGGAGGACGAGATTCTCTATCCCTGGATGGACCGCGAGCTGACGGACGCCCAGGTCGGGCGGTTGTTCGCGCAGTTCCAGGAGGTCGACGAGCGGTTCGGCGAGCGGCCGGCCCGGTTCCGCGAATGGGTCGCGGGCTGGGAGCGGCGGGCCGCGTGACGAGATGGGAAACGGAACACGGAAGCCAAGGCAAGGCAGGAAAGGGAGGAAAGAGGTCATGAGCCAGTGCGGATGTCCGGGTGCGCAGACGATGGATTTCCGGGAGGGTGCGGACGAGGGCGACACGGACGCGGCGAGCGTTCCGTCGCGGCTGCGGCAGTGGCCGGTGCAGCTCCACCTCGTGAGTCCCGCGGCGCCGTACTTCAAGGGCGCGGACGTGCTCTTGACGGCGGACTGCGTGGCGTACGCGATGGGCAACTTCCACGGCCAGTACTTGAAGGGCAAGTCGCTGGCCATCGCGTGTCCGAAGCTGGACGAGGGGCAGGACGTGTACGCGGAGAAGATCACGGCGTGGATCGACGAGGCGAAGGTGAACACGCTGACGGTGTTGATCATGCAGGTGCCGTGCTGTCGCGGCCTGCTGGCGCTGGCGCAGGAGGCGGCGGCGCGGGCGAAGCGCAAGGTGCCGATCAAGTACGTGGTGGTGGGCTTGCAGGGCGAGGTGCTGGAGGAGTCGTGGGCGTAGGCGGGCGACGGTCGATCCGGGGCGGGGGGGGCCGGGGGGGGCGGGGGGAATGCAAATACTGAAACATGCGATTGAAAACGGGAAATGGTGGTGGGGACGCGGGACGAGCTACTTGGGGCTGCCGGCGGCCATGCGTTTGGCGAACTCCTGGCCGGCCTGTCGCATTTCGGCGTCGCTCAGCTCCTTGACGCGTGTGGCGAAGGTCCAGGCGTAACCGTAGGGGTAGACGGTGGAGTCGCCGATGCGCAGCTCGGCGTGCCGGATGCTCCGTCCAGCGGAAGGTCGTGGATCCGTTCCTCGTTGTCCGGCGGCGTGCGGGCTGGTACTTTGTGCGACGTTCCGGCCGGGTCGGGGGGGCGAGGCCGTGAGGTGGGGTTGTGGGAGCGGAAGGCGAGGATGATCGTCCCCATTCGTTGACCGAGGATGCGCCGGCGTCGACGAAGGCGTGGGCGCGGCTTCTGTCGTTCGAGAGCCTGCGCTACCACGGCTCCGGGTGGTGGCTCGACGCGGCGCTGCCGCGCTCGCCCGCGGGGGTGATCGTCGCGGCGCTGGCGCTGCCCGCGGCGTGGTTTGCGATCGGGCTGGCGGTGACGCCTGATCGAGCGGGCTACATCGACACGCCGGACGTCAAGTACCAGCTTCCGTTTCTGGCGTTGCACATCCTCTGCCTGCGGGTGATGGGCTCGTTGTGGGCTCGCGGGGTGGGGCCGGCGCTGGACGGGCTGGGAGTCGGGTCCGGCGAGCAGCGGTGGGTGCATAGCGGGGTCCTGGGGAGCTGGGCCAATCTCGGCGCGCTGCTGGCGGCCGGCTATTTCATTGGCCGGGACACGTACATGGCGCTGGTGCCGGACCCCGTGTCCGGCCTGTCGGCCTTCGACGATCCCGGGATGTGGGATTTCGCGTCGTTGGGCCACGGGGTGCGCGCGCTGATGCTCGGGTTGTGGCACTACGAGTGGCTGATCTACGGCTACCTGATGTGGCTGCAGCTCTGGTGCCTGATCGCGCTTTCGCGGGCGCTGCAACGGACGGACTTCACGATGCACCTGGAGCGGCTCTTGTTGCGCGACGACTACCGGGATTTCTTCGCGCTCCTGGGGAAGACGGCGACGGTGAGCATGGTGTTCGCGCTGGGCAACCTGGGTTTCATCCATCTCACGGGGGAGCTTTTCCCGCACGAGGCGGCGGAGATCACGGGGGTCGGCAGTTTCCTCACGGAGATGTCGGACCTGTTGTCGACGGCGCTCCTGTTCGTGGTGCTCCTGGTGGGTTTCGTGATCTACCTCAAGCTGCTGCGCGGAGCGCTGACGAAGACGGTCAACCAGATGTTCGCGGCCGCGGGGGACGCGGGGCTGGCGGCGCTGGCGGAGCCGTTGGAGCCGACGGGGGACGGGGCGCGGGACGTGGAGCGGCTGCGGGCGCGGGTCAACGCGCAGGCGGCGCTGGTGCGTGCGATTTCGTTCCAGCGGGAGGTTGACGCGATCGGGGGCCGTTCGTTGTCGGCGATCCTGCTCAAGTCGAGTCCGGCGCTGATGACGACGTTGCGCCGGCTGGTGAAGCTGAAGATCGGCGTGCCGTGAACTGCGGTAGGATGCGGGACGATGGAGGGGCGTTCCGAGGAGCTGGCGGGGCTGTTGCCGATGCTGCGCGGGTTCGCGCGCCGGGCGCTGGGTGCCGATCCGGCGGGTGAGGATCTGGTGCAGGACGCGCTGCTGGCGGCGTCGGAGGGTCTGGGGGGTTTCCGGGGGGCGGCGCGGCTCGGCACGTGGGTCGTGGGGATCCTGTCGCACAAGATCGTCGACCATCTGCGGCGCCGCAACCGCTGGCGCGAGGTGAGCAGCGACGCGGGCGACGAGCCGGGGCTGCTGGACGCGCCGTCGCGGGGGAATCCCGAGCAGCAGCTTGCGCGGCGGGAGGCGTTGCGGGTGATCGAGTCGGCGCTGGCGACGCTGCCGGAGCGGGAGCGGCTGGCGGTGCTGCTGGTGGACGTCCACGCCTCGGACCACGACGAGGCCTGTCACGCTTTGTCGGTTTCCGCGACTCACTTGCGTGTGTTGTTGCACCGCGGCCGTCATCGTCTGAGAAGGAAGCTCGAGGATGCCGATCTGTAGACTTGCGCGCGGGATGATGTCGGACGGCGCGGACGGGCGGCTGCCGTGGTGGAAGGCGTTGTTCCTGCGGTCGCATCTCTGGATCTGCGGTCCGTGCCGGCGTGTCGACGCCTCGCTGCACCGCACGCTGGACCTGCTCGGGGAGCTGGGCCGTCGTTCTACGGACGATGCTGGGCCTCCGTCGGGCGAGGAGGGTGGGTTGCAGGAACCCGGGTCCGGACAGGACAGGGAAACCACAGATGGACACAGATGAACACAGATACCGGACAGGGGGGACGATCCGGACCTGTGTGCAACGCACCCTCGGGTGCTCTGAAGTCCGGTCGGTTCCGGGGGAAACAACCGCTACCGATTCGTGCTCACGCTCTGTGCTCCGTTGACACGCGCCGCGGTGCGGTGAGAGCATCTGCGCCAGAGCCGGTGAGGATGGCGATGCGGCCGAGGGTGCTCGGAGTCGTCTCAGACCGACGCAGCGGCGATGCTGCGAGGGAGCTGTGTAGCCGAGCGTCCCTGCCGTCGCGCGGCGGCGAAATCATCGCTTCCTTCCCCCCCCCCCATCATTTCGCATAGTTACGGATCGCCTCGCAAGTCGGGAGCGGAGCGCGCCGCCGAAGGCGGAGGTGCGTTCCGTCGGGTTCGGTCGGCCCGCAAGGGAAAGCGCGACAAGGAGGATGCGATGGGACGCGACGACGTGCTGGGCTCGATGAACGGCCGCAGGAACCGGACGACACCGCGAGTCGTCGCGGCGCTGCTCGTCTTGGTGCTGTTGTCCGCGCCGTCGTGCGGCGGCGAAGGCGGCGGCTCGGCGGAGCGGACGTCGAGCGTCCAGGCTGCGGTGGAGACCGAGTCGTGCGGGAACGGCATCGCCGACCTCTACCGCGCGCCACCACTGCCCTGCCCGAACCCCGCCGTCGTGACCGAGGTGTTCGATCGCGCGGATCTGGACGCGTGGCTGGCCGACCAGACGACGACCGTGGACATCAAGGCATCGATCGCCTTCGCGGCCGAGCCGCTGGAGATCTCGACCGCGTGCGACGTTTTTTCCCGCAGCGGCGTCGTGCTTTCGGGCCTCACCGACGTCTTCATCGCCGCGCGAAGGGTCGACATCTACTCCGACGTCACCGCGTCGGGCCGCGTCGACCTGCGCGCCGCGGAGTCGATCTACCTGCGCACCGCGTCGAGCGTCGCCGGACCGGTGGCCGGCCTCGCGCTGGAGGCGCCGTACGTCGATGATTACGCGGACACCACGGTCGGCGCCGGCGGCCGCTACTGCATCGAAGGCGGCGAGATCGTCATCCGGCGAGCCTCGAAGAACGGCGCGGCGGGCGGGGAGGTGAGCGTCTCCGGCGCTTCGGTGGACGTCCACGGCGACTTCACGACCCCGGGAACCGTGCGGATGACTGCGACCGGGGACCTTTTCCTCCGCGAGGCGGCGAGGTTCTCGGGCGCGGGCGACGTGACGCTCTCCGCCGGCGGGGTCCTCGACGTGCACGGCGATCTGATCGGCGCTCGCCACGTGGTCTTCGAGGCGGGAGGCGATCTCACCTACCGGCAGGCGGCGCGGGTGGAGAACGCCGCGAGTGTCTCGATGACCTGCGGCGGTTTTTCCGACGTCCACGGCACCCTTTTCTCCGCCGGGCCCGTTTCCCTGCAGGCCGATCGGTTCTGGTACCGCGACGCGGCGCTCATCGAGACCAGCGGCGACGTGGGCATCGTCGTCGGCGGCGCGACGCTCACGGAGTTCTACGGCACGATGCGCTCGAACGGGGATGTCGTTCTTTCGGCGGACTCACTCTACCTG
>JACRCZ010000044.1 GCA_016218765.1 Deltaproteobacteria bacterium | reverse complement strand
GGCGGCGGACGCGGCGGACGCGGCGGCGGCGGCGGCGGCGGCTTCGGCGGCGGCGGCGGCGGCCGGCGCGACCGCTACTAGGTCACCCGCTCACACCCCCTCGGGTCAAACGAACCGCGACCGCAGCTCCGCGGCCGCGGCCAGGATCTCCTGCGCCGTGCGCGCACCCAACGCCCCCACCGCGTGCTCCACCGCCGCCCTCCTCGCCGGGTCGCCCCGATCCGCCAACGTCCAGTACGCCCCGATCCTCCGCCCCATCGCGAACGCCGCCCGCTCCTCCTCCGGCAACGCGAGAAACTCGTCGACCACCCCAATGAGCCGCTCTCCGTCCCCCGGCAGATCTCCCTCCAGCTCCGGCAGCAGGTTCAGTGAATGGTCAGAGACCAGCACCAACCGTGTGTCCCCCACCCGCTCCAGCAGGTCCCGGATCTCCCGCGCCGTTTCCACGTCGTCCGGCAGCTCGAACCGGCCCGCCTCCTGCTCCTCCCACAACGGCACCCCGGCCGCCACCGCCGTCGTCCGCAGCCGCACGACCAGCGGCCGCTCGGCCGGCGCCGCCTCCGCCACCGCCCGAATCACCTCCGCCGTCCCGCGCACGTGCTCGCCCGAACCGTCCCTTCCCCCCAGCCCCGGCATCACGTAGAAACACAGCTCGAAGCCCGCCCCCAACGCCTTCCGCCCCGCCGCGATCTGCTGCGCCGCCGTCGCCCCCTTCTTCACCCGCTCCAGCACCTCGTCCGATCCCGACTCCAACCCCACGTGCACCCGCGTGAGCCCCGCCTCCGCCACCATCCGCAGATCCTCCGCCGACCGCTTCGCCAGCGTCGAGGCGCGCGCGTACGTCGTCACGCGCTCCAGCCCCCCGAACCGCTCGCGCACCCGCCGCACGATCTCCGCCAGCTTCGCCGCCGGCACCGCACACGGGTCCGCATCCTGGAGAAATGCGCTCCGCCCACCCGCCACCAGGAACAACGCCACCTGCGCCGCCTCGTCCGGCACCGCGCCGTCCCGCCGCGCCCGCCGGAATCCCGCCACCACGTCGTCCCCACGCCCCGCCGCCCACGCGCCCCTCCGGATCTCCTCCTCCGCCGCCGCCATCGCGTCAACATCCGCCAGCACGTCCTCCGTCGGCCGCGACGAGGGCTTGCGCCGCTTGTACACCGGGCAGAACGCACACTTGTTCCACGGGCAGTTCCGCACCACCCGCACCAGCAAGCTCCGCGCCTCCGACGGCGGCCGAATCGGCCCCTGCTCGAACCCCGGCGTCACGACCGCACGATACCGCGCCGAGCCCCCCCTGTCCTCCCCATCTGTGTCCATCTGTGTCCATCTGTGGTTTCCCCTTCCCCTTCCCCTTCCCTCCCCCATCTGTGGCTTCTTCCTCCCCGCGTGACTTCGCTGTCATGCTCCGACCCACTTCGGCTCGCCCCTCCTGCCCCAACCATCCGCTTTCCTTCGACTCGCTTCCATGGTACGGAAATTGCTTCGATTCGCCGCGTTTGGCTCGCTGCGCAGGAGGGTGTCACATGAAGCGGTTTCCCTGGCAGATGTCCCTGGTCGTCGCCCTGGCCATCCTCGCCGCCGTCGGACAGGGCGCCTGCGGCGCCGGAGGCGACAGCGCCGGCGGCTGGGATACGTGGGACGCCGCAAGCGATGGAGCCCGCGACTGGGGCGCCGACGCCGACGCCGACGCCGGCAGCGAATGGGGCGGCGCCGACGCCGACGCGGACGCGGCGGCCGAGGTCGACACCTGGCTCCCCCCCGAGGACGAAGAGCTCCCCGACTTCCACGCACCGCAGGGCTCCAACCGCTTCGTCTACCTCTCCAACCCCATCGGCGACAACGTCGTCGTCATCGACTCCCAGCGCCTCACCCTCGACCTCGTCGAGGTCGGCGACACGCCGACCGAGCTCAAGACCCTCGGCACTCGCGACGCCGCCGTCGTCATCGATAGCGGCAGCGACGACGTCGCCGTCATCCGCACCACCCCCGGCGTCGGCTCCGACGTCTCCTTCGAGGCGATCGCACCCGGCGCCAACGCCCTCTCCGTCTCCCCCGACGGCAGCTACGGCATCTCGTTCTTCGACGCCGACTCCGGCGACCGCGCCCGCCCGCCCAACATGCAGGAAGTCACCCTGCTCGTCTTCGAGCCCGTCGCCGAGCAGCTCGCGCTGCGCACCACCGTGCGCGCCGCGCCCGGCCCCGTCGCCGTCGACTGGACCGACGACGGCGCCCAGGCCTTCGTCATCGGACGCACCGGCCTGTCGGTCGTCGACTTCGCGCTCGTCGGCCCGGGCTACCACCCGACCCACATCTCCTTCGGGACGATTCCCGATCCGGCCGACCCCTTCGGCTCCGAGATCGATCGCGAGATCGACAACGTCGACGTCTCCGGCGACGGTCGCCTCGCCGTCCTCGCCCAGGAAGGCCAGGCCGAAATCCTCGTCCTCGACCTCGACACCCAGGTCATCTCCCCCGTCGCCCTCCCCGCCGCCCCGACCGATGTCGACCTCGCCCCCGACGGCTCCTTCGCCCTCGCCGCCCTGCGCGACCTGCGCCAGGTCGCCCTCGTCGAGCTGGCCGAGCCCACGGAGCCCGTCATCTACGTCACCGCCGTCACCGGCGTCGTCCCCGGCCAGGTCGTCCTCACCCCGGACAGCCGCCGCGCCGTCCTCTTCTCCAACGCCGCCACCTTCGAGGTCATCGGCGTCCTGGACATGGAAACCGGGGAAACGACCGCCGTCCCCCTCAAGAAGAGCGTCCGCGCCGTCGCCGTCACCCCGGACGGCGAGGTCGCCGTCGTCATCCACAACAAGAAAGGCACCGGCACCCCGGGCGACCCCTACCTCGACCCCAATGACCCCACCCTCGACCCCGTCGATGACCTCGAGGAGATCATCGACCGCACCTGGGGCTTCTCCCTCGTCCGCTTCTCCGACGGCCTCGTCGTCCGCCACGAAACCCCCTGCGACCCCGGCGCCTGGCTCGTCTTCGCCGACGCCCACAAGGCCTTCCTCACCCTGCGCGACGACGCCCGCGGCATCCGCGACGTCCTCGTCGCCGACCTCATCGACTTCATCGCCGACTCCGTCCACCTGGGCTCCCCACCCGTATCTCTCGGCCTCGCACCCCTCACCCGCAAGGTCTTCGTCGGCCAGGACCACGCCACCGGACGCATCAGCTTCATCTCCGCAGACACCGGCTCCGTCCAGACCGTCACGGGCTTCCAGCTCAACGATTGGATCGTCGAATGACGCGCCTCCTCCTCATCCCTCTGCTCCTCCTCGCCTCGTGCGGCGACCGCGAGGACATCTTCTCCCGCTCCCGCCACGTCCTCGGACCGCTGCCGCTCGCGGGCCACGTCGCGTGGGTCGATGCCGCGCGCGAGGATCTCGTCACCATCGAACCCGTCGCCTCCGCCGGCGGACGCTTCTCCTTCCGCGTCGCCCGCCAGCCCATCGGCCGCAACCCCGTCATGCTCGGCGCCACCGCCGACCGCTCCCGCGCCCTCGTCGTCACCCACGGCACCGAGGGCGGCGCGGGCTACGACGAGGAAGAGGAACGCCTCTACCTCCTCGACCCCTCCGCCGAGGAGGCGGCTCGCATCTACCGCCTCCGCAGCCCCTTCGACTCCCTCTCCCTCTCCGCGGACGGCGCCTGGGCCATCGCCTGGTTCGCCGGCGGCGACGCCGTCAACCCCAACGAGGTCGCCGTCACGCGACTGGACCAGGACCCCTCGGCCGACAACCCCGTCCTCCTGCCCATCCGCTCCTACGGCAGCCGCCCCATCGCCATCCGCTACCTCGCCGACCTCGCCATCGGCGACCGCGACCGCCAGGTCGCCCTCGTCTTCTCCGAACGCTACGTCACCTTCCTCGACCTGGAGCACCTCGATCGCCGCGTCACCACCGTCTTCCTCTCGGCCCGCGACGACGCCGCGATCGTGCGGCCCTACGACGCCGTCGTCGCGCCCGGCGACGCCACCGACCCCGAAGGCGCCGCGCCGTACGTCTTCCTCCGCGCCCCGGGCGTCAGCGACGTCTTCGCCGTCAACCTGAAGGACAACCCCAGCCCCGTGGAAGACGACCAGAACGACTTCACGCCCAGCGTCAACGTCATCCCCGTGCCCTCCGTCCCGGACGACTTCGCCGTCTTCGAAGGCGCCGGAGGGCCGGCCCTGCTCGCCGTCCACCCCGCCGGCTCGTTCTCTGCCGTCACCGTCATCGACCCCCGCACCACCGCCTCCTGGACCGTCACGCTCGACGCCCACGCCGTCGCCATCCGCGTCTTCCCCGACGTCCCCACCCGCGACGGACCCCGCCAGGTCGCCGTCCTCTTCGACCAGGGCAACCGCTACGAGACCTCCGCCGGCTTCCTCATCCTCGACGGCATCGAGGACCGGCTCCGCCGCAACCTCGAGACCATCGACCTCGGCGCCCCCGTCATGAGCGTCATCCCCACCGGAGACCCCCTGCGCGTCCTCCTCGTCCACGACTCCGTCTCCGGCAGCGTCTCCATCCTCAACGTCGCCGACCGGACCGTCGAACGCCTCGGCGTCAACCTCTTGACCGGCGTCCTGGCCACCCACCCCGAAGGACGCTCGTTCTTCTTCGCCTCGCCCGAGCCCAACCGCCTCTCGATGCTCGAGCTGGAGACCGGACACGCCGAGGACATCCGCCTCGATGCCGGCCCCTCCGCCCTCTTCGCACTCCCAGGCTTCACCGACGGCGGCAGGCTCCGCGGCCGCGCCCTCGCCGTCGACCACGGCTTCGCCGCCGGCTACCTGACCGTCCTCCCCCTCGACGCCCCCGACCGCGATGCCGCCGCCTCCATCCAGGGCTTCCTTGCCGACGACATGCTCGACGTCGCCCCCGAACGCTACCCGGGAACGGAGGTGCCGTGATGACACGCCGGACTTCCCCCCGCCCGCCTCGCCTCGCCGCCGCGCTCGCCGCAGCCCTCGGCGTCGCCCTCCTCCCCGCATCCGCCGCGGCCACCGACCTGCGCCTCGGCGCCGACCTCGCCTGGGTCCGCGACTCGTCCTTCGACGCCTTCTGGGAGAACGATCTCCTCGGTCGCCTCGATCTCTGCCTCTCCTACACGCCCCTCGCCCTCGGCCCCTTCCGCCTCGACGTCGAAGTCGGCTACGGCTACGCCGGATACCTCTCCGCCGTCAGCAACTTCGACCAGGTCCGCTCGTCGCTCTCCATCCACGACGTCTACGCCGGCCTGCGCGCTTCCTTCGCCCCCGAAGAAGCCTCCTGGGTCCGGCCCTACGCCCGCGTCCAGGGCGGCCTCGCCATCGGCCTCGGCTCCTTTGCCGACGAGGGACCCAGGGCCGACCCCCTCGCCGAGCCGCTGCGCTCCTCCGAAGCCGACGACCTCGGCGGCCTCGTCTACGGCGGCGGCGGCGTCGAGTTCGCCCTGCCGCTCGGCGCGCTCATGGACGAGCCGCCCGAGCTCCTGAGCGAGCCCATGGCCTTCGGCGTGTTCGTCGAGGGCGGCTACTTCTACCGCACCCCGCTCGACTTCTCCCCGTCCGTCTCCTCGTCCGACGACCCCGATCGCATCCCCGTCCAGGGCTTCTCCGCCGGCGACCTCGACCTCTCCGGCGGCGAGCTGCGCGTCGGCTTCGTCGCGCGCCTGTAGTCTCCCCGCCTCCCGTCCGCGCTACGTCCGCACGAACCGCGGCGCGTCCGGAGCACACACGCGCTCGAACGAGAGGCTCCGCCCCACGCGCCCCTCGCGCTCGATCGTCGCGAACCACGCGTGCGCACCCCCCTCGTGCATCCGGCTCTCGAACCGCGTCGGCACGATCTCCCGCACCAACCACCCCGGCCGGTCGAACACCCCGAAGATCTCCTGTTGCGTCACCCGCCGCGGCCCCGCCATTCCCGGCTCCTCCTCGCTGAAGCACAGCAGGTAGTAGCTCCCCCCGGGTCGCACGGCCGCGTCCAGGCTCTCCGCGAACCGCCGCCGCTCGACGTCCTCCAGCGTGTGGAACATCCCGCAGTCCAGCACCGTGTCGAACCGCCGTCCCAGCCGCGCCAGCTCCAGCGCGTCACCCTCGAGGAACACCGCGTCGAGCTTCCGCTCCACCGCCTTGGACCGCGCCTTGTGGATCGCCCGCGGCGCCAGGTCGATGCCCCACGCCTCGTACCCCCGCTCCGCCAGGTACAGCACGTTCTCCCCCGTCCCGCACCCGACGTCCAGCACCGTCGGTCCGATCCGACCCCACTTCTCTAGCTCCCGCACCACCGGCTGCGCCCCACCGATGTCCCACGGCGGCTCGCCCCGGTACGCCTCGTCGAACGAATCCATGCTCGCCTCGCCAACCGCGCCCGCCCCCCCCACCGGCCGCGGCGTCCCCCTCCACCCCCAGCGCATTCCGTGCCGCCCGTCCTTTCACGCACTTGCACCCCCGCCCACGCCCTCCCCATGCCTCGCGTTCACCCTCCCTGTCTCTCCCCGAGACGCCCCCCTTTGCGCGCCTTGCCTCCTCGCGCCCTTTGCGCGAACCCCCCCTTCGGCTACCATCGCCTCCACGGCCGCGCACACCTTGCTGGCGCGACGCGGCCCCGACGGAGGAAACGTGTCGTCCCCCGAACCCGACCCGCTGGTAGGCACCGTCGTCGACGGCCGCTACCGCGTGCTCGCCCGCCTCTCCGAAGGCGGCATGGGCGTGGTCTACCGGGCCGAACACGTCTTCCTCAAACGCGAAGTCGCCCTCAAACGCCTGCACCGCGAGCTGACCGGCCACGGCGAAGCCGTCGCACGCTTCGAACGCGAAGCCCAGGCCGCCGCCAGGATCGACCACCCCAACGTCTGCCAGGTCCTCGACTGCGGCGTCGGCCAGGACGGCGCCTTCTTCATCGCCATGGAGCTGCTCGCCGGCGCCTCCCTCGACCGCCGCATCGCCGAGGCCGCCCCGCTCCCGCTCGCCGAGATCGCCGACGTCGGCCTCCAGCTCTGCGCCGCCCTCGGCCGCGCCCACGAGCTCGGCATCGTCCACCGCGACCTCAAACCCGAGAACGTCATGCTCGTCCCCCGCCGCGACGGACCCGGCGCCGTCGCCAAGATCATGGACTTCGGCATCGCCAAGGTCGCCCAGGAAGGCGGCGGCAATAAGCTCACCCAGGCCGGCATGGTCTTCGGGACCCCAGCCTACATGGCCCCCGAACAGGCCGCAGGCACCACCGTCGATGCCCGCGCCGACCTCTACGCTCTCGGCGTCATCCTCTTCGAAATGGCCACCGGACGCTGCCCCTTCGAAGCCCCGACGCTGTCCGCCGTCCTCACCAAGCAGCTCACCGAGGACGCCCCGGCCCTCGAATCCGCAGCCCCACAGCTCGCCTATCCTCATCCCTTCCGCGACCTCGTCGCGCGCTGCCTGCAGAAGGACCCCGACCGGCGCTTCGCCTCCGCCGCCGACCTGGCCGCCGCCCTGCGCGCCTGCGCCGGCCTCTCCGCCATCCCCGTCACTCTCCCTCCCGCCCCCTCCGCGCCCTTGCCCCCTTCGCCGCACTCCGACGCCACCATCCTCGCCACCTCCAACCCGTCCCTGCCGCCGTCGCCCGGCCCCTTCACCACCGGCGTCGCCGCCCCCACCGTCTACCCCGCGACCACCCCCCCACGCCGCTCCCGCACACCGTGGATCGTCGCCGCCTCCGTGGCCTTTCTGACCGTCACCGCCGTCGCCGCCGTCCTCATCGGCCGCCAGAGCGACGACCGCCGCAACGAAGCCTCCCCCGGTGCAAACGCGACCGCCGACCGTCGACCGCCGACCGTCGGCACCTCCCCCCCGACCGCCGACCGTCCCGCCCTGAGTCCATCGAAGAGCCGACCCTCGACCGCCGATGCCTCCCCCCCGACCGCCGGCCGTCCCGCCCTGAGTCCATCGCAGGGTCGACCGTCGACCGCCGACGCCGCTCCCCCGACCGCCGACCGTCGACCGCCGACCGCCGATGTCGTCCCCCCGCCCGCGCCGCCCACGACCGCCGACCAACTCGCCGCCGCGGCAGCCGAACGACAGACCTTCGAGACCGTCGTGCCCGACGTCGCGGACGCCCTCGCCGCCGCCTCGCGCGGCAAGGTCCGCGACGCCATCGCCCGGCTCGACCGCCTCCAGGACTCCCTCGACGGCAACGCCCACTACCACTGGGAGCTGGCCAACCTCCTCCAGCGCGATCGCAAGCTCCCCAAGGCCGTCGAACACGCGACGCGCGCGGTCGAGATCGACGAACGCTACGCCGCCGACCCCACCCGCCTCGCCCTCGCCGAAGCCGCCCTCGCCGCGCGACCCTCCGCCGCTGCCGCCGAACGCTTCTTCGAACGGGTACTCGGCCCCGACACCGCGGCCCGGCTCGCGCACGAAATCCTCGACGCCGGTCGCCCCACAGCCGTCGTGCGCCGCGTCGCCGAGCTCCTCGCGCGCCTCGAGCTGGAGGACGCGCTCCCCGACCACCTCCGCCTCCCGCTGCTCGCCATCGCCGCCGAGGACTGCACGTCCCGCACCGCCATCCTCGCCGCGATCCGCGACCGCCCCGACCGGCGCATGGCACCCTACCTCCGTCGCTTCAAGGGCGAGTCCGGCTGCGGATTCCTCGGCCTCCAGGATTGCTGGCCCTGCGAACGCTCCGACCTGCGCTCGACCCTCGCCGCCGTCGACGACGCCCCGGCCGCCGCCGAAAACGGGACCCATGCCGCCCCGTAGCGTCTACCTCGACCACGCCGCCTCCGCCCCCGTCACCCCGGAGGCCCGCGCCGCCCTCCTCCAGACCCTCGACCAGAACGCCGCCAATCCCTCCTCGCTCCACGCCCCCGGCGTCGCCGCCGCACGGATCCTCGAACGCGCCCGCGACGCCCTGCGCGCCGTCACGGGCTCCCGCTTCCGCCGCGCCGTCCTCGTCTCCGGCGGCACCGAGGCCAACAACCTCGCCGTCCTCGGACTCGGCCGCGGCGGCCGCAAACGCCGCGTCGCCGCCACCGCGATCGAACACGCCTCGGTCCTCTCCGCCCTCGACCACCTCCGCGAACAGGGCGTCGAGGTCGCCCTCGTCCCGCCCGGACCGGCCGGCGAAATCGACCTGGACCGGCTGCTCGCTGCCGCGCGCGGCGCCGCCCTCCTCGCCGTCCACCTCGTCCACAACGAGCTGGGCACCGTCGTCGATGTCGCCGCCCTCTCCGGCGAGCTGACCCGCGTCTCGCCCGAAACCGTCCTCCACGTCGATGCCGTCCAGGCCCTCGGCCGCCTCGACCTGCCCGCCGCGCTCGGAGAAAGCGCGTCCGTCGCCCTCTCCGGTCACAAGGTCGGCGCACCCCAGGGCGTCGGCGCCCTGCTGCTCGCCGGCGAGGCGCATCCGCGCCCGCTCCTCTTCGGCGGCGAACAGCAGGACGGCCTGCGCGCCGGCACGGAGAACGTCCCAGGCGCCGCCGCGTTCGGCGTCGCCGCGCGGCAGGCCGCCGCCGAACGCGCCACGTCCGTCGAGCGTCTCGCGCGGCTCGATCGACGCCTCCGCGCCGGTCTGGAAGACCTCGGCGACAGCCTGCGGCCGTTCGTCCCGCCCGGCCGCGCCGTGCCCGGCCTCCTCGCCCTCGCCCTGCGCGGGTTGCCGCCGGAGGTCATGCTGCACAAATTGGAGCGTCGCGGCGTGTTCGCCTCGGCGGGCTCCGCGTGCCACGCCCGCCACGCGCGCTCGCCCCTGCTCGACGCGCTCGGCACGCCGCGCGACGTCGGCCTGATCCGCGTCTCCATGGGCCGCGGCACGACGGAGGAAGACGTGGACGCGTTCCTCGAAGCGGCGCACGATGCGCTCCGGGAGTCGATGCCTTGACCGCGCCCCCCAGAATCCCGCGCCCCGCCCTCGCCCTCGTCCGCTCCGGCCCGGGCCCGGGCGACGACGGCCCGGGGGCAGGGGAGGGCGGCGGCCCGCCCACCGGCTCCCCGGGGGCCCGCGAGGCCATCATCGTCCGCTTCGGCGAGCTGTTCTTGAAGGGCGGCAACCGCGGAAAATTCCTCGACGCCGTCCGGCTGCGCTCCCGCCGCGCCGTCGCCGACCTCGGCGCCGCCGTCCGCCCCGTCCACGGCCGCCTCATCGTCGAAGGCGTCGGCCACGCGCCCGAGGCACTCGCGCGCCTGCGCGGCGTCTTCGGCGTCGCCTCCGTCTCGCCCGCCTGGCTCGTGGGAGCCGAGGTCACCGACTGGGAGCGCCTCGCCGTCGAGCGCGCCAAGCTCGCCCGCGCCCGCGGCGCCCGCTCCTTCGCCATCGCCACCGAACGCCCCGACAAGGCGTTCCCCCTGCGCTCGCTCGAGATCAGCTCCCGCCTCGGCGCCGCCGTCGTCGCCGCCGCCGGCCTCGATGTCGACCTCGGCCGGCCCGACTGGACCTTCCACGTCGAAGTCGGACGCGAAGCCGTCTTCGCCTGGGAAGGCGCCTTCGCCGGCGCCGGCGGCCTCCCCACCGGCACCGGCGGTCATGCCCTGCTCCTCCTCTCCGGCGGCATCGATTCCCCCGTCGCGGGCCACCTGGCGCAGAAACGCGGCGTCGTCCTCGCCGCCGTCTACTTCGACGCTTTCCCCTACACCGGGCCCGGCGCCCGCGAGAAAGCCGTCGACCTCGCCCGCATCCTCTCCGGCCCCCAGGACGCACTCGACCTCTACGTCGTCCCCTTCGCCCCCGTCCAGGAACGCCTCCGCGACGGCGCCCCCGCCGACTACCTCGTCCTCCTCTACCGCCGCATGATGGTGCGCGTCGCCGAGAAGCTCGCCGCACGCACCGGCGCCGTGGCCCTGGTCACCGGCGAGTCGCTGGGACAGGTCGCCAGCCAGACCATCGAGAACCTCGCCTGCATCGAAGCCGCGGCGACCATGCCCATCCTTCGCCCGTTGATCTCTTTCGACAAGTCGGAGACGATCGCACTCGCGCGCCGCCTGGGGACCTACGAGATCTCCATCCGGCCGCACGCGGACTGCTGCGCGCTCTTCGTCGCCAGGCACCCGGTCACTCGCGGCCGCCCGGCGACCCTGGAGCGGCTCGAGCGCGCGGTCGACTGGACGGCCGTGCTGGACCAGGCCGTCGCCACGACCGAGACCGTCCGCGTCGGGGAAGGAGAGACATGAACGAATTCTTCCGGGAGCTGCGCGACCGCGTCCGCCGCACCATGTCCGGCGACGACGCCGAGCTCCGGCGCCTCGCGCGCGCCGCGTTCGAACGACAGGGCAGGGCGTCCCCGCTCGAACGCATCCTCGTCGCCGCCACCGGCCTCTCCGCCGGCGCCATCGCCCTCGCCCTCGCCACCACCTCGCTCCTCGGCCTCGCCCTCGCCGCCCTCATCCTCTACCTCGTCCTCACCCGCGTCTTCGGCTTCGACCTCCGCCTCGACCCCGCCACCCTCTTCCAGGCCATGGGCATCCCCCAACCCGAACGCGGATGAAGAAACGCGACTACTATGAAGTGCTCGGCGTGCCGCGGGATGCGGACGCCGACACCATCAAGAAGGCCTACCGCCGCGCCGCGCTCGACTGCCACCCCGATCGCAACCCCGGCGACCACACCTGCGAAGAACGGTTCAAGGACGTCTCCGAGGCGTACCAAGTCCTCTCCGACCCGCAGAAGCGCGAGCTGTACGATCGCTACGGGCACGAAGGGCTGAGCGGCGCGGGATACACCGGCTTCACCGGCGTCGAGGACATCTTCGGCCACTTCGAGGACGTCTTCAGCGACTTCTTCGGCTTCGGCGGCTCCTTCCGGCGCGGGGCACGGGGCCGCCGCCCGGCGCCGCGCCCAGGCCGCGACAGCCGCAAGACCGTCAACCTGACGCTGCGCGAGGCCGCCTTCGGCACCACCAAGACCGTGCACCTGGGACGCCCGGGACCCTGCCCCGACTGCGGCGGCTCCGGCGCCCGCCGCGGCACCTCGCCCGAAACCTGCGCCACCTGCCGCGGCCGCGGCCAGGTCGCACACTCCCGCGGCGCGTTCGTCCTCACCACCTCCTGCGGCGATTGCGGCGGAACCGGCGTGCGCATCTCCGAGCCCTGCGCGCGCTGCGAAGGCGGCGGCCAGGTGCTCGAGGAGCGCGAGATCGTGGTCGCCTTCCCCCCGGGCATCGATGACGGCGTCTCCATCCGCATCCTGGGCGAAGGCAGCCCGGGCACCATGGGCGGCCCGCCCGGCAACCTGCTCGTCACCGCCGGCATCGAGCCCGATCCCGTCTTCAAGCGCGACGGCGACGACCTCGTCGTCGCACTGCCCCTGGCCTTTCCTCGCGCCGCCCTCGGCGCCACCGTCCGCGTCCCCACCCTCGAGGGCGAGACCGAGCTGGAGATTCCCCCCGGCACCCAGCCCCACGAGAACTTCCGCCTCCCGGGCCTCGGCATCCCCCACCTCCGCGGCCGCGGCCGCGGCGACCTCGTCGTCGTCGTCACCCTCACCGTCCCCAGAAAGCTCTCCCGCAAGCAAAAGAAGCTTCTCGAGAACCTGCTCGCGGAGGAGGAAGAAGCCGGAGACTGAAATCGGCGGAGGGCCGGCGCCCGGGCCCGAAGCGGACGACGAAGGTCAAGGCCGAGCGACGCTATGGCGTGAACGGAATCCCGAACTTCTTCCCGTACCCCCGCAACAGCGCCATGCAGGAATCGTCGACCTCGACGCCCTCCCGCAACGACCGCGCGTGCGCCTCGGACTCCTTCTCCCCGTGGATGTAGATCCGCTCCTGGCCCTCCGCCCGGTGCGACCCGCGCACCTCCTCCAGGATCCCCTCCACGTGCTTCTTGATCTCCGCCGGATCGCCGAAGTTGCTGAGGTGGATCGCACCGAAGAAGTGCGCGATCCCCGACCCCGTCCCGCTGAACGTCCGGTAGCTCCACCGCCCCATGGAAAGCCCGGCGCACAACAGGTCGACCAGCAGCCCCAGGCCGTAGCCATTGTGCCCGCCCAGCTCCTCCCCCTCGCCGCCCAGGAACAGATGCCCGCCGTCCGGCGACTTGCTCCAGAACAGCTTCTGGAACGCCTTCGTGTCCGTCGTCCCCACCCCACGCTCGTCCACCACCCACCCCAACGGCATCTCCGCGTCCCGCCGCTCGTAGACCTCGATCTTCCCGTGCGCCACCGTCGTCGTCGCCATGTCCAGCATGAACGGGATCTTCCCCGCCGCCGGGATCGCCACGCACACCGGGTTCGTCCCCAGGATGCGCTGCCGCCCGAACGTCGGGATCGCGCAGATGCGCGTGTTCGTGAACGACATCCCGATCTGGTCCCGCGCCGCCGCCTTCTCCGCCCACAACCCCGCCATGCCGAAGTGGTTCGAGTTGCGCACCGTCGCGAAACCCGCCCCCACCTTCTCCGCCTTCTCGATGCACTTCTCCATCGCGAACTTCGCCACCACCGACCCCACCGCGTGGTTGCCGTCGATCAGCGCCCCCACCCCCGTCTCCCGCACGATCGTGGGCTTCGCCGTCGGCACCGCGAACCCGCCCTTGATGTTCTTCTCGTAGAAATCCAGCCGCCCCACCCCGTGCGACGAGATGCCCCGCGCGTCCGCCTCCACCAGCACCCACGCCGTCAGCTCCGCGTTCTCCCGCGGATACCCCATCCCCTCCAACACCTTCGTCGTGAACTCCGTCAGCTCGTCGTACTTCACTCGCGCGTCCATCGCCTCTCCTTCCGTCGCCCCCCGCCCACCGCCCAAACCGGCCCCGCGACGTAACCCGCCCCCCACCCCCCTGTCAAATCCCCTCCCCATCGGTGTCCATCGGTGGTTTCTCTTCCCTCCCCCCTCCCCCTATCTGTGTTCATCTGTGTCCATCTGTGGTTGCCCCTTTTTTCCCCTCCCCCCCTCCATTCTCGGCTATACGGATCGCAGCCCCGGGGGGAACGCGGGAGCATCCGCCATGAAGACGATCAAGATGAAATACGGCCAGGGCACCCTCGACGTCTCCGTGCCCGAAGCCGGCCTCCTCGGCGTGATCGAGAAGAACGTTGCCGCATCGCCTCTTCCCGAAGAACAGGTCATCCGCAACGCGCTCGATCACCCCATCGCTTCGCCCCCCCTCGAGAACCTCGTCCGTCCGGGCCAGACAGCCGCCATCGTCGTCTCCGACGTCACCCGCGCCTGGCAGCGCCTCCCCGTCTACCTCCCCCTCCTCCTGCAACGCCTCAACGATGCCGGCATCCCCGACCAGAACATCCGCCTCATCTGCGCCCTCGGCTACCACCGCGGCCTCACCCGCGAAGAGCACATCCGCATCATCGGCGAGCCGCTCTCCAAGCGCTTCGAGATCCTCGACCACGACTGCCGGGACCGCGAGCAGCTCAAGTTCCTCGGAACCACGAAACGCGGCACCCCCGTCTGGATGAACAAGACCGCGATGGAAGCCGACCATCTGATCCTGACCGGCGCCTGCACCTACCACCCCTTCGTCGGCTTCAGCGGCGGCAAGAAATCCCTCCTCCCCGGCATCGCCGGCTTCGAGACCATCCAGGCCAACCACCGCTGGGTCCTCGGCGACTCCGTCGGCGGCGGCCAGCGCAAGGAAGCCCGCAACGGCAACACCGCCGACAACCCCGTCCACCACGACATGATGGACGCCGGCGCCCTCGCGCACGCCTCGTTCCTCGTCAACGTCATCATCGGCCCCACCGGCAAGATCGCCCACGCCGTCGCCGGCGCCTGGGACAAAGCCCACGAGACGGCCTGCGCCCTGATCCCCGACCTCTACGGCGTCCCGATCCCCGAGCTGTCCGATCTCACCATCGCCTCCCAGGGCGGCTTCCCCAAGGACATCGAGTTCTACCAGACCGGCAAGGCCTTCTATCACGCCCTCGACTCCGTCAAGCCCGGCGGCACCCTCATCGTCCTCTCCGAATGCCGCGAAGGCCTCGGCCCCCTCGACGCCAACGAGATGTTCACCTGCTTCGACGGCGTCGCCGACCGCGAGGGACGCGTACGCCAGGAATTCTCCGTCCCGGGCTACGTCTCCTGCTACATGTGCACCGCCGCCGAGAACTACGACATCATCGCCGTCACCTCCCTCGACCCCGCCCTCCTCAAGCGCACCAAGATCCGCGCCGTCAAGACCGTCGAGGAAGCCCAGGCCCTCGTCGCCCGCGAGAAGGGCCCCAACCTCCGCACCTGGCTCATGCCGCTCGGTTCCACCGTCCTGCCCATCCACACCCCGAAGCCGTAGCCCCCGCCCCCTTTCTTTGACTCCCCACGCCGCGCCCTGCTAAGAGCGGCGCACCCGGAACCGGGGTGGAGAGAGAGGAACGCGATGGCGATCCACGATGCGACGAGATGCCGGCTCGGCCCGAGCGCCGCGCTGCTTGCGCTCGGCCTGGCCCTGCCGTGGGCCGCGGGCTGCGGCGAAAGCGCGCCGAGCTGCCCCACGCTCGACGCCGCCGACGACGGCGCGGGCGGCGACGGCGAGGCCGGCGCGGACGCCGATGCCGACGCCGACACGGACGCCGACGCGGACGCCGACTCCGAGGTCGCCGCGGCGACCTGCGGCAACGGCGCGCTCGAGCCGGGCGAGGAGTGCGACCTCGCCGAGCTGGGCGGCGCGACCTGCGCCAGCCTCGGACGCACCCCGGGAACCCTCGCCTGCGGCGACGACTGCCGCTACGACACCGCCGGGTGCGCCGTTTGCGGCGACGGGCGGTGCGAGGCCGGCGAGACCCCGCTCACCTGCGCGGCCGAATGCGCGGTGGCCGACGTCGCCGCCGGCGCCGTGCACACCTGCGCCGTCCTCGCCGACGGCAGCGTGCGCTGCTGGGGCGCCCGCGACGGCCATCAGCTCGGCGGCGTCGGCGACGTGTCCCGCCCGGTCCGCGTGCCCGGAATCGACGACGCCACGAAGGTCGCGGCCGGCGAGGGACACACCTGCGTCGCGCACGAGGACGGGACGGTCTCGTGCTGGGGCCGCTCGGGCTTCGGCGAATGCCGCTCGATCGCGGCCCGCGTCTGGCCGCCCGCCGTCGTGACCGAGCTGACGGGCGTGACGGCCCTCGCCGCCGGCGCACACCACACCTGCGCGATCCTCGGCGACGGGACCGCCTCGTGCTGGGGCCGCTCGGACTTCGGCAACCTCGGCAACGGCACCCACCCCGCGCGCTCCGCGACCCCGCAGGCCGTGACCGGCCTCTCCGGCGTGACCACGATCGCGGCCGGCGCACAGCATACCTGCGTCGCCGCCTCCAGCGGCGTCTCCTGCTGGGGCCGCAACGACGTCGGTCAGGTCGGCGGCAACGATCGGAACTGGCACGACCTCCCGGAACGACCGGTCACCGGCGGCCTGCGGGCCTTCGGCGTCGGCAACTTCCACGGCTGCGCCTGCATCATGATGCCCAGTTGGCCGCCCTCCGCCCAGGGACTCTACTGCTGGGGCAACAACGCCTACGGTCAGCTCGGCGTCGCGCCAAGCCCCGACGCGCTGTCCCCGACCCACATCGACATGGGCTGCCCCCAGGTGCTCGAGGGCGGCGACGCCTTCACCTGCTCCATCCCCGCCGCGCCGGGACCGGTGCTGTGCTGGGGCGGCAACTCCTTCGGCCAGCTCGGCGACGGGACCCAGCTCTCGCGACACGCGACCGCGGAAGTCCTCGACGTCGCCGATGCCGTCCAGCTCAGCGCGGGCGCGTCCCACGTCTGCGCCCGCCTGGCGGACGGCACGCTGCGCTGCTGGGGCCGCAACGTCGAGGGCCAGGTCGGCGGCGGCACGAGCGCCCGGCACCTTCCCTATCCCGTCGAGCCGGTGGGGCTGTAGGAGGCGACCATGAAGGACAATCTCGCCATGACGCTTCTTCCCGGCACGCCGTCCACGTTGGTCGTCGTCGCCGTCGCGGGAATCCTCTGCGCCGTCACCCCGGACGCCGCCGCCCAGTGCGGCAACGGCCGGGTCGACTCCGGCGAACAGTGCGACCGGAGCTACGACGATTTCCCCGCCGGCACCTGCGCCGCCTGGGGCATCGGCCCTTCGTGCGCCGGCCTGTACTGCGACTACAGTTGCCACATCCATTGCGACACGATCTGCGGCGACGCCTGCTTCGATCCGTGGACCGAGGAGTGCGACGACGGTATGGACAACAGCGACATCGCGCCCGACGCCTGCCGCACCGATTGCACCAATCCCGTCTGCGGCGATTGGGCCGTCGATACGGGCGAGCAGTGCGACGACGGCTACGCCCGCAACTCCGACACCCTCCCCGACGCCTGCCGCACCGACTGCACCAACCCGGTCTGCGGCGACGGGGTCATCGACGTCGCCCACGGCGAACAGTGCGACCTCGGCGCCGCCAACTCCGACGCCCCGGGCTCCGCCTGCTCCACCGCCTGCCGTATCCCCTACTGCGGCAACGGCGCCGTCGAGACCGGCGAGCAGTGCGACGACGGCAACACCGTCAACACCGATGACTGCACCACCATGTGCCGCTACAACGTCTGCGGCGACGGCTTCGTCCGCAGCGGCGGCATGCTCCCCGCCGAGGTCTGCGACGACGGCAACAACGACGACGGCGACGACTGCCGCTACGACTGCTACCAGGACCTCACCCGGTGCGGCGACGGCACCACCCAGCTCGGCGAGGAATGCGACGCCGCCGGCGCCAACGCCGACACCCCCGACGCCCCCTGCCGCACCGACTGCCTCCTCCCCCGCTGCGGCGACCGCGTCACCGACACCGGCGAGGAATGCGACGGCGCCGACGGCTGCGGCGCCGACTGCACCCGAGCCTCCGGACGCACCTAGCCCCTCCCTCCCCCATCTGTGTCCATCTGTGTCCATCTGTGGTTTCCCCCTTCCCCCCTCCCCCCTTCCCCCATCTGTGTCCATCTGTGTCCATCTGTGGTTTCCCCCTTCCCCCCTCCCCCCTTCCCCCAACTGTGTCCATCTGTGTCCATCGGTGGTTTCTCTTCCCTCCCCCCCCCGCTCGGCGGATACTCCCCGCCGATGACCGTTCCTCCCGCCGCGCCGCGCGAGCCCCGGGCCGACTGCCTCCGCTGCGGACGTCCCGCCGTCGTCTGCTGGTGCCCCTGGGTCACGCCGCTCGCCGTTCGCACCCGCGTCGTCATCCTCCAGCACCCCAGGGAACGCTGCATGCCCATCGGCACCGCGCGCATGGCGCACCACGGCCTCGCGGGCTCCGAGCTGCACGTCGGAACGGATTTCGACCACTCCCCCCGGGTCCAGGCCGCCCTCCATCACCCCGCCGCCCCCGCCATACTCCTCTACCCCGGCCCCGAGGCCCGCCCGCTGGAAACCGAGCCGCCCCCGGGTCCCGTCACCCTCGTCGTCATCGACGGCACCTGGGCCCAGGCACGCTGGCTCTTCCGCCACAACCTCTCCCTCCACGCGCTGCCGCGCTACGCCCTGACCTCCCCCTCCCCCAGCAACTACCGCATCCGCCCCGAGCCCCAGCTCGACTTCGTCTGCACCATCGAGGCCCTCTTCCACGCCCTCAAACTCCTCGAACCCGACACCCTCGACCTCCGCCCCCTCCTCGCCCCCTTCCGCGCCATGGTCGACATGCAGCTCGAATTCCAGCGCCGCCGTCAAGGAGCCCCCACCTACCACGACCTCTGCCGCGCCCGCCCGGCCCCCCCCCGGCCCTGACCCCCCTCTTTGCGTCCTTTGCGGCCCTTTGCGAGCTTTGCGCGAAATCCCCCTCCCCCCCTTTGCGCCCTCTGCCTCTTCGCGCCCTCTGCGCGAAATCCCTCTTCGCTCGCAGCCCACCTTGTACTACGACTCCCCCCCGAGGGACCCACCCGCGGGGGAACGCAGGAGGCTACCCATGGCGAACCTGGACATGTTCTTCAAGCCCAATGCCATCGCCGTCATCGGCGCCAACAACAAGGAGCTGACCATCCCCTACCGGATCATCAGCAACCTCCAGGCCTACGGCTTCAAG